>CANFLX010000001.1 GCA_947447985.1 Comamonadaceae bacterium
ATCGGTGGCCCGCATCGTGTTCCAAAGCGGCGACGTCACCGAAGCGCTGCAGGTGCGCAAGGCGGGCGAGGGCGACCGCAAATCGGGCACCACGGTGCGCGTCTGGCCGGATGCCAAATACTTTGAGTCGGCGGCCCTGCCCATGGCCGAGCTGGTGCACCTGCTGCGCAGCAAGGCGGTGCTGATGCCCGGCGTGAGCGTCTCGCTGCTCAATGAAAAGACCAAAGACAGCCAAACCTGGCTCTACAAAGGCGGCCTGGCGGACTACCTGATGCAGTCCCTGCAAGCCGACCCGGTGATTCCGCTGTTCAGCGGCGAAGGCTTTGCCGATGCCCAGCACGACAGTTTTGCCGAAGGCGAGGGCGCCATGTGGTGCGTGGCCTTTACCGAAGACGGCAGTCCGGTGCGTGAGAGCTATGTCAACCTGATTCCCACCAGCGCAGGCGGCACGCATGAGAGCGGTTTGCGCGATGGCTTGTTTACCGCGGTCAAAAGCTTTATTGACATGCACAGCCTGCTGCCCAAGGGCGTCAAGCTGATGCCCGAGGACGTGTTTGCCCGCGCCAGCTATGTGCTGTCGGCCAAAGTGCTTGATCCGCAGTTTCAAGGCCAGATCAAAGAGCGCCTCAATTCGCGCGACGCCGTGCGCCTGGTCTCGGGCTTTGTGCGCCCGGCGCTGGAGCTGTGGCTCAACCAGCATGTGGACTACGGAAAAAAGCTGGCCGAGCTGGCCATCAAGGCGGCGCAAACCCGCCAGCGCGCCGGACAAAAAGTCGAGAAACGCAAGAGCTCGGGCGTGGCGGTCTTGCCCGGCAAGCTGACCGACTGCGAAAGCCGCGACCTGGCCTACAACGAAGTGTTTCTGGTCGAGGGTGACTCGGCCGGTGGCAGCGCCAAGATGGGCCGCGACAAAGAAAACCAGGCCATCCTGCCCCTGCGCGGCAAGGTGCTCAACACCTGGGAAGTGGACCGTGACCGCTTGTTTGCCAACACCGAAATCCACGATATTTCGGTGGCCATCGGTGTCGACCCCCATGGCCCCAATGACACGCCTGACATGAGCGGTCTGCGCTACGGCAAGGTCTGCATTCTGAGCGACGCCGATGTGGACGGCTCGCACATCCAGGTGCTCTTGTTGACGCTGTTTTTCCGCCACTTTCCCAAGCTCATTGAAGCCGGTCATGTGTTTGTGGCGCGCCCTCCGCTGTTTCGGGTGGACGCTCCGGCACGTGGCAAAAAGCCCGCGTCCAAGGCCTATGCGCTGGACGAGGGCGAGCTCACCGCCATCCTGGACAAACTGCGCAAAGAAGGCGTGCGCGAAGGCGCCTGGAGCATCAGCCGCTTCAAGGGCCTGGGCGAGATGAACGCCGAGCAACTGTGGGACACCACGCTCAACCCCGACACGCGCCGTTTGCTGCCTGTCGCATTGGGCGCAATCGACTTCGGCCAGACAGAGGCCTTGATCACCAAGCTCATGGGCAAAGGCGAGGCCGCCGCCCGCCGCGAGCTCATGGAAATCCACGGGGATTCGGTTGAAATTGACGTCTGAGTTTGAAACTCCATTGAAGTACACACATTTTGGATGTACATTAAGATGATTCAGTCCCACGGAGAGTGATGATGGATACCACTGCCAAAGTGTTCACCAATGGCAACAGCCAGGCCGTGCGCCTGCCCAAGCTGTTTCGCCTCGATGCGTCGGAGGTGTGGATCCGCCGCGACGAAAGCACGGGCGAGCTCATTCTTCGCCCCAAACCCAGCGACGCCGAGCGCCAAGCGCAATTGCGTGAGCTGCTGGCCTTGGTGGACAGCAACACCGACCGCACTGAATTCCTGCCACCACGCGCGCCGGAGCTGCCGCGCAACCCCTTGGCCTGATTCAAAGCCATAGAACATGACAGCGCGTTACCTGGCCGACAGCAACATCCTGAGCGACTTCATTCGCGGCGGCTATGCGGACTTGCGGGCCCGCATGGCCGAAGAGTTGGCGCGCCAGACCGTGGTCACCTCCGCCATTTGCCGTGCCGAACTGCGCTTCGGTCAAAGCGCTCTGGACGCGCCTGACAAGCGCCGCCGCATGATCGACCTGTGCCTGCAGCAAGTGCCCGCCTTGCCCTGGACCGACGCGGTGGCCGATGCCTATGGCCCCTTGGCGCACAAACTGCGCCAGCTGGGGCGCCCGATTGGCGCGATGGACACCTTGATTGCCGCCCACGCCCTGGCCGAAGGCCTGGTGCTGGTCACCCACAACACCCGGCACTTTGACGGTGTCGAGGGCTTGCGTGTTGAAGACTGGGCGGCGACGCCTCCCTGAGGCTCGCGCTTTCCGAATTTGTTTCGTTCCCCTTTGAACCCTACTGAATGACCGACCAACCTATTCTCGACCTCGCGCCCGCATCTGAAGGCGACGACCAGCTCAACCTTGCCAACTATGCGCAGCGCGCTTATTTGGAATACGCCCTCAGCGTGGTCAAAGGCCGCGCCTTGCCCGATGTGTGCGACGGCCAAAAGCCGGTGCAGCGCAGAATTTTGTACAGCATGTCGCGCATGGGCCTGGGCTTTGGCGGGGCCAATGGCAATACCGGCGCCAAGCCCGTCAAAAGCGCCCGCGTGGTGGGCGATGTGCTGGGCCGCTTCCATCCCCATGGCGACCAGGCGGCCTATGACGCCCTGGTGCGCATGGCCCAGGATTTTTCGCAGCGCTATCCGCTGATTGACGGGCAGGGCAATTTTGGTTCGCGTGACGGCGACGGCGCGGCCGCCATGCGGTACACCGAGGCGCGGCTGGCCAAAATCACCAGCCTCTTGCTCGACGAGATTGACCAGGGCACGGTGGACTTCCAGCCCAATTACGACGGCTCTACCGAAGAGCCGCGTCAGTTGCCAGCCCGTCTGCCGTTTTCCTTGCTCAATGGCGCCAGCGGCATTGCAGTGGGCTTGGCCACCGAGATTCCCAGCCACAACCTGCGCGAGATTGCCGACGCCTGTGTGGCGCTGGTCAAGTCCCCCAAGCTGTCGGACGCTGAGCTTTATGCCTTGGTACCAGGGCCGGACTACCCTGGGGGCGCACAAGTCATCAGCCCGGCATCAGACATTGCCGAGGCCTACCGCACGGGACGTGGCTCGCTAAAAGTGCGGGCGCGCTGGAAAATTGAAGATCTGGCGCGCGGCCAGTGGCAACTGGTGGTTACCGAGCTGCCGCCGGGTGTGAGCAGCCAGCGCGTGCTCGAAGAAATTGAAGAGCTGACCAACCCCAAGGTCAAGGCCGGCAAAAAAGCCCTGTCGCTGGACCAGACCCAGCTCAAGGCCAGCATGCTGGCGGTGCTGGACGTGGTGCGCGACGAATCGGGCAAAGAAAACGCGGTGCGTCTGGTGTTCGAGCCCAAGACCAGCCGCATTGAGCAACAAGAACTCATCACCGCGCTGCTGGCCCATACCAGCCTGGAAACCTCCAGCCCCATCAACCTGACCATGGTGGGCTTGGACGGGCGGCCCACCCAGAAGTCGTTCCGGCAAATGCTGACCGAGTGGATTGCGTTTCGCCAAAGCACGATTGAAAAGCGCTCGCGCCACCGCCTGGGCAAGGTGCTGGACCGCATCCATATTCTGGAGGGACGCCAGCTGGTGCTGCTCAATATCGACGAGGTGATTGCCATTATTCGCCAGTCGGACGAGCCCAAGTCTGCACTGATGGCGCGCTTCAACTTGAGCGAGCGCCAGGCCGAAGACATTTTGGAAATCCGCCTGCGCCAGTTGGCACGGCTGGAGGCGATCAAGATCGAGCAAGAGCTCTCGGAGCTGCGCAGCGAGCAGCAAAAACTCGAAGAAATTTTGGGCAATCCGTCGGCCCTGCGTCGTCTGATGGTCAAAGAGATCGAGGCCGACGCCAAGACCTTTGCCGACCCCCGCCGCACCCTGATTCAGGAAGAGAAAAAAGCGGTGGCCGAGGTCAAGATCATGGACGAACCGGTGACCGTGGTGGTCAGCGACAAAGGTTGGGTGCGTGCCCGCAGCGGCCACGGCCACGAGGCGGCCAGCTTTGCCTTCAAAGCGGGCGATGCGCTGTACGGCACCTTTGAGTGCCGCAGCGTGGACACCCTGTTGGCTTTTGGCTCAAACGGGCGCGTGTATTCGGTCGCTGTGTCTTTGCTGCCCGGCGGGCGGGGCGATGGCCAGCCGCTGACCAGCCTGATTGAGCTCGAATCCGGCACCCGGGTGCTGCACTACTTTGCCGGTGCGGGGAGCGCGCAATTGCTGCTCTCGGGCAGCGGCGGCTATGGCTTTATCGCCTCGGTGGAGCACATGGTGTCGCGCCAAAAGGCGGGCAAGGCGTTTATCAGTTGCAATGACGGTGAAACCGTGTGTGCGCCATCTCTGGTGTCGGGGGCCAGTCTGCCCCAAGGGCCCGCTTCCGCACCAACGGTTGCCGCGCCCAATACCACGCGTGCGGCTGTGCTGCCGGCCACAGACGTGGCCTGTGCCTCCACGCTGGGGCGCATCTTGACCTTCAAGTTGTCCGAACTCAAAACCATGGAAAAAGGCGGTCGCGGCCTGATGCTGCTGGCGCTGGAAGACAAAGACACTTTGGCAGGTGCCGCAGCCTACACCCGCAGTGTGCGCATTGCAGGCCTGGGGCGGGGCGGCAAGCAGCGCGAAGAAACGCTGGAAATCCGCAGCCTCAACAATGCCCGTTCACCCCGGGCTCGCAAAGGAAAAGCCGCCGACCTCGGCTTCAAACCACAATCGGTAACGCGCGTCGAATAGCACGCCGTACCGCAGAAAAAAAGGCACGCCATGTACCTCGGAATGGACCTCGGCACCTCCGGCATCAAAGTGCTGTTGCTGGACGACCAAAACCGCATATGCGCCACGGCCGATGCGCCTTTGACCGTGCAGCAGCCACAGCCTCACTGGAGTGAGCAGGCCCCTGCGGCCTGGTGGAGTGCGCTGGAGCAGGCCGTGGGCAAGTTGCGTGCCACAGCGCCCCAGGCCTGGGCGCAAGTGCGTGCGATCGGTTTGTCCGGCCAAATGCACGGTGCGGTGGTGCTCGACGCCGCAGGCAAAGTGCTGCGCCCCGCGATTTTGTGGAACGATGGCCGGTCTGCGGCCGAATGCGTGGCGCTGGAGGCGGCCGTGCCGAATTCGCGCCAGATCACTGGCAACCTGGCCATGCCCGGATTCACTGCGCCCAAGCTCCTGTGGTTGCGCAGCCATGAGGCGGCGCTCTTTTCCCAGATCCGCCAGGTGCTGTTGCCCAAAGATTGGCTCGGTTTGCAACTCACCGGCGAAGCCGTGAGCGAGATGTCTGACGCCGCAGGCACGCTCTGGCTGGATGTCGCCCGCCGCCAATGGAGCGCCGAGATGCTGGCGGCCTGTGGGCTGAATGCGTCGCACATGCCGCGCTTGGTCGAGGGCAGCGCGTCGCGTGGCGCGTTGTTGCCCGCCTTGGCCCAGCGCTGGGGCCTGCCCGAAGGTATCTGCGTGGCAGGCGGGGGCGGTGACAACGCCGCCAGCGCCGTGGGCGTCGGTGCGGTGCAGGCAGGCCAGGGCTTCGTGTCCCTGGGCACCTCGGGGGTGCTGTTTTTGGTCGGGGCGTCCTACCAGGCAGCGCCGGAATTGGCGGTGCATGCTTTTGCCCATGCGCTGCCGCAGCGCTGGCACCAGATGGCGGTCATGCTCAGCGCAGCCAGCGCCATCGGTTGGGTCGCGCAGCTCACCGGCAGCGCCAGTGAGGCGGATTTGTCAGCGGCGGTGGATGCACTCAGCCCGGCCCAGCGTGCCCGTGCACCGATTTTTTTGCCCTACCTGAGTGGCGAGCGCACGCCGCACAACAACCCGCAGGCCAGTGGCACTTTCATCGGTTTGCGCAGCGACCATGGCGCGGCCGATCTGGGTTATGCGGTGATGGAAGGCGTGTGTTTCGGCCTGATGGATGGCCAAGCCGCCATGGCCCAGGGCGCAGCGGCCAGCCAAGCCCCGGGGCCCACACTGAGCTTGGTCGGCGGCGGCGCCCGCAGTGACGCCTGGGGCCAGATGCTGGCCAGTGGTTTGAACTGTTCGCTCCAACGTCCTATCGGTGCGCATGCCGCTGCCGCGCTGGGCGCAGCACGCCTGGCCTGGATGGCCGACGGCGGCACTCTGGAAGAAGTTTGCCAAGCCCTGCCCGCAAGCCACACCTTTGTGCCCGACGCTGAGCAGCGTGCCTTGCTCCTGACGCGCTATGCACGCTTTCGTGCGCTGTATCCGGCCTTGCGCGCTTTGTTTTAAGCCCCAGCCATGCAAAAAAAGATACTGGTGGTGGGTGGCGGCATCGGCGGCTTGGCCACGGCCTTGGCCTGCGGCGCGCGGGGAATGGGCGTGCAGCTCATCGAGAAAAAGCCGCTGTTTTCCGAAGTGGGTGCGGGCATTCAGCTCAGCCCCAACGTGGTGCGGCTGTTGGAAGGCTGGGGCCTGGGGCCCGGGCTGGACGCGCTGGCTTGCTTTCCGCCATTGCTGCAGGTGCGCAGCGCCGAGTCCGCTGCTCTGTTGGGGCAGCTTGCGCTGGGTGCGCGCGCGGTGCAGCGCTATGGCGCGCGTTACGCCACCATCGCCCGGGCCGATCTGCACCAGCTCTTGCTGACGGCTGTGGAAGCCCAAGGGACGACCCAGCTGATGTTGAACAACGCCATGCTCCACGCCAGCCAGGACAGCAACGCGGTGCAAATCAACTCCACCGACGGCCACCAACGCCGCAGCAATGTGCTGATCGGTGCCGACGGCTTGTGGAGCAACGTGCGCGACTTTGTGCGCAGCGATGCCCAGCCCACATTCACAGGCCACCTGGCCTACCGCGCCATGGTGCCGCAGGCTGGTTTGCCGCAGGCGCTGCGCAGCGAAGTGGTGACTGCCTGGCTCGGTCCCCGGTTTCATGCGGTGCAGTACCCCGTGCATGGCGGTCAATGGCTGAACGTGGTGGTCATCGTCGAAGGTCCTGCGCCTGACGACAGGGCGCATTGGGACCACGAGGCCACCGCCCTCGACCTGAGCACACACCTGAAGGAGGCGGCCACGCCGCTGCAAGACCTCGTGGCTGCCATCAAGACCTGGCGGCTCTGGCCGCTCAACGGCCTGCCCCCTGTGCGCGGCCCCCAGGAGTTGGCGTTCGGACGCATTGCGCTGATGGGCGACGCGGCCCACCCCATGCTGCCCTACCTGGCCCAAGGGGCCGGCATGGCGATCGAAGATGCGGCCAGCCTCGCCGAGAGCCTGTCCACGCCCGGTCTGGGTGATGTGGCTGCGCTGGAACACTATGCCCACACCCGCTGGCGGCGCAACGCGCGGGTGCAAGTGCGAGCACAGCGCAACGGCGAGATTTTTCACGCAAGCGGCGTGCAGCGCTGGGGCCGCGATGTGGCAATGCGTGTGTTGGGCCAGCGCTTGCTGGATGTGCCTTGGCTGTACGCGGGCGGCTGAGGCAGCCGGCGCGTTTTAAGTCACCGCGTGCTGCCGATTGAACTGCGGCTGCTTCCATTCTTCACTGGCTAATACCTGGCGCAGTTGCTCGACCGCATTCCAAACCTCTTCAAAGCCGATGTACAGCGGCGTCAGGCCGAAGCGCAAGATGTCTTTGTGCACGCCGCCATCGCCCGCGCGGAAGTCGCCAATTACGCCGCGCGCGATCAGCGCTTGCATGATGGCAAACGCGCCGGAGCCTAAAGTGCCGCCCGCTGCATGTTCGCGTGTCAGGCAGACTTGCGAGCCCCGCTGGCTATGGTCGCGCGGAGTGGCCAGTCCCAGCCCAAAGCCCCGGCAGCGTTCTTCCACCAGAGCAATGAACAAGTCGGTCAAGGCCAGTGATTTGGCGCGCAGCGCGGCCATGCCGCCCAGGGGCTCTGCGGCTTTGAAGCCGTCCAAACCGCACTCCAGCAGCGACAGGCTCACGATGGGTTGGGTGCCGCACTGGTAGCGCTGAATGCCCGCTGCAGGCTGGTAGTCGGATGTGAAGGCAAACGGCGCGGCGTGGCCCCACCAGCCGGAGAGTGGCTGCACAAACGGCAGGTCGGTGCGCTGGGCGTGTGTGGGGTGAACCCACACAAAAGCAGGCGCGCCGGGCCCGCCATTGAGGTATTTGTAGCCGCAACCCACCGCGAAGTCTGCACCAGCGCCGGTTAAATCGACGGGCACCGCGCCTGCGCTGTGGGCCAGGTCCCACGCCACCATCCCGCCAGCCGCATGGGCGGCTTGGGTCAGGGCGGCCATGTCGTGCATGGCCCCTGTGCGGTAGTTCACATGGGTGAGCATCAGCACCGCCAGGTCGTGGTTCAGGTGCGCCGCAATCTCGTGCGGCTCCACCAGCACCAACGTGTAGCCGCGCTGGGCGCACAGGCCTTCGGCGATGTACAGGTCGGTCGGAAAGTTGCTGCGCTCGCTCAGCACCACGCGGCGCGCGGGGCGGTCGGCATGCGCGATGGACAGCGCGGCGGACAGCACTTTGTACAGGTTGATCGACGTGGTGTCGGTGGCCACCACTTCGCCGGGGCCTGCGCCAATCAGCGGCGCAATCTGGTCGCCCAGGCGCTGGGGCAGGTCAAACCAGCCCGCCGTGTTCCAGGAACGAATCAGGCCCTGGCCCCATTCCTGGCTCACCACCTGGGCGGCGCGGGCAGCGGCGGTCTTGGGGCTCACGCCCAGCGAGTTGCCGTCGAGATAAATCAGGCCCTCGGGTATCGAAAACAGATCGCGCAATGAGCGCAGCGGGTCAGCGGCGTCGCGCGCCTGGCAGTCTTGCAATGTGGTCATGCAGGTCTTAGTCCAAGCGGCCGAGCAGCAGGTATTCCATCAGCGCTTTTTGCACATGCATGCGGTTTTCTGCCTCGTCCCAGACCACGCTCTGCGGCCCGTCAATCACGTCGGCGTCTACCTCTTCACCCCGGTGCGCAGGCAGGCAGTGCATGAACAAGGCGTCGCTGGCGGCGGCAGCCATCATGGTGTTGCTCACGCGCCAGGAGGCAAATGCTTTCATACGCGCCTCGTTTTCAGCCTCGTAGCCCATGCTGGTCCACACATCGGTGGTCACCAGATCGGCGCCCGCGCAGGCGCTCAAGGGGTCGTCAAACACGCGGTAGCTGTCGGCGGAGCGCAGTCCTGCAACCGATTGGTCAATTTCATAGCCGCTGGGCGTGCTTACATGCACGGTAAAGCCCAGCAAATCCGCCGCTTGTAGCCAGGTGTTGGCCATGTTGTTGCCATCGCCCACCCAGGCCACAGTCTTGCCCGCAATCGAGCCACGGTGTTCTATGTAGGTAAAGATGTCCGCCAAAATTTGGCAAGGATGGAACTCATTGGTCAGGCCGTTGATCACCGGCACGCGCGAGTGGGCGGCAAAGCGCTCAATCTTGGTTTGCTCGTAGGTGCGGATCATCACCAAGTCGGTCATGCGGCTGATGACTTTGGCGCTGTCTTCGATCGGTTCGGCCCGACCCAGCTGGCTATCGCCGGTGGTCAGATGCACCACGCTGCCACCCAGCTGGTACATGCCGGCCTCAAAACTCACACGGGTGCGGGTCGATGCTTTCTCAAAAATCATGGCCAGCGTGCGGTCGGCCAGCGTGTGGTGCTTTTCGTAGGACTTGAACTTCTTTTTGATCAGCGCGGCGCGGGCAAAAACGTAGTTGCATTCGTCTGCGCTCAGGTCATTGAATTGCAGGTAGTGCTTCATGGGTGGAGCTTTCCAAAGACGTTCAGGCCGCCAAAAACGCGCGGATCAGGGGGCACAAAATGGCCACGATTTCATCGGCCTCGGCGGAGGTCAGGATGAGCGAGGGCACCAGGCGCACCACCGAGTCCGCCGTCACGCTGATCAAGAGCCCGTGGTCGGCGCATTGCTGGGTGAGGGCGCCGCAAGGCTTGGACAACTCAATGCCCAGCATCAGGCCCTGGCCGCGCACTTCTTTGACCGCGCCACTGGCCAGTTCTGCGCTCAAGGCCGCCTTCAGTCCGGCCTGCAGATGGGCGCCCACGGTGGCCGCGTTGGCCAGCAAACCATCGCGCTCCATGATGCGGATGGTCTCCACCCCGGCACGCATGGCCAAGGGGTTGCCCCCAAACGTGGTGCCATGGTTGCCCACGCCAAAAATATGCGCTGCGCGCGGGCCCGCCACCACGGCGCCGACCGGCACGCCGGAGCCCAGGCCTTTGGCCAGGGGCATCACGTCCGGCACGATGCCTGCCCACTGGTGGGCAAACCACTTGCCGGTGCGGCCCATGCCGCACTGCACTTCGTCAATCATCAAGAGCCAATCGCGCTCGTCACACAGGGCGCGCAATTGGCGCAGGTAGTCCATGTGCAAGGGGTTGACGCCGCCTTCGCCTTGAATGGCTTCGACAAACACGGCCACCACGTTGTTATTGCCCGCAGTGGCGGTTTGCAGGGCGGTGATGTCGTTGAGCGGTACACGGACAAAGCCTTCGACCAGCGGGCCAAACCCCGCCTGCACTTTGGGGTTGCCCGTGGCGCTCAGGGTGGCAATGCTGCGGCCATGAAAGGCCTTGTCAAACACCACGACTTCGGGCCGCTCAATGCCCTTGTCATGGCCAAATTTGCGCGCGAGCTTGAGTGCGGCCTCGTTGGCCTCCAGGCCCGTAGAGCAGAAAAACACGTTTGTCATGCCCGAGAGCGCGACCAGCTTGGCGGCCAGCGCTTCTTGCAGGGGGACGTGGTAGTAATTGGAGGTGTGGATCAGTTGGGTGAGCTGGTGCTGCAAGGCCGGCACCAAATCGGGGTGGTTGTGGCCCAAGGTGTTGACCGCAATGCCGCCCAGCGCGTCGAGGTATTGCTTGCCCTGCGTGTCCCACACCCGGCAGCCCTGGCCGTGGCTGAGCGCGATGGGCAAACGGCCATAGGTGGTCATCACATGGGGCGAAGAAGCGGCGGGGACGGACGTGGCGGCGGTCATGGTCAAACTCCGGGGAGGGCTCAAAACAAAGCAGCCCAACGCAGGTTGGGCCGTGACCGGTAATTTTAGGCGCTGGCGAGCAGGTAAAATGATGGTGCAGCGCAGCACGCGGGGCGTGACGCCCAGCGTTTGGGCCTTTTCACCACACTCCATGGCAATCACACCCTCCAAAGAAATCTACATCCTGGGCATCAACAGCCAGGGTCGTACCTTTCGTCCGAGCGACTGGTCTGAGCGCCTGGCGGGGGTGATGAGCCAATTCCGCCCCGGCGGGCCGCAGCCCGGCAGCCATTTGGGTTATTCGCCTTGGTGTGTGCCCACCTCGTTTGGCGAGACCAAGTGCGTCATCATCCACCCCGATTTGCGGGAGTACGACGTCATGGCCTGGGAGTTCTGCATAAACTTCGCGCGCGACAACGACCTGCAAACCAGCGAAGGCCCCCCCAGCCTGCCCGAACGCGCCCCCCGATAGCGGCTTTTGCCGTGGCGCTAGGATGGCGCCATGAGCACTTCGATTCACTCCTACGAGCCGCGCCTGGGCCACGGCCTGCCGCACGATCCATTTAACGCCATCGTCGGCCCGCGCCCCATTGGCTGGATATCGACCCGCAGCGGCCAGGGCATCAACAACCTGGCGCCCTACAGTTTTTTCAACGCCTTCAATTACGTCCCGCCCATCATCGGCTTTGCCAGCATTGGCTACAAAGACACGCTGCGCAACATCGAGGAAACCGGTGAATTCGTCTGGAACCTCACCACCCGCGCGCTGGCCGAGGCCATGAACCAGAGCTGCATCGCCGCCGACCCCGGGGTCAGCGAGTTTGACCTGACAGGCCTCACGCCCTTGGCCTCCACCCTGGTCGCGCCGCCGCGCGTGGCCGAGAGCCCGGTCACCTTTGAGTGCCGAAAAACCCAAATTCTGCAGTTGCAGGGGCTCGATGGAGTGCACGTGCCCACTTGGCTGGTGCTGGGCGAGGTGCTAGCCGTTCACATCGACAAAGCCTTGCTCCAGGACGGCGTGTACAACACGGCTGCGGCTGGCCATGTGCTGCGCGGTGGCGGAGCGGCCGATTACTTTGCCATGGGCCCGGAGCAGTTGTTCCAAATGCACCGGCCGCGCTGATGCGATGGCCAGACGCAAAAAAGCCGTCTTGCGACGGCTTTTTGCTTTGCTGGTAGCGCACCCGTTTCAAACGGCGAATCCTGCGTGCAGGATTCGTGCGGTTGCCTAAAAGATTTAGGCTGCGAGTGCCAAGGCTTTCACCTTGGTGGCCAAACGGCTCTTGTCGCGTGCTGCTTTGTTTTTGTGGAAGATGCCCTTGTCCGCAATGGTGTCCACCACGGCTTGCATCTTGCCAAACAGTTCGCTGGCTTTGGTCTTGTCACCGGCCAACACTGCTTTTTCGACGTTCTTCACCGCAGTGCGGTATTTGGAACGCAGCGAGGTGTTCGCGGCGTTGATTTTGATGTCCTGGCGGACGCGTTTACGGCCCGACGCCAGGCGCGGGTTCTTTTTCTTGGGTTTTCCAGATGCCATGATTGAGTTTCCTTGTGTCTGTGGATGATGCCAGCAAAGCCCATGATTATAGCCGCCACGGGTTTCGGGTCTGCCAGCGCCTAGGCTACGGCTAAACTTGGCCCGTGAGTCTTCTCAAATCCGCTTCCACCGTGTCCCTTTGGACCTTGGCGTCTCGCGTGACCGGTCTGGTGCGCGAATCGCTTTTGGCAGCGTTTTTTGGCGCCAGCGCCATGACCGACGCGTTCAACGTCGCGTTTCGCATTCCCAATTTGTTTCGCCGCCTGTTCGCCGAAGGGGCGTTCAGCCAGGCCTTTGTGCCGGTGCTGGCCGCGTCCAAAGCCCAGCACGGCGATGCCGCGACCCAGCGGGTGGTCGATCGGGTGGCGACCGTATTGGCTTGGGCACTGCTGCTGACCTGTGTGTTGGGCGTGCTGGCCGCGCCCTGGATGGTCTGGGCCATGGCCAGCGGCATGCAAAAAGACCCGCGTGGCTACGACGCTGCCGTGGTCATGACGCGATTCATGTTTCCTTACATCGGCTTTATGTCGCTGGTGGCGCTGTCCTCGGGCATTCTGAATACCTACAAACGCTTTGCCGTGCCTGCGGCCACGCCGGTACTGCTCAATCTGTCGACCATCGCGGCCGCTTGGGGCCTCGCGCCGTGGCTGGCGCAGCAGGGTGTGGAGCCGATCTATGCCATGGCGGTGGGGGTGATGGTGGGCGGGTGCTTGCAGTTGGCGGTGCAAATACCAGCCCTGCGTGCCATCGGCATGCTGCCGCGCATCGGTCTGGGGCTTGCGGCCTTGCGCGCGGCCTGGGCCGACCCTGCCACCCGCGACATCGCCCGCTTGATGGCGCCGGCCTTGCTGGGCGTGAGCGTGGCGCAGATTTCCTTGCTTATCAACACCCAGATCGCCTCGCACCTGCCCGCAGGCAGCGTGAGCTGGTTGAGCTATGCCGACCGCTTGATGGAGTTTCCGACCGCCATGCTGGGCGTGGCCCTGGGCGTGGTGCTGACGCCGCAGCTGGCCGCCGCGCGTGCGTCAGGCGACGCGCAAGACTACTCGGCTTCGCTGGACTGGGGCTTGCGTATCGTGGTGCTGCTGGCCGTGCCTTGTGCGGTGGCGCTCTTGGTATTTGCGCAACCGTTGGTGGCGGTGCTGTTCCAGTACAAAGCGTTTACCGCCTTCGATGTGGCGCAAACCGCGCGTGCCTTGCAGGGCTGGGGTGTGGGCCTGGTGGGCATTGTGGCGATCAAGGTGCTCGCGCCTGGCTATTACGCCAACCAGGACATCAAAACCCCGGTGCGCATTGCGATTGCCGTGCTCCTCATCACCCAGCTGCTCAATCTGGCGCTGGTGCCCTTGTTCCAGCACGCGGCGCTGTCTTTGTCGATCGGCTTGGGCGCGGTCGTGAACGCGTTGTGGCTGCTGGCGGGCTTGCGCAAGCGCGGGAGCTACCGACCGTCGCCAGGCTGGGCGCGGTTTTTTCTGCAAGTGGCAATCGCCGCAGCCCTGCTGTGTGCGTACCTGCTGTGGGCCGCACAAGCGGTCGATTGGCTGCACATGGCGGGTCAGCATCTGCTGCGTGTGGGCCTGGTGGCGGCGGCGGTACTGGGCGGGGCGCTGCTTTATCTGTTGACCGTGACTGTGCTGGGCCTGAAGCTGCGGCAATTTTTGCGGCGCTAGACTGCACGCAGTTGCGACCTGGATGCCATGAATTTGAATTTTGAAACCCCCGACCCGCTGGAGTTTTTTGCGACCCTGGTGGAGAGTGATCAAGACTTTGCGCTTTTGGAAGCCGCTATTTGTATCGGGCATATTCAGCAGCCGACCCTGGATGTCCAAGGGGTGTTGTCCGAGATCGACACCTTGCAACAGCGCCTGAGCCAGCGCGTGGCAGCTGACGCGGCGCCCATGGCCAAGTTGCTGCACCTGAACCAGTATTTCTACAAAGAGCTGGGTTTTGGCGGCAACGTGAACGACTACTACGCGCCCGACAACAGTTTTATCCACCAGTTGTTGCAGACGCGCCGCGGCATACCCATTTCTTTGGCGGTGCTGTGGTTGGAGTTGGCCCAGGGGCTGAGCCTGGACGCGCGCGGGGTGAGTTTCCCCGGCCACTTTTTGATCAAGGTCAGCCTGCCCGTGGGGATGGCAGTGATGGACCCGATGACGGGACAATCCTTTAGCCGCGAAGATTTATTGGAGAAGCTGGAGCCCTACCGGATCCAGGACGTCAGCGACGATTTTGAGACGCTCCTGGGCCTGTATTTGCAGTCGGCACCCCGCCGCGACATCGTGGTGCGCATGCTTCGCAATCTGAAAGAAATCTACAAAAACCAAGCTGCGGGTACGCAGTGGCTGGCGGTTCAGGAACGGCTGGTGGTTTTGCTGCCGCAAGACTGGGCCGAATACCGCGACCGCGGCCTGGCCCACGCGCTCTTGGGTCAGCACGAGCAGGCCTTGGCGGATTTGGAGTGCTACAGCGTGTACGCCCATGACGCGGTCGATGCCCCCGCCATTGAAGTGCAGATGGACGCCTTGCGCGGACAGCTCAAACCCGCGCGCTAAACGGCGCCCCGCGCGCTCTCAGAATTCCAGGTTGTCGATCAGGCGGGTGCTGCCCAAACGGGCGGCTGCCAGCACCACAAGTGCGTCGGCAGTTTGCGGCAATTGCAAATCGCTTTGGCGGCGCACCGCCACATAGTCGGGCTGCCAGCCCTTGGTGCGCAAGGCCTGCATCGCCTGTGCCTCCAGCGCCGCAAAGTCGGTATGGCCTGCGCGCACGGCGTGGGCAATGCCTTGCAATTGGGCATGCAGTTCACCCGCCTTGGCGCGCTCCGATTCGTTCAGGTAGCCGTTGCGGGACGACAGGGCCAGTCCGTCGCTGGCGCGGCAGGTGTCACCACCCACGATGTCGACCGGCAGATTGAACTGGCGCACCATATGGCGGATCACCATCAGCTGCTGGTAGTCCTTTTTGCCAAACACGGCGGTGCGGGCTCGGGTGCAGCTCAGCAGCTTGAGTACCACCGTGCACACACCAGCGAAAAAACCGGGGCGAAACGCGCCTTCAAGCACATCGGTCAGTGCTTCTGGCGGGGTGACACGAAAAGTCTGGGGCTCGGGGTAGAACTCTTGTTCGGTGGGTGCAAACACCAGGTCGCAGCCCGCTGCCTCGAGTTGGGCGCAATCGGCGGCCAAGGTGCGCGGGTAGGTGTCAAAGTCGTCTTGCGGACCGAATTGCAGGCGGTTCACAAAAATCGTGGCCACCGTGACATCGCCCAGTGGCTTGGCCTGGCGCACCAGCGCCAAGTGGCCGTCGTGCAAATTGCCCATGGTGGGCACCACGGCAGGGTGGCGGTAGTGCGTGAGTGCTTCAGCCAGCGCGGGCAGGGTGTGGACGATGTGCATCAATGGCGAAGCCGTAAAGAAAACAAAGGTCTTGAGTTACCAGGCATGCACGCCATTGACCGGAAAGCTGCCGTCTTTGACAGCCGCCACATAGGCCTCCATGGCGCCGCGGATCGAGTCGGAGTCTGCCATAAAGTTGCGCACAAACTTGGGCATCTTGCCCAGGTTCATACCCAGCATGTCGTGCAAGACCAGCACTTGCCCGGCTGTGTCTTTGCCCGCGCCAATGCCAATCGTGGCACAGCGTGTCAGTGAGCGGGTCAGCTCCGCCGAGAGTTGCGCGGGCACCATCTCCAGCACCAGCATGGAGGCACCGGCGTCTTGCAGCGCATGGGCCTCTTGCGTGAGCAGTTCGGCGCTAGCGAGCGACTTGCCTTGCACCCGGTAGCCGCCCAGCGCATGCACCGTTTGGGGCGTCAGACCCAGGTGGGCACACACGGGTATGCCGCGCTGCACCAGGAAGTGCACGATCTCGGTCGTCCAACCGCCGCCCTCGAGCTTGATCATGTGGGCACCGGCCTGCATCAGCACAGCGGCACTGCGAAAGGCTTGTTCCTTGGATTCCTGGTAAGTGCCAAAGGGCAGGTCGGCCACCACCCAGGCGGTGCCCTGGGCCCGGCGGATGCCGCGCGACACGCTCTCGGTGTGGTAACGCATATCGTCCAGCGTTACGCCAACGGTGCTGTGCAGGCCCTGGCAGACCATGCCCAGCGAATCGCCGATCAAAATGCACTCCACACCGGCGGCATCGGCCACCGCGGCAAAGGTGGCGTCATAGGCCGTGAGCATGGTGATTTTTTCGCCGCGCGCGTGCATCTCCAGCAGGCGGGGCAGGCTGATCGGGCGGCGCGTGGCCATGGGCGAAGCCGGTGGCAAGGTGCCGTAGGGTGTGCCTCCCAGTTGGCTGGCAGCGTGAAGGTCAGGGCTTGCAGGTGTGGCCATGGTGGGGACTCCTCGGGGGGCAAAACGCGCCGTTGAAAGAAGGTGCTAGCTGGCGGTGTACGCCAGGCGCACGTAGATGGGCGCAAAGGCCTCGGCCTGGGTGATTTCTACCAAGGTTTCCTTGGCCAATTCCAGCAGTGCAATAAAGGTCACGACCAGCACCCCCATGCTGCTGCCTGATTCGAACAAGTCTTCAAAACCCACAAAACGCCGGCCTTGCAATTTTTTGAGCACCATGCTCATGTGTTCGCGCACCGAGAGCTCTTCGCGGCTGATTTTGTGGTGCTGCACCAGACGGGCACGCTGCAAAATAGCGGCCCAGGCTTCGCGCAAATCAAGCACATGAACCTCGGGAAAACGGGGTTGCAGGCTTTGTTCGATGTAGACGGCGGCTTGCAAAAAATCACGGCCGAATTGCGGCACCGCATTCAGGCGCGCGGCGCCGAGCTTGATCTGCTCGTATTCCAAGAGGCGGCGCACCAGTTCGGCGCGCGGGTCTTCGGCCTCTTCGCCCTCAGCCACCTTTTTGGGCGGCAGCAGCATGCGCGATTTGATCTCGATCAGCATGGCGGCCATCAGCAAATACTCAGCCGCCAACTCCAGGTTGCGCTTGCGGATCTGGTCCACATAGACCAAGTACTGCTTGGTCACGCTGAGCATGGGAATGTCCAGGATATTGAAGTTTTGCTTGCGGATCAGGTAGAGCAAAAAATCCAGCGGCCCCTCAAACGCCTCTAAAAAAACCTCCAGCGCATCCGGCGGGATATAGAGGTCGTGCGGCATGGCAAACAGCGGCTCGCCATACAAGCGGGCGACTGCCACGTGGTCGACCACGGGTAGCGTCAGGGACTGATCCGCGGCCGGGGCCTCGGGAAGGAGCGAATGCTGCATCAAAGGCCGCAGAACGCAAAGGTTCAGTGGTCCGAATGGGTTTGGTAGACGTAGGCACCCTGAGCGACTTTGGCGCTTTTGAACTCCTGCTGCTCGCTGCGGTCCAGGTTTTTGTCCCACAACAAGGCACGGCCGGCGCGCTGCTGCGCCTCAAGCTGGGGCTTGGCGGCCTTGAGCTGGTCAATGAACTGCGTGGCTTCGGAGTGGTAATCGGGACGGCGGAAGATGGGCATGGTGAATCCTTGTTGCTGCGGATTTTACTGGCAGCGCCCAAGGCCACCAGCGGCGGGCCTGCGCGCTGCGGTGCCTGCCGCTATGCTACGCGCCCTATGACGCAATTTGACTTTTCTCCCCAAGCTATCGCGGCGCTTGCGCAAGCGGATGTGCAACGGGCTTTATCCGAAGACGTGGGCAGCGGCGACCTGACCGCCGGTTTGATTGACCCCAGCCGGCGCGCCCGCGCCCGCGTGCTGGTGCGCGAGTCTGCTGTGCTGTGCGGCAGCGCCTGGGCCAGCGCAGCGGTGTCGGCGCTGGACCCCAGCGCCACGCTGAGCTGGCTGGTGGCCGAGGGCCAACGGGCACATGCCGACCAGGTCGTACTGCAAATCGAAGGCCAAGCGCAGGCGTTGCTGACGGCCGAACGCACGGCGCTGAATTTTTTGCAGCTGCTCAGCGCCGTGGCCACCCACACAGCCACCTTTGTGCAGGCTGTTGGGCAGGTGCTCGGCAATCGGGCCGTGATTGTGGATACCCGCAAAACCTTGCCAGGCCTGCGTCTGGCCCAAAAATATGCCGTGCGCGCGGGCGGTGGCACCAACCACCGCATCGGCCTGTACGACGCGGTGCTGATCAAAGAGAACCACATTGCCGCTGCGGGCGGTGTACGCCAGGCCTTGGAGCGTGCCCAAGGCGTCGCCGCACAAGCGCAGTTCATTGAGATCGAGGTGGAAACCTTGGCCCAGCTGGACGAAGCGCTGACTGCGGGGGCCCGCATGGTGCTGCTGGACAACATGAGCTTTGCGCAAATGCGCGAGGCGGTGGCGCTCAACGCCGGGCGCGCGATTTTGGAAGTGTCCGGTGGCGTCAACATGAATACGGTGCGTGAGATTGCCGCCACTGGCGTTGACCGGATTTCGATCGGGGCACTGACCAAAGATGTGCGGGCCACCGATTTTTCTATGCGTTTTGAGGAATTGTGATGGCCCACGCTGAACTGGACCCTGCGGTCATTGACGTCGAATACGAGCAGCCCGCCTGCAGCACCCGCCACGCTTGGGCTCGGGTGCCCGTCGAGCCCTCGCAGAGCGAACGTGCCTTGCTCAAAGAAAAGATTGCCCGTCTGCTGCACGAAAAAAACGCCGTCATGGTGTCGCACTACTACGTGCATCCCGACTTGCAAGACCTGGCGGAGGCCACCGGCGGCCTGGTGAGTGACTCCCTGGAGATGGCGCGCTTCGGGCGCGACCACGCAGCGCAGACCCTGGTGGTCTCGGGCGTGCGTTTCATGGGTGAAACCGCCAAAATTTTGAGCCCCGAAAAGCGGGTGCTGATGCCTGACCTGGACGCCACCTGCTCGCTGGATTTGGGCTGCCCGATCGAGGAGTTCAGTGCCTTTTGCGACGCGCACCCCGACCGCACCGTGGTGGTGTATGCCAATACCAGCGCCGCCGTCAAAGCCCGTGCCGACTGGGTCGTGACCTCGAGCTGTGCGCTGGATATCGTCCGCGCGCTCAAAGCCGCAGGGCAGAAGATTCTTTGGGCGCCCGACAAACACCTGGGTGCCTACATTCAGCGCGAAACCGGCGCCGACATGGTGTTCTGGCAGGGTGCGTGCATCGTGCACGACGAATTCAAGGCCTTTGAGCTGCAGGCGCTGATGGCCGAACACCCCAAGGCCAAGGTGCTGGTGCACCCCGAATCGCCTGCCGATGTCGTGGCGCTGGCCGATGCCGTGGGCTCTACCTCGGCCATTTTGAAAGCCGCGCAAACGCTGGATGCCGACACCTTTATCGTGGCCACCGACAACGGCATGTTGCACAAATTGCGCACGCTCAACCCTGGCAAAACCTTTATCGAAGCACCCACGGCGGGCAACAGTGCCACCTGCAAGAGCTGCGCCCACTGCCCGTGGATGGCCATGAATGGCCTGGCCGGTGTGGCACGCGTGCTGGAAACCGGTGTGAACGAGGTGTTTGTCGATCCGACGCTGGGCCTGCGCGCGCGCTTGCCGATTGACCGCATGCTGGCCTTTACCGCCGCGCTGAAAAATGGCCAGCCCACCACTGGGCTGGTGCCACACATCGGGGCGGCTTAAACCGCCGCGCTTGCTGCGCTCAAGCCCCGCGCGCTCAAGCGTAGCACCCGGTCGGCTTTTTCTGTGGCCGCTGCCGAGTGCGTGACCAGCACCAAGGACGCACCATGCAGCCGCGTTTGCGCCACCAATGCGTCCATCACCACCGCTGCCGTCTCGGGGTCCAGGTTGCCAGTGGGCTCATCGGCCAGTATCAGGCGCGGGCTGTGGACAAGCGCACGCGCAATGGCCACGCGCTGCAACTGCCCGCCGCTGAGCTGTTGCGGCAAACGCGCGCCCAAGCCCTCCAAGCCCACCGCCTTCAGCATGGCGGCCACGCGCGCTGCGTCGGGCCGGCCCAGCAGCAGCAAGGGCAGGGCCACGTTTTGCGTCACGTCCAAGTGGGGCAGCACGTGAAAGGCCTGAAACACAAACCCGATTTTTTCCCGCCGCAGTGCGGCGCGTTGGTCGTCGCTTAAAGCGCCCACATCGACGCCGTCCAGCTGCACGCTGCCGCTGTCCCAGGGGTCCAGCCCTGCCATGCAATTGAGCAAGGTCGATTTGCCCACGCCCGATTCGCCCATGAGCGCCACAAATTCGCCCGCCGCCACGTCCAGGCTCACGTGGCTGAATACAGCGGTGCTGCCGTAGTGCTTGGACAGGTCTTTGACTTGCAGCATCAGGGCGCACGCTCCAGCAAGTGCCGCACGGTTTGCAGCACCTGCGTTAGCGCCTCGGGCTGGTCGCAGGCAATCACGTGGCGCTGCGGCATGGAGCGCAGCCAGGTGATCTGGCGCTTGGCCAGTTGGCGGGTGGCAAAAATGCCTTTGTCGCGCAACTCGGCCTGGGGCGATTGGCCGTCGAGCACCTCCCACACCTGGCGGTAGCCCACACAGCGCATGGACGGCAGGTCGGGGTGCAGATCGCCCCGCGCGCGCAGGGTTTGCACTTCTTCCACCAGGCCTGCCGCCAGCATCTGGTCAAAGCGCTCGGCGATGCGTGTGTGCAGCCAGGCGCGGTCCATGGGTTCCAGCGAAATGAGGGGGCCTGCATCGGCCACCGCATCGTCAGAGGCGCGGCGCTGGCGGGCATGAAAGTGCGACAAAGGCAAGCCCGAGATGCGAAACACCTCCAGCGCGCGTTGGATGCGCTGGCTGTCGGCGGGCGCCAGTCGCGCGGCCGTCACGGGGTCCACCTGCGCCAGCTCAGCATGCATCGCGGGCCAGCCTTGGGTCTGCGCCTGCGCTTCAATCTCGGCACGGATGCTGGCGTTGGCGGCGGGCATGGGGTCGATGCCGTCCAGGAGGGCTTTGAAATACAGCATGGTGCCGCCCACCAGCAGCGGCAGTTTGCCGCGTGCGCTGATGGCGTGAATCAAGGCGCTGGCGTCGGTCACAAATTCGGCCGCGCTGTAGGCCTGCAGCGGGTCGCGGATGTTGATCAGATGGTGCGGCACCGACGCCAGTTCGGCCGCGCTCGGTTTGGCCGTGCCCACGTCCATGCCGCGGTAGACCAGTGCCGAGTCCACGCTGATGATTTCGCAGTCGTGGACTTGCGCAATCGCCAGTGCCGCAGCCGTTTTGCCTGCCGCCGTGGGGCCTGCCAGGCAGAGGTGAAAGGGCAGTGCTGACACCGCGCTCATAGGGGGGGCGCCTGAGCCGCGTCGCTGGGCGCGTCGGCGAGGTGGGCATGCGCCACCTGCCGCAAGAGAAGCAGCAAGCCCGCGCCCGCCACGGTCAGGCCTAACACCAGCGCCACCCAAAAACCGGCGGCCTGCATGGGCTGGGCTGGAAACCACGGCAGCGCACGCAGCCAGTCGGGCGCCCATTGCGGCGCAATGCCCAAGACATAGCCCAGCGGCAGCGACACCACCCAAAACGCCAGCAATTGCACCCGCATGGGTGCGCGGGTGATTTTGTAACCGCGAATCGCACCGGCAGTCACCACCTGCGCCGCGTCGGAGAGCTGAAACACTGCCGCCAGCAGCAAGAGTTCTGCGGTCAGCGAGACCACGACCGCGTTGTCGGTGTACAGACCCGCAATCTCAAAGCGCCACCAGGCGATGAGGGTGGCCGATACCAATGCAAATGCCAGCGCCAGTACCACCCCAATCCAGGCACGAAACTGGGCGGCACGGGCGTCACCCGCGCCCAGTGCGTGGCCCACGCGCGTTAAAACGGCCACCCCCACGCTCAGTGGCACCATAAAAATCAGCGAGGTGAAATTCAGCGCAATTTGGTGGGCGGCTACCTGATTGCTGCCAAAGCGTGCCACCAGCAGGGCGATCAGGGCAAAGGCGCTGGTCTCGGCAAAATACGTCACGCCAATTGGCAAGCCCAGGGTCAGCAGGCTGCGCACCTTGGTCGAATGCGGCCATTCCCATTGGGTAAATGGCCAGGTGCTGGCAAAAGCAGGGCTGCGGCGCAGCCACCACAGCAGGCCACCCAGGTTGGCCCAGACGCACAGCATGGTGGCCCAGGCGCTGCCCAAGCCGCCTTGCGGCGCAAAGCCCCCGTGCCCGAACACCAGCAACCAGTTGATGAAAATGTTGAGCACCAGCGCACCGAGTGCCACCACCATCATGGGTTTGGTCTGCCCCAAGCTGGCGCTGTAGCCATAGAGCACGCGGTAGGCTGCAAAGGCGGGCAGGGCCCAACTGGTGATGCGCACAAAGCCCACGGCCACCCGGTGGGTTTCAGGCTCGAGTGCCATCCAGTCAAACACCAGCACGCTGAGCTGCAAAATACCCGCGCCGATCAAGCCCAGAAACAGGCCTTTCCACAAGGCCTGTCGCACCAGGTGGGGGATCTCGTCCATTTCCTGGGCACCGACATGGTGGGCCACCAGTGGGTTGACTGACATCATGACGCCCATCAGGGTGATGATGACCATGTTCCACACCGACACCCCCAAGGAGACGCCGGCCAGGTCTTGGGCGGATGTATGGCCCACCATGGCCACGTCGGCCACCGACATGCCCACATTGGCCAGTTGCCCGACCAGAATCGGCCAGGCCAACAACCATAAAGCCCCAGTTTCCGCCCGCACTGCGTGCGCATTGAAGGCGGAAAAGGAGCGCTCGCGCAGCTTCGACATAGCTATTGCGGCGACGGCTCAGCGTCCGCGCAAAAAGAGTTTGTCGAGGTCGGCCACTGTCACGGTGCGCCAGGTCGGGCGGCCGTGGTTGCACTGGTCGCTGCGCTCGGTGCATTCCATGTCGCGCAGCAGGGCGTTCATTTCATCGAGTGTGAGGCGGCGGTTGGCGCGCACGGCACCGTGGCAGGCCATGGTGGCCAGCAGCGCGTTGTGGGCGCGCTGCACCACGGTGCTGGCCTCGTGCTGCTCCAATTCGGACAGCACGCTGCGCGCCAAGGCCACCGCATCGCCTTGCGCCAAGGTGGTCGGCACGGCCCGCACGGCCAGGGTGCGTGGAGAAAAAGCGCTGATCTCCAGGCCCAGCGCATGCAAGGTGTCGGCATGCGCTTCGGCGGTGGCGGCTTCGGCGTCGCTGCAGGCAAAGGTGGCGGGAATCAGCAGGGGCTGGCTGGCAATGCGGTGGCTTGTGCCACCGCCTTCTGCGTCTGCCCATTGGTTTTTCAGGCGCTCGTAGACGATGCGCTCGTGGGCGGCGTGCATGTCCACCACCACCAGGCCCTGGGCGTTTTCCGCCAGGATGTAAATGCCTTGCAGTTGCGCCAGTGCGCGGCCCAGCGGCCAGTCGCCCTCGGGCGCAGCGGCGGCTTGGGCGGTTTGGGTTTCAAGCCGCGGGCTATCGATGGGCTGCCAGAGTGCAGCCAGGTCGCTCACGCGTTGGCCCGGCAGGGATTCCTGCACATGAAAGGCGATCGGGCTCTGGCTTGGGTAGGGGCCGGGTGCGCGCTGCGGTGTGCTTTGCAGGGCTTGGGTCCACAAGGGTGCAGACGAGGCTTGATCGACGGCAGTGGCTGCAATAGCACTGGCTGGCACGACGGCACCTGCGGCTTGCGCGCGCGGGGCCGACAGCGCGTCCTCGGTGGCGTGGCGCACGGCCTGGTGCACCTCGCGGCTGTCGCGAAAACGCACTTCGATTTTGGTCGGGTGCACATTGACGTCGACCCGCGTGGGGTCCATCTCCAGATAGAGCGCGTAGACGGGCTGGCGCTGGCCGTGCAGCACATCTTCGAACGCGCTGCGGGCGGCGTGGGTGAGTACCTTGTCGCGCACAAAGCGGCCGTTGACATAGCAAAACTGCTGGTCGGCACGGGCCCGCGCTGCATCCGGAATCCCGACCCGCCCCCAGACCCGCATGCGCCGGGCTTCCAGCCCTGCGCCGTCTGCGCGCGGGTCGGCGCTCTGCCATTCCACGGCGACCGAGCGCGCCAAAAAGTCAGGGCCCAGCACGTCAGCCAGGCGCCGGTCCAAATCGCTGCCGCAGGCACGCCACTGCTCGACCACTTTGCCTTCATGCCAAATGGCAAAGCCCACGTCGGGACGGGCCAGCGCATGGCGGCGCACCGCTTCAATGCAGTGGGCCAGTTCGGTGGCGTCGGTTTTTAAGAATTTGCGCCGCGCGGGGGTGCTGTAGAAAAGCTCTTTGACTTCGACCGTGGTGCCTTGGGCTCGCGCAATTTGGCGCAACTCGCCGGTGCGGCCGTCCAGCAAAAAAGCCTCCGATTGGCCGCTGGCGCGCGACAGGATGGCGCAGTCGGCAATCGAGTTGATGGCGGCCAAGGCTTCGCCGCGAAAGCCCATAGTGCTGACCGACTCCAGGTCGTTCAAATCGCTGATCTTGCTGGTGGCGTGGCGTTTGAAGGCAATCGGCAACTCGCCCGGCAGGATGCCCATGCCGTCGTCTTCCACCGAGATCAGGCGTACGCCCCCGGCTTGCAGGCGCAGCGTGATGTTCTGGGCCCCCGCGTCCAGGGCGTTGTCCACCAGTTCGCGCACCACCGAGGCCGGGCGCTCCACCACTTCGCCCGCCGCGATCTGGCTGATCAGCGCATCGGGCAGTTCACGGATGGGGCGGCGGGGGGGCAGGGCGGGGGCGTTCACCTCGGCATTCTAGGGTGCAGCCCTGTCGCTGCAGGAGACGCCAGCCCTGGCCCTTAGAGCAACTGGCGCTTGATTTTTTTGTTCCAGGTGCGCACCAGAATTTGGGTGTCGCCCTCGTAAGCCTCCAGGCGTCCCGTGATATGCCAGTGGGTAGCGCTGGCGGTCATGGCGGAATAGGTCTCGGTGCGCGTGACCCAGTCGCCGCGCGAGGTTTCCATGGACCAGTGGCACTCCTGGCGGGCCGAGAGCGGGTCGTGCGGCAGGATGCGGTAGCTCTCGCGGCCCCGGCCCCAGGTGCTCAGGCCGTGTTCGGTGCTGGTGCTACGACCGAAGTCGTCCTCGATCACCATGCGGCGCTCGCCGGTGGCTTGGTCGATGGTGACTTCGCGCCGGTTCCAGGGCTTGTCAATGGTGCGCAGTTTGACCGGGGGAGCCGCTTCGGCCGGCGCAAACACAGGCGCTTTTTCGCCACGCACTTTGGCGCGCTGGGGAATGTCGATAAAGCTCTTTGCCGTGTGCACCGTGAGCTGCACCGGCTGGGGTGCGGGCCAGATCAGCGGCCAATAGCTGGTGGACAAGGACACCCGCAGGCGGTGGCCTTTGGGCACGTGGTAGGCCACGTCGTCGAGCTGAATTTGCACCGTGTAGCGCTTGCCTGGCTCCAGCGCCTGGGGATGCTCGTGGCTGCTGCTGCCGTGCAAATGCGTGAGGTTGGCCACTGCGTAAGTGAGCCGCGAGACCCGGCCATCGGGCCAGATGCTGTTGAGCCGCACGGCCACATGCGCGACCGGCTGGTCCACGCTGAATTGCAAGGTAAGCACCGGCGCGCCCACCAGGTCAAAGCCTTGTTGGAGCGCCTCGGCGTCAAAAGTGAGCGAGCCCGCGTCGTCCTGGCGCTGGTCGCCAGGAAACTCGGGGCCCATCCAAATGATGCAGTACTCGCCGCTGTCGGCACCGGTGTACTGCGGTGACGTGATGGTTTGTTTGGACGTGCCGTGTGCCTGCGGTGCCAGGCCGGTGGCATTGAGGTACAGGCGTTGGCTCTGGCTGTGCGCGCTGGGCCACACCGTGTCGCTCACCCAGCGCCCGGGGATGTGGCTGATGCTCGCACCCGGCGGCTGCACGTCCATGATGTAGGTGCGAAACGCGGGGTCGTTCTCCACACCGGTGGGCGCGTCTTTGAGCCAGCGGTCCCACCAGCGCAGGGCCTCTTGCAGAAAGCCGATGCGCGGCTCGGGCACCGCGAAGTGGGGGTATTTGTGCGCCCAGGGCCCGATGATGCCCTTGACCGGCGACTGCACGCTGCCCACCAGGCGTGGCACGGCATTGGTGTAGGCGTCGTTCCAGCCGCCAATGGCCAGCACCGCGGCCTGGATGGCGACAATGTCTTCGCACACCGAGCCACGTTTCCAATAGGCATCGCGGTGCGGATGCTGCAGCCAGTCGATGGCCAGCAGGGGCTCGGCGTTGAGCCGCTCCAACCACATGCTGCGCCATTTGTCGCCGACCAAGGCGGGGTCTGGCGGACGCGAGGAATAGCCAAACATGGTGGCCGACCAGCCCAGGTTTTCACTCAGCAGGCAACCGCCTTTGAAATGGATGTCGTCGCTGTAACGGTCGTCGGTGGAGCACAGGGTGATGACGGCGTCCAAGCCCTGGGGTTGGCGCGCGGCCACCTGCAAGCCGTTAAAGCCGCCCCAGGAGATACCCATCATGCCCACCCGTCCGGTGCTCCAGGGTTGGGCCACCAACCAGGCAATCACTTCTTCGGCGTCTTGCAGCTCTTGCTCGCTGTATTCGTCCAGCATCAGGCCGTCGGAGTCGCCGTTGCCGCGCATATCGACGCGCACACAGGCGTATCCGTGGCCAGCCAGATAGGGGTGGGTGAGGGCGTCGCGCACCACGGTGCCGTCGCGCTTGCGGTAGGGCAGGTATTCCAAAATCACCGGCACCGGGTTCTTGGCGGCGTCGGTGGGCATCCACAGCCGCGCCGCGAGTTGGGTGGCGTCGCGCAGCGGAATAAAGAGGTTGGGCGTTTCTTTGACTTTGCGGGGGAAGGATTTAACGGTTTTCATCAGGCGGCTCCCGGTGGGCGTTGAACAAGCGGCTCTCCGCCGCCAAGTATGGCGCAAGAGCATGGGGGACAATGTCGCCCATGCCCCAAATCAAGCCAGTTTCCCAGCCGCCCGCCGTTCCCCATGCCAGGACATACCTGATCGGTGTGGACACCGGCGGCACCTATACCGACGCCGCCATCATCGAAGCCCAAGGCCACAAGGTCGTGGCCTCGGCCAAGTCCATCACCACCAAAGGCGATTTGTCGATTGGCGTGACCGGCGCCATCACCGACGCGATCGCCAAGTTGCCGCAAGGCCTGGCCGCCAAAGACATTTCCTTGGTCTCGGTCTCGACGACCTTGGCGACCAACGCGGTGGTCGAAGGCCATGGCAGCGCGGTCGGCGTGGTGCTGATCGGATTCGATGCCGCCATGGTGGAACGCACCGGCATTGCCAAGGCCTTTCCCGGCATTGCCTTGGCCGTGATTGATGGCGGCCATGACCACAACGGCGACGCCCGTGTGCCGCTGGACACCGACGCCTTGCGCGCCGCGCTGGTGGCCATGGCATCCAAGGTCGATGCGATTGCCGTGGCCTCGGCCTTTGCGGTACGCAATGCGGCGCATGAACTGCAGGCACGCGACCTGATCGTGGCCGAAACCGGCAAGCCCGTGACTTTGTCCACCGAGTTGTCCTCCTCGCTGGACGCGCCCCGGCGCGCACTGACCGCCACGCTCAACGCCCGGTTGATTGCACGGGTCTCAGGCCTGATTGACGCGGTCGGCCGTGCCATGGCGCAGCTGGGCATTGCCTGCCCGCTGATGATCGTCAAAGGCGACGGCAGCCTGGCCTTGGCGCAAAGTGTGGCCATGCGGCCGATTGAGACTGTGCTCTCGGGCCCCGCCGCGAGTTTGGTCGGCGCGCAGTGGCTCTCGGGCTTGCAAAGCTTCATCATGTCCGACATGGGCGGCACCACCACCGACCTCGGGGTGCTGCTTAACGGCCGCCCCCGTGTGAACGAAGAGGGTGCTGAAGTGGGCGGTTGGCGCACCATGGTGCGCGCCATTGATGTGCGCACGATCGGCCTGGGGGGCGACAGCGAAGTGGCGCTGGGCGCAGCGGGCAAGCTGACGATCAACCCGCAGCGCATCGTGCCGGTGTCCTTGCTGGGCGCGCGCTACCCCCAGGTCATCACCCTGCTGCAGGCCGACATGGCCGATGTGGACGGCGGTGGTGCCATGCACGGCCGCTTTGTTCTGCTGCCCTTTGGTGCGCGCGCAGGCGCTGCCACGGCCGAATTGCCGCCGCGCGAGGCCGAGGTTTTGCGCCTGGTGACCGAAGCGCCCCAGCCCCTGCGCAAGCTGGCGACCTCGCTGCACGCCCAGCGCGCGATTGCGGCCTTGCAAAAAAAGGGGCTGGTGCAGGTGGCGGGCTTCACGCCGTCCGATGCCGCCCACGTGCTCGACTTGCAAGCCAACTGGTCCAAACCCGCAGCGGTGCTGGCCGCGCAACTGGGTTGCCGCTTGCGTGAGATGAAACTACCCACGCCCGAGCGCACCCAGGCCTATGCCCAGCTGGTGTGGAGCGAGACCGTGCGCTTGACCGCCAAAGCCATTTTGGACACCGCCTGCGGCTACACCTTGCCCGACGACAAGCTGGTGCAAGCCGTGTGCAACGGCGTGAGTGCCGTCGGTCTCACGCAAGTCAGCCTGCGTCCGAATGTGCCCGTGGTGGCGGTGGGCGGCCCGGTCAAGGTCTACTACGGCGAAGTGGCTCAGCGATTGGGCTGCGACATGGTGTTTCCCGACTACTGCGACGTGGCCAACGCCGTGGGCGCAGCCACGGGTGTCGTGGCCCATGCGGTGCGGGTGGAAGTGCATGGCGACGGCAGCGGGGTGTTTCGCCTGCACTCCACTGTGGGCACCCAGCAGTTCACCAATGCGGCGCTGGCGCTCGAAGCCGCCACGGCCCTGGCGCGCCAAAGCGCCATGGACGCCGTGCGCGCGATGGGCGCGGCGGATCCGCAAGTGCAAATTCAGGTCAACAAAAGCTACTTCCCGAATGCGGTGGACGACCGGGGCCTGATGGAAGCGGTGGTGCTGGCCGAAGGCATAGGACGGCCCTGAGGCGCCAGGACCCAAATCGCCCTATATCGAGTTGTTAGACGCCCCGTCGTAGGATTTGCAAAGGTAATTGATCCGCATTTCACCCGGCGTCCCGGCCCGGGGGGGAGCGAAATTGAGTTCGGTCAGCGGCAGTTCCGGTTCTTGGTGGACCGGCTCGCTGGTCGACTCGAAATCACTGAAATAGGTATTGGCCGTGTAGGCGAGTAGCCGCTTGTTGCAGTCCACGTAGCTGATGTAAGTGGTTGACAGGTAGCCGGTGTTATCGGGCCCGAACTGCATTTGCGACCATGCGGTTCGCAGCTGGGCCTTGATCAGTTTGGAGTGAGATACCACGCTGGAGTTATCGACGTACCAGTAAGTGACTTTTTTGAGGTCGGTGCTGGTGGTCAGGAGCGTCCAGTCAGCGGCCTGCACGGAGAGTACCAATGCCCACAGGGATAAGCTTGCCAGCAGACGCACATTGCGCTCCTTTGATTGAGACTGCCCCCGGTCCGGGCTGCCTTGTTTGCGACGCACTTGTATTTTGACAGCCATTGCAGGGGGCGGTCCCCCTTGCGCCGATATGCACTGATTTGGGGCGTTTTATCCAGGTCGTTTGGCTCATCTCTTGCTTTGCTCGAACGACAACTGCGATGTGGGGGAAAAGTCGCTCTTTTCCCTTATGCTGAAGACTCGACCTCGCCTCTCACTGTTCCTGACCGCCAACCAAGCCACTTATGTCCATCCACGTAGCCCTGCACCACGTTACCCATTACCGCTACGACCGTCCTGTGCAGCTCGGCCCGCAGGTGGTGCGCCTGCGTCCGGCGCCGCACTGCCGCAGCCGCATCTTGTCGTACAGCCTGCGCATTGAGCCCGAAGAACATTTCATCAACTGGCAGCAGGACCCGTTTGCCAACTACCGGGCACGCTTGGTGTTTCCCAAGAAAACCACCGAATTCAAGGTCACGGTGGATTTGGTCACCGAGATGGCGGTGTTCAACCCCTTTGACTTTTTTGTCGAGCCCTCGGCTAAAGAAGTGCCCTTCAAGTACAGCGAGGCCTTGCAAGACGAATTGCAGTCGTATTTGGTCAAATTGCCGCGCACACCGCAGTTCAAAAAATACCTGTCCGCTCTGGACCGCAAACGCCAGCGCAGCATTGACTTTCTGGTGCAGACCAACCAGCGTTTGCACCAGGACATCCGCTACCTGATCCGCATGGAGCCCGGTGTGCAAACGCCCGAGGAAACGCTGACCCTGCGCAGCGGCTCCTGCCGCGACTCGGCGTGGTTGTTGGTGCAGCTGTTTCGCCACATGGGGCTGGCCTCGCGCTTTGTGTCGGGCTACCTGATTCAGCTCACACCCGACGTCAAGTCGCTCGACGGCCCCAGTGGCACCGAAGTCGATTTCACCGACCTGCATGCCTGGTGCGAGGTCTATCTGCCCGGTGCGGGCTGGATCGGCTTGGATCCGACTTCGGGCCTTCTGGCCGGCGAGGGCCACATTCCCTTGGCCTGCACGCCCCAGCCTTCCGCCGCAGCACCCATCGAGGGGCTGATGGACGAGGCGGAGGTGAGCTTTGACCACGAGATGTCCATTACCCGTATTTACGAGTCGCCCCGTGTGACCCGTCCCTATAGCGACGCGCAGTGGGCGGCCGTGTTGACGCTGGGTGAGTCGGTGGACGACAAACTCGAGGCGGGTGACGTGCGCCTGACCATGGGCGGTGAGCCGACCTTTGTGGCCGTCAACGACCGCGACGCGCCCGAGTGGAACACCGACGCCCTGGGCCCCACCAAACGAGGGCTGGCCACCGAGCTGGTGCACAAGCTGCGCCAGGAATATGGGCAGGGTGGCTTTTTGCATTTCGGCCAGGGCAAGTGGTACCCCGGCGAGCAGTTGCCGCGCTGGGCCTTGAGCATTTACTGGCGCACCGACGGACAAGCCTGCTGGAGCGACCCCGCGCTGTTCGCTGACGAACGCGAGCCCAGCCACTACACCGCCGCGGATGCGCGCCGCTTCATTGACACGCTGGCCCAGCGCGTGGGCGTGTCGGACGCGCACATCCTGGCCGGGCATGAAGACGCCTGGTACTACCTGTGGCGCGAGCGTCGCCTGCCCGTCAATGTCGACCCGTTTGACGCACGGCTGGACGACGAGCTCGAACGTGCCCGCCTGCGCCGCGTTTTTTCGCAAGGTTTGCAGGCCGAGGTGGGTTATGTGCTGCCGCTGCGCCCCAGCGAAGCGGGCAAGGCGCAGTGGGAGACTGGCCGCTGGTTTGTGCGCGATGAGCGCCTCTACCTCATGCCGGGTGACTCCCCCATGGGCTGGCGTTTGCCCTTGGACTCTTTGCCCTGGGTAGCACCTACCGAGCGCCCTCAGCTGATGGAGCAAGATCCGTTTGCGCCGCGCAGCGCGCTCAAACCGACGACTGTGGCGCCTGCCCTGCAAATGCGCAGCGCGTCCGCCGCAGCCTCTGCGCCGCAGGCCGCGCCCGAGAAATTCAAGTCCGACCCCACGCTCGTGCGCACGGCCGTCTGTGTGGAAGTGCGCGACCCGCGCCGCGCCAACGGCCCCAAGGCCGAAGAGCAGGGCACGGCCAGCGGCGTGTTGTACGTGTTCATGCCGCCCTTGCCGCGGCTGGACGATTACCTGGACCTGGTGGCTGCGGTGGAAGCTACGGCTCGGGAGCTGGGCGTCAAGATCGTGATGGAAGGCTATCCGCCAACGCGCGATCCGCGCCTCAAGCTGCTGCAAGTCACACCCGACCCGGGCGTGATTGAGGTCAACATCCACCCCGCGCACCACTGGGGCGAGGTGGTGGCGCACACCGAATTTTTGTACCAGGCGGCCTTTGAGACGCGCCTGTCGGCTGAGAAGTTCATGACCGACGGCCGCCACACCGGTACCGGCGGCGGCAACCATGTGGTGATGGGCGGCGCCACCCCGGCAGACAGCCCCTTTTTGCGCCGCCCCACGCTTCTGGCCAGCTTGCTGCTCTACTGGCACAACCACCCCAGCCTGAGCTATTTGTTCAGCGGCATGTTCATTGGCCCCACCAGCCAGGCGCCGCGCGTGGACGAAGCGCGCAACGACCAGATCTATGAGCTGGAAATTGCGCTGCGAGAGATTCACCGCCTGAGCGAACAGGCCAAGGGCGTGCCAGGTGATGCCAACGCCACCGAGACCTACATGGCGCCGTGGCTGGTGGACCGTACCTTGCGCAACATCCTGGTGGACGTGACCGGCAACACGCACCGCAGCGAGTTTTGCATCGACAAAATGTACTCACCGGATTCATCCACCGGGCGCTTAGGCTTGCTCGAGCTGCGTGCGTTCGAGATGCCACCGCACGCCCGCATGAGCGTGGTGCAGCAACTGCTGCTGCGTGCGCTGGTGGCGCGCTTTTGGGAGAAGCCTTACCTGGCCCCGGTCACCCGCTGGGGCACTGAGTTGCACGACCGCTTTTTGCTGCCGCATTGCGTGCAAGAGGACTTCAACGACGTGATCACCGAGCTGCAAGAGGCGGGCTTTGCGTTCGACGCGGCCTGGTTTGCACCGCATTTTGAGTTCCGCTTTCCGCTGGTGGGACAGATCCACACCAAGGGGGTTCGCTTGAGCCTGCGCCAGGCACTGGAGCCCTGGCATGTGATGGGCGAAGAAGGCACGTCGGGCGGCACGGCACGCTATGTGGACTCGTCGCTCGAGCGCATTGAAGTCAAGGTCAACGGCCTCAACAGCAGCCGCTACACCGTCACCGTGAACGGCCACCCCGTACCCTTGCAAGCCACCGGCGTGGTCGGCGAGTATGTGGCCAGCGTGCGCTACAAGGCCTGGAACCCGCCGTCCTCTTTGCATCCGTCCATCGGCGTGCATGCGCCACTCACGTTTGACGTGGTGGACACCTGGATGCAGCGCTCGCTGGGGGGCTGCCAGTATTTTGTGTCGCACCCTGGCGGACTCGCCTACGACACCTTGCCGGTGAATGCCTACGAGGCAGAAAGCCGCCGCCTGGCGCGCTTTGCCCGCATGGGCCACACGCCGGGTAGCATGCAGGTGCCGCCGCCCAACAGCGCCGTGGTGCCCAGTGCAGAGTTTCCTTTCACCTTGGACTTGCGCCGCTGTGTTGGGTGAGCGGGCGCACCGCCAGCACCGCACTGCTGGGCAATAATCCAAGACCGTGGAAAACTACAAAACGCTCTCGCCCCAGCCAGGAATGGCGCGCAGCGCGTTGCCAGCAGCCAAGCTGAGCACTGCTGAATTGCTGCAACAGGCTCAAACGGCGCCGGATGGCGTCTGGGACGAATTGCGTGGGGGCGTTGACGGCAGCTTGCCCGCCCCGCACCCCGGCGTGGTGCCACTGAGCGCGCCCTGGGACGCGTTTTTGCAGCATCTCGGGCCGCAGGGGCTGGAGAGCCTCACCCCGCGCGTGGCCCAGTTGGAGCGCCAGGTGCGCGACAACGGCATCTCCTACAACGTCTATGCCGATGCCGACCGGCCGCAGCGCCCCTGGGCGCTAGACCTGCTGCCCCTGATGGTGGATGCGCTCAGCTGGCAGCAAATTGAATCGGGGGTGCTGCAGCGCATGCGCTTGCTCGAGCACATCATGGCCGACACCTACGGCCCGCAGCGTTTGCTCAAGACCGGCATGCTGCCCACGGCACTGGTGCAAGGCCACCCCGGCTATTTGCACGCCATGCAGGGCGTGGCCCCAGTGGGCGGCCAGCACTTGGCCTTGGCGGCCTTTGACTTGGCACGGGGCCCGGACGGCTGTTGGTGGATGCTGTCGCAGCGCACCGAGGCGCCTTCCGGCCTGGGCTATTTGCTGGAAAACCGGCTGCTGATATCGCGCCAGTTTCCGCAGGCCTTTGAGGCCATGCCAGTACAGCGCCTGGCCAATGCCTATAGGGCGCTGGTCGATGGCATCAAGCAGCGCTCGCCCGCTGGCGCCGATGCCCACATCGCGCTGCTGACTCCAGGCCCCTACAACGAGACCTATTTTGAGCACGCCTACCTGGCGCGCTACCTGGGCCTCACCTTGGTGCAAGGTGGTGACTTGCTGGTGCGCCACCAAAAGCTTTACCTCAAAACCCTGCAAGGGCTGCAGCGCGTGCACGGCCTGCTCAAGCGGGTGGACGATGCCTGGCTGGACCCGCTGGAGTTGCGTGCCGAATCCACCCTGGGCGTGCCCGGTTTGCTGCAGGTGGTGCGCGCGGGCAATGTGCTGGTGGCCAATGCGCCAGGCTCGGGCTTTTTGGAATCGAGCGCCTTGCTGGGCTTTATGCCGGCCTTGGCCAAATCGGTGTTGGGCGAAGAGCTGCGCCTGCCCGCCATTCCAAGCTGGTGGTGCGGTGAGCGCAGTGCCATGCAGCAGGTACTGCCGCGCATGGCCGATTGCGTGATCAAGCCGAGCTACCCCGCGTTTTCGAGCCGCCCGAGCTTTGAGCCAGTGCTGGGGCGCAACCTGTCGCAGCGGGAACGCGACGAGTGGTCGGGGCGCATTTTTCGGGACGGTGCAGCGCACACGCTGCAAGCCTTTTTGCCGATTTCGCACACTCCGGTCTGGCAGACCCACGCGGCGCAAGCCTCGATCGGCGCGCGCCCGGTGATTCTGCGGGTGTTTGCCCTGGCCAATACCCAAGGCGGCTGGGACGTGCTGCCCGGTGGCTTGGCGCGCTTGGGCACGCGCGAGGGCATTGCGTCCATGCAGCGTGGCGGCAGCAGCGCCGATGTGTGGGTGCTGACCGGGCGCTCTGGCACCGATGCCGAAGCCGCTGTGCCGCCCACGCAAAATCCATTGCAATCTCAGTTTCAGTCTCAGTCTCAGTCCCAGTCCCAGACTTCTTTGCCGCAGGCGCCAGACGCCTCCGTTGCGACCGGACTGCCCCCCTTGCCGGGCATGCCCTGGCTGATGCCCGGCGTGGCAGGCACCGCCCAACGACAGCGCATCGTGACCAGCCGGGCCGCAGAAAACTTGTTTTGGATGGGCCGCTACACCGAGCGCAGCGAAAACTTGTTGCGCCTCACACGCTTGTCGCTGGATGTGCTGGGCAGCGAAGACCAGACTTGTGCCCCCCTCATTGCCTGGCTCAACCAACTGGCCGTCACGCATGGCATGGTGGTGGCTGGCGTGCCTGCGGCACAGCAGTCGCGCCGCGTGTTTGAGCGCTCGCTGGTGGCAGGGCTGTGGGACACGCAACACACCACCGGCGTGGGCTTCAATCTCAAGGCCGTGTATTTGGCAGCCTCGTGCGTGCGGGAGCGGCTCTCACCTGAGCACTGGAGTTTGATCGAGCAGGCCCAAGCCACGCTGCTGCAGCCCGATGTCACCGACCGCCATGATCCGGTGCAAGCCCAGCGCGTGCTGGTGCGCACCAGCCAGCTGATGGCAGCGCTCACCGGTGCCCAAACCGACCGCATGACGCGCGACGACGGATGGCGGCTGCTCTCGATTGGTCGCCACATTGAGCGGCTGGACTTCTTGGCCCATGCGCTGGCCAGCGCGGTCAGCGCAGGCGCATTGCAAGAGCAGGCGGGCTTTGATGCGGTGCTGGCACTCTTTGACAGCACCATCAGCTTTCATGCCCAGTACCAGCAGTCGCGCACCGTGGCCGCCTTGCTGGAGCTGGTGCTAACCAACGCGGACAACCCGCGCTCGCTCGCCTGGGTGGCCCACACCTTGCGCGCGCGCTTGGCGCGTATGGGCGGCCTCGCAGAAGGGGGAACCGAAGCGCTGGCCGCGAAAGTGCCGACATTGGCCAATGCCGATCTGCGCGCCCTGTGCCCGGACGGCATGCACACCACGCCTGAGCTGCTGGCCTTGCTGCAAGACTGCCGCAACACGGCGCGTGCGACCTCCGACAGCCTGAATACCTTGTTCTTTACTCATAGCGGTGAATCTTCTCAAAGCGTGGGGGCCTGATGCTGCTGCACATTACCCACGAAACGCTCTACGACTACGCACCCGGGGTCGATACGGCGCAGCACATGGCGCATTTGCAGCCACCGGACACGCCGTACCAAAGCTGCCTCAGCCACCAGTTGGAGGTGGATCCGCCGTGTTCTGACCTGGACACCCAGCGGGATGCGTTTGGCAACTTTCGCAGCTATTGGTCCATGTCCAGCTTTCACCAGCAACTGCGCGTGCGGGCGCACAGTGTGCTTCGCACCCATAGCCCGCAAGGCGACCTGTTGGATGCCATGGCCTTGGAGGACCTGGGTGGAGACGCTTCCTCAGCGCCGCAACTCGCACAGGCCCAGCGTGCGGGCAGGGCCTGGGAGGCAGCGCGTGATGCTTATCTCTATGCCTCGGGCCAAGCGGGCGATGCCGCCAGCGAGTTCAGCTATGCCTCGCACCATGCCCCCATTGCACAGGCCTTTGCCGCTTATGCGGCCTCGAGCTTTAGCGAGGGCAGGCCCTTGGCCGCAGCCGCCTGTGAGTTGATGGCGCGCATCCACAGCGATTTCACTTACGAGGCCTTGAGTACTGAAATCAGCACGCCCGCCCTGGAGGTGCTACAAGAGCGCCGGGGCGTCTGCCAGGACTTCGCCCATGTGCTGCTGGCCTGCCTGCGCTCGCTGGGTTTGGCCGCGCGCTACGTGAGTGGTTACCTGCTCACCGAGCCGCCGCCCGGCCAGCCCCGGCTGACGGGTGCGGATGCCTCGCATGCCTGGGTTTCGGTGTACCTGCCCGACTTGGGGGGCAGTCGCGGCTTGCCCCATGGCGGCTGGCTGGACCTGGATCCGACCAACAAGCGCGCAGGCCTGGGAACGCCTGGCCCGGACTATGTGCGTTTGGCGGTGGGACGGGACTTTGCCGATGTGTCGCCCTTGCGTGGGGTCTTGCAAGGCGGGGCGAACCACACCTTGACGGTGCGGGTGACGGTGGCGCCGGTGTCCGTCTGATGAATTTCTTTGCAATGTGCAACGGTATGTTCTCGGGGAGCAAAAACATACCGGCACGCAACAACTTCGACCTGGTCCGCTTTTGCTTGGCCATGGTGGTTTGTTGGGTCCACGCGAGCATCCTGTCTGGGCAGCCGGCGCTGGCCCCTATCCAGGATTTCTTGAGCTCGGAGATTGCCGTTCAAGGATTTTTCGCCGTCAGCGGGTTTCTGATTTTAATGAGCTACGAGCGCTCAAGCTCGATGAAGTCTTACGTCGAAAAGCGGGTGCGCCGTCTGGTGCCTGCCTACGTCACTGTCATTGTTTTGAGTGCTTTGCTGCTCAGTGCCTTTAGCAGTGCGCAAGACTTTTTCTTCACCCGCGAATGGTGGGCCTACCTGGCGGCCAATCTGAGCTACTTGAATTTTCTGCATCCGGAACTTCCGGGTCTGTTTCAAGGCAATGTGGTTCACGCGGTCAACGGTGCCCTTTGGACCTTGAAGGTGGAGATTGCGTTTTACCTCTCGGTACCTGCATTGGTCTGGATCATCGGGCGGGTGGGGGCGGCGCCCGTGTTGCTCAGTACCTTTGTCCTGTCATCGATCTATGCAAGCTTCGTCGGTGGACCGCTTCAGCATCAATTGCCGGGCGAGTTGCGCTACTTCATGGCGGGGGCAGCCTGCTACTACGGGTGGCCTTATCTGCAAAACCGGTGGAAGCTCGTGGCCGCAATCTGCGTGGCGCTTTTTGTTATCGGAAAATTTATCCCGCTCGGATTCATCATGCCTGCGGTCGTCGGCACCTTGGTGATTTGTACAGGGTTCGCCCTCTACTTGGGAGACTTTGGCAAATATGGCGATTTCTCCTATGGCGTTTACATCTTGCATTTCCCCATCATCCAAACTTTGACCCAGACGGGCGTGTTCGAGCGCAGCCCGTGGGGCGGTCTGTTGCTTGCGGTTGCTCTGACGCTGGCTGGCGCTGTCATTTTGTGGAAACTCATTGAGAGCCGGTTCTTGCGCCGTCGCAACAGTAATCTAGACATGGCATAGACCTAGCGCGGCCGCAAATGTTCCGTGGCCACACCGATGAGCGGTGTGCTCGGGGCAACCCGACCTGCAGTCGGGTTATGTGCCCGCGCAGGCCTGGGAACGCCTGGCCCGGACTATGTGCGTTTGGCGGTGGGACGGGACTTTGCCGATGTGTCGCCCTTGCGTGGGGTCTTGCAAGGCGGGGCGAACCACACCTTGACGGTGCGGGTGACGGTGGCGCCGGTGGCGCAGTAGGCCCCGAGAACCCCTTCTGCTACAGTGGTCTTTTAGGCAGCCTCGGCAACGAGGCTTTGCGCTCGGACCGCGTATTGGCGCTTGGGCGGGCCTTTTGGGATCACCTTTATGCGTTTTGTCATCCGGCCCAACCAGGCAGTCAGCGTCTTTGCAGCGCTCACCATTGTGGCGGTACTGGCCACCACGGCCTTGCTGTTGTGGAGCCTGCGTGCCGGAGAGTTGCGCCATTCCCGGCTTGAGACCATCAGCCTCACCGAAATGCTGATGGAGCAAACCCACAAGCAACTGGATACGGTTGACCAGGTGATGATCGATGTACAGGAGCGGCTGGCATCCAACTACGGCAGCCAATTGGCGCTCGATAGCGAGTTGACCCGGCTCCTGTTGGCCACGCGGGTTGCCGGACACCCCCAAATCCATTCGCTGTTTTTACTGGACGCACACGGTCAGGTGGTCAATGCATCCAAGACGCCGGACGCCGACACAAGCCACGCGCCTCTGGCTGCCTACTTCACCGCGTTTGGCGTGGGGCGAACCAAGGGCGTTGCGCTGGATCGACCCAGCCGCCACCCTGGCGATGGCCGCTGGACGGTGCGAATGTCGCGCGCCCTGGAGGCGGCCGATGGCCAGTTCCGCGGTGTCATGGTGGCCGAGGTCGATTTGGCAGATGTGGAGGCGTCCTTCGTCCGCGCCCGGCTCGACTTTGTGCGGCCGATCACGATGTACCTGGAAGACGGGACCCTGCTCGCCAGTTGGCCCCACCGCGAAAACGACCTGGGCGCCAAGGCCATGGAGTTGAACCAGCAGCATGTCCCCACCAGCGCAGACGGAGTGCATACGCTGGTGCATGCAGGTGGTGACGGTGCGCGCGCCGTGTTTGCCTTGGGGCACTTGCAAGAGTTTCCTATCCTGCTTGCCGTGAGTGACGACGAGGAGCAAAGCCTGGCCTCGTGGCGCGAGGTGGCCATTCCCATTCTTATTGCCGTGGTGTTGCTGTGTGTGTTTACCCTGTTCGTGGCCTATTTTTTGAGCCAAAAGTTGCTGCGCGAGGCCGCCTTGGCCACGGCATTGACGGATGCGGACAACCTCTATGTGCATACGGTGGAGTCGGTTAAAGATGCGATCGTGGCGGTGGATGAAGCCTTGAACATTCGCCTCTTCAATCCGGCAGCAGAAGCCATGTTTGGATTTAGCCAAGCGCAGGCGCTGGGCCAACCGCTGTCCCTGTTGCTGCCGTCGCAAGCGCGCCCGCACCACGACCAATTGGCTACGGCGTTTGGCAAAACACAGGACAGCCCGCGCGCGATGGCCGGGCAGCTGGAGATCTTCGGCCAGAGGCGTGACGGCACCGAGTTTCCGATCGAATCGTCCATCTCTAAAACAGAAATTGGCGGCAAGCTGCAAATGACCGCTGTGCTGCGCGACGTGACCGAGCAGCGCCGCGCCAAGTTAGAGCTGCAAACCATCAACTCCCAGCTGCGCGCTTTGTATGTCGACCAACAAACGGTGCGCGAGGACGAACGCACCCGCATATCGCGCGAGTTGCACGACGACCTGGGCCAGCAGCTCACCGGCTTGAAGCTCAATTTGCTGTGGCTGGTGGGGCGGATGAAAGAAGGGCGTGGCGTGGACCAGGAGCACTTGGATGGCATGCGCCAAACGCTCAACGGCGCCATCAGTTCGGTGCGACGCATCAGCTCTGAACTGCGCCCAGCCATCCTGGACGAGCTGGGTTTTGCGGATGCGGTGGCCTGGCAAACCCGCGAACTCGCCAAGCACAGTGGCTTGCAAGTCGACCTCAGCCTCGGCAGCCCGAATCTGGTACAGGGCGAGGTGTTGTCGACCGCCTTGTTTCGCATCGTGCAAGAGTCGCTGACCAATGTGGTTCGTCATGCCCAGGCCACAGCGGTCCAGGTCTCGCTAGAGCAGGTTCCCCATCGATTGGTACTGCGCATCGTGGACAACGGCATCGGTGTGCCGGACACGCCGAACCTGGGTGGTATTGGCATGGTCAGCATGCGCGAGCGTGCCCGCGCCGTCGGTGCCAATTTGCGCGTTTTTCGCCACGACGGCGGTGGCACGACGGTGGAAGTCACCATGGACCTGGCGCAACAGGAGGCGCACGCATGAACACCCCCAAATGGCAAGTGCTGATTGCCGATGACCATGCCATCATTCGCAACGGTTTAAAAAACATTCTGGCCGATACGCCTGATTTCGAAGTCGCTGGCGAGGCTGGTAACGGCAATGCGGTGCTGGACTTGGTGCGCCAGCGTGACTGGTCGCTGGTGGTGCTCGATATTTCGATGCCAGGGCGCAATGGCTTGGAGTTGATCAAGCTGATCCAGGCCGAGCGGCCGCGCTTGCCGGTACTGATCTTCAGCATGCACCACGAGGAGCAATACGCGGTGCGCGCCATCCGGGCCGGGGCGCGGGGCTATTTGTCCAAGGAGGGGGACATGGATTTGCTGTTGCCGGCCATGCGTCGTCTGGCGCAGGGCGGCCGGTACATCAGCCCCAAAGTGGCTGAGCTGTTGGCGATGGACGTATCACCGGTGGGCCACGACCTGCCGCACACGGCGCTCAGCAACCGGGAGTTTGAGGTGTTCAGCCGCATTGTGCGCGGCGTCAGCATGACAGCCATCGCCGATGAACTGTCGCTGAGCATCAAGACCGTCAGCACCCACAAAACCAACATCCTGCACAAAATGGGCATGGCGGGACAGGTGGAGCTGGTGCGCTATGCCTTAGAGCATCACCTGCTGGACGATACGCCCACCCATCCGCCTCAGGCCTGAGCCGCCGCGTCGCGCTCCCACCTTCATTGCAGGATCGCCTAGGAATTTTCCGAGGCCTGCTTTCATCGCTGTCCGATGGTATTGGGCGGCCACCTTGTTGACACTTGGTTCCAGTCTTAGGCAGGCATGCGTCTGTCAAAGCCGAATCCAACTTTTGACAAGGTGAACACCATGGCACAACGAAATTCTTATCGTTTCACGACACTCGCAGCGGGCGCTGCACTGTGTTTCGCAGCGTTTTCGGCCCACGCGGAAGTGGACGTGGAAGCGGCCAAGGCCCTGGCCCGACAGAACAACTGCCTGAAATGCCACGCCATTGACAAAGACAAAGACGGCCCCTCGTACAAGAGCGTGGCTGAAAAATTCAAGGGCAAGGCGGGTGCTGAAGCCCGCTTGATCGAGCACATCATGTCCGGTGAAAAAGCCAAGTTCCCTGACGGACACGAAGAAGAGCACAAGATCGTCAAGACGTCTCCGCCCAAAGACATGGCCCAGATCAAGAACCTGGTGCAGTGGATCTTGTCGCAGTAATTACCCACCCCGAAGCACTACCTTTTGCTGGGAATCGTCATGAAAAACATCTCCAAACTGCTCGCTGCCTGCGCCATGTTGGCAGGCCTGTTCGCTGCACCCGCCTGGGCGCAGGTCAACAACTTGCCCGAACTCGCGGCGGGCGCCACCAAATCTGCCCTGGCGCAAGAAGCTTTGAAAAAAGACGCGGTGTGCACCAAGTGCCATGACGAGAGCGAAAACGCGCCCATCCTCAGTCTGTACCAGACCAAACACGGGGTGCGCGGTGACTCCCGCACACCGACATGCCAGTCCTGCCATGGCTCCAGCGCAGACCACTTGAAGGGCGACACTGGCGGCAAAGGCCGCCCCGCACCCGACCATGTGTTCAAAAAAGGGGTGTATTCAGCCTCTGCTGACAAAGAGCGCGCCGACCAGTGCCTGAGTTGCCACAAGGGCGGCAAGCGCAACAACTGGGACGGCGGACAACACCAAAACGCCGGAGTGGCATGCAACGACTGCCACGTGGTGCACCGTCCTAAAGACAAACTGCAAGACAAGAAAACCCAATCTGAAGTCTGCTACAGCTGCCACAAAGACCAGCGCGCCGACGGCAAAAAACTCTCGCACCATCCTGTGGCTGAAGGCAAAGTCGCCTGCGCCGACTGCCACAACCCGCACGGCTCTACGGGCCCCAAGATGCTGAAGAAAAACACCGTGACCGAGACCTGCTACCAATGCCATGCAGAAAAACGCGGCCCCTTCCTGTTTGAGCACCAACCGGTGAGCGAAGACTGCGCCAATTGCCATACGCCCCATGGTTCGAACATCACACCTTTGCTGAAATCGCGTCCCCCCTTCCTGTGCCAGGAGTGCCATGACGGCACCCATGCCAGCGGCACTCCTGCCGGTCCCAACGCCGCAGGACGCCAAGGCGGGCTCTCAACGGTCGGTCCCTCAGGCGCCGCGCTGTACCCCAGCAAGAACCTGGTGGGCAACGCATGCATGAACTGCCATCGGCAGGTTCACGGAACCAACAGCCCAGCGGGCGGTTACCTCCAACGCTAATTCAAGGGGATTCATCATGAAATCTAACCAGGAACTTTTTACCCGCAGTCGCGTGGCTGCGGCCGCATTGGCAGTCTGTTTGGCGCCCGCCATGGCGTTTGCGCAAGAAGAGGGCGCCGAGGAATTGACCCGCGCCCACAGCATGGTTGAAATCGGTATTCAAGCCCCATCGGTGGCTACGGCCAAATTTGGCGAATACAACGGTTTGAACAAGGCCGAAGGCGGTATCGTGCTCAATGCCAACATCCGTGGCGGTGACGCTTACGGGGCGGGCACGGGTACCCAGCGCTGGGAAATCAAGGCGAGCGAACTGGGCACGACCTCACGCGAATTGGGCGCTAATTACAGCGACCAAGGCCAATGGAATATAGGTGCCAATTTCGACGCGCTTACGCACAGGCTCTCGGACAGCTACCAAACACCCTACAGCGGCGCAGCGGGATCGAATAGCTTTACCTTGCCAGGTTTTGGTTTGGTACCGAACACCACCACGCTTAGCGCTCCACAGCTTGGGGCGTATCACAATGTCAACATTGACTCGACGCGTGAAAATACCTCGGTCAATGCGGGCCTGGAAATCAACGCACGCCTCGGCCTGAAGTTTGACTACAACCATCTCGAGCAAACCGGCTCTAAACTGATGGCCTTCGGCTCAGCAGGTTTTGCCGCTTCCGGCACGGCGCCCGCGGGTGAAGCGGTCTCGATACTGCCCAATCCCACCCAGTACCAGACGGACACCATCAACCTGGCGCTCAACTGGACAGGCGACAACGCGAACCTGACCGCTGCCTACTTCGGCTCCATCTTCCGGGATGGCTTTGACCGGGTGAATTTCACCACCTATGCCACGGCCAATAACCTGCAGACCATGAGCACCGCGCCGGGCAATGACTTTCACCAACTCAGTCTCAGCGGCGGCTACGGACTCACACCGACGACAAAACTGACCGGCTCGGTGTCCACGGCCCGAAATACGCAGAACGACGCCTTTGTCGTCGATTCATTCATGTACGTCAACACCGGAGTCGCGCCAGGCAATGCCAATACATCGCTGGGCGGTGTTGTGGTGACACAGCACGCCGACCTGAAACTGACGGACCAAACCACGCATGATTTGACCTTGTCGGCCAGTTACAAGTACGACTTGCGCGATAACCAGACGGCCTCGGCGATTTACAACTTCCAGGCGATTGGTACTGGCAATATCGCCTATTACCCTAACACCCCCCTGAGCTTTAAGAAGAACCAGGCTGAATTGGCAGGCGACTACCGCATTGACAAGACACAGCGGGTTCGCTTGGCCTATAACCGCGAAGATGTGTCGCGCTGGTGTGACCAGTACGCGGTGGGCGGTAGCAATTACCCCGCGGGCACCAACTGTGTGGTGGCGGTGTCGAGCAACGATGACAAACTCACCGCCACCTACCGCGCCATGGCCACCGAAGAACTGGCTACCAACCTGGCTTATTCCTACAGCAAACGGTCTACCAACTCGGACCCCAACGCCATTGTTTCCATGATCGGTGTGCGCGGCGGCGACACCGGCAGTACGGTGGGGACGATCAAGGGGCTCAATGGGGGCGACTACATCGGGTTCTACCCATTCTTCGACGCGTCCCGTACACAGCAAATGACCAAGGCGGGCATCAATTGGCAAGCCAATGAGGCATTGACAGTGGGCATTAGCGCCCGCTACACCGATGACCGCTATGACTCGAACTATGGCGTGCAATGGGGCAACGGTCGTGGCTTGAACCTGGATGCGACCTATGCCTACAGCGAAAACAGTTCGGTCTCGGCCTATGTGACACAACAGTCCAACGAGCGCCAGCTGACTGATCAGCAGCGCTCGCTCGCACAGGGCGCTGGTGCGGCGTCTGCCACCGCCATTGCCATTCCAGCGGGCGCAACCTGGACCAACAACCTCAAAACAGAAGACCTGACCGTCGGCATCAGCTCTAAAAAAGGCGGTTTGCTGGGCGGTCAATTGGAATTGGTTGGAGACCTGAGCTATTCGCTCGGCCGGTCGAACTACGGCACCTTTCTGAACTACAGCACCGCGACCACTGGTGGCGTGGTGTGCAGTGACCCGCGGATTCTGTCCTGCGGCACCTTGCCGGAAATCAAGGCCGAGGTCATCAGCTTCAAGCTTACCGGCAACTACCGGGTGGACAAAGCCAGCAAGGTGGCCGTGGCCTATCTGTTCCAAAAACTGGCCAGCGACGACTACTACTACAACGGCTTGCAATATGGAACGAATCCGAGCTCCATGTTGGCGACCAACCAGACCGCGCCCAACTATTCGCTCAACGTGGTCACCCTGACCTATATCTACAACTTCTAGGGCACTGGCCAGGAGCACCCACCCTCAGTCATTAAAAAGGACGGGACCGCGATCAGTCCCGAACCTCTTGGATCAACAGCAAGGAGCCAGACCAATGGACAGCAACCCCGGTGCCCTCAAGCGCTTTTGGACTTTTATCAAAAAACCCAGCGCCAAATATTCGCTGCTGGCGATTTCCAGCCTGTCCTTTGTGGTGGGAATTTTGTTCTGGGGCGGCTTCAACACCGGGATGGAAATGACCAACACCCTGGAGTTCTGCACCACATGCCATGAAATGCGGGACAACGTGTACCAGGAATACAAAGAGACGATCCATTATTCCAACCGGACCGGCGTGCGGGCTATTTGCTCGGACTGCCATGTGCCCAAGGAATGGACGCATAAAATGATCCGCAAGGCGAAGGCCAGCTTTGAGGTGTGGGGTAAGCTCACCGGTTATATCGATACCAAGGAAAAATTCGAGGAAAAACGCATGGAACTTGCGACCCACGAGTGGGCCCGCATGAAAGAGACCAATTCCCGCGAATGCCGCAACTGCCACGCTTTCGAGGCCATGAGCCCCGAGTTGCAAAAGCAGACGCCCTATAAAAAGCACATGAAGGCCAAGGAAGAAGGCAAAACCTGTATTGACTGCCACAAAGGCATTGCCCACCACCTGCCCAAAGAGTACGTAGACCCCGACGAATAAACTAGCACTGCATGCTTTCTGTTTCTGACCTGACTTGCGTTCGCGGCGATCAAACCCTGTTCTCGGGGGTGAGTTTCGACTTGAACGCAGGCCAGTGGCTGCATTTGGAAGGCGCCAATGGCTCGGGAAAAACCAGTTTGTTGCGGATTGCCACGGGCTTCACGCCGCCTGCACAGGGTGAGGTTCGCTGGAAGGGCCAACTCTTGACGCAGGCGCCTGACAGCTTTCACGAGGATCTCCTTTACCTCGGCCATGCGCTGGCACTGAAGGACGAGCTTTCCGCTGTCGAAAATCTGGAGGCTGACGCGGCCATCGCGGGTCGCGGCTTTGTGAAGCGCGACGCCGTCTCCGCTTTGCACAACCTGGGTTTGCGTGGCCGCACCCAATTGCCGGTACGCGTGCTGTCGCAGGGGCAGAAGCGCCGGGTTGCCTTGGCGCGCCTGACACTGCAGTCAGCACCCCTGTGGGTGCTGGACGAGCCTTTTGTCGCCTTGGATGCCCAGGCCCAGGCTTGGGTAGCGGATGCCATTTCAGCCCATGTTCAAGGTGGCGGCATGGCCTTGTTCACCAGCCACCAGAGTGTGGATTTGCAGGGACGGGGCGCAAGCTACCGGCTGACACCATGAATGCTTTTTTGGCGGTGGTGCAACGCGATATGCGTTTGGCCATGCGGCGCAAGAGCGAAGTGTTGACCGCTTTGTTCTTCTTTGTCGTGGTGGCCACACTGTTCCCGCTGGGCATTGGCCCAGAGCTGGATGTGTTGCGAAAAATCGCCCCTGGCATTTTGTGGGTGGGCGCATTGTTGGCCAGCCTCTTGTCGCTAGGGCGCTTGTTTTCAGTGGACTTTCAGGATGGCACTCTGGAGCAAATGGCACTGTCCACCACACCCTTGCCGGTGCTGGTAGGCGCCAAAATTTTGGCGCACTGGCTGTTGTCGGGCCTGCCGCTGGCCTTATTGGCGCCAATATTGGCGCTGCAATTTGACTTGGACGCCGGGGCCATGCGGGTGCTGGTTCTCAGTTTGTTGGTGGGCACGCCGCTGTTGTCGCTGATCGGTGCCATTGGCGCCGCCCTGACGCTGGGAGTGCGTGGCGGCGAGGTGTTACTGTCCTTGCTGGTGCTGCCTCTGTATATTCCAGCCTTGGTGTTTGGTGCGGGGGCTGTCGAGGCACATATCAGCGGAGTCGGTTACGGCGCCCACCTGTCAATTTTGATGGCTATGCTGGTGTTGGCCGCCTTTTTTGGTCCCTGGATGTGTTCGGCCGCGCTGCGTGTTGCCCTTGAATAAATGAACTTCAACAAACTTCACTGGTTCCATTGGGCTGCGCCCCAAACCTTTTACCCCTTGGCGGGCAAGCTGTGGCGTCCGTTTGCGGTGGTGGCGGCGGTGCTGGCCATCGTGGCGCTGTACCTGGGTTTTTTCGTGGCGCCCACCGATTTTCAGCAAGGCGAGGGATACCGCATCATTTTTGTGCATGTGCCCGCCTCGTGGATGTCCATGGTGATTTATCTGGCCATGGCGTTTTGGGCTTTTTTGGGGTTTACCTTCAACACGCGCCTGTCGGGCATGATGACCCAGGCGCTGGCACCGACCGGTGCGCTTTTCACCTTTTTGTCGCTGTGGACTGGCGCGCTATGGGGCAAGCCCATGTGGGGCGCCTGGTGGGTGTGGGATGCGCGCCTCACGTCTGAGCTGATTTTGTTTTTTCTGTACATGGGCTACATCGCTTTGACGAGCGCCATTGACGACCCGCGTCGCGCCGACAAGGCCGGTGGCCTGTTGGCTATGGTTGGCGCTGTCAACGTTCCCATCATTTATTTCTCGGTGAAGTGGTGGAACACCCTGCACCAAGGCGCCTCGGTCTCCATCACCAAAGGCTCCAGCATGGCGCAAACCATGTTGTGGGCCATGCTGCTGATGGCCTTGGCGTTTTGGGCCTACACCATTGCCATGGCCCTTTACCGGGTGCGCAGCATTATTTTGGAGCGCGAGCGCCACACGCGCTGGGCGCAGGAGGTAATCGCATGATCTGGGCCAGTTGGAGCGATTTTTGGAATATGGGGGGCTACGGCCTGTATGTCTGGGGCTCGTATGGCGTGGTCGCGCTCGGGCTGCTGTGGGAAGTTCAAAGCGCCGCCCAACGCCAGCGCAGGGCGCTTGCCCAGATTCACGAAGAAACACAGGACAACGATCTATGACGCCACGGCGCAAACGCATGGCCATTGCTTTAGGAATCATCGCCGTGGTGGGTGCTGCCACGGCCTTGGTGCTGAATGCCTTTCAAAGCAACCTGGTGTTTTTTTACACCCCCACGCAAATCGCTGCCAAAGAGGCGCCCAGCGGACGGACCTTCCGCTTGGGCGGCTTGGTGGTGGCGGGCAGCGTCAAGCGCGAGGGCGTGAGTGTGCGCTTTGAGGTGACCGACACCGCCCAAACCGTGCCGGTGCAGTTTTCGGGCATCCTGCCCGACCTCTTTAAAGAGGGCAAAGGCGTGGTCGCTCAAGGCCAACTGGAAAACGGTGTTTTCCAAGCCAAAGAGGTGCTGGCCAAACACGACGAAAACTACATGCCGCCCGAAGCCGCCCAGGCTTTGAAAAATGCGGCCAAGGCCAATCAAAAAGCGGCCGCAACCTTGGTAACCGGCCCATGACACTGCTTCCTGAATTAGGTCACTTTGCTCTGTGGCTGGCGCTGGGCGTGGCCCTGGCGCTTGGCACATTTCCGCTGGCGGGGGCGTCTTCCGGCCGCGAGGACTGGATGGGCCTGGCCCGTCCCGGCGCTTACGTACTTTTTGTGCTGGTCACATTCGCGTTCGTCTGCTTAATGGCGTCCTTCGTGCGCAATGATTTTTCGGTGTTGTACGTGGCGTCTAACTCCAACAGCGCTCTGCCCTTGCAATACCGTATCGCCGCCGTGTGGGGCGGACACGAGGGTTCTTTGCTTTTGTGGGTGCAAATGCTGTGCCTTTGGACCTTGGCGGTGGCATGGTTCAGTCGCCATTTGCCGCAAGCGGTGGTGGCGCGCATCCTGGCGGTGATGGGTCTGGTCAGCGTCGGTTTTTTGCTGTTCATGTTGCTGACCTCCAACCCCTTTGACCGCCTGTTTCCTGCACCGCCGGACGGACGGGATTTGAATCCTTTGCTGCAAGACCCCGGTATGGTGATCCACCCGCCCATGCTGTACATGGGTTATGTGGGTTTCTCGGTGGCCTTTGCCTTTGCGATTGCGGCGCTTCTGGGTGGCAATTTGGACTCCACGTGGGCGCGCTGGACGCGTCCGTGGACCACCGTGGCCTGGATGTTCCTGACCATCGGCATTGCCCTGGGCAGCTCCTGGGCGTATTACGAACTGGGCTGGGGTGGCTGGTGGTTTTGGGATCCGGTGGAAAACGCCTCGCTCATGCCCTGGCTGCTGGGCACGGCACTGATCCACTCCCTGGCTGTGACAGAGAAGCGCAACAGCTTCAAGTCCTGGACCGTGTTGCTGGCGATATTGGCCTTCTCGTTCTCGCTGCTGGGTACTTTCCTGGTGCGTTCGGGCGTGTTGTCGTCGGTGCATGCATTTGCCACAGACCCCCGCCGCGGCTTGTTTATCTTGGCGTTCCTGACGGTGGTGGTGGGCTCCTCCTTCGCCTTGTATGCCTGGCGTGCCCCGACCGTCGGATTGGGCAAGCGCTTTGCCTTGTGGTCCAAAGAATCGGCGCTGCTGGGCAATAACGTGTTACTGCTGGTGGCAGCACTTGCCGTGTTGCTGGGCACTTTGTACCCCTTGCTGCTGGACGCTTTAGGGATGGGAAAAATTTCGGTCGGCCCACCGTATTTCGATGCGGTGTTTATGCCGCTGATGGCGCCCACCGTGTTCTTGATGGGTTTGGGCCCCTTGGCGCGCTGGAAGGAAACTGAGTTGCCCTCCTTGGCCCTGCGCCTGCGCTGGGCTGCGGGTGTGACGGTGATGGCGTCCATCGCAACCGGCGCGCTGGCCGGTGAAGTGCGTCTTGTCTCCACCTTGGGATTGATGATGGCCTATTGGGTGGCAGCCTCGGTAGCGACCGACGTCTGGGAGCGCATCCATCCCGCGGGTTCCGCTTGGGCTGACGCCCCAGCCAAAGCGCGTCAAATTCCCCGCGCCTTGCTTGGCATGATGGTGGCGCACCTGGGTATTGCGGCGTTTTGTTTTGGCGTGGTGATGGTCAAAACCTACGAGGTCGAGCGCGACGTCAAGATGTCGGTGGGCGATACCACCACGGTGCGGGGCTATACCTTTACCTTTGGTGGTGTGACTGAGCGCCAGGGGCCCAATTACATGGCGATGCAAGGCCAAATGCAGGTCGCTCGCAACGGCGGCGCGCCAATCGAAATGCGGCCAGAAAAGCGCGTGTACCGCGTGCAGCAAAACCCGATGACCGAAGCGTCGATCGACGCAGGCGTGACCCGCGATTTGTATGTGTCGCTGGGTGAGGAAGTGGAGGGCGGCGCCTGGATCGTGCGGGTGTACGTCAAACCTTTTATCGATTGGATTTGGGGAGGGTGCCTGTTGATGGCGCTGGGCGGCTTGCTGGCTGTTAGCGATCGCCGCTACCGCCGCAAAACGGGAGACGTGGCGTGAAGTACCTCAAGTTTTTGCTGCCCATGGGCATTTTTTTGGTGCTGGTGCTGTTTCTGGGCGCCGGACTCCATCTAGACCCGAAAGAAGTCCCGTCGCCTTTGATCGGCAAGCCTGCACCTGCTTTTGCGCTGGCCCGATTGGATGACCCGACGCACACCATGCGCCGCGACGACTTGCTCGGTCAGGTGTGGATGCTCAATGTCTGGGCCTCCTGGTGTGTGGCCTGCCGTGAAGAGCATCCGCTGCTGGTCGAATTTGCCAAATCCAAAATGCTGCCGATCTATGGCCTGAATTACAAAGACCAGGCGGCCGCCGGGCAAAAGTGGCTGGCGGATTTTGGCAATCCGTATACCGCATCCCTCTCCGACACCGATGGTCGGGTCGGTATCGATTTCGGTGTTTATGGCGTGCCTGAGACCTTCATCATTGACCGTCAGGGCGTGGTGCGTTTCAAGCAAATCGGCCCGATTACCCCTGAAGTGATCCGTACAAAAATTGAACCTTTGGTGAGGCAACTCAATGGCTAAATGGATGTTGCAGACCCTTGTGCTGTCTGCGCTGGTCTGGGCACAGAGCGCTGCCTGGGGCGGTGAAGCTGCGTCCGCCAGCAATGATCCTGTACTCGAAGCCCGCATGATGACCATTACCAGCGAGTTGCGCTGCTTGGTCTGCCAAAACCAAACCATTGCCGACTCCCATGCTGAACTGGCCGTTGATTTGCGCAATCAAGTGCGAGAGATGCTGCTGGCAGGCAAGTCAGAGCAAGACATCACCGATTACATGACTGCGCGCTATGGCGATTTTGTGCTGTACCGCCCGCCCTTCAAAGCACAGACCGCCCTGCTGTGGATCGGCCCGGCCGCCATGGTCCTCATCGGTTTGGGCGCCTTGTTTGTCGTGCTTCGTCGTCGCAGCCGCATGGACGCCAACCAGTTTGAACCCGAAGAGCCGGAATCTACGGTCTGAGTCAGGGTTTGCGGTCGCCGCGCTGACGCGCTGGAAGGCGTGCGCACACCCCCTCAGCAATTACCAGGAATCACGCCAACATGTCCGCACACCGCCCCTCTCTTATCGATCCGTTCAAGCGTCAGCTAGCCGAACTCAAAGACCAGCATGCTGCGGGTGTTATCGCGCGGGCGGAGTTTGAGCGCCAAACTGCGGCGCTGGAGCGCCAGATTCTGGACGCCTTGTTGCACGAACCCGCTGACCTGGCCCGCGTGCCAGCGGCGCGCAAAGTGTCCGGGCGATTCCTGGCGGGTTTGGCCTTGGGTATTGTGCTGATTGCAGCTGCCGGTTATTGGTTCACCGCGGTACCAGCGCTGCAATCCCACATGGCCACCGAAGGCGAGGGCGGCGGACAGCCCAGCTCTGCGCAAATTATTGCGATGGTGGACAAACTGGCCGAGCGCCTGAAACAAGACCCCAATGACGGCGAAGGCTGGGCGATGCTGGCACGTTCTTACAGCGTGATGGAGCGCAACGACGAGGCGCTGGATGCCTACGCCCACGCCGCGGCCTTGCGAAAAGGCGATCCTGGCATTCTGGTGGACTACGCCGACGCGCTCGGGGTTAAAAATAATCACAGCCTGGCGGGTGAGCCGATCAAGCTGATCCAGCAGGCCTTGGCCATCGATCCGAGCAATATCAAAGGTCTGGCACTTGCCGGTACCGACGCTTTTGTGCGTAAGGACTTTGCGCAAGCCCTGCGCTATTGGAGTGAGGTGGAACGTGTCGGCCCGCCGGACAACCCCTTGGTACAGCAGGTGGTCGCCAGCTTGCCAGAGGCGCGCAGTCGCGCCGGGCTTCCTCCAGCGCCCGCGGCAAGCGCACCAACCGCGCCAACCGCACCAACCGCCCCCGCGCAAACCAAGGCGCCTGTCGACAAGACGGCCATAGCCCCATCCGTCTCAGGAACCCTCACACTTGCGCCCGCCTTGCTATCGCGCACCAGCCCGCAAGACACCGTGTTCATTTTTGCCCGGCCTGGCAATGGGGGGCGCATGCCACTGGCTGCACTGCGTATTCAGGTGAAAGACTTGCCTTACCGCTTCACCTTGGACGACAGCAACTCCATGTCGCCGTCCATGCCGCTGTCCTCCTCGGCGCAGGTGATCGTGGGTGCGCGCATCAGCAAGTCGGGCGATGCCATCGGGCAGCCGGGTGATTTGACGGGCCAGGTCGGCCCTGTCGCCATGGGCAGTCAAGGTCTGATCTTGGAAATCAACGCGACGCGCGGGCCCTGAGGCCGCGCGGCTTGTGCCGGGTGTTCAGCTCAGCCATTGCAAGCCGCCAAAAAACGCCGCCGTCATCACCACGTAGCGCAAAAATTTGCCGATCAGCATGTAGGCGACGCAGGGCCAGAAGGGCAGTTTGAGCCAGCCGGCCAGTGTGCACAAGGGGTCGCCCACCAGGGGCAGCCATGCCAGCAGGCAAGCCTTGGGCCCAAGCTTGACCAGCCAGGCCAGCGCGCGGCTATGCGCAGAATCTGGGGCATCGTGGCGCGTCATTCGGTTTGCGCCATAGCCCGTCCACCAGTCCACGGCACCCCCTAGGGTGTTGCCAAGGGTGGCGACAAAAATCACAGGCCAGTACTGGGTCGGATTGATTTGAATCAGCCCGAGGACGGCCGGCTCCGAACCCAAGGGCAGCAGGGTCGCCGATACGAACGACACCACAAAAATGGTGCTCAGCCCGTAGTGGGGCAGTGCCAGCAGGTGCAGGATGGTTTGCAGGAGAGCTTCCATGGACGCGTCAGTATAGGCAGCTAGAATCCACAGCCCACTGTGCTGCGCACCTCCACCCGTTTTCGTTTATCCATGTTCATCGGCCCCTTTGCTTTAGACAACGGTCTGTTTGTCGCGCCGATGGCTGGTGTGACCGACCGCCCCTTTCGCCAGCTGTGCAAACGCTTGGGCGCAGGCTACGCGGTCAGTGAAATGGTGACTTCGCGCCCTGATCTGTGGAATACCCTCAAGACCTCGCGCCGTGCCAACCATGACGGCGAGCCCGGCCCTATTGCCGTGCAAATTGCAGGCACCGATGCGGCCATGATGGCCGAGGCCGCGCGCTACAACGTGGACCGTGGGGCGCAAATCATTGACATCAACATGGGCTGCCCCGCCAAAAAAGTGTGTAACAAATGGGCGGGCTCGGCGCTCATGCAGGACGAATCGCTGGCGCTGTCCATCATTGACGCTGTGGTGCAGGCCTGCGCCCCGTCCAATGTGCCGGTGACGCTCAAGATGCGCACCGGGTGGTGCCAAAGCCACAAAAACGCCCTGTCGATTGCCCTCGCGGCGCAAGACGCCGGCGTGCAGATGGTGACGGTGCACGGGCGCACCCGCGAGCAAGGCTACAAAGGCCATGCCGAATACGACACGATTGCAGCGGTCAAAGCGGCGCTGCGCATTCCGGTCGTGGCCAATGGCGACATCAGCAGCCCCGAGAAGGCGCGCGCGGTGTTGCAGCGCACCGGTGCGGACGCCATCATGATCGGCCGTGCGGCCCAGGGCCAGCCCTGGATTTTTCGCGAAATCGCCCATTTCCTGTCCACCGGCGAACACCTCGCACCGCCGCTGGTGAGCGAAGTCAAACGCCTCTTGATTGAGCATTTGCACGACCACTACAGCCTGTACGGCGAGTTCATCGGCGTGCGCAGCGCGCGCAAACACATAGGCTGGTATGTGCACAGCCTGCCCGGCGCAGAGGCCTTTCGCCAGGAGATGAACGCGCTCGAAGACAGTGCCAGCCAGCTGGCTGCAGTCGGCCACTACTTGGATCGTTTGAATACCGAGATGGACCGCATCCCAGTGCGTGGCGCTGATGCGACATGCGCCAAGGAAAACAGGGGTGCGACAGGGGCCGACCGGACAAGTGCACCCCGCATGGAAGTGGCTTTATGAGCAAGCAACAACTCGATGAATGTGTGCGCGCAAGCCTGGAGGCTTATTTGCGTGATTTGGATGGCATCGAGCCCCACGGCATGCACGACATGCTGGTGCGCGCCGTAGAAAAACCGCTGCTGGAGATGGTCATGGTCGCCTCCGACAACAACCAGTCCAAGGCCGCCAAATGGCTGGGCCTGAACCGCAACACGCTTCGCAAAAAACTTTTGGAACACCAGCTCTTATGAATGCACTGCTCTCCGTCTCGGACAAAACCGGTATCGTCGAATTGGCGAGGGCGCTGCATGGATTGGGCATTGCGCTCTTGTCTACCGGGGGAACCGCCAAACTGCTCGCGGACAACGGCTTGCCCGTGACCGAAGTGGCAGACATGACGGGCTTTCCTGAAATGCTGGACGGCCGGGTCAAGACTTTGCATCCCCGCGTGCACGGCGGCCTGCTGGCCCGTCGCGATGTGCCGGCCCACATGGCTGCATTGGCCGAGCACGGCATTGACACCATTGACCTGCTGGTCGTGAACCTTTATCCCTTTGAGGCCACGGTCGCCAAGCCTGGCTGCACGCTGGAAGACGCGATTGAAAACATCGACATCGGCGGCCCGGCCATGGTGCGCAGCGCCGCCAAGAATTGGAAAGACGTGGCGGTGCTGACCGACGCGTCGCAGTACGCCACGGTGGTGGCTGAATTGCAGTCCAGCGGCTCCGTCAGTGAGAAAACCAAGTTTGCTTTGTCGGTGGCGGCGTTCAACCGCATCAGCCAGTACGACGGCGCCATCAGCGATTACTTGTCCTGCATCCAGCCGGACGGAAGCATGTCGGCGTTCCCGGCGCAGTCCAACGGCCGCTTCATCAAGCTGCAAGACCTGCGCTACGGCGAGAACCCGCACCAGCAGGCCGCTTTTTACCGCGATCTGTACCCCGCGCCCGGCTCGCTGGTGACCGCGCAGCAGCTGCAGGGCAAAGAGCTGAGCTTTAACAATATTGCCGATGCCGATGCTGCCTGGGAGTGTGTGAAAAGCTTTGACACACCGGCCTGCGTCATCGTTAAGCATGCCAACCCCTGCGGTGTGGCCATTGCCGCAGACGCCTTGTCGGCATACGCCAAAGCCTTTGCGACCGACCCGACCTCGGCATTTGGCGGCATCATTGCCTTCAATTGCACGGTGGACGAGGCGGCTGCCGCGCAAATCTCCAAGCAGTTTGTCGAAGTGTTGATGGCGCCCGCCTTCACGCCTCAGGCACTGGCCATTTTTCAGGCCAAAGCCAACGTGCGGGTGCTGCAAATTGCCTTGCCCCAGCCCTTGGGTCAGCCTGCTGGCGCAAGCGCCTGGGAGCGCGGCCGCAATGCGGTGGACGCCAAGCGCATCGGCTCCGGTCTGCTGCTGCAAACGGCCGACAACCACACACTGACACTGGCCGACCTGCGGGTCGTCACCAGGGTGCAACCCACGCCAGCCCAACTGCAGGACATGCTGTTTGCCTGGACGGTCGCTCAGTATGTGAAATCCAACGCGATTGTGTTTTGCCTGGACGGGCAAACGCGCGGCGTGGGCGCCGGTCAAATGAGCCGTTTGGATTCGGCCCGCATTGCCAGCATCAAGGCCGAACATGCTGGCCTGACGCTCTCAGGCACGGTGGTGGCCAGCGACGCGTTTTTCCCCTTCCGCGATGGCCTGGATGTCGTGGTGGATGCGGGTGCCACCTGCATCATCCAACCCGGCGGCAGCATGCGCGACGACGAAGTCGTGGCCGCAGCGGATGAGCGTGGCGTCGCCATGGTCTACACCGGCGTGCGCCACTTCCGCCACTGAGTTTTAGTTCACCATCACCAGCTTGCCCATCACGCCGCGCGAGCCCATGTGGGCGAATGCGGCCTTGAGCTCGGCCATGGGCATGGCGCGGTCAATAACGGGTTTGATCTTGCCCTGGCCGTACCACTGCGCCAAGGCCATCATCATGGCTGCGTTGGCTTGGGGTTCGCGCTTGGCAAAGTCACCCCAGAACACGCCGACGATAGACGCGCCTTTGAGCAAGGCCAAATTGAACGGCAGGGCGGGAATAGGGCCAGCGGCAAAGCCAACCACCAGATAGCGCCCACGCCAGGCAATCGAGCGGAAGGCCGGTTCGGCAAAGTCGCCGCCTACGGGGTCGTAAATCACATCGGGGCCTTTGCCGCCGGTCAAAGTTTTGAGGGCATCCCGCAGGTTCTCAGTGCTGTAGTTGATGGTCTCATCTGCGCCAATCGATTTGCACAGTGCGCATTTTTCGTCGGTGGAAGCTGCCGCGATCACGCGCGCACCGGCGGCTTTGGCAATCTGAATCGCCGAGGTGCCCACGCCGCCTGCCGCGCCGAGCACCAGCACGGTTTCACCGGCCTTGAGCGCCGCACGGTCGATCAAGGCGTGGTACGACGTCGCATAAATCATGATGAAGGCCGCGGCGTCCACCATCGGAAAGCCCGGCGGCAGCGGCATGCACAGCGCTGCAGGCGCAATCGTGTGGCTGGCAAAGCCTCCAGTGCCGCTCAGGCAGGCCACAGCCTGGCCCACCTGCAGGTGTTTGACGCCTTCGCCCACGGCTTGCACGATGCCGGCGTATTCCGAACCCGGTACAAAGGGCAGAGGCGGCTTCATTTGGTATTTGTTCTGCACGATCAGCAGGTCCGGGAAATTCAGGCTGGCGGCCTTGATTTCAATCAGGACTTCGCCCGCTTTGGGTTGGGGCGTCGGGAGTTCAGTCCAGGTCAGGGCGTCAACGCCCACGGGGTTTTCACATAGCCAAGCGTGCATGGGAAGGTCTCCAAAAAAAGTAGGCCGATCATAGGGCCCGGCCCTGTAGCCCGAGGCACGCACTCTGTCTCAGGCGTGACCTCGGCGGGGTGGGCGCACCTACAATCGACGTTTAATCCGCCGCCCTTATGAAAATTCTGATCTCCAACGACGACGGCTACCAAGCCCCCGGCTTAGCTGCACTGTTCAATGCCCTCAAAGACGTGGCCGAGGTCGAGGTGATTGCGCCCGAGCACAACAACAGTGCCAAGTCCAACGCACTCACCCTCAACGCCCCTTTGTATGTGCACCGCGGTGCCAATGGATTTCGCTACGTGAACGGCACCCCCGCCGATTGTGTGCACATTGCGCTCTCGGGCTTGCTGGACTACCGCCCCGATCTGGTGGTGTCTGGCATCAACAACGGCGCCAACATGGGTGACGACACGATTTACTCCGGCACCGTGGGTGCGGCCATGGAGGGTTACTTGTTTGGCATTCCGTCGCTGGCTTTTTCGCAGGTGCACAAAGACTGGCTGGAGATCGAATCTGCTGCCCGCAAAGCGCGCGACCTGGTGCTGTCCATGGTGCAGCACAACATGCTGGGCAAAGCGCCCTGGCTCTTGAATGTGAATATTCCCAATTTGCCGTATTCGCAGATCGGAGCGACCAAGCTCTGCCGCCTGGGCAAGCGCCACGCCGCCGAACCGGTCATTCAACAAACCAGCCCCCGCGGCGAGACCATGTACTGGATTGGCGCTGCCGGTCCGGCCAAAGACGATGCCGAAGGCACCGACTTCCACGCCACCACGCTGGGCCATATGTCGATCACGCCGCTCAAGATTGACTTGACCGACCACCAGAGCCTGGCAACCTGGTCGCAAACCGCTGCGCTGTTTGCGCCGCCCATGGAGCCGGGCGCCGCATGAAAGAGCGGCCCTCGTTCCCGGCGCGATTGGGCAGCAGTGCGCCCCCTGCCAAGGCCAAAAGCCCACCAAGCACCAATGTGCCACAGGGTCTGGGCATGGACTCCTCTGCCGTGCGCCAGCGCATGGTGCAAAAGCTGGCAGGGCAGGGCCTGACTGACCCCCGCGTCCTGGCGGCCATGGGCAAGGTGGAGCGCCACCGCTTTGTGGATAGCGCTTTGGTCAACCAGGCCTACGAAGACACCAGTCTGCCCATCGGTTTGGGCCAAACCATTTCCAAACCGGGCGTGGTCTCACGCATGGTGGAATTGCTGTGCAACGGTGTGAGCGGCAAGCTCGGGCGGGTGTTGGAAATCGGCACCGGTTGTGGCTACCAAGCCGCGGTGCTGAGTGAAGTAGCGAGCGAGGTCTACACCATCGAGCGTTTGCGTGGCCTGAATGAAAAAGCCCGCGAGAACTTGCGCTATCTTCGCCTGGCCCATGTTCACCTGCTTTTGGGTGACGGCATGTTGGGCTATCCGCAGGGCGCGCCCTACGCCGCCATCATTGCCGCAGCCGGAGGCGAGGCCCTGCCCACAGCCTGGACCGACCAGCTGGCCGTAGGCGGGCGCTTGGTGGCGCCCGTCGCCCAGCCGACGGGGCGCGGGGTGGGCACTGCCGTAGCGCAAGCCTTGGTTGTGGTGGACAAAACCAGCCAAGGACTGCGGCACACGGTGCTCGAAGCAGTGCACTTCGTACCCCTAAAATCGGGCTTGGCGTAAAGTTGACTATGGGAATGAATGCAATGGTAAATAGCCTGCTTCGGGGTGCTGCGACGTTGCTCGCAATCGGCTTGCTGGGCTTGGCCGCTTGCAGTTCCAAGTCAGGCTTTCGACCCCCCGTGGAGGATTTAGGCCGCACGGCACACTCCGCGTCGACCCGCGCTGCGGAATCCTCGAAGGCTGCGCCCGCACCCGCCCCTGCGCCGGCGTCGCAGGTCCCCAATGTCGTGGTCGATCCCAATGCTGGCAAGCCCGGTTACTACACCGTCAAGCAAGGCGATACCCTGATCAAAATTGGCCTGGAGACAGGCCAAAGCTACCGGGACATCGCACGCTGGAGTGCGTTGGAAAACCCCAATCGGATTGAAATCGGCCAAGCCTTGCGGGTGGTTCCTCCGGAAGATGCGGTGGTGGTCAAGCCCGTCACAAGCGCGAAAGTGACATCCACCGCCCTGCCGCCTGCTGGCGTGGCATCTGCACCCGCCAAAGCCGCTTCGGCCCCAGCGACTAGCACCGCTCCCGCGCCAGCTGCAAGTTCCGCCAGTGAAGACGACATCGCGTTCTCCTGGCCCGCCAAGGGCGAGGTCATCGATGGTTTTGATGAGTCCAAAAACCGCAAGGGATTGGACATCGGCGGCTCCAATGGCGATGCCGTGCTGGCTGCTGCGGATGGCAAAGTGGTCTACGCCGACGCTGGTTTGCGCGGCTACGGCAAGCTCATCATCATCAAGCACAACAGCCAATTTCTGACGGCGTATGCGCACAACCAGACACTGCTGGTCAAAGAAGACCAAACCGTGAAAAAAGGCCAAAAAATCGCGGAGATGGGCAGCACCGACAGTGACCGCACCAAGCTGCACTTTGAGGTGCGCAAACAGGGCAAGCCGGTCGATCCGTCCAAGTACTTGCCCGCGCGCTGACCTGAGACAATCGGGGGATGCATGAAGCTCCCCTGACCGAATCCACGACCGCCGCCTTGCCTGAGGGTTGGCTGGCGGTCAAATCCCTCGACCTCGAAGCCCAGGGCGTGGCACACCGCGCCGATGGCAAAGTCGTTTTTATCGACGGTGCGCTGCCCTTTGAGGTGGTCAGTGCCCATATCCACCGCAGCAAAAGCAGCTTTGACAAAGGCACGCTGACGGACATTCATGTGGAGTCGTCGCAGCGTGTGCGCCCCGCGTGTGCGCATTTCGGCCTGCAGCCCAATTCCTGCGGCGGCTGCAAGATGCAGCACATGCACGCCAGCGCCCAGGTGGCCGTCAAACAGCGCGTGCTCGAAGACAACCTCTGGCACATCGGAAAAATCAAGCCCGAAACCGTGCTCCGCCCCATTGAAGGCCCGACCTGGGGCTACCGTTACCGCGCGCGCTTGTCGGTGCGCTTTGTGCGCAAGAAGGGCGAGGTATTGATCGGTTTTCACGAGCGCAAAAGCCACTTCGTCGCCGATATCAAATCCTGCCAGGTGCTGGCACCGCACGTGAGTGCCATGTTGCTGCCTCTGCGCGCTTTGGTGGGGTCGATGGATGCGGTCGAGCAGATACCGCAGATCGAATTGGCCGTGGGCGACATGGCCACGGTAGGGGGTGCACCCGCGCAAGGGGATGTGACCGCGCTGGTGTTGCGCCATATGGTGCCGCTCAGCGACGGTGATCTGGCCAAGCTTCGGCAGTTTGCGGTTGCACACCCCGGGGTGCAGTGGTGGCTGCAAGCCAAGGGCCCTGACACCATCGTGCGTCTGGACGAATTGCCAGGCCACGAGACGGGTGCGCTGGCCTATTGCCTGCCGCAATTTGGTATCACCATGCCATTTAGGCCTACCGATTTCACGCAGGTCAATCCGCACATCAACCGGGTGCTGGTGTCCCGTGCGCTGGGCTTGTTACAAGTCCAGAAGACCGAGCGCGTGATTGATTGGTTCTGTGGGCTGGGCAACTTCACACTCCCACTGGCGACCCAGGCGCGCGAGGTGCTGGGGATCGAAGGCGCGGAGTCGCTGGTGGCCCGCTCTCGGGACAATTTGGCGCTGAATGCACAGCGACAAGGCGCGCCGTACCTTGCGCCCACCACTTTTGCCGCCCGCAATTTGTTTGAAATGACGCCTTCGTTGTTGGTGGCCGACGGCAGTGCCGACAAATGGCTGATCGACCCGCCGCGCGAAGGCGCATTTGCCTTGGTGCAGGCCTTGGCGGAGTTGCAGGCAACTCCAGAACTGCGTGGCACTTGGACGCCACCGCAGCGCATTGTCTACGTCAGCTGCAACCCGGCGACGCTTGCCAGGGACGCCGGGGTGCTGGTGACCCAAGCCGGATACCGCTGCACGGCGGCGGGCGTGGTGAATATGTTTCCTCACACGGCCCACGTCGAGAGCATTGCGGTGTTTGAGCGGGCATAAAAAAAGGCCCTTGCGGGCCTTTTTCATTGGGAGCCAAGAGGACGCTTAGTCGCGCTCGCCGCCGAAGATTCCCAGCAGGGCCAGCAGGTTCTGGAACACATTGATGATGTCCAGGTACAGCGCCAAGGTAGCAGAGATGTAGTTGGTTTCACCGCCGTCAATGATCTGCTTGAGGTCGTACAGCATGTAGGCGCTGAAGATGCCGATGGCCGCCAAAGACATGACCAGCATGCCGGTCGAAGACCCGACAAAAATATTGATGATGCTGCCCACCATCAATACGATCACGCCGACAAACAGCCATTGGCCCATGCCCGAGAGGTCACGTTTGATGACGGACGCCAGACTGGCCATCAGAAAAAAGACGCCAGCCGTGCCACCAAAGGCCGTCATGATCAGCTCAGGCCCGTTTTTGAAGCCCAGCGTATGCGCAATCAAGCGCGAGAGCATGAGGCCCATGAAGAAGGTAAAGCCCAGCAGCACGGGCACGCCAGCAGCCGAGTTTTTGGTTCGTTCGATGGCATAAATGAAGCCAAAAGCACCGGCCAGGAACAGCACGATGCCCAGGCCGCCGCTGAATACTTGCCCCATGCCCAGCGCCACGCCCATCCAAGCGCCCAGCACGGTCGGAATCATGCTCAGCGAGAGCAGCCAGTATGTATTGCGCAAAACGCGGTTGCGCTCTTGCGCCGACAGGCCATAGCCCAGGCCGGCGTCCATCAGGGTTGCGTGTTCATTCATGGTCATACTCCTTGAAAACCTGAATAGCAGGTGCGGCGATTTTAGGCATTTACAAGCGCAATTCCCAAAAAAATAGCAATTGCCCCGATTTTGCGTGGGGCTGTCGCTGCGCCCTGCGAGGGCCACGTGGCAGGTCAGGCGCGGTATGCTTGCGGGCTGGTTCCATTAACAGACTTGATCTCATGAAAACAAAACCGTATTTAGAACTCGCCGACCTCAAAGCCATCGCTGCTGCTGCTGAAGCGGAGGCGCTGGCCAACCACTGGGCGGTCACCATTGCCATCGTGGATGACGGCGGTCATTTGCTCTGGTTGCAGCGCCTGGACGGTGCCGCAGCGATTTCTTCCTTGATCGCCCCCGCCAAAGCGCGTACCTCTGCGATGGGGCGCCGCGAGTCCAAGGTCTACGAAGAGATCATCAATGGCGGACGCTTCTCGTTTTTGAGCGCGCCCACCCTGGACGGCATGCTCGAAGGCGGTGTGCCCATCGTCAAAGACGGCCAATGCCTGGGCGCGGTGGGTGTGAGCGGCGTGAAATCGACCGAAGACGCGCAAATTGCGCGGGCCGGTTTGGCTGCCATCGGCCTCTAAGGACGCAGCACCTCAGTAAGCCAGTCGCTCGGGGTGCAACTCCTGCAGGATGGTGGTTGCAATTTCCTCGATCGACTTGGTGGTCGTCGATAGCCAGCGAATGCCGGCACGGCGCATCATGCTTTCACCTTCGCTCACCTCCATGCGGCAGTTTTCGATGGACGCGTACTTGGAGCCGGGGCGGCGCTCGTTGCGGATTTCGCTCAGGCGTTCGGCCTGAATCGTCAGGCCAAAGATTTTTTTCTTGTGCGCCAGCAGAGCCACAGGCAACTGGCGGCGCTCAAAATCTTCGGGAATCAGCGGGTAATTGGACGCTTTGAGGCCGTACTGCATCGCAAGGTACAGAGAGGTTGGCGTCTTTCCGCTGCGGCTGATGCCGACCAGGATGACGTCAGACTGTTCCAGATCGCGGTTGCTTTGGCCGTCGTCGTGTGACAGCGAGAAGTTGATCGCTTCAATGCGGTCGTGGTATTCCTTGCTCTTGCTCGCATCGCTGAAGCGGCCGATGCGGTGGTTGGACTTGAGGTTGAGTTCCTGCTCCAGCGGATGCACAAACATGCCGAACATGTCCAAAAGCATGCCCTGGCAGCCTTCTTGGATCACTTTGAGCACCTCCATATTCACCAGCGTCGTAAAAACAATGGGCTTTTCACCGTCGACCACACCTGCATGGTTGATTTGTCGCACCACTTGGTGCGCCTTGTCGGCAGTATCGATAAACGGCAGCCGGTGGTGGCGCACCGTGGTTTCAAACTGGGCCAGGATGGCCTTGCCAAAGGTTTCGGCGGTGATGCCGGTGCCATCCGAGACAAAAAAAACGCTGCGTTGGGACATGGTGCTACGACGCTAGAGATAGAACAAAGAGGGCGGGCCAGAGGCTCTGAGCCACCTGACCCGCATTGTGTGCCAAAGACGGGCCTACCAGCTTCGGGCCCCGCGGTAGGGGAGACCTACAATTGCCGCGTGGCCAGCCAACGACGAGCCGCGAGACCGCCAGAACGACAACAACAAGCCCCGAGTTTCGCAACACCGAGCCGCCACCACCGCCAAATCGGGATCCGTACGCCGTTCCGAGAGAGGCCCCGTTTTTAACTTTGGAGTCTGTATGTCTGAACTATTTAGTGACACCGCTTGGGTCGTCCCGTTTGAGCACTTGCGCATGACGGACGTCGAGTCCGTGGGAGGCAAAAATGCCAGCCTGGGCGAGATGATTTCGCAACTGCCCCAGGGCGTGAAAGTGCCGACCGGTTTTGCCACGACGGCCCACGCCTTCCGGGCGTTCCTGGCCCATGGTGATTTGAGCGGTCGTATCAATGCACGGCTTGCCGCATTGGACATCGAGGATGTTCGCGCCCTGGCCGTCGCAGGCGCCGAAATCCGCGCCATGGTGGAAGTGCAGCCCTTTCCCGCCGCCTTGGAACAGGCGATTCGTGACGCCTTCCAAACACTGAGCGCAGGCAACACCACGGCCTCGTTTGCCGTGCGCTCTTCGGCCACGGCCGAAGACCTGCCCGATGCCTCGTTTGCAGGCCAACAAGAGACCTTTTTGAACGTGGTGGGCATTGAAGACGTGCTGCACAAAATCCGCGAGGTCTTTGCCTCGCTCTACAACGACCGCGCCATCAGCTACCGGGTGCACAAAGGATTTGCCCACGAACACGTGGCGCTCAGCGCCGGTATACAGCGCATGGTGCGCTCAGATTTGGGCGCTGCGGGGGTCATGTTCACCATCGACACCGAGTCTGGTTTTTCGGACGTGGTTTTCATCACCTCCAGCTATGGATTGGGTGAGACAGTGGTGCAGGGCGCCGTCAACCCCGACGAGTTTTACGTGCACAAACCCATGCTGCGCGCGGGCAAACGCGCTGTGATTCGCCGCAGCCTGGGCTCCAAGCTCTTGCAAATGGAGTTCACCAGCCCCGAAGAGCAGGCCGCAGGTGCCAAGTTGGTCAAGACCACCGACGTGCCGCCTGAATTGCGCAACCGCTATTCACTGACCGATGCCGATGTGGAGCAACTCGCCCGCTACGCGCTGGTGATCGAGGACCACTATGGCCGCCCTATGGACATTGAGTGGGGCAAAGACGGCATCGACGGTGGCTTGTACATCTTGCAGGCCCGCCCTGAAACCGTCAAAAGCCAGGCCGCCAACGCGGTCGAGTACCGCTACAAGCTCAAAGGCCAGGCTGCCGTATTGGCCGAAGGCCGTGCGATCGGTCAGAAGATCGGCACCGGACCGGTGCGCATCGTGCACAACATCAGCGAGATGGATACCGTGCAGGCCGGGGACGTACTGGTGACCGATATGACAGACCCCAACTGGGAGCCCGTCATGAAGCGCGCCTCGGCCATCGTGACCAACCGCGGTGGGCGCACCTGCCATGCGGCCATCATTGCACGCGAACTGGGTATCCCCGCGGTGGTGGGTTGCGGCAATGCCACCGACCTGCTCAAGGACGGCATGTTGGTGACGGTGAGCTGCGCTGAAGGCGATACCGGCTTTATTTACGACGGCTTGCTAGAGACCGAGGTGTCTGAGGTCCAGCGTGGCTTGATGCCGGAGATTCCCGTCAAGATCATGATGAATGTGGGCAACCCGCAGCTGGCCTTCGATTTTTGCCAGTTGCCCAACCAGGGTGTGGGCCTGGCGCGGCTGGAATTCATCATCAACAACAATATTGGCGTGCATCCCAAGGCAATTTTGGACTACCCCAATATTGACGCCGACTTGAAAAAAGCGGTGGAGTCGGTGGCGCGCGGCCATGCCTCGCCCCGCGCTTTTTACGTCGACCGGGTGGCAGAGGGGGTGGCAACCATTGCTGCCGCTTTCTGGCCCAAGCCCGTGATCGTGCGCTTGTCGGACTTCAAGTCCAATGAATACCGCAAGCTGATTGGTGGCAGCCGCTACGAGCCCGAAGAAGAAAACCCCATGCTGGGCTTTCGCGGCGCGGCGCGCTATGTGAGCGAGGATTTTGGCGAAGCCTTTGCCATGGAGTGCGACGCCCTCAAGCGCGTGCGCAACGACATGGGCCTGGATAACGTGCAGGTGATGGTGCCCTTTGTGCGCACGCTGGAGCAGGCACGCAAAGTGACGGAGTTGCTGGCGCGCCACGGCTTGCAGCGTGGCAAAGACGGTCTCAAGCTCATCATGATGTGCGAAATTCCGAGCAACGCGATTTTGGCGAACGAGTTCCTGGCCTATTTCGATGGATTTTCGATCGGCTCCAACGACCTGACCCAACTCACCTTGGGCTTGGACCGGGACTCGGGCATGGAACTCCTGGCCGCAGACTTTGATGAACGCGACCCGGCCGTCAAAGCGCTGATCAGCATGGCCATCACCGCGTGCAGGGCCCAGGGCAAATACATCGGTATTTGCGGTCAAGGCCCCAGCGACCACCCGGACTTTGCCACATGGTTGGACGATCAAGGCATTTCGTCCATCTCACTGAACCCCGATTCGGTGATCTCTACCTGGCAGCAACTCGCAGCACGATGAAAGCCGCGCAAACCACAGCGCAATGGCGGCTGCATGCCGTTTTGCTCAGCCTGTGGTTTGCGGTCTCTTTCGGCGCGGTGTTTTTCGTTCGCGACCTTCAGGCGGTGATTGCGGGGTGGCCGGTCGGGTTCTGGTTTGCCAGCCAGGGCGCGGTCATTGTTTTTGTTGCGATCGTCGTGATTTTTGCCTGGCGCATGAACCGGCGGGAAAGCCCCCAGACCTCGGCAGAGACGGCACTCCTGGTGGCCTACTCCAGGCGCATTGACCGCCGTTTTGGACTGTATGTCGGGGTGCTGCTCTTGTCACTGCTGGCGCTGGGCGTGGCAGAGCAGGCGGGTTTGCCCAAAGTCTGGATCGCGGGCATCTTTCTGTCGGTCACGCTTGTCATGTACGCAGCCATTGGCGTGTATGGCCGTACCGCCAATGCAGACGAATACTATGTTGCAGGCCGGCGCATTCCCGCGATGTACAACGGTATGGCAACCGCTGCCGACTGGATGAGTGCAGCCTCATTCATCAGCTTGTCGGGAGGCCTGTATTTGCAGGGTTTCTCCGGCATTGGTGACCAGCCTGGAGGCTTGGCCTTTGTCCTGGGCTGGACCGGCGGTTTTTGTTTGGTGGCCTTGTTGGTGGCGCCCTACCTGCGCAAGCTCAATTTGTACACCTTGCCGGACTACTTCGCCTTGCGCTTTGGCGGGCGCTGGCCGCGCCGCATTGCGGCCGGCGCGGCCGTCTTGTGTTCGTTTACGTATGTGGTGGCGCAAATTTATGGTGTGGGACTGATCACCTCGCGCCTGACCGGCTTGCACTTTGAGATCGGCATCCTGCTGGGCCTGGGTGGCGTCTTGGTCTGCTCGTTTCTGGGCGGGATGCGTGCGGTCACATGGACGCAGGTCGCGCAGTATGTGGTGATCATGCTGGCGCTGGTGGTACCGGTGACTTGGTTGTCCCTCCAACAATTGGGCAACCCCGTTGCCGTCTGGGCTTATGGCCAGCAACTGCCAAAAATCGCCGAGTTGGAGCGCCAGATTCAGGCCTCACCTGCTGAAAATCAGGTGCGTGCCATTTATGCGCAGCGCGCCCAGGTGCTGGAGAAAAAACTCGGCGATGTAGACGCCTCGTTGCGCGCCGACCGGCTTGAGCTTCGCCGCCAATTGCGCGATTTGGGCGATGCGGCAGCGGATGATGTACGCGCTTTGGACTTGCGCCGCCAAATTGCAGCCGTCCCCAAAGATGCGACGTCGGCGCGGGAGCAGTGGATGCGCGAGCTCAATGACAACCGCACCCGTGCCCAAGCCCTGGGTGGTATGCCCCCTCACACCCAGACCTTTGCCGGTGACCCCGATGGCACCGATGCCGAAAAGTTGGTTTTTGACAACTCACGCGCCAATTTCCTGGCACTGATGTTTTGCCTGATGGTGGGCACGGTCGGCCTGCCGCATGTACTGACCCGGTTCTTCACCACGCCTAACGTGGCACAGGCGCGGGAGTCGGTGGCGTGGTCACTTCTGTTCATTGCCCTGTTGTACCTTGCCGCACCGGCTCTGGCCGTGTTGGTGAAATATGAAATCATGGCCCATCTGGTGGGACAGTCGATGGACAGCTTGCCGGCGTGGATCGCCCAGTGGTCCAGAGATCCATCCCTGCTGTCGGTGGCGGACGTCAATGGCGACGGCATTTTGCAATTTGCCGAGCTGAAGGTGGGCCCTGATCTCATCATGTTGGCCAGCCCGGAAATTGGCGGTTTGCCCGCGATTTTTTCCGTTTTGGTGGCAGCAGGGGGGTTGGCCGCTGCGCTGTCCACCGCCGATGGCTTGCTCCTGACCATTGGCAACGCGCTTTCTCACGACCTGGTGTTTGAGGGTCCAAGCGAAAAGTCCAAAACCATGCGTCCAGTGATGTGGTCCAAATTTGCCTTGCTGGTGGTGGCCTTGCTGGCAGCCTATACCGCGGCCCAGCGTCCGGCAGGTATCTTGTACCTGGTTGCCGCCTCGTTCTCACTGGCGGCGGCGGGCCTCGTCCCCGCCATGGTGCTGGGCATTTTCTGGCCAGGGGCCACCCGTGTGGGCGCCATCGGTGGCATGTTGACCGGGTTGGGCGTCACGCTGTACTACATGGTGGCGCACATGCCGGCCCTGCGTGGTTTGTACTCCAGCGCAACGACCCCGCTCTGGTGGGGCATACAGCCGGTATCGGCGGGCGTTTTCGGGGTGCCCGCTGGAATTGTCGCGGTGGTGGCACTGAGTTGGCTGAGCCGAAAAGGGAGCCAGCGCGCGTCCTCGGAGTAGGAATTTTCCCCGGTCTGTGCATCGGGCTATAATCATGGGCTTCGCCTTGCCGCACTCCACTTAGACGCTGGGGGCGGCTTTTTCTGGCCCCGTCGGGGCTTATCCACAAGGAGTATCAATGCGTCATTACGAAATCATTCTCATGATCCACCCGGATCAGAGCGAACAAGTTCCAGCCATGCTGGAGCGTTACAAAGGCATGATCACTGCCGGCGGCGGAAAAATCCACCGCGTGGAAGATTGGGGTCGTCGCCAGTTGGTCTACATGATCAACAAGCTGGCCAAAGCCCATTACCTGTGCGTCAACATCGAAGCCGATCAGGCAGTGATGGCTGAACTCGAGCACGCCTTCAAATTCAACGACGCTGTGTTGCGCCACCTCACCGTGCTGAAGAAGAAAGCCGAAACCGGCCCTTCGTCCATGATGAAGTCGGTGGAGCGCGAAGATTCGCGCAAGTCGCAGCAAGCGGAATACCAGGCTTAAAGCACTAGCGATTCACAACGACGATATTTGCGAGGTGTGGCGGTCAATTCACTGGTCATTTCTGCTTTGATTGTTGAGGCGCAAGCCTTGCGATTTACGCCAGCAGGCGTACCGGCCCTGAATCTTGTCTTGGACCATGTGTCCGAAACCACAGAAGCAGGGGCGAAACGGCAGGTAAATACCAGTTTGAAAGCCATGGCATTTGGTTCGGTTGCAGAGCGTTTGGCCCGTCAGGCCATCGGCAGCAACTGGAAGTTTGAGGGATTCCTCGCCAATGCCACCCGAAGCAAGTCCGTTGTTTTGCACATACAAGATTTTTCACCAGATTAGTTTTTAGGAGGCTTTATGGCCACGTTCAAAAAATTCAACAAAGACAAGCGCCCCAAGCGCAACACCCAGTCCCTGCTGTTCAAACGCAAGCGTTTTTGCCGCTTCACCGTGACTGGCGTCGAAGAAATTGACTACAAAGACATCGACACCTTGCGCGACTTCATCGCTGAAAACGGCAAGATCATTCCCGCACGCCTGACCGGCACCCGCGCGATTTTCCAGCGCCAGCTCAATACCGCTATCAAGCGCGCTCGCTTTCTGGCGATGCTGCCTTACAGCGACCAGCACAAGATCTAAGGAGACCTGACCATGCAAATTATTCTGCTCGACAAGGTCGTGAACCTCGGCAACCTCGGCGAAATCGTCAAGGTCAAAGACGGCTATGCCCGCAACTTCCTGATTCCTTCGGGCCGTGCCCGCCGCGCCACCGAATCGGCCAAAGCTGAATTCGAAGCGCGCCGCGTCGAACTCGAAAAAGCGGCTGCCGCCAAGCTGGCCGAAGCGCAAACCCTGGGCGAAAAGCTCGGTGGCACCACCATCAAGCTGACCCAAAAGGCTGGCGTCGATGGCCGTTTGTTCGGTTCGGTGACCAATGCGGACATCGCTGAAGAGCTGGTCAAGGCCGGCTACAAGGTCGTCAAGTCGAACATTCGCATGCCTTTGGGCGCGATCAAAGTGGTGGGTGACAGCGCCGTGAGCGTGGCCTTGCACACCGACGTGGTGGTTGACATTACCGTCTCTGTGTACGGCGAGTCTGCCTAAGCGCAAAAGCGCCTTCGCCAGCAGGGCACAATGGCACCCTCCGTGGTGCCGCTGCATGCCAAGCTTTTGAAAAAGCCGCTCGGGCCCGCCCTGGCGGCTTTTCTATTGGGGCTGCCGGTGATGACGTGTTGAGGTGAGAGCGAAATTCAGGACCCATGATGCTAGACGATGACATTCCCATGCCCGACGAGTTCGTTGCGGACCGCCAGGTCGCGCAGCTGCGTATTCCGCCGCATTCGATTGAAGGCGAATCCAGCGTCATTGGCGGACTGCTGCTGAGCAACGACGCCTGGGACCGCGTGTCGGACATCCTGGCAGAGGGTGACTTTTACCGCTATGAGCATCGCTTGATTTATGGCGCCATCGGCGCTCTGATCAACAACAGCCGTCCAGCGGACGTGATTACCGTTTTTGAATACCTGCAAAGCCAGGGACGCGCCGATGAGGTGGGGGGACTGAGCTACCTCAATTCGCTGGCCCAGTATGTGCCTAGCGCCAGCAATATTCGCCGCTACGCCGAAATCGTGCGCGACCGCTCCATTTTGCGCAAGTTGGTCACCGCCAGCGACGAAATCGCCACCAACGCTTTCAATACCAAAGGCCGCCAGGTGTCGGACATCGTGGACGAGTCCGAGCAAAAGATTTTTAACATTGGCGAGCAGGGCAAGCGCAACGGCGGCGGCTTTCAGGCCATGGACACGCTGGTGGTCAAGCTGCTCGACCGCGTCCAGGAGATGGCGGACAACCCCAACGACGTCACCGGCGTGCCTACGGGCTTTTACGATCTGGACCGCATGACGGCGGGCCTGCAGGCGGGCGACTTGATCGTGTTGGCTGCACGACCCTCCATGGGCAAAACCGCTTTGGCGATCAACATCGCAGAGCACGTTGCGCTCAACGAGGGCCTGCCGGTGGCCGTGTTTTCCATGGAAATGGGTGCGGCCCAATTGGCGGTGCGTATCGTGGGCTCTATCGGCCGCATCGACCAGGGCCATTTGCGCACTGGCAAGCTGACCGACGAAGAGTGGCCGCGCTTGTCGGAAGCGATTGAAAAGCTACGCACCATCTCCCTGCATATTGACGAAAGTGCGGGCCTGACCTCCGGCGATTTGCGCTCCAGCGCCCGTCGCCTGTCGCGCCAATGCGGGCAGCTCGGCTTGATCGTGGTCGATTATTTGCAGCTCATGAGCGGCAACGGCAGCGACGGAGAAAACCGCGCGACCGAACTCGGCGAAATCTCGCGGGGATTGAAGATGCTGGCGCGTGAACTGAAATGCCCCGTGATTGCGCTCTCGCAGCTCAATCGCAGCGTGGAGCAACGCCCGGACAAGCGCCCGATGATGAGTGACTTGCGCGAGTCCGGCGCCATAGAGCAGGACGCCGACATCATCATGTTCATTTACCGCGACGAGTACTACACCAAAGAGGCCTGCAAAGAGCCGGGTGTGGCCGAAATCATCATCGCCAAGCAGCGTAATGGCCCCACCGGCACCGTGAAACTCGCCTTCCTGCGCAATATCACCAAGTTCGAGAGCCTGGCCAGCGGCGGTGGCGGCGACTACTAAAGCACTTCGCTGGCAAAGTCCGCCAGACGGGAGCGCTCACCGCGCGCCAGTGTGATATGGCCGCCATGCGGCCAACCCTTGAAGCGGTCCACCGCAAAGGTCAGGCCGGATGACCCTTCGGTCAGGTAGGGCGTATCGATTTGCGCCAAATTGCCCATGCAAACAATCTTGGTTCCCGGCCCTGCACGGGTGATCAAGGTTTTCATTTGCTTGGGCGTCAGGTTTTGCGCCTCGTCGATGATCAGGTACTTGTTCAAAAACGTGCGCCCGCGCATGAAGTTCATGCTTTTGATTTTGATTCGGCTGCGAATGAGTTCGCTGGTTGCGGCGCGGCCCCATTCGCCTGCGTTGGTGTCGGTCTTGCCAAGCACTTCCAGGTTGTCGTCGAGTGCGCCCATCCAGGGGCCCATTTTTTCTTCTTCGGTGCCCGGCAAAAAGCCGATGTCTTCTCCTACGCTGACGGTGGCGCGCGTGACGATGATCTCGGTATAGCGGCGGTCATCGAGCACCTGCGTCAGGCCGGCCGCCAGCGCCATCAGGGTTTTTCCGGTGCCCGCCGTGCCGGTCAGCGTCACGAAATCAACGTCCGGATCGGTCAGCAAGTTCATCGCGAAATTTTGTTCGCGGTTGCGGGTGGTCACACCCCAGACTGCATTTTTGAGGTGATTGAAGTCGCGCAAGGTCTTGAGCACCGCGGTGTTGCCCCGGATTTCGGTGACCCGTGCATACAGGCTGGGCTCACCCGGCGCCTCAAAGTACACAAATTGGTTGATCAGCATGCTCGGCACGGTAGGGCCATTGACCTTGTAAAAGGTGTGCTGTCCCTGCTGCCAGCTCTCCACGCTTTGGCCGTGGGTCGACCAAAAATCGGCGGGCAGTGCCATCGCACCGGAATACAGCAAGTCGCCGTCTTCCAGCGTTTTGTCGTTTTGGTAGTCGTCCGTCGCCAGGCCCAGGGCGCGGGCTTTGACGCGCATATTGATGTCTTTGGACACCAGCACCACTTCGCGCTCGGGGTATTTTTTGCGCAGTGCGGCCACCACACCCAGAATCTGGTTGTCGGCCTTGCCCTGGGGCAGGCTGGTGGGCAGGCTGTAGTCCAGCGGCAAGGTCTGGAACATCAGTTTGCCCTTGGCTTCGCGCTGGCCGGTGCTGTTGAGTTCAAAGCCTTGCGCGATGTCGGCACCGGGTGCCCCGGCCAGCGCATCGAGCGTGCGGCTGGTTTGGCGCGCATTGCGGGCCACTTCGGTCATGCCCTTTTTGTGTCCATCAAGCTCTTCGAGCACGATCATGGGCAAGAAGATGTCATGTTCTTCGAAGCGGAACAGGCACATCGGGTCGTGCATCAACACATTGGTGTCCAGCACAAACAGCTTGGCCGGACCGGTTCGGGCGCTTTTGCGGCTGCGCGAGGTGCTGCTGGCCGGCGTTGCAGGCTTGGACGCTGGCGGGGTCGCGACCGCTGGGACCGGTGCCGGAGCGACGGGCGCGCGCTTGATGGTTTCCACTTGCACGGCCACTTGCTGGCCTGCGTCTTTGCTCAGCAATGAAGCTTGGCGGGTTGGTGTGGCGCGTCCCGCCGCTGCTCGCTCCACAGGAGCAGAGGATTGCACTGGCAATTCTTCGGCCGGGGCACGGCGGCTTTGGCGTCCAGATTTCGGAGTTCCTTCAAAAGCCGCAGGGGAGAGTCGATCGGCACGTTTGGTCGGCGCAGAAGGCAGGGGCATGGAGTAGGGCTCGTAAAAGTGGAGTTAGCAGAAAAAGCCAGTCGAAACAAAAAAGGCCGCCTTGGGTACAAGGCAGCCTTTAGTGGGCGAAATTCGTGAAATTCATCGTCATGCAAACATTATGCATGAGCAAAAAGACGCTGCCGAGTCGGGTCGGTGCGCCTTTTGGAGGTGTCAGGCCGTCTCGCTCAGGGCGCGTACGGCGTTCAAAACCTCTTCGACGTGTCCAGGGACTTTCAGGCCACGCCATTCTTCTTTGACCAAGCCATCAGCGCCGATCAAAAAGGTGCTGCGCTCGATGCCTTTGACCTTTTTGCCGTACATGATCTTGTTCTTGACCACGCCGAACATATGGCACATTTTTTCTTCTGTATCGGCGATGAGTTCAAAAGGCAGTTCAAGCTTGCTTTTGAATTCATCGTGCGACTTCATGTTGTCCCGTGAAACGCCAAAAACATGCGCTCCGGCCTCTACGAAGTCCTGGTAGTGGTCACGAAACTGCATGGCTTCAGTCGTGCAGCCGGGGGTGTTGTCCTTGGGGTAGAAAAACAGAACCAGTGTTTGCCCTGCGTGTGAATTGTTGGTCACACGTACGCCTCCGGTGGCGTTGGCTTCAAATTCGGGAAGGGGCTTGTTGACAACGATCGCCATGGGGTGTTCAATTTCTCGTGCTGGATGTGTCAGTCAAGTTGGAAAGCGGCACTGCGTGCTTCTGTGCTCCCAACGTTAGCCTCGGATTTTACTCTGAAATCCGCAGCCGCCTTGCTTCACGCCTCGCCGCAGGTGCGCTACACCAGCAGGGCTGCTGCGACTTTGCGGCCTTCGCCAGCCAAGAAATTGAAGGTTCGGCAGGCCGCCTGGGTGTCCATGGTTTCTACCCCGATTCGCTTGGCATAGAGCGCAGCCAGCCACTGCGGATGGGGAAAGCGAACGCGCGACCCGCTGCCAAACAGCACCAGTTCGATGTCCCAGGCCAGCAAGATTTCGAAGTCTGTTGCTTGCAGGGACTCAAAGTCGGCCACGGGCCACTCCACGCGGTGCCCTGCGCTGCTGAGGAGCATGCTGTTGTGCGATGCCTCCCCATTGACGGCCACCCAGCCCTCGCCATAGCCCGTGATGGTGGGGCCTTGCATGCGGTCAGCTTGGAGTTTCATGGGGTGCGGTAAGCAGTCAAGAGGAGGGGGAACGCGCAAAACACGCGGCGAACTGTGGTCAAATTATAGGTTTCGCACCAAGCGCCACGCCCCCGGAGTGACTTTGAAACCCATACACAAATCTGCCAAGCTGGCCAACGTCTGTTACGACATCCGCGGCCCCATCATGGACCGCGCGCGCCAGATGGAGGAAGAAGGGCAAAAAATCATCAAGCTCAATATCGGCAATCTGGCGGTATTCGGCTTCGACGCGCCCGAGGAAATCCAGCAGGACATGATCCGCAACCTGCCCAACTCGGCCGGGTATTCCGACAGCAAAGGTATTTTTGCGGCCCGCAAGGCGGTGATGCATGAAACCCAAAAACAGGGCATCCGCGGCGTGACCTTGGACGACATTTATCTGGGTAACGGCGCGAGCGAGTTGATCGTGATGGCCACCAACGGTTTGCTGGACGATGGCGATGAGATGCTTCTGCCCGCGCCCGACTATCCGCTGTGGACGGCGGCGGCCAGTCTTTCAGGCGGCACTCCGGTGCACTATGTGTGCGACGAGGCCAACGGCTGGATGCCCAATCTGGACGACATCCGCGCCAAGATCACGCCCCGCACCAAAGCGATTGTGGTGATCAACCCGAACAATCCGACCGGTGCTTTGTATTCCGACGACTTGTTGCGCGGCATTGTCGACATCGCACGTACCCATGGCCTGGTGATTTTTGCCGACGAGGTTTACGACAAAGTGCTGTACGACGGCGCCAAGCACACGGCGATTGGCTCTCTCAGCGACGACGTGCTGACGCTCACCTTCAACTCTTTGTCCAAAAGCTACCGGTCCTGTGGCTACCGGGCAGGTTGGTTGGTGGTATCGGGCGACAAGCGTCCGGCCAAGGACTACATCGAGGGCTTGAACATGCTCTCCAATATGCGCTTGTGCGCCAATGTGCCAGGCCAATACGCCATTCAAACCGCTTTGGGCGGATACCAAAGTATTGACGACCTGGTCTGCGAGGGCGGACGCCTGCGCCGCCAGCGCGATTTGGCCTATGAGTTGATCACTGCCATACCGGGCGTGAGCTGTGTCAAGCCCAGCGCCGCGCTGTACATGTTTCCACGCCTGGATCCGACCGTGTACCCGATTGCCGATGACCAAGCATTCTTCTTGGAACTGTTGCAGGAAACCCGCGTGATGCTGGTGCAGGGCACCGGTTTCAACTGGGCTGAGCCCGACCATTTCCGCATTGTGTTTTTGCCGCACGAAGACGATTTGCGCGAGGCCATTGGCCGCGTCGCCAAGTTTTTGGAAGCCTATCGTAAGCGCCACAGCAACTAGCGCGCGGCGGGGCACGCAAGCCGCGTCCAGTGCGGGACATGCAAATTGATTTATCGAAAGAAACGTATATGAAACCGATTCAAGTGGGACTGCTGGGCATAGGCGTAGTGGGCTCGGGCACTTTCAATGTGCTGAAACGCAACCACAGTGAAATTGAGCGCCGCGCGGGGCGCGCCATTGAAATCACCATGGTGGCTGATCTGGACACCGAGCGCGCACGTGCGGCGGTGGGTCCCGATGTGACGGTCGTGGGTGACGCCCGCGCCGTGATCGCCAACAAAGACATCGATATCGTGATTGAGCTGATCGGTGGTTACGGCATTGCCAAAACCCTGGTGCTCGAAGCCATTGCCGCAGGCAAGCATGTGGTGACGGCCAACAAGGCATTGCTGGCGGTGCACGGCACCGAAATTTTTGCAGCTGCTTCTGCCAAGGGTGTGATGGTGGCATTTGAGGCGGCGGTGGCCGGTGGCATACCGATCATCAAAGCCTTGCGCGAGGGATTGACGGCCAACCGCATCGAGTGGATTGCCGGCATCATCAACGGCACCACCAACTTCATTTTGTCGGAGATGCGCAGCAAAGGCTTGGACTTTGCCGCGGTGTTGCAAGAGGCGCAGCGCTTGGGCTATGCCGAAGCAGATCCCACCTTTGACATTGAAGGCGTGGACGCTGCGCACAAGGCCACCATCATGTCAGCCATTGCATTCGGCATTCCCGTGCAGTTTGGCAAAGCCTATGTCGAAGGCATCACCCAACTTTCGAGCCAGGACATCAAGTATGCGGAGCAGCTGGGTTACCGCATCAAGTTGCTGGGCATTGCCAAGCGCCGTCCCGAAGGGATTGAGCTTCGCGTCCACCCCAGTCTTGTGCCGACAAAACGCTTGATCGCCAATGTGGAAGGCGCCATGAACGCGGTCATGGTGCAAGGCGATGCGGTGGGCACCACCTTGTATTACGGCAAGGGCGCAGGTTCGGAGCCCACGGCCAGCGCAGTGATCGCCGACCTGGTGGATATCACCCGCCTGCACACCGCAGACGCCGCCCAGCGCGTGCCGCATTTGGCCTTCCAGCCCAACGCGATGAGCGACTTGCCTATTCTGCCCATGGCGCAGGTCGTGACGAGTTACTACCTGCGCTTGCGGGTGGCCGATCAGACCGGCGTGCTGGCCAAAGTCACGGGCATTCTGGCCGAGGCCGACATCAGCATCGACGCCGTGCTGCAGCGCGAGTCGGACGAGGTAGGCGGGAGCGAGGCCAACCAAACCGACCTCATCATCCTCACCCACGATTGCACCGAGGCCCGTATGGACGCTGCGCTGGTGCGCATGCAGGCACTGCCGACCGTGTTGCAAAACATTGTGCGTATTCGCAAGGAAGAGTTGGCCTGATGCGCTACCTATCGACCCGCGCGACCGACAGCACGCAGCGCAAGCGTTTTTGTGAAATCCTGTTGGAAGGATTGGCCCCAGACGGCGGCCTGTACCTGCCCGAAACCTACCCCCAGGTCGATGGTGCGACTTTGAACCGTTGGCGCGAATTGCCCTACGCCGATCTGGCGTTTGAAATCCTGTCGCTGTTTGTCGATGACATTCCTGCCGACGATTTGCGCGCGCTGTGCCGCAAGACGTATACCCCAGAGGTGTTCGGTACCGCCGCCATCGTGCCCTTGACCCGCTTGGAAGACGGCCTGTATCTGCAAGCCTTGTCCAACGGCCCCACGCTGGCATTTAAAGACATGGCCATGCAGCTGCTGGGCAACCTGTTTGAGTATGAGCTGGCGCGCAGGGGCGAAGAGCTGAATATTTTTGGCGCCACCAGCGGTGATACTGGCAGCGCTGCCGAATACGCCATGCGCGGCAAGAAAGGAGTTCGGGTCTTCATGACCAGCCCCGACGGGCGGATGAGTCCGTTTCAGCAGGCGCAGATGTTTAGCTTGCTGGACGACAACATCCACAACATTGCGATCCAGGGCGTGTTTGACGATTGCCAGGACCTGGTCAAGGCGGTGTCGGCAGACCTGGAGTTCAAGCGCAAGTACAAGATTGGTACCGTCAACTCCATCAACTGGGCCCGCCTGATGGCGCAGGTGGTGTACTACTTTGCAGGCTATTTGCAGGCCACCACCCGCAACGACCAGCAGGTGAGTTTTACGGTGCCCAGCGGCAATTTCGGCAACGTCTGCGCCGGCCATGTGGCGCGCATGATGGGCTTGCCCATTGCCCAACTGGTGGTTGCGACCAATGAGAACGACGTGCTGGACGAGTTTTTCCGCACTGGCGTCTACCGCGTGCGCGGCACGGCAGACACCCACGAGACTTCCAGCCCGTCCATGGACATTTCCAAGGCCAGCAATTTTGAGCGCTTTGTGTTTGACCTGCTGGGCCGCGATGCAGCGCGCACTGCTGATTTGTTTAGCATGCAGGTTCAACGCCAAGGCCGCTTTGACTTGGGTGCCGACCCTGCCTTCGCTCTGGCGGCCAGTCAATATGGATTTGCCAGTGGCAAGAGCACGCACCAAGATCGCTTGAATACGATTCGCACCACCTGGCAAAAGTACAGCGTCGTCGTTGATACCCATACGGCGGACGGATTGAAGGTGGCGCAGGAGCACCGCCAACCGGGCGTTCCCATGCTGGTGCTGGAAACCGCCTTGCCGATCAAGTTTGCCTCCACGATTGTGGAGGCCTTGGGCCGCGAGCCCGAGCGCCCCGCCAAGTTTGCGGGCATCGAAGCCTTGCCGAAAAAAGTGCATGTGATGGCACCCGACGTCCAGGCGATCAAATCGCTCATCGCTCTGGCCTGTGACGGCGCAGCCAGCGCATGAACGCACCCGTCGCCCGCAAGCCCTTGATGGCGCTGGACGCGGCGCTCAGCGAGTTGCTGGGTGCGCTCAAGGGAAGGGCGCTGGACACGGAAAAAGTGGCGACCTTGGACTGCGACGGCCGCGTGCTGGCGCAGGATGTGGTGTCTGCGCTGCAAGTGCCGCCCCAGGACAATAGTTCCATGGACGGCTACGCGGTGCGGGTGGCCGATGTCGCGTCCGGCTTGCCATTGCCGGTGTCGCAACGCATTGCGGCCGGATCCAGCGGCACACCGCTCGAGCCGGGGACCGTGGCCCGCATTTTTACGGGCGCGCCCATTCCAGCGGGTGCAGATGCCGTGGTGATGCAGGAAGACTGCACCGACGTCGCGGCGGTCAACGCTCGCGATGCACGCCCAACCATCTCGGTGAACAGCCAGCCGCAAAGCGGCCAATGGATACGCCGCCAGGGCGAGGACGTGACCTTGGGCCACGCCGTGTTGCGTGCCGGACATCGCCTGGGGCCTGCCGCGCTGGGCATGGCTGCGAGCGTGGGGTGTGCAGCGCTGCAGGTGGCGCGTCGGCCGCGCGTGGCGCTGTTTTCTACCGGTGACGAATTGGTCATGCCAGGGCAGGTGCAGCCTCAGGACATGGCACCCGGCGCCATTTACAACTCCAACCGCTTCTTTTTGGCGAGCCTGCTCAGGCGCATGGGCTGCGAGGTCACCGACCTGGGCATCGTGCCCGACCAACTGGATGCCACCATCGCTGCGTTGCGCCAAGCGGCACAGTCCCACGATGTGATTTTGACCAGCGGTGGTGTCTCGGTGGGAGAAGAAGACCACATCAAACCCGCAGTGCAAAGCCAGGGGACATTGGATTTGTGGCAAATCGCCATCAAACCCGGTAAGCCTTTTGCCCACGGGCGCATCGGCCCGGCGCATTTTGTGGGCTTGCCCGGCAACCCGGTGTCCAGCTTCATGACGTTCTTGTTGTTGGTTCGCCCGTTCTTGTTGCGCATGCAGGGTGTGGAGGATGTGTCTATGCCCTCACAAACCCTGCGCGCTGACTTTGCCTGGCCGCGCGCAGACCGTCGCCAGGAGTTCTTGCGCGTCAGGCGCAATGCCACCGGTGGTTTGGACCTGTTTCCGAACCAAAGTTCGGGCGTGCTGAGCTCGGCAGTGTGGGGCGATGGCTTTGTGGACAACCCTCCGTCCAAAACCATTGCTCCGGGAGACGCAGTGCGTTTCGTGGCCTTTAACGAGCTTTTGGCTTAGAAGTACCTCTCCATGCAAGTCCACATCAAGTACTTTGCCTCGATCCGCGAGCGCCTGGGTCGCTCCAGTGAACAGTGGGACAGCCCTGTGGGCACCTTGGGTGCGTTGCGACATGCTTTGGTGCAGCGCGATGCGCTGGATGACCACCCCTTGGCCGCGGGTAGGGCAGTGCGCATTGCGCTCAACCAAGTCATGTGCGAAGAAGATGTGCCGCTCACACCCGGTTGCGAGGTGGCGTTTTTTCCGCCTGTGACCGGCGGTTGATGCCATGAGCGAGACACTGCCCCGCGTTCGGATACAGCACGGCGCCTTTGATGTGTCGCAGGAAATTGCCGCCTTGCAGGCCGGTGATCCCCGTGTCGGTGCGGTCTGCACTTTTTTAGGCACGGTGCGCGACCGCAACATCCAAGGCGAAGCCCATGCCGCCAGCGTGCAGACGCTGGAGCTGGAGCACTACCCCGGCATGACGGAAAAGTCGATTGAAGCCATGATCGATGAAGCCCATCGCCGCTTTGACCTGTTTGGCGCGCGGGTGGTGCACCGCATTGGCGTGCTGGCGCCAACCGAGCAGGTGGTGTTGGTCGTGGTGACGTCTGCCCACCGCGGCGAGAGCTTTCAGGCCTGTGAATTCCTGATGGACTATCTCAAGACCCAGGCCCCGTTCTGGAAAAAAGAGACCACACCCACAGGTGCGCACTGGGTCGACGCGCGGGTGTCCGACGACGCCGCACTGGCGCGCTGGGGCATTCAGGCCAACAACGCTGTTTGAAAAAACGCTCTAAGCGAACTAAATCAGTAAATTAGTTTTACTTTTATTAACAATTGTCTTTAGTGCTTCAATTATTATTCGTGGGCCCAAGTGCTGTTTCCAGCGCGGGTATCGGAAATCAATCTTCCCCGGCCCATGTCCATGAACTGCACGCAATGCCACACGAGCAACCCTGCAAACCATCGCTACTGCGGCGGATGCGGCCACAGGCTTCCGCCAGTACCGCTATCGGACACCGATGCGCGGCGTGTCCGTGAAAGTCGCCGCGAAGTCACGACCCTGTTCAGCGACCTGTCGGGCTTCACCGACCTGGCGACCCAGCTGGACCCGGAGGATTTGCACAGCCTGATACAAAGCTATTTCGATACCGTGCAGGCGATTGTTGTTCGCCTCGGAGGTTCGGTAGACCGGTATTTGGGTGATGCGCTGATGGCCATCTTTGGTGCGACATCGGCCCACGAAGACGATGCACTGCGCGCCGTGCGCGCAGGTCTGGAAATCCAAGCGGCAATGCCGGAGCTCAGTCGGCGTTTGGGTAGGGTGCTGCAGTGCGTGGTCGGCATCGCAACTGGCAATGTTGTGGTCATGCAAGCACGCACCGGTTCGGTCGCCGACGTTTCGGTGCTGGGTGAATCGATCAATCTGGCGTCACGCATTCAAGACCTGGGCATTGCGGGTGAGGTCTTGGTTTCGCACGGTGTGCTGCACCTTGTGTCAGCGCAGGTCTGGGCCGAGTCGCGGGGTCATCACACCTTCAAAGGCTTTGCGGCACCGATCCAGGTATGGCGGATCAATGGACTGCGCGATACCGCCGCTAACGCGCCCGTAGGTTTTGTCGGGCGCAAGGCAGAACTTGCCCTGGCACATGCACAGCAACAACAGGTGCTTGGCGGTGTTGCCAGCCTGCTGATCGTCTGCGCTACGGCTGGCATGGGCAAATCGCGTTTGTGTGCAGAGATACGGGTTCAGGCCCTCCGTGCGGGTTTTGCAGTCCATCGGGGTGGATTTCTTGATTTTGGTTTGAGGCGAGGTACGGAAGGCGTTCATGCGATTGCCTGCAGCCTGCTGGGGGTTCAGCCGGATGCTCCCGCCAATGAGCGACAGCAGGGGGCGCAGCAGGCCGTCTTGAGGGCTTGGGTGCCCGAGCATCTGCTGCCCTCGCTTTTTGAGCTGGTCTCGGTCGCCCAATCGGACGCAACCCGCAGCGCCTTTGATGCCATGGATCGCAGCGCCAGGGATGAAGCTCTGGCACAGGCTGTCGCCGGGCTGTTGCGAAATGCCTCCAGGGCGTGTCCTCAACTGCTGGTATTGGAAGACCTGCATTGGGGCGACGCCATGGAGCGTCGTCAATGGGCCCGCATCGCGCACCACTGCCGGGCTCTGCCAGTCTGGCTGGTGGTTTCCACCCGGGTGGCGGACGAGCCCTTCACCCACGAATTCAGTGTGCCCAGCGGGCTGCCCACGCTCGCAATCGCCTTAGAGCCCTTGTGCCGTGAGGACATGCATCGGATGGCGGACAACCTCGCCACATTTGACGCGAAGGTGGTCCAAACCTGCATTGATCGTTGCGAAGGTAACCCGCTTTTTTTTGCGCACCTGCTGCGCCATGTGCATGACAGGGGCGCGACCTCGCTGCCGCCGTCGATTCGAAGTTTGATGCTTGCGCGCATGGACCATCTGGATCCGTCGCATAAAGAAGCCTTGCAGGCGGCGTCCGTGCTGGGGCAAACCTTTGAGCTGGGCGCCTTGCGTGTTTTGCTGCAAGAGCCCCGGTACGATTGCGACACGCTGATCAAAACCCATCTGCTGCGGCCGCAAGGCAGCGGCTACGCCTTTGAGCACGCTTTGATTCAAGAGGCGGCCTACAGCACGCTGCTCCACCGCAACGCGCAGGCTCTGCACCGCCGGGCGGCCGACTGGTACCTGGGCGTCGATCCGTCGCTGCGGGCCCAGCATTTGGACCGCGCACAAGACCCTGCGGCGCCCACCGCTTACACCGAGTCGGCGCTGGCCGATATCGAACGGGGCTTTTATGACCGGGCACGACCGCAGATCGACCGCGCGATGACCATTGTTTCGGACCTGAGCGAGCGGGTCGCGCTGGCCTTGCTCCAAGGTCGCTTGCTGCACGACATTGGTGAAGTTCCCGAGTCCATCCGCGCCTACAGGCTGGCACTCGCCCTGGCCAGCACCAATACCCAGCAGTGCCAGGCCTGGACGGGTCTGGCCGCCTGCCAAAGACTCTCTGACGACATTGACAGCGCGCTGGCAGCGCTGGACTGTGCGCAGGCCCTGGCCGAGCCCCTTGGCTTGGACGCAGAGCTGTCACGCATTCATTATTTGCGGGGCAGCTTGAGGTTCCCGCAGGGCGATATGGCCGCTTGCTTGAAAGAGCACGCCATGGCATTGGGATACGCCACACGCGCGAACTTGCAAAAAGCACAGGCGGAGGCGCTCAGTGGCATGGGCGACGCCTACTATGCGCGTGGTCGCATGGGGGCGGCGTATCAGCAATTCCGCCACTGCCTGGACCTGTGTGAATCGCAGGGCTTTGGACGCATTGAGGCGTCGAACCGCTTCATGCTGGCCACCGTACGCATCTACCTGAATGAAACCGATGGTGCGCTCAGTGACGCGCTGGGCTGTGCTGAGTTGGCGCAAAGCGTGAGTAATTTGCGTGCAGAGATCGTGTCGCGCTTAACGGCTGCCTGGATTTTGATCAGTCAGGGCCGTCTTGATGAGGCCACCGAGCAGGTCGAGCGCGGACTGGCCGCCACCCAAACCCTGGGCTCCGGGAGGTTCCGGCCGTTCTTGCTGGAAAGTCTGGCGCGTATTGCGCTCTTACAAGGCCACTCGGGGCGAGCCGCTCAGGTGATGGATGAAGCTCTGCAATTGGCCCGTGGCGCGGGCATGATGCGCTTCATTGGCCCCTGGCTGTTAGGCACAACAGCATGGTGTACCTCTGACCCGGTGCTGCGCACGGCAGTGCTGGACGAGGGCGAATTCCTGTTGGCGCAGGGCTGCGTAGGGCACAACTATTACCGGTTTTATGCCCATGCCGCAGAGGCCTCCCTGCTCGCAGGTGACACCCGGCGCTGCTTGCACTGGGCTGCAAAATTAGAGGAATACACCCGCCCGGAACCCAACCCGTGGGCGGAGTTTCATATTGCCTTTGCACGTTTGCGCTGTCGCCTTGCGGGGGGGCAATCGGTCGCAGGGGCCGAGGTGCAACGCTTGCTTGCCTGCGCCCAAGCCGCAGCCTTTGCGCGGGAGACCGGCCTGCTGACGAGTATCTTGGCCACCTTGCCTTTGACTTGAGGCAAAGCAAGCACGGTCGTCAGTCTTGAAAATTCGCAATACTCCCCCAGTTGTGGGCGAACGGAGAATGGATTTATGCGAATTGAAAAATTAACGACCAAATTTCAAGAAGCCTTGTCGGACGCCCAGAGTTCGGCGCTCGGCCAGGACCACGCCTACATTGAGCCGGCCCACGTGGTCGCAGCCATGCTGCGCCAGGAGGACGGGCCCAAAGCATTGCTGCAACGCGCAGGCGTCAATGTGGCTGGCTTGTTGGCGGCTGCCGACGCAGCCATGAAAAAGCTGCCCGAAGTGCAGGGCCAGGAGCAAGTCCAAGTGGGTCGTGACATGGTCAGCCTTTTGCAGGCGGCTGAAAAAGAAGCCATCAAGCGTGGCGACCAATTTGTGGCCGGCGAGTTGTTCATGCTGGCTTTGAGCGAATCCAAGTCTGATTTCGCCAAGCAAGTCCAGGCCCTAGGCCTGACGCGCAAGAGCCTGGACGTCGCGATTGCTGCCGTGCGCGGTGGCCAAAGCGTCGACAGCGCAGACGCCGAAGACCAGCGCGAATCGCTCAAAAAATACTGCGTGGATCTGACCGAGCGTGCTCGCATGGGCAAGCTCGATCCCGTGATCGGTCGGGACGATGAAATCCGCCGTGCCATCCAGGTGCTGCAACGCCGCACCAAAAACAACCCTGTGCTGATCGGCGAACCAGGCGTCGGCAAGACGGCGATCGTCGAGGGCCTGGCCCAGCGCATCGTGGCGGGCGAGGTGCCCGATTCACTCAAGGGCAAGCGCGTGCTCTCGCTGGACATGGCCTCGCTGTTGGCCGGTGCAAAGTTTCGCGGAGAATTTGAAGAGCGTTTAAAAAACGTGCTCAAAGATCTGGCCAAAGACGAAGGCCAGACCATTGTGTTCATCGATGAGTTGCACACCATGGTCGGCGCTGGCAAGGCTGAGGGCGCCATGGACGCGGGCAATATGCTCAAGCCCGCGCTGGCCCGTGGCGAGTTGCACTGCGTCGGCGCTACGACCCTCGATGAGTACCGCAAGTACATCGAAAAAGACGCCGCTTTGGAGCGCCGTTTCCAAAAAATCCTGGTGGGGGAGCCGACCGTCGAGGCCACCGTGGCCATTTTGCGTGGCCTCAAAGAGCGCTACCAGGTGCACCACGGCGTCAACATCACCGACCCGGCCATCGTGGCCGCGGCCGAACTTAGCCACCGTTACATCACCGACCGCTTCCTGCCCGACAAGGCGATTGACCTGATTGATGAGGCGGCGGCCAAGATCAAGATCGAGCTCGACTCCAAGCCTGAGGTGATGGACAAGCTCGACCGCCGCTTGATTCAGTTGCAAATTGAGCGCGAAGCCGTCAAGAAAGAAAAAGACGAGGCCTCACTCAAACGCTATTCCTTGATCAACGAAGAAATCAGCAGCCTGCAAAAAGAAATTGCGGACCTCGATGAGATCTGGAAAGCCGAAAAAGCGGCTGCCCAAGGCAGCGCGCAGGTGCGCATGGAAATCGACACCCTTCGCCAGCAAATTGAAACGCTGACCCGCAAAGGCGACTTGACCAAGGTCGCGGAGCTGCAATACGGCAAGTTGCCGGAGTTGGAAAAGCGCCTGAAAGACGCGCAAGATACCGAAGCGGGTCGCGCCAAAGGCGGCGAGGGTGTCGCGCCCCAATTGCTGCGCACCCAGGTCGGTGCCGAAGAAATCGCCGAAGTGGTGGCGCGTGCCACGGGCATTCCGGTTTCCAAGCTGATGCAGGGTGACCGCGAAAAACTGCTGCTCATGGAAGGCCGTCTGCACGACCGGGTGGTGGGCCAAAACGAGGCGATTGCCGCGGTGTCCAACGCGATCCGGCGCTCACGCTCGGGCCTGTCCGATCCCAACCGGCCCACGGGTTCCTTTTTGTTCCTCGGCCCCACCGGCGTGGGCAAGACCGAGCTGTGCAAAGCATTGGCTGGCTTCTTGTTTGACAGCGAAGACCACCTGATCCGCATCGACATGAGCGAGTTCATGGAAAAGCATTCTGTGGCCCGCCTCATCGGTGCGCCCCCGGGATACGTGGGTTACGAAGAGGGTGGCTACCTGACCGAGGCGGTGCGTCGCAAACCCTACAGCGTCTTGTTGCTCGACGAGGTGGAAAAAGCCCACCCCGATGTCTTCAACGTGTTGCTACAAGTGCTGGACGATGGCCGGCTGACCGATGGCCAGGGCCGCACCGTGGATTTCAAAAACACGGTCATCGTGATGACCAGCAACATTGGCTCGCAGCTGATCCAAAGCATGGTCGGCCAGGACGCCGAGGACATCAAAGATGCAGTCACGGGAGAACTGAAAAACCACTTCCGGCCCGAGTTTTTGAACCGCATTGACGAGACCGTGGTCTTCCACGCGTTGGACGCGTCGCACATTGCCGACATTGCCAAGATTCAGCTCCAAACCCTGTCCAAACGCTTGGAGCGCATGGACTACACCTTGCAGGTGTCCGATGCCGCCGTGGCAGAACTGGCCAAGGTCGGCTTCGATCCGGTGTTTGGTGCCCGACCCTTGAAACGGGCCATTCAGCAGCGCTTGGAAAATCCGCTGTCCAAACTCCTGTTGGAAGGCCGCTTTGTGCCAAAGGATGTGATCGTGGTCGGGGTAGATCCGATTTTGGCGCCCGGCCAGTTTTCGTTCACCAAGGGAGATTGAGCTCCAGCGCGCCATGCCGGTGGGGTGTGGCGCAACGCAGACTGCGCTTCAGCGGACCGGGGTGACCACGACTTCGGCGCTGACGCGCCGCGCGCCGTCAAAGCGCTTGGCCCAGTAGGCACCGCCCATGTCTTCCACCCGTACTTCGGCGCCTGGCTTGGGCGAGTGGATGAACTTGCCGTTGCCCACGTAAATGCCCACATGGCTGAAGGCGTGGCGCATGGTGTTGAAAAACACCAGGTCGCCGGGTAGCAATTCGGTGCGGTCAATGGCCTGGGTGGCTGCTGCCTGTTGGGCTGCGCTGCGGGGCAAAACCAGCCCCACCGTTTGCTGGTAGATCGACTTCACAAAGCCGCTGCAATCAAAGCCGGTGTCGGCAGAACTGCCGCCACGGCGGTAAGGCACACCCAAAAAGCCCATGGCGCCCACCACCAGGTCGGAGGCCTGGTTGGTGACCTGGGTGCTGGCTTCGCCCAAGCGTGCCAACAGTCCTTTGTCGTGCAGGAAGGTGGTCAAATCGTCGGGGGGCGGCGCGCTTTGGGCGGTCGCAGCCATGCTGCACACGGCAAGCAAAGCGGCGAAAAATGGGGCGAAGCGCATCCTCCGAGCATAGCCGCCAGAGGTGTTTCTGTCAATGTTGAGACTGGCAGGCACGGCATTGGTTATGCTCAAGGCCACCTATCTGACCGAAAGAAAACCCATGCTTCTTGATGCCGATGACAGCCAGTTGGTTCTGGTGGATTACCAGATCAAACTTATGCCCGCCATGCTGGACGCTGCCGAAGTCACGGCCAACGCGGTGCGACTGGCCCGTTTAGCGGCCCTGTTGTCTGTGCCAGTCGTAGTGACCGAGCAAGCGCCCTCCAAGCTCGGCGCCACCGTGCCCGACATCCAAGCCGCCTTGCGCGATGGAAAACCTGCTGCCGCTGTGCGCACGCTGGCCAAAATGCAATTCAGTGCCGTGGAAGAGGGTTTGGGTGAATGGCTGCGCCCGCCGCCGAAGCCGGTACAAGGCAATGCGCGCAGCCTGCCCAAGCATTTGCAAAAGGCTTCCAACGACGCGGATGCGCGCTCCATGGTCGTACTGGCCGGTTGCGAGGCGCATATCTGCCTGCTGCAGACTGCCTTGGATCTGCTGGAAGATGAGTTTGAAGTCTGGGTGGTCACCGATGCTTGCAGTTCGCGCACCGAACGCAACCGCGACGCCGCGTTTGACCGATTGGCAGGCGCTGGCGCCGAACTGGTGACGACCGAAATGGTGGCGTTTGAGTGGCTGCGCAGCGCCGAACATCCGGCGTTTTCAGCTGTGCAAGGCCTGATCAAGTAGAGCGAAGACCCGTCTGGGCGCTGGATGGCGGCGCCTGGTTTCGGGAGTCAGTCTCTTGCAAGTTGGCGGCCCATAATTATGAATTCAGTTTTTGACTGACTTCAGGATCCGCACGGAGACACCACCATGACCGCATACGCCGACTTTCACCGCCGCTCCATCGAAGACCGCGATGGCTTTTGGACCGAACAAGCCCAGCGCATTACCTGGCACACACCGCCCTCCCAAGTCTGCGACTACAGCAACCCGCCATTTGCGCGCTGGTTTGTTGGCGGCACGACCAACCTCTGTTTCAACGCAGTCGACCGCCATCTGGCAGAGCGCCCCCACCAAAACGCCTTGATCGCGGTATCCACCGAGACCAACACCGAGCGTGCCTACACCTTTGCGGAGTTGCACACGGAGGTGCAGTGCATGGCCGCCTCCTTGCTGGCGCTGGGCGTCAAAAAGGGCGACCGCGTTCTGATTTACATGCCCATGATTGCCGAGGCAGTCTTTGCCATGCTGGCCTGCGCCCGCATTGGCGCGGTGCACTCGGTTGTTTTCGGTGGCTTTGCCGCGGGCTCCCTGGCCACCCGCATTGAAGATGCATCCCCCACGGTGATCGTCAGCGCCGAAGCGGGTTCGCGTGGCGGCAAGGTGGTGGAGTACAAGCCGCTCCTGGACGAGGCGATTGCCACGTCCAGCCATAAACCGGCGGCCGTGCTGATGGTGGACCGCCAACTCGCAGCGTGGAGCCCGGTGGTCGGGCGTGACCACCTGTGGTCGGATCTGCGCCAGCAGCACCGTGATGCCGTGGTGCCCTGCGAATGGGTGGAATCCACCCACCCCAGTTACACGCTGTACACCAGCGGCACCACGGGCAAACCCAAAGGCGTGCAGCGCGATACGGGTGGCTATACCGTGGCGTTGGCGGCCAGCATGGAGACCATTTTTTGCGGCAAAGCGGGTGAAACCTATTTCTGCACCAGCGACATCGGTTGGGTCGTGGGACACAGCTACATCGTCTACGGCCCACTGATTGCGGGCATGGCCACCATTCTTTATGAGGGCCTGCCCATCCGCCCGGATGGCGGCATCTGGTGGAGCCTCGTAGAAAAGTACAAAGTCACGGTGATGTTCAGCGCGCCCACGGCGATTCGCGTGCTCAAAAAGCAAGACCCCGAGTTGCTCACCAAATACGATTTGAGCAGCCTGCGCGCACTCTTTTTGGCGGGTGAACCGCTGGACGAACCCACCGCGCAGTGGATCAGCGCCGGTTTGGGCAAAGCCATCATCGACAACTACTGGCAGACCGAGAGCGGTTGGCCGATTTTGACCATCGCCAACGGTGTGGAAAAAGCCCCGAGCAAATTCGGCAGCCCAGGCGTGGCCATGTACGGCTACAACGTCAAGCTGATCGATGAGAACACGGGCGATGAATTGCTGGGCGCGGATCAAAAAGGTGTGCTCACCATCGAAGGCCCCTTGCCCCCGGGCTGTATGCAGACGGTGTGGCGTGATGACGCACGCTTTGTCAACACCTACTGGAAGAGCATTCCCGGCAAGCTGGTTTACAACACCTTTGACTGGGCCACGCGCGACCAGGATGGTTACTACTTCATTCTGGGCCGCACCGACGACGTCATCAATGTCGCTGGTCACCGCCTGGGCACACGAGAGATCGAAGAAAGCATTGCCGGACACCCGAATATTTCTGAAGTCGCGGTGGTCGGCGTGGCCGATACCCTCAAGGGCCAGGTCGCCATGGCGTTTGCCATCGTCAAGGACGCCAGCAGCATCCCCGATGAGGCCGCACGCGCCAAGCTCGAGGCCGAGATCATGAAACTGGTGGACCATTCCATAGGCGCCATCGGCCGTCCGGCACGGGTGCGCTTTGTGAATGTGCTGCCCAAAACCCGAAGCGGCAAATTGCTGCGCCGGGCGATTCAGGCGGTGTGCGAGGGGCGTGACCCCGGCGACCTGACGACCATGGAAGATCCCAGCGCCTTGCAGCAAATCAAGACCATGGTCACACAAGGCGCCTAACATCCACCAGACGCCTTCGGCGTGCCCGTCAGTTTGCCGCCAGCCAATCGGTGGCAAAATGCGGTTTGTTACTTAGGCCCCTTCCTGCCGCAGTCGCATCCGCCAACCGGTCAAGCCGTGTAGCGGAAGGTATATCAACCAACTTATGTTTCCCTGAGGGAAACGGAGGTCAGCGAAAAATGAGCACGACACCATCTGTCTACGCCGCCTACCAAGGCAACACCTTTCTCTTCGGGGGCAACGCACCCTATGTCGAAGAGATGTACGAAAACTACCTGGCCAACCCCGGCAGCGTGCCTGACACCTGGCGCGACTACTTCGACGCCTTGCAGCACGTGCCTGCCACCGATGGCAGCAACGCCAAAGACGTTCCGCACCAACCGGTGATCAACGCCTTTGCCGAGCGCGCCAAGGCCGGTGGCACCAAAGTGGTGGTGGCCAGCGTCGACGCCGAGATGGGCCGCAAGCGCACCGCCGTGCAACAGCTGATTGCCGCCTACCGCAACGTGGGCCAGCGCTGGGCCGACCTCGACCCCCTCAAGCGCACCGAGCGTGCCGCGATTCCTGACCTGGAACCCAGTTTCTACGGCTTCACCGACGCTGACCAGGAAACCGTGTTCGATACCAGCAACACCTTCTTCGGCAAAGACCGCATGTCCCTGCGCGAATTGCTCAATGCGCTGCGTGAGACCTATTGCGGCACGCTGGGCGCCGAATACATGTACACCTCGGAGCAGGCCGAAAAACGCTGGTGGCAGCAAAAGCTCGAGGCCATTCGCAGCAAGCCGACTTTCAGCGCCGAGAAGAAAAAAGGCATTCTGGAACGCCTGACGGCGGCCGAAGGCCTGGAGCGCTACCTGCACACCAAATATGTGGGCCAAAAACGCTTTTCCCTGGAAGGCGGAGAAAGCTTTATTGCTGCTATTGAAGAACTCATTCAATCCGCTGGCGCCCAAGGCGTGCAAGAAGTGGTGATTGGCATGGCCCACCGCGGCCGCTTGAATGTGCTGGTCAACACCATGCGCAAACTGCCGGCTGACTTGTTTGCCGAGTTTGACCACACCGCGCCGGAAGATCTGCCTGCGGGCGACGTGAAATACCACCAAGGCTTTAGCTCAGACGTCAGCACCCCTGGCGGCCCGGTGCATTTGAGCTTGGCGTTCAATCCCTCGCACCTCGAAATCGTCAACCCCGTGGTCGAAGGCTCGGTGCGCGCCCGCATGGACCGCCGCGCTGACCCCCACGGCAAGCAAGTGCTGCCGGTGCTGGTGCACGGCGACTCGGCCTTTGGCGGCCAAGGTGTGAACCAGGAGACCTTGGCGCTGGCCCAAACCCGTGGCTATTCCACAGGCGGCACGGTGCATATCATCATCAACAACCAGATCGGTTTCACCACCTCTGATCCTCGCGACATGCGCTCCAGCGTGTTTTGCACCGACATCGTCAAGATGGTGGAAGCGCCGGTCTTGCACGTCAACGGCGACGACCCCGAAGCCGTGGTGCTGGCCACGCAACTGGCCCTGGAATACCGCATGACCTTCCGCAAGGACGTGGTGCTGGACATTGTGTGCTTCCGCAAACTGGGCCACAACGAGCAGGACACGCCTGCTTTGACTCAGCCGCTGATGTACAAAAAGATTGCGGCCCACCCTGGTACCCGCAAGCTGTTTGCCGACAAGCTGGCCACGCAAGGACTGGGTGCCACGCTGGGCGACGACATGGTCAAGGCCTACCGCGCAGCACTGGATGCAGGCAAAAACACCGCCGAGCCGGTGCTGACCAACTTCAAAACCAAGTTCACCGTGGACTGGGCGCCTTTCCTGGGTAAAAAGTGGACCGATGCCGGTGACACCGCGATTCCCCTGACCGAGTGGAAGCGCCTGTCCACCAAGATCACCACCATTCCGGAATCGGTGTCGCCACACCCGCTGGTGAAAAAGGTCTACGACGACCGCGCCGCCATGGGTCGGGGCGAAGTGCCCGTGGACTGGGGCATGGGCGAGCACATGGCCTTTGCGTCGCTGGTGGCCAGTGGCTATCCGGTGCGCCTGTCGGGTGAAGACTCGGGCCGTGGCACCTTTACCCACCGCCATGCCGTGATTCACGACCAGAAGCGCGAAAAGTGGGACACCGGCACCTATGTGGCCCTGCAAAACGTGTCGGACAACCAGGCACCTTTTGTCGTGATCGACTCCATCCTGTCCGAAGAAGCGGTGCTCGGCTTTGAGTACGGCTACGCCTCCAACGACCCCAACACCCTGGTGATCTGGGAAGCGCAGTTCGGCGACTTTGCCAACGGCGCGCAGGTCGTGATCGATCAGTTCATTGCTTCGGGCGAAGTCAAGTGGGGTCGCGTCAACGGCCTGACCGTGATGCTGCCGCACGGCTACGAAGGCCAGGGCCCGGAGCACAGCTCCGCGCGCCTGGAGCGCTTCATGCAGTTGGCGGCAGACACCAATATGCAGATCGTGCAGCCCACCACAGCCAGCCAGATCTTCCACGTGCTGCGCCGCCAAATGGTGCGCGACCTGCGCAAGCCGCTGATCATCTTCACGCCCAAGTCGCTGCTGCGCAACAAAGACGCCACCTCGCCGGTGTCGGAGTTCACCAAGGGCAGCTTCCAGACCGTGATTCCCGAGAACAAAGCGCTCAAGGCCGACAAGGTCAAGCGCGTGCTGGTGTGCTCGGGCAAGGTCTATTACGACCTGGTCAAGCGCCGCGAAGAGTCGGGTGCGGACGACGTCGCTATCGTGCGCGTGGAGCAGCTCTATCCCTTCCCGCACAAGGCCTTTGCCGCTGAGCTCAAGAAGTACCCCAACGCCACGGAGCTGGTGTGGACGCAGGACGAGCCGCAGAACCAGGGTGCCTGGTTTTTTGTGCAGCACTACATCCACGAAAACATGCTCTCAGGCCAAAAGCTGGGCTACTCCGGTCGTGCTGCGTCGGCCTCGCCTGCCGTGGGTTACTCCCACCTGCACCAGGAGCAGCAAAAAGCCCTGGTCGACGGCGCGTTCGGCAAGCTCAAAGGCTTTGTCCTGACCAAATAAGCGGCACCACTGCCCCAGCCCCTCACATTGAATACCGACCGAAAGAACTGATATGGCCATCGTAGAAGTCAAAGTACCGCAGCTCTCTGAATCCGTGGCAGAAGCCACCATGCTGCAATGGAAAAAGAAAGTCGGCGACAGCGTTTCCGCTGACGAAATCCTGATCGACATTGAGACCGACAAAGTGGTGCTCGAAGTGCCTGCGCCCTCGAGCGGCGTGATTGTTGAGATCCTGGTCGCTGACGGCGGCACCGTTGTGGCCGAGCAGTTGATTGCCCGCATCGATACCGAAGCGACTGCAGGTGCGAGCGCCTCTGCGCCCGCAGCGGCTGTGGCTGCTCCTGCAGCGGTGGCAGCGCCCGCCGCGGCTGCGGCCCCTGCATCTGCCAGCATGGCAGGTGTGGCCATGCCCGCCGCAGCCAAACTGATGGCCGACAACAGCCTGGCAGCGGGTTCGGTCGCTGGCACCGGCAAAGACGGCCGCGTGACCAAAGGTGACGTGTTGGCCGCTGTGGCAGCACCCAAAGTGGCCGTAAGCAGCCCCATTCCTACCGGCGCACCAGTAAACGCCTTGCCCCAAGTGGCAGCCCCCGCACCTGCCTTGGGTGACCGCCCCGAGCAGCGCGTGCCCATGAGCCGCCTGCGTGCGCGCGTGGCCGAGCGCCTGTTGCAATCGCAGTCCACCAACGCGATCCTGACGACCTTCAACGAAATCAACATGGCACCGGTCATGGAGATGCGCAAGAAGTTCCAGGAGAAGTTCGAAAAAGAGCACGGTATCAAGCTGGGCTTTATGAGCTTCTTCGTCAAGGCTGCGGTGCATGCCTTGAAGAAATTCCCGGTGCTCAATGCGTCGGTGGACGGCAACGACATCGTCTACCACGGCTACTTTGACATCGGTATCGCGGTGGGCTCGCCCCGCGGCTTGGTCGTGCCCATTTTGCGCAACGCCGACCAGATGAGCTTTGCCGACATCGAGAAAAAGATTGCCGAGTTCGGCGCCAAGGCGCGCGATGGCAAGCTGGGCATGGAAGACATGACCGGCGGCACCTTCTCCATCAGCAACGGTGGCACTTTCGGCTCCATGCTGTCCACCCCCATCATCAACCCGCCCCAGTCGGCGATCTTGGGCGTGCACGCCACCAAAGACCGCGCTGTCGTCGAAAACGGCCAGATCGTGGTGCGCCCGATGAACTACTTCGCCATGTCTTACGACCACCGCATCATTGACGGCCGCGAAGCCGTGCTGGGCCTGGTCGCCATCAAAGAGGCGATGGAAGATCCTTCGCGCTTGTTGTTTGATATCTGATCGGAAAGCGCACCATGAGCAAAGCATTTGACGTCGTTGTGATCGGCGGAGGCCCTGGCGGCTATATCGCGGCCATTCGGGCCGCCCAATTGGGTTTCCAGGTCGCCTGTGTGGACGAGTGGAAGAACGAGAGTGGCGGCCCTGCATTGGGGGGCACGTGCACCAACGTAGGTTGCATTCCCTCCAAAGCCTTGCTGCAGTCCAGCGAGCACTTCGACCATGCCAACCACCACTTTGCCGAGCACGGTATTTCGGTGGGCAAAGTGCACATGGACGTGGGCCAGATGCTGTCGCGCAAAGACATGGTGGTCAAGCAAAACAACGACGGCATCCAGTACCTGTTCAAAAAGAACAAGGTCACTTTCTTCCACGGTCGTGGCGCGTTTGCAGCGTCTACCGAGGCAGGGCACACCGTGCAGGTGAGCGGCGCTTCAGAAGAAACCTTGACCGCCAAACACGTGATCGTGGCCACCGGCTCCAACGCCCGTGCTTTGCCAGGCACACCGTTTGACGAAGTCAATGTACTGTCCAACGACGGCGCATTGCGCATCGGTGCGGTACCCAAGAAGCTGGCTTTGATTGGCTCGGGTGTGATTGGTCTGGAGATGGGCTCGGTCTGGCGCCGCCTGGGTGCGGACGTCACCATCCTCGAAGGTCTGCCCACCTTTTTGGGCGCCGTGGACCAGCAGATTGCCAAAGAAGCGAAAAAAGCCTTTGACAAGCAGGGCCTCAAGATTGAACTCGGCGTGCAAGTGGGCGAGATCAAGGTTGCCAAAAAAGGCGTGTCCGTGGCCTATACCAATGCCAAGGGCGAAGCCCTGGTGCTGGATGCCGACAAACTGATCGTCAGCATCGGCCGGGTGCCCAATACCAACGGTTTGAACGCCGCTGCGGTGGGTCTGGCGCTGGACGAGCGCGGCGCGATTGTGGTGGATGGCGATTGCAAAACCAATGTGCCCGGCATCTGGGCGGTGGGTGATGTGGTGCGCGGCCCCATGCTGGCGCACAAGGCGGAAGAAGAGGGCGTTGCCGTGGCCGAGCGCATTGCCGGCCAGCACGGACATGTCAACTTCAACACGATTCCCTGGGTCATATACACCAGCCCCGAGATCGCCTGGGTGGGCCGCACCGAGCAGCAGCTCAAGGCCGACGGCGTGGCCTACAAGGCAGGCACCTTCCCCTTCCTGGCCAATGGCCGCGCCCGCGCCTTGGGTGACACCACCGGTATGGTGAAGTTCCTGGCAGACGCTGCGACCGACGAAATTCTGGGTGTGCACATCGTGGGCCCCATGGCCAGCGAATTGATCGCCGAGGCCGTGGTTGCCATGGAGTTCCGTGCCAGCAGCGAAGACATTGCCCGCATCTGCCACGCCCACCCCTCGCTGTCGGAAGCGACCAAGGAAGCCGCCTTGGCCGTGGACAAGCGCGCGCTCAACTTCTAAGCAGTTTTCAGGCACCCACCGATGTGCCTGATTGCCTGGAACTGGCAGCCCGGCAGCACCTTGCCGCTGCTGGTGCTGGCCAACCGCGACGAGTTTTATGCACGCCCCACGCGCGCGCTGCACGCCTGGCCCTGCGGCCAGGTGCTCGCTGGTAAGGACGAACAGGCGGGTGGAACCTGGTTGGGGCTGGGGCACAAGGCGCCCGCCATCCGTTTTGCGGCCATTACCAACTTTCGCGATCTTTCGCTGCTGCGCCCGGATGCGCAGTCGCGTGGCGAATTGGTGCCCGAATTCTTGCGCTCGCAGGAGTCATCCGAGGCCTATCTAGCGCGTCTGCGGCCCAACGCGAACCGGTACAACCCCTTCAACCTGCTGGTGTTTGACGGCGCGCAATTGCGTGGGTTTGAAAGCCACAGCGGCCGCACCGTGACCTTGGAGCCTGGCTTAGGCGCCGTGTCCAACGCGGGCTTCAACACGCCATGGCCCAAGTTGCTGCAACTCAAGCAAGCGCTTGCGGCAATTGACACACAGGGGCGTCCTCCGACGCAGCGCTTGCTGCAGTTGCTGGCCGATCAGTCTCCCGTTGCCGACACCGATTTGCCGTCCACCGGCCTTTCGTTGGAGCGCGAGCGGGCGTTAGCGACCGTGTTTGTGCGCAGTGCGGATTACGGCACCCGGGCCAGCAGCGTGGTGACGGTGCGCGGGCAATCCGCCGAGCTGCTGGAGCAAAGCTTCGATGCGCAAGGGCCGACGGGTCTGCAGCAGCTCAGTACCAGTATTCCAGATGAGGAAACGGGTTTCGCTCGGTCTTGGCCCGGTAATTGAAATGGACCACGAATGAGATGCGCCTGTCGTCCTTCTTCTTGACCTTGAAGGGGATCACCACATGGGGCATAAAGCTGTCAAACAGCACCATATTGCCCACCGTGTAGGGCACTTTCTCCCGCAGCTTGTTGGATTTGGCTGAAAACCCGTCGCGCTTGTAAAAGCCGTCCAGTTCATGGGCCAGCACGCGCTGGCGCCAGATATCCAAATCGCCGCCCCGGTGGTGCACATGCTGTTCGGTGCGTTTGATAGAGACCACGCAGGAATACGCCCGCGTTTTTTCCTCAAAAATGCTGGCTGGGTACTGCAGCAGACCCTCGGTATCGGTGTGGATGTTGTACAGATTCCAGCTGCGCAACTGCAGGTTGAATCCACCGATTTGAAAATATTTTTTGTCGCGGGGCACCACCGGCAGAGCATCGGGTTTGAGGCCCGAGTGGGTGAGTATCAAACGCCCGGCGTTCGAAATAATGTCGGCGACCTCTGGAAACTCTTTGAGCAAGTACTTGTTGTGTTTCTCCGCAAACCGGTAATAACTTTCGTTCAAGCCCGCTTCGATCATTCCGTAATAGGCTGCAAACTGGCCGTAGAGTGGCTCCACGTCGGCGCCAAAAACATCTAAATTGCCAAGAATTTGCTTCTCCCAGCGCTTGCACAGCGCCTCGCTGAGGAAGTTTTCTTGAATGATGCAATCATTGGTAAATAGCTTTTTCATGGCCGTTCTCCGGGTTGGAACTTCGGGACCTGTCACCGCAATCGAGGTGTCGCGCTGGGTGTACTATCTCTTTCCTAGCTTTGTCGCGGCTTACTTTATTTCCTATTTTTCGGTAACGCATCTCATGCCCATTTCTAAGAAAAAGCTCTTCGAACATCTCAGCAAAGAGGTTTACTGCCACCTGGGCGTATCTCCAGTACATGGCATCGGCGTTTTTGCCATGCGGGCGATTCCCAAAGGGGTCAATCCCCTGCGTGCGCGACTGAAGTTTGACGAAATCAAATACACGCACAAAGAAATCAAAGCCTTGCCCCGCGGTGTGCGCAAAGAGATTGAGATGTTTTGCTATTACGACGACGACCATGTGTTTGTCCCCACGATTGGGATGAACTCCATGAATATGGCGGTCTACCTGAACCACTCCAAAACCCCCAATGTGGTTTACAAGAAAAATGGCCAGCTCATCACGCTGCGCGATATCAAAGACGGTGAAGAATTGATGATGGACTACGACATCAACTTCAACGCCGTTCACACCTTCGGCAAATAAGCTTCGGCGCCCGCGTCAGGCGGGCGGTGTGCGGTACACCTGGTTCCACTGCGAGGGGTTGAAATCGGTGTGCAGGGGCGAGGTGGTGTCCAGCGCCAATGCATGGTTGGCGTCCGTGATGGCCAGCGCGTAGATGGGCTCAAAGTCCGTCACAAACAGCGCTTTGTAGCCGTAGTCGCCCACGGGCCCCAGGTTGTAATACTGGTAGCCGTTTTTGGCCGTCCAGCGCGATGCCAGCAGGCAGGCGTAAATGCCGGGGGACCGGTTTTTGTAATCGGTGTTCCACTGGCAAAAACTGCCATACACCTGGTTGCGTTCGGGCAAGATCATGGACACATCGGTCAGCACCAGGTCGCCGTTGTCGGCATGCACTTGCAAAATCAATACGTCCAGGTCGCGCACATAGTCCACAAAGCCTTCGATCTCTTTGGCGTGGATTTCATAGGCATCGAAGTGCTCGCTGCCCAATTCAAAGACCTGCTCGACCGTGATGTCCTTGCCCGGCACCACTTGTTCTGTCACCGTGAAGTGCTTGTTGAGTTTGTCCAGCTCTTTGAACTTGCGCGCGCGGCGCTCGTCCAGCCAAAAAGCTTCGGATCCTGCGTGCACCAAGCCATATTTGTCGTTGATCGGCACGCCATAGTTGCCCTCAGGGGGCAGGGCGTAGACGATGAAAGGCTTGCGTGCGGTGGCCAGCATTTCAGGCGTGACGTCGATATAGGGGCACAAGGCGTCCCAGCGGCTGGTGTAGTAGCGGGTTTCTTCGTGAAAACTCTCGACGCACAGGTTCTCTGCGGTCCAGCTTTGGTGGTGCAAGGTTTGCACCACGGGCTCACCTTGGGTGACTGCCCAACCTGCACTGTGTTGGGCATCGCTGCCCGGATGAAAGTCGCTGGTCATGCCCGCCCTTTCTTGGTGGCCCCGGTGCGCTGCAGGGGCTCAAGGTCAAAGTAGTAGGAATCCACTTTGTAGTTCGCACGCAAAAAAGCGGGGTCGGTTTTGGCCAGGGATTGGACCGCAAGGTCCATCTGATTCAGGTGCTTTGAGGCGTCGCTGGCGGGGTCTGCGAGCTGCGCTTGGTAGGCTGGCATCAAGGGGCAGTCCGTGTCAAAGAAGTAAGTCTTTGCTTTGGGGTTGTAGGCCAAGGGATAGAGCTTGCAGCTCAGCGGTTTGGCGTCACCCAAGGTGCAACCGGTGTTGCCCAGGTGCTCGCAATTGCCTTCGATGCAAACGCTGCCGAGTCCCTTTTTCTCTTGCTTGGTGAGTGTGACTTCGAGGGCTGGAAAGCCCGGGTCAACATGACAGCAGCGCCGGCACTGCGCGCAGTGGTCAAACAGCATGGTGTTCCTGAACAGACGCGGTGCATGTGCAGCAAGGTGCACGCAGAAGTCCGTCATACGGGTTGAGGGCCAGCATAAAAATCAGTAGGAGTGGGGTTCGCGAAACCAGAGCAAGGCGCCATGATATTCACTTTTTTCAAACGAATTAATTAATTTCGTTTTTTCTTGTCGCGTAGTTTGCTTTTTTGCGATTTTGATTGTCTGAAAAACTTCAACAACAAACGCTGCCTGCCGCAGTGTGCTGCTCACTTTTTAATATTCAAAACGCAAATCGTTCAGAAAATGCAAATAGCATCTCTGGATGACCGTCACACTCAACCACACTGAACTTCTCCACCGCGCACACCACTTCGCCAAAGACTTTGCGGACGCAAACTACGAGCTGGGTGAAGCGCAAAACTTCATCCGCGGCCTCTGCGATGTCTTTGGTTTTTCGAACAAGCGATTGGTCAGCTTTGAGCAGCGCGTGAGAAGGCTCGGTGGCGGGCGCGGCCGCATTGATGGCTTTTATCCCGGCAAGCTCTTGATTGAGATGAAGTCGCGCGGCGAGGACTTGGACAAGGCCTACCAGCAAGCCACCGACTACTTACCCGGCCTGCGCGACGTGGAGCTGCCCGAGTACCTGTTGGTGAGCGACTTTGAGCACATGCGCTTGTATCGCTTGGACGGTATCACGCCCCCGCTGTGCCACCGCTTGGCCGACTTTGCACTGCACTTGGACGCCTACCTCTTTCTGGCAGGCTATGAGTCGCAGGCGCAGCAAGCCCAAATCGCGGTGGACGAGCACGCCGCGCGCAATATTGCGCAATTGCAAGATGCCATGCGCGACGGTGGCTACAACGGTGTGGATTTGCAGCGCTATCTGGTGCGCCTGCTGTTCTGCCTGTTTGCGGAAGACACCGGTATTTTCGAGCGCGCCGGCAGCTTTGGCCGCTACCTGCGGCACCACACGCGCGAAGACGGCAGCGACTTGGACGGCGCGCTGCAAAACCTGTTTGACGTGCTCAGCCACGCCCCTGCGCAGCGCCCTAAAAATTTGCCGTCCGAGTTGGCCTGCTTTCCCTATGTCAACGGCAGCGTGTTTGACGGCCAACTGGCGCGCTGCTACTTCAACAGCACCGCGCGCAGCGTGTTGCTGCATTGCTCCGAACATTTTGACTGGGCCCAAATCAGCCCTGCCATTTTTGGTTCGCTGTTTCAGGCCGTGATCCACCACGACAACGAGGGCATCACCGGCAAAAGCACCAAGCGGCGCGAGCTGGGCGCGCACTACACCAGCGAGACCAATATCCTGCGGGTGATCGGCCCCTTGTTTTTGGACGCACTCAAGGCCGAACTGCTGGCAGCGCGCGGCCCCGGCGGCAGTGCACAGCGCCTGCAAAAGTTGCTCGAGCGCCTGCGCAGCATCAACTGCTTTGACCCGGCGTGTGGTTGCGGCAACTTTTTGGTGATCGCCTACCGCGAGATCCGCCGCCTGGAGCTCGACGCCGTGGAAGGCCTGCAAGCCATCGAGAGCCGCAACCGCGCGGTCAGCGACACGCTGGACGTCAAGGAGTTTGGCTACATCCAGTGCGATGTGCACCAGTTCCACGGCATCGAAATCGAGCCCAGCGCCGCCCACATTGCCACAGTCGCCCTGTGGCTTACCGACCACCAGGAGAACCTGCGCGCCAGCCGCGTGCTGGGCGGCAACTTCAACCGCCTGCCCCTGATGCGTCGCGCCAACATCGTGTGTGCCAATGCGCTCAGTACCGACTGGGCGTCGGTGCTCTTGCCGGAGCTGTGCGACTACGTGATTGGCAACCCGCCGTTTGTGGGCAAGAAGGAACAGTCCGCAGACCAAAAAGCCAGCTTTCAACCGGTGATGGACGCAGTGCATGGCGCTGGCGTGCTCGACTTTGTGGCGACTTGGTATGTCAAGGCGGCGCGCTACCTCGCCGACGCTGCGGCGCGCACGGGGCAGGCGCCCAGCGCTCATGGGCCTGCGGCTTCCAAATCGCGCTCAGCACCTGCCCCGTACGCGCCGCAGCGCAACCGCAGCTTCAGTGTGCGCACGCGCTGTGCGTTTGTGTCCACCAACAGCATCACGCAGGGCGAGCAGGTCGGGGTGCTCTGGGGCTGGATGCTGGCGCAGGGCATGAAGATTCAGTTTGCCCACCGCACTTTTCAGTGGAGCAACGACGCCAAGGGCGTGGCCGCGGTGCACTGCGTGATCATCGGGTTTGGTACCGACGACTTGCCGGGCAAGACGATTTTTGATTACCCGGATATCAAGGGTGAACCGGTGGCGAAGGCGGTGCGCAACATCAATCCATATTTGGTGGATGCGCCAGATGTGTTGCTGTCCAAGCGTGGCGCGAGTATTTGTGGTGCTAAGTCCATGATGGAGGGCAGTGCACTTATCGACGACAGTCACTTTTTGTTGACTGAGGACGAGGCTGATGCAGTGCGTCGCCAAAATCCTGCGGCCGGCGCTTGGATACGCGTGTTGTTGAGTGGCGAGGATTTCATCAATGGGCGTGAGCTACAGTGCCTGTGGTTGGGCGACGCCGCACCTGCGCAATTACGCGCGTCACCACTGGTTTTGGAGCGCGTTGCACGAGTTCAAGCATTTCGCGCCGCCAGCGCACGCGCGGCGACCCAAAAACTCTCGGATCTGCCAACACAGTTTGGGGAACTGCGGCAGCCGCAAGCGCAGTACCTTTTTGTGCCAAAAACTTCATCGGAACGCCGAGACTTTGTGCCCATTGCCTTCGTGCCAAGCGACGTCTTGGTCAACAACACCAGTCTTTTTGTCGATCACGCCACGCTATTCGATTTCGGTGTCATGTCCAGCACCATGCACAACGCTTGGATGCGCACGACATGTGGGCGCCTCAAGAATGACTACCGGTACTCCGCAAAAATCGTCTACAACAACTTCCCTTGGCCCGCGCCGCCAGAGCCAGTCGGGGAGGGCGCCGCCGTAGCGCGTAAGTCAGGCCCCATAAACGCCCAGAAAAAGCGCGACGCCCTTGAGGCAGCGGCCCAAGCCGTGCTCGATGCGCGTACCAGCTTTCCCGAGGCCTCGCTGGCCGATCTCTACGACCCCTTGGCCATGCCGCCTGCGCTGCGCAAAGCCCACCAGGCCCTGGACAAAGCCGTAGACGCCGCCTACGCCTACACCGGCCCACCCGACGACGCCAGCCGGGTGGCGTTTTTGTTTGGTTTGTACGAGCAGCTGGCTGCGGTGCATTAAATGCAATGCGTCTCCTCAATGGCGATCTCGTCACCCATGGTCTGGCGCCTATTGGTTAACTGCCATGAAGGAAAGTTGCTTGTTAAAAGTTCACATTTTTGCTAACATGAAGGGTGTCCGTGGCCTTTGAAGTGAATTACTTCCACCAACGTGTGGTGAGCGAGATTGAGTCGTGGCCTGTTGACGTGCTTGCGGACTACGCGCGCTTGATCGAGCTTTTGATGGAGCATGGCCCCAGCCTTCGATTGCCGCATTCGCGGGCATTTGGCGATGGTTTATTTGAGGTTCGACCGCGCGGGCGCTCGGGCATTGGGCGTGCTTTTTATTGCTTTTTGATGGGTAAGCGCGTTGTGGTGTTGCACGCCTTCATCAAGAAGTCACAGCAAACGCCCGATAAAGACCTGAGCTTGGCGCGCAAACGTTTGAAAGAGGTGCAGTCATGCCAGAGCTGAAATTCAATCCGGTTCCCCACGACCACGCAGGTTTTGTTGCGCGGGCGCGCCTGAAGGCGGGGTTTGACCAAGCCTATGAGAGCCTGGAGTTGGAATACGCCTTGGCCAGCCAGATGCTGGCGGCGCGCGCCCAAGCAGGTTTGACGCAGGACGCGGTGGCGGAACGCATGGGGACGACCAAGAGCGCAATTTCAAGGCTGGAAGCGGCAGGCCGTCACACACCCTCGTTGGCAACCCTGAAAAAGTATGCTGCCGCCGTGGGCTGCGACTTACAGGTGAAGCTGGTGCCGCACAAACCAGCCTGACATGGCGCTGAGGGCACAATACGCCCCGCCATGTCCGTCCTCGAAAACTACCAAAAAGAGCTGCAAACGCGCGGCTACCACAGCGACCCGGCGCAGCTGCGCGGCATCACCGCCCTGGAGCGTTGCGCCAGCGAGTGGGCGGCCTACAAAGGCAAGCGCTCCAATTCACTCAAAAAACTCATCAACCGCCCACCCGTGCCGCGCGGCGTCTATTTGTACGGAGGGGTGGGGCGGGGCAAGAGCTTTTTGATGGACTGCTTTTTTGAGGCGGTGCCGCTCCAGCGTAAAACGCGCCTGCATTTCCATGAATTCATGCGTGAGGTGCACCGCGAGCTGCACGACCTGCAAGGCACGGTCAACCCGCTGGACGTGCTGGGCAAGCGCATCTCCGAGCGCTACAAACTGATCTGCTTTGACGAGTTCCACGTGGCCGACATCACCGACGCCATGATCCTGCACCGCCTGCTGCAGGCGCTGTTTGACAACGGCGTGGGCTTTGTGACGACGTCCAACTTCCAGCCCGACGATTTGTACCCCGGCGGCATGCACCGCGACCGGGTGCTGCCCGCCATTGCGCTGCTCAACCAGGAGATGGAAGTGGTCAATGTGGACAACGGCACGGACTACCGCCGCCGCACGCTCGAGCGCTTGGACCTGTACCAGGTGCCCAACGGCCCCGCGGCCGATGCGTCCATGACGCAAGCCTTTAACAGCCTGGCCGAATGCGCCGATGGCAACCCGGTGCTGCACATCGAGTCGCGCCAGATCCGCACCCGCCGGCGTGCGGGCGGGTTGGTGTGGTTTGACTTCAAAGAGCTGTGTGGCGGGCCGCGCTCACAAAACGATTACTTAGAAATCGCCAGCCAGTTCCATACCGTGCTGCTAAGCGATGTGCCGCAAATGCAAGCCAATGGCAGCTCCGAGGCGCGGCGCTTTACCTGGTTGGTGGACGTGCTCTACGACCGGCGCGTCAAGCTGATGGTGTCGGCGCAAGTCGCGCCGGAGTTGCTGTACACCAACGGGCCACTGGCGCACGAGTTTCCGCGCACCGTTTCGCGCCTGAATGAGATGCAGTCGGCCGAGTTCTTGGCCATGGAGCGGCGCGATGTGGACACACGCTTGACATGACACGGGGCTCGCAAAGCCTCAAGGCCTGCTTGTTGGGACTGGCGCTTGGCGTTGCCAGCCTGGCGGTGGGGGCGCAAACCTCGCCGATTGCAGTCGCTGCGACTTCTGTGGATCCGCGCAGCGCATTGATGGCAGACCAAGCACTTCAAACGCAGCAGATGGATGCCCTTGAGAAAGCGTGCTACGCCCGGTTTTTCACCACCAACTGCCTGCTGGACGTGGCGCGCCAGCGGCGCAACATGGTTGCAGACTTTGAGCGCAGGACAGCGGCACTCGACGCCGCCGATCGCCAGCTGCGGGCGCAAGAGGCCAGCCAGCGCGTGCAAGAAAAACAGCAGGAACAAAGCCAGCGCCAACAGGCCACCAACCCAGGCTCCGCTGCGCAGGCCCAGCAGGACAAACAAGCCGAAATCGACGCCAAGCAACAAGCGCATGCTGACAAATCAGCGGCAGCGTTGGAGCCCCGTCCCGCCAAGGAGCCCAAGGCCGAGTCCGGCCCCAACGCCGCCGAACGCGCGGCCAATCGGGCCGCCTACGATAAAAAGCAAACGCAGATCAAGCAGCGTCTGGCGGACCGTGAGCTTGAGCGCGCCAAAGCGGCGGCCAGTGCCGCATCGGCTCCGCGTGCCTTGCCGCTGCCACCGGCGTCAGGACCGTGAAGCTGCAGGCGGCGGTGCAGGCCGCGTTCGCCCCTGAAGGCGTGCTGGCACGCACACTGCCCGGCTTTCGCAGCCGCCCCGGCCAGATCGAGATGGCGCAGGCAGTGGCTCAAACCATAGCGGATGGCGGCGTGCTGGTGGTCGAGGCGGGCACGGGCGTGGGCAAAACCCTGGCCTATGTGGTGCCTGCGCTGCTGGGCGGCGAGAAGGTGTTGTTTTCTACCGCGACCAAGGCCTTGCAAGAGCAGCTTTTTTTGCGCGACATTCCTCGCTTGGTGCAAGCACTGGGCTTTCCGGTGCGGGTGGCTTTGCTCAAGGGACGCAGCAGCTATTTGTGCGCCCAGCGCTTGCAGGGCGCGCGCCAGGCCCATCAAAACTTAGACAGCCCCGACTTGCGGCTCTTGGCACGCATCGAAGACTGGGCCTTGTCCACGGTCTCTGGCGACATGGCCGAAGTGGCGGAGTTGGACGAACGCTCGGCGGTGATGGCGCTGGTCACGTCCACCCGCGACAACTGTCTGGGCAGCGGCTGCCCGCAGATTCGCAATTGCCACACCAACCTGGCCCGCCAGGAGGCCATGAAGGCCGACCTGGTGGTCGTCAACCACCACCTGTTTTTTGCCGACCTGGGCGTGCGCGCGTCGGGCGTGGCCGAGTTGCTGCCCAGCGTGACCACCGTGGTGTTTGACGAGGCGCACCAGCTCAATGACATTGGCGTGCAATTTTTTGCCCGCCAGTGGAGCACCGGGCAAATGCTCTCGCTCGCCCGTGAATTGGCAGAGCAGTCCAGCGGCGTGGCACGCGGCATGGTGGACTGGCTGGGTCTGCAGGCCGATCTCACGGCCAGCGTGCAAGGGTTCAAGGCCTTGTTTGCGTCACACCACCCGCAATCCAACCTGGCCTGGAACGAGGAGGCTCCTGAAGGCGTGCTGCCCCAGGCATGGCACGCCGCAGTGCAGCCTTGCCTGCAGGCCTTGAGCGCGGCCAGCGCCGCCGTACGGGCAGTGGACGAATTGGGCCCAGCGTTCTCGGTGCTGGCCGAGCGCTGCGACACGCTCTTGCACACCTTGCAAAGTTTTACCGCCGACGCGCCGCAGGAGCAGGTGCGCTGGGTGAACCTTGGAGCGCAGGTGCAGCTGTTCCAGTCGCCGCTCACGATTGCAGAGCCCATGCGTGCACTGGCGCGGCCCGATGCGGCGCCGGGCACCCAGCCCAAGTCCTGGATATTCACCTCCGCCACTTTGGGCACGGATGCACAGCTCGGCTGGTTTGTGGATGCCTGCGGCCTCGAGGGCGCCCGGGTGTTGCGGGTGGCCAGCCCGTTTGACTATGCCGTGCAGGCAGCGCTGTACGTGCCGCGCGACTTTCCCCGTCCGCAAGACGCTGCACACAGTGCCGCCGTCGCCAGTTTGGCCGCGCAGGGAGCCAGTGCGCTGGGCGGTCGCACCATGGTGCTGACCACCACCACCCGTGCCATGCGCACCGTTGCCGAGGCCTTGCGCCAGCACTTTGTGGCCGCGGGTCTGGCGACCGAGGTGCTGTTGCAAGGCCAGGCGCCCAAGCGTGAATTGGTAGACCGATTCGTGGCCGCGAGTGCTGCCGACCAACGGGCGCAGGGCGGCTGTGTGCTGGTCGCCACCGCCTCGTTTTGGGAAGGTATTGACATTGCGGGAGATGCTTTGCAGCTCTTGGTGATCGACAAGCTGCCGTTTGCACCACCCGACGATCCGCTGGTGCAGGCGCGCGCTGCCGCACAAGACGCGGGGGGCGGCAGCGCGTTCAAAAACGTGCACCTGCCGCAAGCGGCCATCGCGCTCAAGCAAGGTGCGGGGCGTTTGATCCGCAGCGAGACGGACCGGGGGATTCTGGTGGTGTGCGATGTGCGCCTGGCCCAGATGGGCTATGGCAAAAAGCTGCTGCAGAGTCTGCCGCCCATGCGCCGTTTGGACGACGCGCAGGCTTGGCTGGAGGCCTTGTCGGATCTGAGCGCAGATCCTGACTTGCCGTTTTAGAAAAGCTTGAGCCAGCCGCCTGTTTCGCCAAGTCCGCCGCCCGCCAGGAACTTGGAGTTGGGGTAGGTGGCTTCGAGCACGCGCTTGGCGTCGTCGCGCAGACTGGCCATCCCCAGCGCTTCGTACGACTTGTAAATCACAAAAAGCGCTTCTTCCACTGCGGGTACGTTGCGGTAATCGGTGACGGCGGCTTGTGCCCGGTTGATGGCCGCCACATAGGCGCCGCGCTTGAAGTAGTACTTGGCGACGTGCACCTCGTATTTGGCCAGTGACTGCACGATGTAATTCATGCGCAGCAGGGCGTCAGGGGTGTAGCGCGAATCTGGAAAGCGAACGCTGAGTTCACGAAAGGCCTCAAACGCTTCTTTGGATGCTTTCTGGTCGCGCTCGGCCAGATCTTGGCCGGTAAAGTTGCCCAGAATGCCGAGGTTCTCGTTGAAGTTGGCCATGCCCTTGAGGTACAGCGCATAGTCGTACGCTGGGCTGGCTGGGTGCAGGCGCATGAAACGTTCCAGCGTAGCGACCGCCAAAACCGGTTCACCAGCCTTGGTTTGGGCGTAGGCCTTTTCCAACTGTGCCTGTTGTGCCAAGGGCGTCCCTGCCGCGCGCGATTCCAGTTTTTCCAACAGGACGATGGCTTTGTCCCATTGGACGTTGCTCATCTCGTCTTTGGCCTCTGCGTAGAGCTGGGTCGGTGTCATGGTCACCGTTTTGTCGATGGGTGTCACGGAGCAGCCGACCATCAACGCCGCCGCCAAGGGAAGGACGAGCGCGTAAACGACCGATAATTTGACTCTCACCATCATGAAAACTTTCGTGAAACAGGGCAAAACCATTATATCGACCGACCCCTCTGTGCAAGATGCCTTGGCCGATGCGCACGAACATGACGAGGCCGAAGCACTGGTGCAGGAATCTGAACTGCGCAGCGTTGCGGTCGCCTTGGCACAACATGGGGAACGCTTGGACCGCGCTTTGACTTTTCTGGCCCCCGAGTTCTCCCGCAGCTATGTGCAACAACTGGTGGACGCCGGCGCTGCCCAGGTCAATGGGCGGGTGCTGAGCAAGCAGTCACACAAAGTCAAGGTCGGAGACCTGCTGCAGCTGGAGTTACGCGCCACACCGCAAAGCCAGGCCTTCAAGCCCGAAGCGATGGCGCTGGACGTGGTCTTTCAAGATGCGCACCTGATGGTGATCAACAAGCCCGCTGGTTTGGTGGTGCATCCTGCCCCCGGCAATTGGAGTGGCACCTTGCTCAACGGTTTGCTGGCCCACGACCCCGAGATCGCGCAGGTGCCCCGCGCCGGTATCGTGCACCGCCTGGACAAAGACACCAGCGGCTTGATGGTCGTTGCCCGTCACCGCCTGGCGATGGACGCCTTGGTGCAGGCGATTGCCGCGCGCACCGTCAGCCGTCAATATTTGGCGCTGGGCCACAAGCCCTGGAGTGGGGCGGCCATGGTGAGTGTGCAAGCACCCATAGGGCGCGACCCGCGCAACCGCCTGCGCATGGCGGTGGTGGATTTGCTGAAAAATGCAGGCAAGACGGCACAAACCGATATTCACTATCTAGGCAATGCGGTGGATGCTTGCTATGTGCGCTGCGTGCTGCACACCGGGCGTACGCACCAGATCCGCGTGCACATGGCGTCCATCGGCCACCCGCTGGTGGCCGACACGGTTTACGGGGGCAGTGCGCTTTGGGGCATGCAGCGCCAGGCTTTGCACGCCTTCAAGTTGGCGTTTGCCCATCCGGTGACCGGCGAGCCGCTGGCATTTGAGGCGCCGCCCCCCGCAGATTTTGCGCAATTGCTGGGCGCGCTGGGGCTGGGACTACAATAAAGCCAATGCACAGGTTGCTTGAGGGCACCTTGTCGCGGCCATTGGCGCAGTGGATGGCGCACTCCCTGAATGGATGCCTTTCCGTCCCGCCCTGACTTTCAGTTTTCGTCAGTCCTCGCCACCGTGCGAGCCCTTCGTTCGGAACACCTTTTGCAATGATCAACACCGCCGAAGCTACGCGCGTCCTGGAGACGGCCCTGATTTGCGCCCACCAGCCCCTGTCCCTCAAAGACATGGCCATCTTGTTTCAGGACGAGGTGGGTGCCGATACGCTCAAAGACATGCTCGAAGACCTGGCCCGTCTGTGGACCGGCCGCGGCGTGGAACTGGTGCAGGTGGCCACGGGCTGGCGATTCCAAAGCCGCCCCGAAATGCGCGAATTTCTGGACCGGCTGCACCCCGAAAAACCGCCACGCTATACCCGCGCTACGCTGGAAACCCTGGCCATCATTGCCTACCGCCAGCCCGTCACGCGCGGTGACATGGAAGATATTCGCGGCGTCACGATCAATTCCTTGCTGATCAAGCAGCTCGAAGACCGGGGCTGGGTTGAAGTCATTGGCCACCGCGAGACGGTAGGCCGCCCGGCCTTGTTTGCCACCACGCGCCAGTTTCTGGACGATCTGGGCCTGCAGTCGCTGGCGCAGTTGCCCGCCCTCGACCCCGTGGGTGAGCGCCTGGATGGCGAGCCCGACGCCTTTGCCGCACTGGTGCAAGACGCCGATCCGACGGGCGACCTGCTGGAATCTGCCGAAGCCGCAGAGCCGACTGACGCGCCCGAGGTCGAAGCAGGCCCTGAACTTTCCACTACACCCCAGGTGGACGCTGCGGCGGACCCTGCCACGCCATGAACGACGCACCCACACCCGACCTGCCCACCGAATTGCCGCCCCCAGAGGGTGAAACGACCCCTGCGCCGGTGGCGTCCGAGGCGCCCGCTTCGGAGGCCAGCCTGTTTGACCAGGTGGTCTCCGGTGAATTTGACGCCTTGGACGAGGTGGCGGAGGTGCTGCCCCACAAACGCATCCTCACGCCCATGGCCGAGACGCCCAAGTTGCACAAAATATTGGCGCAGGCGGGTATGGGTTCGCGACTGGAGATGGAGCAACTCATCCTGGAAGGCCGGATTTCAGTCAACAACGAGCCGGCCCACGTGGGCCAGCGCATCCAGTTTGGCGACCAGATCAAGGTCAATGGCCGACCGATCCGCTTTCGCATCGACCCGCCGCCGCCCCGCGTGATTGCGTACCACAAGCCAGTGGGCGAGGTGGTGACCCATGACGACCCGCAAAACCGGCCGACCGTGTTTCGCCGTCTGCCCAAGTTGCACCAAGGCAAGTGGCAGTCGGTGGGGCGCCTGGACCTGAACACCGAAGGCTTGCTGCTATTCACAAGTTCGGGCGAACTCGCCAACAAGCTGATGCACCCCCGCTTCGGCCTGGTACGCGAATACGCCGTGCGGGTGCTGGGGTCGCTCAGCAAAGAAGAAAAACAAACCTTGCTGGACGGCGTGCGCTTGGACGATGGCATGGCGCAGTTCGGCTCGATCGAGGCCGGTGGCGGCGAAGGCAGCAACTGCTGGTACCGGGTCACCATCTCCGAAGGCCGCAACCGCGAAGTGCGCCGCATGCTCGAAGCCGTGGGCCACGCGGTAAGCCGCTTGATTCGCATCCGCTATGGCGCCATGGTGCTGCCACGCGGGCTCAAGCGCGGCGCCTGGATGGAGCTCGATGAGTCGGATATTGACGCCTTGGTGCGCGCAGCGGGTAGCGCGGGCGAGGGCAATGACGGGGTAGTCCGGGAACGCGCGGCCGATGGAGAGCGCAGGCCCAATGCCCCGCGCGGGCCAGGCAACCGCCGCGGTGGACCCCCAGCGCCCCGGGCAGGCCAGCGCCGTGCGCCAGACCGCGGTGCGCCGCGTCCAGCGGCCAAGGCGGCGGGTGCTTCGGCGCAGCCCGATCCGCTCAAAACCTCGGTGGGCTACATCGGCGCCGACAGTCTGTCACGCCAGCGAAAACAAGAGGCGCAACGCCAGCGCAGCGGCCCCGGCGGTCAGCGGCGCAATGGGCGCGGTCGCTAGGCAAAATGCTAAAATTAGCTGCTTTGCTACGCAGGGTGGCGAATCATTTCATACGAAGGTTGAGTTAATACTATGGCTATCGAACGCACACTATCCATCATCAAGCCCGACGCAGTGGCCAAGAACGTGATCGGTCAGATCTACGCCCGCTTCGAAGCCGCCGGCCTCAAAGTGGTCGCTGCCCGCATGGCGCACCTGTCGCGCGGCGAAGCCGAAGCGTTCTACGCAGTGCACAAAGCACGCCCCTTCTTCAAAGACCTGGTGGACTTCATGATCTCTGGACCGGTCATGATCCAGGCCCTGGAAGGCGAAAACGCCATCCTGAAAAACCGCGATCTGATGGGCGCCACCGACCCCAAGAAGGCCGCTCCCGGCACCATCCGCGCCGATTTCGCTGACAGCATTGATGCCAATGCCGTGCACGGCTCCGACGCTGCAGAAACCGCAGCGGTGGAAATTGCCTTCTTCTTCGCTGGCATGAATGTCTACTCGCGCTAAAGCGCGCTAACTCGCACTATGGCGGCCAACCTTCTCGACTACGACCTCGAGGGCTTGGCCCTATTTTGCGAGCGGCTGGGCGAGAAGCGTTTTCGCGCCGTCCAGCTGTTTCGCTGGATTCATCAAAAAGGTGCGTCAGACTTTGACGCCATGACCGATCTGGCCAAGTCCTTGCGCGAAAAGCTCAAGACTTGCGCCCACATTGCGCCTCTGCGTCTGCTCTCGCAGCACGAATCTGCGGACGGCACCATCAAATGGTTGTTCGACGTCGGTGGCAATGACGCCGTCGAGGCTGTGTTTATCCCCGAATCAGACCGTGGCACGCTGTGCATTTCCTCGCAAGCGGGTTGCGCAGTGGGATGCCGTTTTTGCGCGACCGGTCACCAGGGCTTTAGCCGCAACCTGGCCGCCGGTGAAATCGTCGCGCAGCTCTGGTTTGCCGAGCACTTTTTGCGCAAGCATCTGGGGCGTGATGAGCGCATCATCTCCAACGTGGTCATGATGGGCATGGGCGAGCCGCTGCAAAACTACACCGAGCTGGTGCCCGCCCTCAAGGTCATGCTCGACGACCACGCCTACGGTTTGTCGCGCCGCCGCGTCACCGTCTCGACCTCCGGCATGGTGCCCATGATGGACCGCTTGGGCCAGGATTGCCCGGTGGCTTTGGCCGTGTCCTTGCACGCGCCCAACGACGCCTTGCGCGAGAGCCTGGTGCCCTTGAATAAAAAATACCCGATAGAGGCCTTGCTGCAGGCCTGCGTTCGCTACCTTGCTGTTGCGCCGCGTGACTTCATTACCTTTGAGTACTGCATGCTCGACGGCGTGAATGACACGCCCGAACTGGCCGCCCAGTTGGTCGATTTGTTGCGTACCGCAGGGGGCAACCTGAACTGGTGCAAGGTCAACTTGATTCCCTTCAACCCCTTCGCTGCGTCGGGCTTGTTGCGCTCGTCCAACGCCAGGGTGCAGGCATTTTCTGAAGTGCTCAGCAGGGCGGGCGTGGTCACCACGGTGCGCAAAACCCGCGGCGATGACATTGCTGCGGCCTGCGGCCAATTGGCGGGAGAAGTGCAAGACCGCACCAGCGTGGTGGTGCGTATCCACAAGCAGCGCAGCGCAGAGGCACTCGCCAACACGGGCACCTTGGACGCACCCCGTGCCACCGAGGTGCATTGACATGAACGTGCGCGTGCCGTCATGGGGGTGGCGCTTTTGGGTGGCGGCGTGCGTCGCTGCCTTGGTGGCTTGCAGTGGAGTTGCCCCACGCACCGACAGTTCGGACCTGTTGACGGCATCGGACGAAACGGACACGCAAAAAAGGGCGCGCATTCGCTTGGAGCTCGCCGGGACCTATTTCAGCGAAGGTAAAACCGAGATAGCTTTGGATGAACTGAAGAAATCCATCTCGATCGACCCTGCATTGTTTGAAGCCCACAACCTGCGGGGTCTGATTTACCTGCGCATGAATGAATACGCACTGGCCGAAGAGGGTTTTCGCCAGGCGCTGGTGCTCAATCCCAAAGCGGCCACGGTGCAGCACAACTATGGCTTTCTTCTGTGCCAGCAAGGCCGCACAGCGGCTGCGGTAGAAAAATTCAGTGCGGCCCTGGCCAACCCTGTCTACAACGAGCGTGCCAAAACATGGATGGTGCAGGGCCTGTGCCAAGCCAAGGCGGGGCAGCTCCAGGCGGCAGAAACCAGTTTGTTGAACGCGTACCAACTTGACCCCACCAACCCCGTGGTGGCCTACAACCTGGCGTCCGGCTTGTTTCAACGTGCGGAATACGCCCAAGCGCAACGCTATTTGGGCCCCTTGAATAGTTCACAATTGGCGAATGCCGAGTCCCTGTGGCTGGGCGCAAAAATTGCTTATAAAACAGGCGACGCAGCGTCGCTTCGTGCCCTGGGCCAGGGCTTGCAGCAGCGCTTTCCATCCTCCAAACAGTCGCTTTGGCTAGAGCGGCAGTCCTACCATGAGTGATATCGAACCTGGTCTTTTGCGGCACACCGAGAGCGGCGATGCTGCCGACAGCCCCGCTGGCGCACCCGCTTCAGGTCCGACTGCCGGGCAGATGCTGATGCAGGCGCGCCTGCGATCGGGCTTAACGCTTGAGCAGCTTGGTGCGCGGGTCAAGGTCAGTGTGCTGCGTTTGCAAGCCTTAGAGGAAGACCGCATTGACGCCTGGCCCAATATCAATGGACTGCGCGCTGCGGCGGCAACCGTGTGCCGCCATGTGCAACTCGATCCGGTGGTGATCTTGGACCGCTTGCCCAAGGCTGAAAAAATCATGTTGACGGTGGGTGGGCCTGAGGCGGCCGTCGGAATTCGGGATGGGGGCGCATTCACCCTGCGGCGTGACACGGGCGCTGCGAGCACGCCGCTGTGGGTGGCGATGGCTGCGGCGACCCTGCTGGTTGCGGGCCTCGTTTATGGGGGAACTCGCGGCATGGAGTGGGCCGCTCACTTTTTTGATCGTGAAGCGCCCGCCGCCGCGCCATCGGTCACAGGTGCTGTCACGGATCCGGTTTTACCGCCAGATGCCGGGCCCACGGACACCCGGGTCGGTGTGGCGGCACCGGAGCCCTCGGCATCGGCGACAGTGCCTGTGGCGGTGCCCCCTTTGCCTGTGGCCTCGGCCGCTCCTGCCTTGCCATTGGCGTCTGGCGCCAACGTGCAAGAACCGCTGGTGGTGATCAAGGCCAAGGGCCAGACCTGGATCTCTGTCAGCGACGCCAACGGCGTGACGCTGCTGCGTAAAACGCTTTCGGCGGGTGACACGGCCAGTGCACGCACGGGTGAATTGCCCTTGTGGGTGGTGGTGGGGCGTGCAGACAATGCGGAGGTCCAAGTGCGCGGCGCGACCGTCACGCTGGAGCCTTCGGTGCCGGAAAACGTGGCTAAATTCAAGGTGCAGTGATGTCAATCCAAGCAGGTTTCAACTCAAACGGTGTGCCCGCGCGCAATGGCTTGCAAGCCCGTGTGGTGTGGGGGAGCAATGTGGTGACTTTGGGCGGCGGCGCGCCTGTGCGCATTCAGTCCATGACCAATACGGATACGGTGGATGCAGTGGGTACCGCCATCCAGGTCAAAGAGCTGGCGCTGGCGGGCTCTGAGATGGTGCGCATCACGGTCAACACGCCCGAGGCGGCCCAGGCGGTGCCCTACATTCGTGAGCAACTCGACCGCATGGGCGTTTCCGTGCCCTTGATCGGCGACTTTCACTTCAATGGCCACCGATTGCTGACCGATTACCCCGACTGTGCGCAGGCCTTGTCCAAATACCGGATCAACCCTGGCAATGTCGGCAAGGGCGACAAAAAAGACCGCCAGTTTGGCCAGATGATTGAAGCCGCGCTGCGTTGGGACAAGCCTGTGCGCATCGGCGTCAACTGGGGCAGCTTGGATCAAGAATTGCTGGCTGACCTGATGGACAGCAATGCCCGGGCGGCACAACCCCTGTCGGTAAAGCAGGTGATGTACCAGGCGCTCATCAGCTCTGCGGTGGGTTCGGCGGAGTTGGCGCAATCCATGGGCATGCAGGCCAGTCAAATCATTATTTCCTGCAAAGTCAGTGGCGTGCAGGATTTGATCGCCGTTTACCGCGAGCTCGGCCGCAACACCCGCTATCCCCTGCACCTGGGCTTGACCGAAGCCGGTATGGGAACCAAAGGAACGGTCGCGTCCACCGCCGCGCTGTCGGTCTTGCTGCAAGAGGGCATTGGCGACACCATTCGCGTGTCGCTGACCCCCGCACCCGGCGAATCACGCAACCAAGAGGTGGTGGTCGCAGCCGAAATTTTGCAAGCCTTGGGGCTGCGTTCGTTTGTTCCCAGCGTCACGGCCTGCCCGGGCTGCGGCCGCACCACCAGCACGACGTTTCAAGAACTCACGCAGCAGATCGACAACTTTTTACGCGACCAAATGCCTGTTTGGCGTGCCAAGTACCCTGGCGTGGAAAGCATGAAGGTGGCGGTGATGGGGTGCATCGTGAATGGCCCCGGCGAGAGCAAGCACGCCGACATCGGTATCAGCCTGCCCGGTACGGGCGAGGCGCCTGCCGCGCCCGTCTACATCGACGGCGAGAAGCGCATGACCTTGCGCGGCGATGCGATTGCCACTGAATTCCAGGCGGTGGTGGAAAACTACATTCAACAACGGTTTGGCGCTGCGCAAGCCTAGCCATTCCTCTGACTTTTATGACCGACTCGAACGTGCCGCGCAAGGCGGAAAAACTCATGGCCGTCAAAGGCATGAACGATATATTGCCGCCCGACTCGGCGCGCTGGGAAGCGCTTGAAGAGCGCGTGCGCGCGCTGATGCGCCGCTATGCCTATGAAAACATTCGCACGCCCATCGTGGAGCCCACCGCGCTGTTTGTGCGGGGTCTCGGCGAGGTGACCGACATCGTCGAAAAGGAGATGTACTCGTTTGAAGACCGGCTCAATGGCGAACAACTCACTCTGCGCCCCGAGAACACGGCCGGCGTGGTGCGTGCGGTGGTGGAACACACCTTGCTCTACAACGGCGGCAAGCGTTTGTACTATTTCGGCCCCATGTTCCGCCATGAGCGCCCCCAACGCGGGCGCTACCGCCAGTTCCACCAGGTCGGGGCCGAAGCCCTGGGCTTTGCCGGGCCCGAACTGGATGCTGAGCTGATTTTGATGGCCGACGCCCTGTGGAAGGAGCTCGGCATTCAGGGCGTGGAGTTGCAAATCAACAGCCTGGGTCAGCCCGAGGAGCGCAATTTGCACCGGGCGGCTTTGATTGCGCACTTCGAGGCCCATGCCGAGGTGCTTGACGCGGAGTCGCGCCGTCGTTTGCATTTGAACCCCTTGCGCTTGCTCGACAGCAAAAACCCCGACATGCAAGCGGTGATCGAAGCCGCTCCCAAGTTGTTGGACTTTTTGGGCGATGCGTCGCGTGCCCACCTGGCCGCTGTGCTGGCTATTTTGGATGCCAATGGGGTGCCGTATTCGATGAACCCGCGCCTGGTGCGCGGCATGGACTATTACAACCTGACGGTGTTTGAGTTTGTGACCACCCAGCTGGGCTCGCAGGGCACGATTTGCGGTGGCGGCCGCTATGACTACCTGGTTGAACAAATCGGTGGCAAGCCCACCCCGGCCGTGGGCTGGGCCATGGGCATGGAGCGTGTGCTGGAACTGCTCAAGTCGCAGGAAGGCGCATTGGCACTGCCTGCACTGGACGCCTATGCCATCGTGCCCGATGCGGCGGCCTTGCCCCAAGTGGCGGCCTGTTTGCAGCGCTTGCGCAGCAAGGGCCTCTCGGTGCTGATGCATGCCTGTGGCGACGCGGGCATGGCCAGCATGAAAAATCAGTTCAAGCGCGCAGACGGCTCGGGCGCCCGCTACGCACTGGTGTTTGGCGCTGATGAGTTGGCCCAGGGTTGCGTGACCATCAAGGCCTTGCGTGACGCCTCGGTGGCCCAGCGCACACTGCCCTTGAATGAATGGGCGCAGTGGGCTGACAGCCTACAATCCGCTCCTTAACCGAATACCTCCCCATGGCAAACCATCTCGACCTCGAAGAACAAGAACAGCTCGACGAACTCAAGCATTTCTGGAGCAAATACGGCAATCTGATCAGCGGCATTTTGGTCCTTGTCATGGTGTGTCTCGCGGGCTGGAATGGCTACCAGTACTGGCAGCGCAGCCAAGCCGCGCAAGCCGCGGTGATGTTTGATGAAATGAACAAATCATTGGCCGGCGGCGACGTTACCAAAGCAGAACGCACCTTCAACGACATGCGCGAGCGCTATGCCCGTGCGACCTACACCCAGCAGGCCGGCCTGGCGCTGGCCAAAATGGCGGCGGATGCCGGCAACGCCGATGTGGCCAAGGCCGCACTGCAGTGGGTGGCTGACAAGTCCAGCGACGACGGCTATGCCGCGATCGCGCAACTGCGCCTGGCCAACGTCTTGCTGGATGCCAAGCAACTGCCTGAGGCCTTGAAGGCCCTGGACGCCGTGAAAGGTGAGACTTTTGCAGGTCTGGTGGCAGACCGACGCGGCGATATTTTCCTGCTTCAAGGACAGCGCGAGCAGGCCAAAACCGCCTACCTGAGCGCCTACAAAGCCTTCGATGACCGCTCCCAATACCGCAATCTGGTGCGTGTCAAGCTCAATGCCTTGGGTGCTGAGCCTGAGCCCGCCAAAGCGGCCTCCGGCGGAGAACAGTGATGCGCAAAGGGCTCCGCCTCTTGTTGACTGGGCTGACGCCTTGGATGGTTGCGATTGCCTTGGTGGTCGGCGGCTGCGCGAGCAGCGATGCACCCAAACCTGCCGCCTTGCAAAACAATCCTGGGCTTTATGCCGTCAAAGAGCAGTGGCGTCTCCCGGTCGGCGCCACAGGGCGGCCGTTGGAGCTGCGTGCGGTCGGCTCCCAGTTGCTGGTGGCGTCCAAGCAGGGAGATGTTTCCGCGGTGGACCTGCGCAGCGGCAAACTGCAATGGCGGGCTGCGCTTGGCGTGTCCTTGAGTGCGGGTGTCGGCAGTGATGGTGAAACGGCCGCGGTGGTGACCTCAGAAAACCAGCTCGTGGCCCTGCGGGAGGGGCAGGAAATTTGGCGCCAAAAACTGCCATCCCTGACATTGACCGCCCCCTTGGTGGCTGGAGCACGCATTTTTATCACGTCGGCAGACCGCACGGTGACCGCTTTCGATGGCGTCACCGGGCGCAAGCTCTGGTCGCAACAACGCCCCGGTGACGCCCTTATTTTGGGCCAGCCCGGTATTTTGATGGCTGTGGGCGATACCCTGCTGACAACCCAAGGTGGCCGCTTGGTCGGCTTGAATCCCCAAACGGGCGCTGTTCGCTGGGAGGCGGCTGTGGCGGTGGGACGTGGCGTCAACGAGGTGGAGCGCTTGGTGGATTTGGTGGCAGGGACCAGCCGAGTTGGCGACAACGTGTGCTTGCGGGCCTTTCAATCTGCGGTGGCTTGTGTCGATGCACAGACCGGTCGCACGCTGTGGACCAAGGCAGCCTCTGGCGCCACCGGGCTTGCCGGTGATGCGTCTACCCTGTTCGGCGTGGAAAGCGACAGCAAAGTCCAGGCCTGGCGTCGTGGCGATGGCGAAAAACTGTGGACCAGCGAGAACCTGCGTTTCAGAGGCCTGACATCGCCGGTGTTGGCTGGCAATGCCCTGGCGGTGGGCGATTTTGAAGGCTTCATCCACTTTTTGTCCCCCAAGGACGGTGCTTTGATGGCGCGTGTCGCCACCGACGGCTCAGCAATGACCCAGACGCCTGTCTGGGCCCAAGGCACTTTGGTCGCGGTCACCCAGCGCGGCACGCTGATTGGGTTTCGGCCTGAATAACCAGGCTCTTATTTCATGAAACCAGTGATCGCCCTGGTCGGCAGGCCCAATGTGGGCAAGTCGACCCTTTTCAACCGTTTGACCAAAACGCGTGACGCCATCGTGGCGGACTACGCCGGTTTAACGCGCGACCGCCATTACGGCAACGCCAAACACGGCAAGCACGAGTACATCGTGGTCGACACCGGCGGCTTTGAGCCCGATGCCTCGTCTGGCATCTACAAAGAAATGGCCAAGCAAACGCGCCAAGCGGTCGCCGAGGCCGACGTGGTGTTGTTCATTGTGGATGCGCGCGGCGGTGTCTCCGCGCAGGACCACGAGATCGCCAAGTACCTGAGGCGTTTGGGCAAATCAGCCATTGTGGTAGCCAACAAGGCGGAAGGCATGACCGAAGGGGTGCAGTTCACCGAGTTCTACGAACTGGGTCTGGGCGCTGTGATTCCAATCAGCGCCGCCCATGGACAGGGCATTCGCCCCTTGATTGACCAGGTGCTGGAACCTTTGGCCATTGCCATGGCGCAGGACGAAGAGGACAAGGACCCGACCGTCATCAAACTCGCGGTTGCGGGGCGGCCCAATGTAGGTAAATCCACCCTGATCAATACCTGGCTGGGCGAAGAGCGACTGGTCGCTTTTGACATGCCCGGCACCACCCGCGACGCGATTGCCGTGCCGTTCGAGCGCGGCGGGCAAAAGTTTGAGTTGATCGACACCGCAGGCCTGCGCCGCAAAGGCAAGGTGTTTGAAGCGATCGAAAAATTCTCAGTTGTCAAAACCCTTCAGGCGATTGAGTCTGCCAACGTGGTGTTGTTGCTGATTGATGCGATTCAGGGCGTCACCGACCAGGACGCCCATATTGCGGGCTACATCCTGGAGTCGGGACGGGCGGTGGTGGTGGCCGTGAACAAATGGGACGCAGTGGACGAATACCAGCGCGAACTGGTCAAACGATCGCTTGAAACCCGGCTTGGATTTTTGAAATTTGCGGCTTTGCACCTGATTTCCGCCACCAAACGCCAGGGCCTGGGCCCGGTCTGGGACTCGATTGCCCAGGCGCACCGCTCTGCCAACCGCAAAATGCCCACGCCGGTGCTCACGCGCTTGTTGCTGGAAGCCGTGCAGTTCCAGACCCCGAAAAAAACCGGCATGTACCGCCCCAAGTTGCGCTATGCGCACCAGGGCGGCATGAATCCGCCCATCATCATCATCCACGGCAATTCGCTGGAGCAGGTCACCGACTCGTACAAGCGCTTTTTGGAGGGGCGGTTCCGCAAGGAATTCGATCTGGTCGGCACCCCTTTGTTGATTCAAATGAAATCGGCCGCTAACCCCTACACCGACAAAGATTGACCCGACGCAAATGAGCCTATTGGGTCCATGTGGTATTGTCTAATTCCAAACTTCCAACACGGAGAATATCGTGAATAACAAGAGCCAGCTCCTCCAAGATCCATTTTTGAACGCATTGCGCCGCGAACATATTCCGGTATCGGTGTATTTGGTCAATGGCATCAAATTGCAGGGCCAAATTGAATCGTTTGACCAGTATGTCGTGTTGCTGCGCAACACCGTGACACAAATGGTCTACAAACACGCCATTTCGACCATCGTGCCCGGCCGTGCTGTGAGTCTGGCAGCGGGTGCTGACGAAGAGGCCGCAGGGTCTTGATTTCTGGTCCGCGCAGGGCGCTTGTTTGACTCCTACTGACCCTTCCACGTCTGCGCGAACCATATTGGTCGGTGTGGACCTGGGATTGCCCCATTTTGAGGCTGAGCTCGAAGAATTGGGTTTGCTGGCCCGCACCGCAGGGCTCGACCCGGTGGCGCGTATTACTTGCAAACGCCGGGCACCCGATGCCGCTTTGTTTGTGGGGACCGGGAAGGCAGACGAGATCAAACTCCTGGCCCAGCAGCATGGTGCGCAAGAAATCCTGTTCGACCAAAGCCTGAGCCCTGGTCAACAGCGTAATTTAGAGCGACGCCTAGAGTGTGCCGTCAATGACCGCACTTTTTTAATTCTCGAAATTTTTGCCCAGCGTGCGCGCAGCCACGAGGGCAAATTGCAAGTTGAGCTCGCCCGCCTGCAATACCTCAGCACACGGCTGGTGCGCCGCTGGTCGCATTTGGAGCGCCAGCGCGGCGGCATTGGAACCCGGGGCGGCCCCGGCGAGACCCAGATTGAACTGGACCGGCGCATGATCGCCACCACCATCAAACGCACCAAAGAGCAACTCCAAAAGGTCAAGCGCCAGCACCAAACCCAGCGCAAGCAGCGGGACCGGCGTGGTGCTTTCAATATCTCACTGATTGGCTATACCAACGCCGGCAAATCCACCTTGTTCAACACCCTGGTCAAAGCCAGGGCTTATGCCGCTGACCAGTTGTTTGCGACCCTGGACACCACCACGCGCCAGTTGTACCTCGGTGAGGCCGCTCGCTCCGTGTCGCTGTCGGACACCGTGGGATTCATCCGTGACCTACCGCACGGTTTGATCGATGCCTTTCAGGCCACGCTGCAAGAGGCCATTGATGCCGATTTGCTTTTGCACGTGGTGGACGCCTCGAATCCGGTCTGGACGCTGCAAATCCGCCAGGTTCAGCAGGTGCTCAAAGAGATTGGCGCACAGGACATCCCCCAGTTGCTGGTGTTCAATAAGGTAGACGCCATGGAAGCGGGCAGTTTGCCGCTGCAGGTGGAAGACATGTTTGAAGTGGATGGGGTGCAAACCCCGCGTATTTTTGTCAGTGCGCGTGCGGGCACCGGTATTGCAGAGCTGCGCACCGCCCTGGCGACCATCGTGACGCAAGACCGCGCCGCGCAGGAAGGGGAACACCCTTTGGCCGATGAGGCTTCAACGTAATTGTGGACAATCCGGCTCGTTGAGCGAAAGTTATGACCATGAAACTACCCCATCCCACCCTGACTTTGGGCGCACTCGCCGGGCGTTTTCGCGGCATGTTCAATTTGAACGACAGCCGCTGGGGGCGTGCAGACGAGTCCAAGCCTGCCGATCATGAGGCACCCAAGCCTGATGCCGAACCCGATCACGGCGCAGAGCATCCCGCCGCACAGGAGCCGCCACGCGCCCATCCACGCCCGGGTGCGCAGTCCGGCCCGCCCGATCTCGATGAACTGTGGCGCGACTTCACCCGCAAACTCAATGCCTGGCTGGGCGGCGGCAAACAGCCCCCGGGCGCAGGCGGGCGCGAACCTGGGGGCTTTTTCCCCAACTCCAAAGGCGCAGGCATCGGTGGCGGCGTGATCTTGGCGCTGGTGTTGCTGGTTTGGCTGGGCACGGGATTTTTCATTGTGCAAGAGGGGCAGCAGGCCGTCATTACCCAATTTGGCCGCTACAAATCAACGGTCAATGCAGGCTTTAACTGGCGCTTGCCGTACCCGATCCAGCGCCACGAACTGGTTTTTGTGACCCAAATCCGCTCCGTGGATGTGGGGGGCGACAGTGTTCTCAAGGCGACCGGGCTGCGCGAGTCTGCAATGCTGACGCAGGATGAGAACATCCTGGACATCAAGTTTGCCGTTCAGTACCGTCTGAGCGACGCCCGTGCGTTCTTGTTTGAAAGCAAAAATCCCGAGAACGCCGTGGTGCAGGCCGCCGAAACCTCGGTGCGCGAAGTGCTGGGCAAGATGAACATGGACGCAGCGTTGTCGGAAGACCGCGACCAAATTGCCCCTCGGGTGCGCGCCATGATGCAAGAAATCCTGGACCGCTACAAAGTCGGCATTGAGGTGGTGGGCATCAATTTGCAGCAGGGCGGCGTGCGCCCCCCCGAGCAGGTGCAAGCTTCTTTTGACGATGTACTCAAAGCGGGTCAGGAGCGCGAACGTGCCAAGAATGAAGCCCAGGCCTACGCCAACGACGTGATTCCCCGCGCCGTCGGTTCGGCATCGCGCTTGAAAGAAGAGGCGGATGCCTACAAAGCGCGGGTCGTGGCCCAGGCCCAGGGCGATGCGCAGCGTTTCCGCTCGGTCTACAACGAATACCAAAAAGCGCCCCAGGTCACCCGCGACCGCATGTACCTGGACACCATGCAGCAAATTTTCTCCAACGTGACCAAGGTCTTGGTGGATTCCCGCCAAGGCGCGACGCTGCTCAACCTGCCCCTCGAGAAGATTTTGCAAATGAACGCCAGCACGGAGCCGTCGGCGTCCAACACCCCAGCAACGCCGCAAACTTCCCCCGTGGCACCCGCAACGGCGCCCACCAGCCAGGCGCCGAACGGCACTGATTCCCGCAGCCGCGATGCGGCCCGCACCCGTGAACGCGATGTGCGCTAGGAGGACCCTATGAACCGAATTGGATTGATTGTTTCTTCGTTGCTGGTGCTGTTGGTGCTGGCGAGTTCGACTTTGTTTGTGGTGGACCAGCGCCAGTTCGGCGTGGTGTATGCCCTGGGGCAGATCAAGGACGTTATTACCGAGCCCGGACTGAACTGGAAGCTGCCCCCGCCGTTTCAAAACGTCACCTATATCGACAAACGCCTGCTCACGCTGGACAGCGCCGATGCCGAACCCATGCTGACTGCAGAAAAGCAACGCGTGGTGATTGACTGGTACGTGCGTTGGCGCATTTCGGAGCCGACCGACTACATCCGCAATGTAGGCCTGGACGAGGCCACAGGGGCACGCCAACTCAGCCGAGTGGTGCGCAACGCCTTTCAGGAGTCGATCAACAAGCGTACCGTCAAAGAGTTGCTGTCCCTCAAGCGCGAGGCCCTGATGGCCGATGTGAAAGCGGAAGTGCTTGCCAAAGTGCGGGGCGACAAACCCTGGGGTGTGGACGTGGTCGATGTCCGTATCACCCGTGTCGACTACGTGGAAGCGATCACCGAATCGGTGTACCGCCGCATGGAGGCGGAACGCAAGCGCGTGGCCAACGAACTGCGCTCCACCGGCGCAGCCGAAGGTGAAAAAATCCGGGCAGATGCCGATCGCCAGCGTGAGGTAACGATCGCCAACGCCTACCGCGATGCGCAAAAAACCAAGGGCGAGGGCGATGCTGAGGCCGCCCGCATTTACGCCGAAGCTTTTAACCGCGACCCGCAATTTGCGCAGTTTTACCGCAGCCTGGAAGCCTATAAAAACAGTTTTGCCAACAAGAGCGACATGATGGTGGTGGACCCCTCGTCGAGCGAGTTTTTCAAGATATTCCGCGGCGGCGGTGCTGCGGTGGGCGGGGCCAAGAAATAAGGGGCAGAAAGGCGGCTCGATTTCTCGGGCCGCTGGCGGTTTAGCGGCTTGTAGACCAGTAAAATCACGTTTTTTACAAATCGCCTTTAATCCATGTCCGCTTGGGTCCTCCCGGATCACATTGCCGATGTCCTGCCTTCTGAGGCGCGCCACATCGAAGAAATCCGCCGCAATTTGTTGGACATGGCGCGCTGCTATGGCTACGAATTGGTCATGCCGCCGCTCTTGGAGCATCTGGAGTCCCTGCTGACCGGCACGGGGGAAGCGCTGGATTTGCAAACCTTCAAACTGGTCGATCAAATCTCGGGCCGCATGATGGGTTTGCGCGCCGACAGCACGCCGCAGGTGGCCCGTATCGACGCCCATTTGCTCAACCGTCCCGGCGTTACCCGCCTCAGTTACTGCGGCCCGGTCTTGCATACCCGCCCTGCAGCACCCCATGCCACGCGTGAACCCCTGCAACTGGGTGCGGAGATTTACGGCCACGGCGGCTTGGAGGCCGATCTGGAGATTTTGGAGCTGGCGCTGGACAGCTTGCGCTCGGTCCATCTAGGCGCTTTGACCGTCGACCTGGCCGATGTGCGCGTGGTGAATGCTTTGCTGGCCGAAACCCAGCTGACGACTCAGCAAACGGCCGAGGTGCATGCAGCGCTGGCCACCAAAGACACCAGCGCGCTGGCCACGCTCACCGCGCAGGCGCCACCCGCCATTGCCACCGCCTTGCAGCAACTTACCAGCTTGTACGGTGACGTGTCGATTTTGGAACAGGCGCGTCGTGTGCTGCCTGCTTTGCCAGCGATCCACGTAGCGCTCGATCAGCTTCAGTGGCTGGCCAGCCATTTGGAAGGTGTGGGCGTCTCGTTTGACCTGTCTGACCTGCGTGGCTATGCCTATTACACCGGTGCACGCTTCGCCGTTTATGCGCAGGGTGCGCCAGACGCATTGGTGCGTGGCGGGCGCTACGACGCTGTAGGTTCGGTGTTTGGTCGCAAGCGTCCGGCAGTGGGCTTCAGTCTGGACATCAAGGCCTTGGCTTTGGCAGCGCGCCCTCCAGTGCTTCGCGCTGCAATTCGCGCGCCCTGGGGTGAAGATGCCGCTCTGCGCCAATCAATCGCCCAGTTGCGCGCCGCGGGTGAGACCGTGGTCTGCGTTTTGCCCGGACACGAAAGTGATGTCGATGAATTTCAGTGTGACCGCGAACTGGTGCAGCGTGATGCGGCCTGGTGTGTCACGGCTCTTTGAAGAAGTAATGCAATGAACAAAACAAGCGGTAGAAACGTGGTCGTGGTCGGCACCCAGTGGGGCGACGAGGGTAAAGGCAAATTGGTCGACTGGCTCACAGAAAGCGCCCAGGGCGTGGTGCGTTTTCAGGGCGGTCATAACGCCGGGCACACCTTGGTGATCAACGGGGTGAAAACCGCTTTGCACTTGATTCCCAGTGGCATCATGCGCCCCGGGGTGAAGTGCTACATCGGCAATGGCGTGGTCTTGTCGGCTGCCAAATTGTTTGAAGAGATCGAAGGTCTCGAGAAAGTGGGTGTTGAACTGCGTTCGCGCCTGCGTATCAGCGAAGCCTGCCCCTTGATTTTGCCCTTCCATGCCGCCTTGGACGTGGCCCGCGAAGCCGCCCGTGAAAAGGGGGGTAACACCAAGATCGGGACAACCGGACGCGGCATCGGCCCAGCCTATGAAGACAAAATTGCACGGCGCGCGCTGCGGGTGCAGGACCTGAAATACCCGGAGCGCTTTGCCCATAAATTGCGCGAACTGCTCGACTTGCACAACCATGTGCTCACCACCTATTTGGGCTCGGCTTCGTTTGATTTTGGCCCGGGCTTGGCGCCCTACATGGCTGAGGGCAAAGTGTTGTTTGAGCCGGTGTATGCCGAGGCCATGCGCCATGCCGAATTGCTCAAGCCCATGATGGCCGATGTGTCACGCGAACTCAATGATGCCCACCAGGCCGGTGCCAATCTCTTGTTTGAAGGCGCGCAAGGCACCTTGCTCGACGTCGACCACGGCACCTACCCCTTTGTGACCTCCAGCAACTGCGTGGCCGGTAACGCCTCGGCGGGCGCAGGCGTGGGCCCTGGCATGCTGCACTACATCCTGGGCATCACCAAAGCCTATTGCACGCGTGTGGGCAGTGGGCCCTTCCCTACCGAGCTGGATTGGGAAAAGCCAGGCACGCCCGGCTACCACATGAGCACGGTGGGTGCAGAAAAGGGTGTGACCACCGGGCGTTCGCGCCGCTGTGGTTGGTTTGATGCCGCGCTGCTCAAGCGTTCGGCCCAGGTCAACGGCCTGAGTGGTTTGTGCATCACCAAGCTCGATGTGCTCGACGGTTTGAAAGAACTGCTGCTGTGCACCGGCTATGAACTCGATGGCGAACATGTCGATATCCTGCCCATGGGCGCCGACGATATTGCCCGCTGTGTGCCGGTGTACGAAACCATGCCTGGCTGGAGCGACAGCACCGTGGGCGTGACCGTGTACGAGCAACTCCCCGTGGCGGCGCGCCGCTACCTGGAGCGCATTGCCGAAGTCACCGGCGTGCCGATTCATATGGTCTCCACCAGCCCGGACCGCGACCACACCATCATGATGCGCCACCCCTATCTCGCTGCCTGATTCGGCCCACCTACGAAGGAATATTTATGCTCACGGAAGACGGTAAACACCTGTACGTCAGCTACGACGAATACCACAATCTGATCGAAAAAATGGCGATCAAGGTGTTCCAGTCCGGCTGGGAATTCGACACCATTTTGTGCCTCGCGCGCGGTGGCATGCGTCCAGGCGACATCCTGTCCCGGGTGTTTGACAAGCCCTTGGCCATCATGTCCACCAGTTCCTACCGCGCCGATGCCGGCACCGTACAAGGCAACCTCGACATTGCCCGCTTTATCACCACGCCCAAAGGCGAGATCGCTGGCAAAGTGCTGCTGGTGGACGATTTGGCAGACTCCGGTCACACGCTCAACGCGGTGATCCACCAACTGCGCAACAACTACAAGCCGATCACCGAGCTGCGCAGTGCCGTGATTTGGACCAAGGCCTTGTCGACGTTTACGCCCGACTACTCGGTTGAATTTTTGCCGACCAATCCCTGGATTCACCAGCCCTTTGAGAGCTACGACGCCCTGCGTCCGCAGCAGCTGATCGAAAAATGGAGCATCTGAGTTTGGGCGGGCTATGACCGAACTCAGCACCTCGCTCATTCACCATCCCTACGAGGCCCCCACGGGCTTCGCGGCGCCGCAGCATGCGGTGCACAAAGCGTCCACCGTGTTCTTTCCCACCGTGGCGGCCATGCGCAGCCGCGAATGGAAAGACAAAAGCGCCTACACCTACGGCTTGCATGGCACGCCCACCACCTATGCGCTCGAAGAGCGTTTGTGCACGCTGGAAGGCGGTGCGCAATGTGTGTTGGTGCCCAGTGGCCTGGCTGCCGTGGCCTTGGTGGCCCTGGCGGTGCTCAAAACTGGTGATGAGGTACTGATTCCCGACAATGCCTACGGGCCGAACAAAACCCTGGCAGAAGGCGAGTTGCGCGCCTGGGGCATCAGCCACCGCTACTACAACGCCATGGACCCGCAGGACCTGGCGTCCAAGCTCTCCCCGGCCACGCGCATGGTGTGGGTGGAAGCCGCAGGCTCGGTGACTTTGGAGTTTCCGGACCTGCCTGCCTTGGTGCGAGTGTGCAAGCAGCATGGCGCATTGGTCGCACTGGACAACACCTGGGGTGCGGGTATTGCGTTCAAGCCCTTTGATTTGCTGCCCGGTGCGCCAGTGCCCTTGGGCGTCGATATTTCGGCCCATGCGTTGACCAAATACCCCAGTGGTGGCGGCGATGTGCTGATGGGCAGTGTGATCACCCGCGACCCCGCCTTGCATTTGAAAATCAAGCTGTGCCATATGCGTTTGGGTCTCTCAGTCGGTGCCAATGATGCAGAGATGGTCTTGCGTTCGCTGCCCAGTATCGCGTTGCGCTACCGCGCCCACGACGAGGCCACCCGGGGTTTGGCGACCTGGTGCCAAAGCCAAGACGCGTTTGTGCAAGTGCTGCACCCCGCCCTCAATGACTCGCCCGGCCATGCCGATTGGAAGCGCTTGTGTGACCGTCCGGATGGTGGTGCCGCGTGTTTGTTCAGCGTGGTGTTTGCACCGCACTTTTCGCAAGACCAGGTCGATGCGTTTTGCGATGCCTTGCGCCTCTTCAAGCTGGGTTACAGCTGGGCCGGGCCCATCAGTCTGGTCGTGCCCTACGACCTGCGCGCCATGCGCACGGTGTGGCCGCCAGAAATTGCCCAAGGCACGGTGGTGCGCTTCTCGGTGGGTCTGGAAGCAGTTGCGGATTTGCAGGCCGATATCGCCCAAGCGCTGAAGGCTATGGTTTAGCCCACAGGCGTTCGCCCGTGGCTTCGAGGTGCGTGAGGTAGACGCGCACTTCAAACTCCCACTGGTGGTACTGCGGCTCCATGTGGGCGCACAGTTGGTAGAAGGCCTTGTCGTGCGCGCGCTGGCGCAAATGCGCCAGTTCATGCACCACGATCATGCGCAAAAATTCCGGCGGTGCGTCCTTGAACAGGCTGGCAATGCGGATCTCATGCTTGGACTTCAGTTTGGAGCCTTGCACCCGCGAGATGGTGGTGTGTGTGCCCAAGGCGTTTTGCACCACATGCAGCTTGCTGTCGAAAGCCACTTTGCTCAGCGGCTCGGCGCCCCGCAAATGCTCGGACTTGGTGTCTTGCACGTATTCGTACAAGGCGCGGTCGGTGCGCAGGCCGTGGCCCTCGGGGTACTTGTTTATCAGCCACTGCGCGACGCGGCCCTCATCGAGCAGCGTTTGCACTTGGGTGCGGGTCGTTTCCGGGTAGGCCTGCAGGTAGGGCAGGGGCCTCACACCTCGCGCCGCAAGGCGGGGAACAAAATCACATCGCGGATGCTGGCGCTGTCGGTCAGCAGCATCATCAGGCGGTCAATGCCAATGCCACAGCCACCGGTGGGGGGCATGCCGTACTCCAGGGCGCGCACAAAGTCGTGGTCGTAGTACATGGCTTCATCGTCGCCATTGTCTTTGGCGGCCACTTGTGCATGAAAGCGGGCAGCCTGGTCTTGCGCGTCGTTCAACTCGCTGAATCCGTTGCCAAACTCCCGGCCGGTGATGTAGAGCTCGAAGCGCTCGGTGACGCCGGGTTTTGTATCACTGGCGCGGGCCAGCGGTGAAATTTCGACCGGATGCTCGCAAATAAAGGTGGGCTGCCACAGCTTGTCCTCCACCGTTTCTTCAAAGTAGAGCACCTGCAGGCTGGCCAGGCTGCGGGTGGAGAGGTGGTGCTTGGCCTCGGTCATACCGAGTTTGCGCACGGCGTCGGTCAGCCATTGCGCGTCAAACACATGGTCGCCCGCATCGGTGTATTTTTGAATGGCTTCGATGATGGTCAGGCGCTCAAAGGGCTGGCTCAAGTCCACTGGCTTGCCGCCATAGCTCATTTGCAGGCTGCCGGTGGCTTTGAGCGCTGCATCGCGCACCAGGTTTTCGGTGAAAGTCATCAAGTCCTGGTAGTTCCAATAGGCCGCGTAGAACTCCATCATGGTGAACTCGGGGTTGTGGCGCACCGAAATGCCTTCGTTACGGAAGTTGCGGTTGATCTCAAACACGCGATCAAAGCCTCCCACGATCAGGCGCTTGAGGTACAGCTCGGGCGCAATGCGCAAGAACATCTGCTGGTCCAAGGCGTTGTGGTGCGTGGTAAACGGTTTGGCGTTGGCGCCGCCCGGAATCGGGTGCAGCATGGGCGTTTCGACTTCCAGGAAGCCGTGGTTCACCATGAACTCACGGATGCCGCTCACCGCCTTGCTGCGCGCCACAAAGCGCTTGCGCGCCGCCTCATCGGTCATCAAATCGATGTAGCGCTGGCGGTACTTCACTTCCTGGTCGGCAATGCCATGGAACTTGTCGGGCATGGGCCGCAGGCTCTTGGTGAGCAGCCGCACGCGGGTGGCGTGGATGGAGAGTTCGCCGGTCTTGGTTTTGAAAACTGTGCCCTCTGCCGCGACGATGTCACCCAGATCCCAGTGCTTGAAGTCTTCATAGAGCGCCTGCCCGACGTCTTCGCCCTTCACGTACACCTGAATGCGACCGTTGCTGGGTCCGAACGACGCGTCTTGCAAAGTGCAAAAGCTCGCCTTGCCCATGACGCGCTTGAGCATCATGCGCCCCGCGACGCGGGCGGTGGCGCCAAGTTCGGTGAGCGCTGCAGTGTCGAGCGGCTCAAACGCTTCAAACAGATCGGCTGCCTGGTGGCTGGGGCTGAAATCGTTGGGAAATGCCACACCCTCACCGTCTGCCTGGCGCTGGCGCAAGACCTTGAGTTTTTCTTTGCGCTCATGGATGAGCTGGTTTTCATCGGGCAGGGCAGGCGAGGTGGCTTGGAGGTCAGACATGGAGGATTACCGCGGTTCAGGGGCTGCTAAAGCGTTTGCCGCTGGTTCAGCCAGCGTGCACAACCCACCATTCTAAGAGGGCGGCTGAGGCTATGATGCGTCCGCAGGCGGCGCTGCTTTCAAGCAAGAATCCCTGTATTTCCCAGCGCTACTACTTATTTGCCCATGCTTTACCAAATCATTTCGCTGGTACTCGATGTGGCCGTGGGCTTGGTCTGCGGCACCTGCTTGTTGCGCCTGTACATGCAGCAGCAGCGCATCCCGATGTCCGCGCGCGCGGGCAACCCCATCGGCCCTTTTGTTTTTGCGCTCACCGATTGGATTGTGCTGCCCTTGCGTATGGCACTGCCCAAGTTCGCGGCGCTGGATTTGGCCAGTCTGGTCGCTGCGGTGCTGCTGGAGCTGGCGCAATACCTGGTGTTGTGGCTGCTCCAGGGGGCCAACCAAAGCCTGGCACTGATGGCCGTATTGGCACTGTTCGGTGTGTTGCGCGTTGCCTTGTCCGGTTTGATTGGTTTGGTGATGGTGTACGCGCTGCTGTCCTGGGTCCAAGCGCGCTCGCCCGTGTCTGATTTGCTGGACCGGCTCGTGGCGCCGCTTTTGTCCCCCATTCGCCGTCACCTGCCCTTGGTCGGCGGCGTGGACCTGTCTCCCTTGGCACTGCTGCTGTTACTGCAAGTGCTTACGATGCTTACCGGCGGTCTGCAAAACCTGGCCCTGATGGCCGTCGCCTAAGGGTCAGATCACTGCATCCGTCGGCTGGCGCTGCAGCATGGCCAAGACCTCGGCCACGGTTTTGCGCAACTCGCGCCGGTCGGAAATAAAGTCGACCGCGCCCTTGGTCTGCAAGAACTCTGCGCGCTGAAAACCTTCCGGCAAAGTCACTCGGACGGTGGACTCAATCACGCGGGGCCCGGCAAAGCCGATCAGGGCCTTGGGCTCTGCAATCACCACATCACCCAAAAAGGCAAAACCAGCGCTTACGCCGCCCATGGTCGGGTCGGTCAGCACGCTGACGTAAGGCAGGCCTTTTTTGGCAAGACGGGTGAGTGAGGCATTGGTTTTGGCCATTTGCATGAGGCTCAACAAGCCTTCTTGCATGCGGGCGCCACCGGTAGCGGTAAAGCACAAGAAAGGCACTTTTTGCTCGATTGCGGCTTCGACCCCGCGCACAAAGCGCTCGCCCACTACTGAGCCCATGCTGCCGCCCATGAATTCAAATTCAAAGCACGCCGCCACCAGCCCCACGCCATGAACCGAGCCGCCCATGACGATCAGGGCATCGGTCTCACCGGTGTTCTCCAGGGCTTCTTTCAAACGGTCGGGGTACTTGCGGCTGTCTTTGAACTTGAGCGCGTCCACCGGCAGCACTTCCTGCCCGATCTCAAAGCGGCCTTCGTTGTCCAAAAACGCATTCAAGCGGGCGCGCGCACCAATGCGGTGGTGGTGGCTGCAGGTGGGGCACACATTTTGGTTTTGCTCCAGGTCTGTTTTGTAGAGCACCGTTTCACAGCTGGGGCACTTGACCCACAGCCCTTCGGGCACCGTGCGTCGTGCCGCCGGGTCGGTTTGCTGAATCTTCGGGGGCAGTAGTTTTTCAAGCCAGCTCATGGGGTGTCTCTCGGGTTTGAAGTGAAGTTCAGGGAGCGCGTCGCAGATTACCGCAGACCGTGTCAGGCGTCCATAGCGGCGCGTACGCCGCTCAAGAACGTTTGCGCAACGCCAGCTACCTCGTGGCGGGGCGCATGTTCCAGCAGCTGGATGATTTTGCTGCCAATCACGACGGCGTCTGCAACCTGGGAAATCGTTTTCGCGGTTTCACCGTCGCGAATGCCAAATCCCACGCCCACTGGGGTTTGAATATGGCGGCGGATGCGCGGCAACATCGCAGCCACTGCGTCGGTGTCCAGGGTGCCGGCGCCAGTCACGCCTTTGAGCGAGACGTAATACACATAGCCTGAGGCCACGCGGGCGACTTGCTCCATGCGCTCGTCGGTGCTGGTGGGGGCCAGCAAGAAGATCAAGTCCATCTGGTGGGCGCGCAGGTCCGCCGCAAAGGCTTCGCACTCCTCGGGCGGGTAGTCCACCACCAGCACACCGTCCACGCCCGCTGTTGCCGCATCCCGTACAAACGGACTGGACACGCCGGCGCTTGCATGCTTTTGGTCGTAGCGCTCAATCGGGTTGGCATAGCCCATGAGCACCACGGGGGTGCTCTGGTTGGTCTGGCGGAAATCGCGCACCATGGCCAGCACTTGTACCAAGCCGATGCCATAGGACAAGGCCAGGTCTCCGGCTTTTTGAATCACCGGGCCATCGGCGCTGGGGTCCGAAAAGGGCACGCCCAGCTCAATCACATCGGCGCCGCCCGCCACCATGGCGTGCATCAACTCGGGCGTCACGTCCGGGAAAGGGAAGCCTGCAGTCACAAAAGGAATGAGTGCTTTGCGGCCTTGGGCCTTGAGCGCGGCAAAGGTGGTGTCGATGCGGCTCATGCTGCTGCTCCGACTTTGACCAGGGTGATGGGCTGCTCGCCGCCTTTGACGCCCTGGCCTTGGCAGCTGGGGCGGCAGTAAAAATCAGCATTGCTCAGGTCGGCGACCGTGCCGATATCTTTGTCGCCGCGCCCCGACAGGTTGACCAGAATCGACTGGTCTTTGCGCATGGTCTTGGCCAGTTTCATGGCATGCGCTACCGCATGGCTCGATTCGAGTGCCGGAATGATGCCTTCGGTGCGGCACAGGTAGTGGAAGGCTTCCAGCGCTTCTTTGTCGGTCACGCCCACATACTGCGCGCGGCCGATGTCGCTCAAAAAGGCATGCTCGGGGCCCACGCCGGGATAGTCCAGTCCGGCGCTGATGCTGTGCGTCTCGGTGACCTGGCCGTTGTCGTCTTGCAGCACATAGGTCCGGTTGCCGTGCAAGACCCCGGCGCTGCCGCGCTGAATGGACGCCGAATGCTTGCCGCTGTCGAGGCCTTCGCCGGCCGCTTCCACGCCGATGAGCTGGGTATTCTCAAACCCGATGTAGGGATAAAAAATACCCATGGCGTTGCTGCCGCCGCCTACGCAGGCAATCACCGCATCGGGCTGGGTGTTTGCGGCATGTTGCTTGGCCAGCATATCGGGCATCTGGGCAATGCATTCGGTGCCAATAATGCTTTGGAAGTCCCGCACCATCATGGGGTAGGGGTGCGGGCCCGCAACCGTACCGATGATGTAGAAAGTGTTATCCACGTTGGCCACCCAGTCGCGCATGGCTTCATTGAGCGCGTCTTTCAGGGTGCGGCTGCCGCTGGTGACGGGCACCACAGTGGCGCCCAAGAGTTTCATGCGGTAGACGTTGGGGCTCTGGCGTTTGACGTCTTCACTGCCCATGTAGACCACGCATTCCAGTCCATAGCGGGCGCAAATCGTGGCGGTCGCCACGCCATGCTGACCAGCGCCGGTCTCGGCAATCACCCGAGGTTTGCCCATGCGCTTGGCGAGCATGGCCTGGCCGATGGTGTTGTTGATCTTGTGTGCGCCGGTGTGGTTGAGGTCTTCGCGCTTGAGGTAAATCTGCGCGCCGCCCATCTCGCGGCTCATGCGGTCTGCGTGGTAAATCGGTGAAGGGCGACCGACAAAATGGGCCAATTCCGACTTGAACTCGGCCACAAAGGCCGGGTCGTTTTGGTATTTTGCGTAGGCGTCTTTGAGCTCGTTGATCGCGTGGGTCAGGGTTTCGGAGACAAAACTGCCGCCGTATTTTCCGAAGTGACCACTGCGGTCAGGTTGTTGGTAGGAAGACATGGTGTTCAGGTATTTCTTGCAAAGCGCTCGTCGGCAGCCCGCACGGCTGCCACAAACTGGTTGATTTTTTCAGGGTCTTTGATGCCCTTGCGGGTTCCACCGCCCAGCGCATCGGCTTCGATGCCCGAGCTGACGTCCACCGACAGTGATTTACACCGTGGGCGGAGTTGGGCAATGCCGTCGCCCACGTTTGCTGCATTCAACCCACCACTCAAAACGAGGTGAGCGTTGACGCTTGGAGGAAGAAGTGACCAATGGAATGCCTTGCCGCCCCCGCCAAATCCGTCGACATGCGCGTCGAGCAGAATCGCCTGGGCCTGAGAGTAAAGGTGGGCGTAGTTTACAAGGTCAAACTCGGCCGCCTCTGGCCCCAGGGGAATGCGCGCGGCCCGAAGAAAGGGCCGGGCTGCCTGCTGGCTCAAGGCGACGCACTGCTCGGGACTCTCGTCACCGTGAAATTGGGCGATCGCCTGGGGTAGCAGTTCAAACGCCTGGGCGACTTCCGCGGCGCTGTGGTTCACAAACAGCAGGACCGGCGTGACAAAGGGGGGCAGGCGCCTGGCCAGTTCGGCCGCTCGGGCAGGGCTGACTGCACGGGGGCTGGGTGCGTAAAGAACAAAGCCGATGGCATCCACCCCCGCGGCGACGGCGTCGTCGACATCCTGTTCACGGGTGAAGCCGCACAGCTTGATCCGGGTGCGAATTGGCATGGAAGAGCTTGCATTCATGGCAGCCAATCATACGCAGGTGTGCGGTCTGGGATGCCGAAATGGGACGGGTAGCGTGGGCCCAGGAAATACAAGCCAAAGGGAGAAAACGTGGGTGCAGCGGCGTTGCGGTCGCGCGCCATGAGCACCTCGTACATCCAGGAAGGGGGGTGTTTGCCCTGGCCAATCTGCAAGAGGCAGCCCATGATGTTGCGGATCATGTGGTGCAAAAACGCATTGGCCTCGAATTCAAACCGCCAATAAGCACCGCGCTGGGTAATAGATATTTCCCGCAAGTCTTTCACAGGGGAGAGTGCCTGGCACTGAGAGGCGCGAAATGAACTGAAGTCATGCTCCCCCAGGATGTACTGTGCTGCCTCCCGCATGGCCTGGCCGTCCAATGCGTAAAACGTCCACCCTACGCGCAGGGCATCGACGGTCGGTCGAACCTCGGACTGGCGCAACACATAGGCATAGCGGCGGGAGGTCGCGCTGGCGCGGCAATGAAAATCGGCAGGCACTTCCTGTGCCCATTCCACGGCAATGTCCTTGGGCAAGTTGGCATTGGTGCCACGCACCCAGGAATTGGGATCCCTCAGTGCCGCGGTGTCGAAATGCACCACCTGCATGAGCGCATGGACACCCGCATCGGTGCGCCCAGCGCACAGGGTGGACACGCGTTGCTGGGTGAACTCGGACAGAGCCGCCTCCAACCGGTCTTGCACCGTTTGGCCTGAAGCCTGGCTCTGCCAGCCTTGATAGGCCTGGCCGCTGTAACTGATGCCCAGAGCTATGCGCACGCCACATCCGGACCCGCGCGGAGTGCGCGACGCTTCATCGTGCCTTGGCGAGCATTTCCGTGGCGCGCTTGCGCAAGGATTCGTTCCCGCCGGCAATGACCTCTTCAATCAGCGCGCGTGCGCCTTCTTTTTCGCCGATCTCTAAAAACTGTTCAGCCAAGGCCATCGTGGCCTCGAGACGCTCAGTGGTGGCGACGGCGCTTTCCGGCGCGACAGCTGAGGCGCTCGTCGCCATGGAACCGACCTCGGACGGGATACCCGAGGCTGATGCGCTGGCTGCGCCCGCCTTGGAACTGGTCAGGGCCTGCAGGTCGTCGGGCCCCAGGTTAAATACTGAATTTTGAAAAGTTTCCTTGGTCGCTGTTGCCTCGGACGCCTTGCTGATACCTGCACCGTACAGTGGATTGATAGGATCCAAGGCCAAACCCATCGCAAGAACCTGGGCCCAGTCGGCGCCCTTGCCCTGGGTCAATGCGTGAACCTCGCGCGCCATCGATTCAAAACTGTCCGCATCGCCGCGCTTAGCGTAAATCGCCAACAACTTGAGGTGGATCGCCACCCGGTTGGGCGTTTGTTGCAGACCTTCTTTCAGAATTTCTTCCGCGGGAACGTCCTTGCCGTACGCGAGGTAGACCTCTGCCTCGGCAACCGGGTCGAGCTCATTGGCCATTTCCAGTTGACTTTCCTGGTACGGGGCGCTGTGCATGCCTGACGCATGGGCCTCGGCGGTATCCACGCGCTGAGCGCTCCCTGCCGAGAAAGAGGTGCTGGCGCTGGCGTTCCACTTCAAGTTGGCGTCCGTTGCGTCGCCGCCAGCTTTGTTGGATTGCCTGCGACGGTACCAACCCAAGCCGCCCAGCAGGGCCACGAGTGCCAGCGCCAAGGCACTGATTTCCGGGTTGCGCATGAGGCGATCGAGGATTCCCTGCGCAGGCGCACTGACCGGTGCGGACGCCGCAGAGGTGACAGACGGCGCAGCGGGTTTGGATGCGGCGGATGCGACGGGCGCGGCCGCGCCATCATTCGTCGGCGCGGAAGCCACCGCGTTGGGCGTTGCTGAGGCGCCAGCAGCTTCTGGTTTGGCCGCTACTTTGGCCAACTGATTCAGTTCTTCAATGTTTTTCGCCAGTTCGCGAGCGCGCTCGCTGGCTTCATTCTTCGCCCGTTGCTGGGCGATTTGCTCCATATTTGCTTTTTCCGCAATGTCTTGGGCAGAAGTTTTGGACAACTTCAAGGTGTCGCCCGATGGTGTCTTTGCCGTTGTCGCAGGTGCCGAAGGCGCGACTTTGCCAGTCGTTTCGGTGGGCTTGGACGCCTCCGGCACGGAAGGCGCTTGCCCGGCCAAGGTGCGACGCAGGTTTTGGAAGTCCTGGTTCTGGCGCTGTATGAGGCGCTGAGCGTCCGCTTGTGACGTCTTTTTGACCGTGGCCACATCGGGCGCCACAATTTCGGTATTGGCCAGCAGGCGGTTGACGTTGCCATCCACAAAGGCGGAGGGGTTGGCTTCCAGCATGGCTACCAGCATTTGCTCCATACTGATGCCTTCGGCGAGCCAGGCCCGGGCGATCTTGCCAGCGCTGTCCCCGGCATTGACCTTCACCCGTTGTTGCCCGCTGCTCGATGCTGCGGGAGCCATTGCGGGATTTGGGCCAGCTTTGGTGCTTGCGGCCGCCGCAGGAGGGGGGGTGTTGGTCGCTGCCGCTGCGCTTGATGCTGCTGTTGCTGCGGTAGAAGCGGCCTGTTTGGTTGATGCCGTTTGGCTTTCGGAGCCGGTCGCTGGCAGCACCGCCGTGGCAGTGCCGTCTTGTGATTTTGGCGGATCCAGCAAAATCGTGTAGGTTCGAACAATCTTCCCGGAGCCCCAGCTTAATTCCACCAGAATGTCTAAAAAAGGGTCGTTAAGGGTGCGACTGCCCGTGACTTTGAGGTAGCGACTGCCGTTTTGCCGACGCTGCAACACAATTTGCGTGCCGTTGAGCGCCGCGTTGTACTCCAAACCCATCCCAGTAAAAGTCGAAGGTGCGGCGAGTTCAGACTTCAGTGAGCCAGCGTCGTCTTCGCTGACATCTGTCAAATCGATTTCTGCGACCAGGCTTTGGCCCAGTGCCGACTGAACCCGCAGCTTACCCATCGACAGTGCGTTGGCGTCGGTCGCACCTAAACTGACTAAAACAGCGGCGATGGGCGCAACAGATGTGCGCAAAAAACGTTGACGGTAGATCAATTGAAATCCAACCTTTCTTCTGAGCCTGGAGTAACTTTGCCAAGCTACGATTATCGTTGACATGCTTTGATTTTGGCTAAAAATTAATCACATATCATATTTATTGCCGTTTTTTTAATTTTATTTCACGTTCGGCATCTTCAACTCCGCACGTGCCTGCCGCAGCAGGCCCCGGGTGATTTACGCGGTCAGCAAAATGCGCAGCATGCGGCGCAGCGGCTCAGCGGCACCCCACAGCAGTTGGTCCCCCACCGTGAAGGCGCCCAGGTACTCGGGCCCCATCGCCAGCTTGCGAACCCGGCCCACAGGGATCGTCATGGTGCCGGTGACTGCCACAGGGGTCAGGTCCCGAACCGTCGCTTCACGGGTGTTGGGCACCAGTTTGACCCAGGGGTTGTCGGCTGCGATCATGGCTTCAATGTCAGCAACGGGTACGTTTTTCTTCAGTTTGAAGGTCAAGGCCTGGCTGTGGCAACGCATCGCGCCCACGCGCACGCAAAATCCGTCAACCGGGGTCGCAGTTGAGCCAAAGTCTGGGCCCTGTCCGAGAATCTTGTTGGTTTCAGCCATGCCCTTCCATTCTTCTTTGGAAGTTCCCCAACCGTAGTCGTTGTAGCTTTTGCCAATGCCGAGGTCCTTGTCAATCCAGGGGATGAGCGAGCCACCGAGGGGAACGCCAAAGTTGGCCGTTTCTGCCGCACTGAGGCTGCGCTGCTTGGCCACCACCATGCGGTCAATGTCCAAAATAGAGCTTTTGGGGTCGTCCAGCAGGGCTTTGACCTCTGCGTTCAAGGTGCCGTACTGTGTCAGCAATTCACGCATGTGCTGCGCACCACCGCCGGAAGCGGCCTGGTAGGTTTGGGTGCTCATCCACTCCACCAGACCTGCTTTGTACAAGGCGCCGACGCCCATCAGCATGCAGCTGACGGTGCAATTGCCGCCAATCCAGTTCTTGCCGCCGCCGGTCAGTGCTTTTTGAATGACCGGCATGTTGACTGGATCCAAAATAATGACGGCATCTTTTTCCATGCGCAGGGTGGACGCCGCGTCAATCCAATGGCCGTTCCAGCCCGCGGCCCGTAGCTTGGGGAAAACTGCGGTGGTGTAATCGCCGCCCTGGGCGCTGATGATGATGTCGCAACGTTTGAGCGCGTCAATATTGAATGCGTCTTGCAGCGTGGTTTCGTTCTTGGCTTGTGCCGGTGCCTTGCCACCGGCGTTCGACGTGGAGAAGAACATGGGCTCGATGAGATCGAAGTCCCCCTCGGCCTGCATGCGATCCATCAACACGGAGCCGACCATGCCGCGCCAGCCGACCAAACCTACTAAATTGCTCATTTCAACGCCCTTTCATTTTCAACAGTGTTTGACCTGACTGTTTGCCCGGCTCGTCTGGCCGGGAGGGCGCACGACGAACCAGGCTGGATCAGCCCTTAATGGTCGTGGTTTTGGAGGTGATTGCACGCGCACGTCCAGCGACCGCGATGGCGATGGTGGTGTTCAAAGGAAAGTTGTGCGGGTGAAACATGGCCGATATTGTAACGGCCCGTCGCTGACGCCTGACTTGCTCAGGCCTTGCCTTTTTTTGCGCCTTTGGCGCTTGTCTTCTTCGCCGCAGACCGATCGGTGGACCTGGCTTGGGCCTTGGCGGGTCCTGGCTTGGCGTTTGCAGCATTCATCGACACGTAAACCACCACGCTCTGGCCCGATTTGAAATTGGCGTTAGCGGCCACTTTGTTCCACTGGGCCACATTGCTGGGCGACGTCGCATAGCGCTTCGCAATGGTGGCGACCGAGTCGCCTTTGCCGGCTTTCACCAGTTTGCGAACCTGCACCATTTCAGGGGCAAAGCTGACTTCGCCCTTGTCGGCCACCGCACTGGTCACATCCACTTGCGCATGGGCCGGGCGGGGTACCAGCAGTGTCGAGCCCGGCTTGATCAACATGCCTCGGGGGATATTGTTAATTTCCCGGAGCTGTGCCTCCGTCATGCCCGCTTGCTTTGCCGCATCCGCAACCCGCAGTGTGCCCGGCGCCACCCAGACGGTCCAGGTTGCCAGGCGTGAGCCAGCAAACCGATCCAGGTTTTGCATAAACACATCGGCGCTGTCCCACGGCAGCAGGATTTGTGGTGTGCCCGCGGCCAGTATCACGGGTTTATTCAAGGAGGGGTTGAGGGCCTTGAAGTCGTCCAGAGGCACCTCTGCCAGCTTGGCTGCCATGGCGACATCAATATCGCGGCGGATGCTCACCGTCTGGAAATAGGGGTGGTTCTCAATTTTTGGCAATTGGCTGCCGAAGTCCTGCGGGCGGGCCACGATGTTCTTGATGGCCTGCAGTTTGGGCACATAAAACTGGGTTTCCATGGGCATGCTCAGGTCGGTGTAACCCGTGCCGAGCATGAGACGTTCATTTTTTGCGATGGCTCGGCCAACGCTGCCTTCGCCCCAGTTGTAAGCCGCCAGCGCCAAATGCCAGTCGCCGAACATGCCGTAGAGCTTTTGCAGGTAGTCCAGGGCCGCACGGGTGGAAGCCAACACATCGCGCCGGTCGTCCCGGAACACGTTTTGCTTGAGCTCAAAGGTTTTTCCCGTGGCGGGCATGAACTGCCACATGCCCGCGGCCTTGGCGCTGGACACTGCCTGGGGGTTGAACGCGCTTTCCACAAAGGGCAGCAATGCCAGCTCGGTGGGCATGTTGCGCCGCTCCAGTTCTTCCACAATGTGAAAAAGGTATTTGCGCGACCGCTCGGTCATGCGAAAAATATAGTCGGGCCGCGCCGTGTACCAATTTTCGCGGTCGTGCACCAGCGGGCTGTCCAGGTCGGGCATGGCGTAGCCCTGGCGGATTCGTTCCCACAGATCGGTCGTGGTCGCCAGCGAGGTCACCGATCGGCTGGTGTTTGCTTGCGGTTCCAGCGCTTGGAGGGCATCCGTCGGCGCATAGGTTTGTGCCTGACCGCTCCCGAGCGTCACCCAGCACAGCCCTGCCACGCACATTGCGCGGCTCCAAACTTTCAGAAAATGGGTCAAAACTGGTTTTTCCAGGTACGCAAGGTCGCGAACACGCCTTGCTGGGCGCAAAGCGCCGGGTCAAACCCTAGTGCCGACGCCACGATTTCGGCTTCGCCAGAACGCAAAAAAGGGTTGATCGCACGTTCCATGGCGATGGTGGATGGCAGCGTGGCTTGATCGGATGCCCGCAGCAGCTGGCAGCGCTGTTGGTACGCGACCAGTGCTGGGTTGCCAGGCTCCACCGCCAAGGCAAAGCGCAGGTTACTCAAGGTGTATTCGTGGGTGCAGCAGACGCGGGTGCTGCCCGGCAAGGCTGCGAGCTTCTCCAGCGACGCGAGCATTTGCACTGGCGTGCCTTCAAAAAGGCGACCACAGCCACCGCTGAACAAGGTGTCGCCGCAAAAAAGCACGGGCGCATCGTCTACGGCGGCGCAATAGTAGGCAATATGCCCCGCCGTGTGGCCCGGAACTTCGATGACTTGGAAGGGCATGCCCAGTACGTCCACGCGGTCATCTTGGCCTACGCGGACCAAGGGTTCCGGCATTTTTTCGAGGCGTGGGCCATAGACCTGGGCACCTGTAGCGGCGCGCAAAGCGGCAACGCCTGCCGTGTGGTCTGGATGGTGGTGGGTGACTAGAATGCCCGCCAGGCGCAGTTGGTGTGCGGCCAAGGCTTGCAATACCGGATCGGCATCGCCGGGATCCACCACCCACGCGGCTTGCCCGTCGTGCAGCATCCAGATGTAATTGTCAGTCAATGCGGGCAGCGGTATTAACGTCATGAGCGATCAAATTATAGGTTTGCAGCAGTGGTTACAGACGCCGCCAGGGCGCTATTTGCTCGAATGGGAAAGTGCGCAGGTAGACCGCGCCGTGGCAGACGTTTTTGGCTACCACGCGCTGCAGTTGGGTTTGCCTGAGCTGTGCGGTCTGCAGGATAACCGTATGCCCCATCGCTGGCTGGCGGTGCAGGAAATGCCCCAAGATGCGTCGGGGCAAGAGCTCGCCGGGCTTGACCCTCCTGCTGGCGATGTTCCCTTGGCACTGGTCACTGATTTTGAGGCGCTGCCCTTTCCGGCCGCGAGCTTGGATTTGGTCGTGATGCCCCACACACTGGAAAACAGCGACGCACACGAGACGCTGCGCGAGGTGGAGCGGGTGTTGATGCCGGAGGGCAGGGTTGTGATTTGCGGGCTCAACCCCACCAGCTTGTGGGCCTTGCGACTGGCCCGCCAACGGTTGTGGCGCTTGCTGGGCCTTGGACGTTTTATGGGACAGGACTATTTGCCACTGGAAGACTCATTTCTGGGCGTTTGGCGACTGCGTGACTGGTTGCGCCTGCTGGGCTTTGAGGTGGAGGTGGTGCGCTATGGTTGCCACGGACCGGCGGTCAGCAGCGCGCGGTGGCTGCGCCGCCTGGGCTGGCTGGACCGCTTAGGCGCGCGCTGGTGGCCGGTGCTGGGCGCCGCCTACATGGTGGTGGCTGTCAAAAAAGTGCGGGGTGCAAGGTTAATGGGTGCGACATGGCGGTCCAAACGCTTGCGTGCAGCGTCAGCGGTAGCAGCAGGTCAACGGCGCCAGGATATGACGAACAAGGAAACAAAACAGTGAACCAGGTTGTGATTTATACCGACGGCGCCTGCAAAGGCAACCCCGGCCCTGGCGGTTGGGGCGTGTTGCTGCGCTCGCCCGACGGCAGTGAAAAAGAGCTCTGCGGCGGTGAGGCAGGCACTACCAACAACCGCATGGAAATGATGGCCGTCATTCAGGCCCTGGCCGCGCTCAAACGCCCCTGCCAGGTCACTTTGCACTTGGACAGCCAATACGTGCTCAAAGGCATCACCGAATGGCTTCCCGGTTGGAAAGCCAAAGGTTGGCGCACTGCGGCCAAACAACCCGTCAAAAACGTGGATTTGTGGCAGCAGCTCGACACCCTGGTCTCGCAAGGCGGCCACACGATCGACTGGCGCTGGGTCAAAGGCCACAACGGAGATCCGGGCAATGAACGGGCCGATGGACTGGCCAACCGCGGTGTGGGCATGGCGCCTGCCGAGGCTTGATCGCTACAGAACGCCCGTAAACACCATCACATCGACCATGTCCCCTGGCGCAATAGAGCCCTGGTCATGGTGCAACACCAGCAAACCGTTGGCCCTGACCATGGAGCTCAGCACCCCAGAGCCTTGGTCGCCCGTGGTTTGCACGCAGAGTTGTCCCTGGTCGTCGGTGCTCACGATGGCGCGCTGGTATTCGGTGCGTCCCGGCTTTTTGCGGATGGGCTGCGAGCTCCGCGCTTTGAGCAGGGGCGGCGCCACGGCCGGGTCTGCGGCATTGGCGCCCATCATGCGCCACAGCGCAGGGCGCACAAAGGCCAAAAAAGTCACCATCACCGCGACCGGATTGCCGGGCAGGCCAAACAGCGGCACCCGACCCAAGCGGCCCACGGCCATGGGCCGGCCCGGACGCATGGCGATGCGCCAAAACACCACGCCGCCTTCGCCGGGCGTGTCGCTTTGCGCGATTTTGCGCATCATGGCCTTGGTGTGGTCGGCCTCTCCCACGCTCACCCCCCCGCTGGTGATGATGGCGTCGGCTTGCAGGGCTGCACTGCGAAAGGCAGCTTCCAATTGCGCGGGTTCGTCTCGGACGACGCCGAGGTCGACGAGTTCAATGCCCATGCGTTGCAGCATGCCCCAGACGGTGTAGCGGTTGCTGTCAAAGACGGCGCCTTCGCGAGGCGCCTCGCCCAGACTCAAAATTTCGTCACCGGTCGAAAAATAGGCCACCCGCAAACGGCGCCACACACGCACGGTGGGCAGGCCCAGACTGGCCAACAATCCCAGGCCTGCGGGTCCGAGCACACTGCCCTGCGTCAATGCGACTTTGCCGCGTTGCAGGTCTTCGCCTTGGGCGCGCCGGTTGTCACCCCTGCGCACCACGTCTTGGGGAATCGTGATGACTGAGCCGGCAACTTGTACCAACTCCTGCGGTACCACGGTGTTGAGCGCGTGGGGCATGACGGCACCGGTCGTGATCCGAAGGCATTGCCCGGGGGCCATGGCGCCTTGGTAGGTTTGCCCGGCCAAGGCCGCGCCCACCACCTCGAGCGTCAGTGCCTGTCCAGCCGTCAGAGCGTTTCCGTCAAACGCATAGCCGTCCATGGCCGAATTGTCGTGGGGTGGAACATCCAAAGGGCTGACCACGTCCTGTGCAATGACCCGGCCCAAGGCCTGCCAAATGGGAAGTTCTTCAAAGTCATTGGGTAAAGGCACCATGTCTGCCAAGAACGCGTTGACCAAGTGCGCAGGCAGCGCCTTCGGGTCGTAACCCTGCAGTTCGGCGGCAATGTGGTCCAGAGTTTTCATGAAGCGTGGCGGGAGTCTGCATTGAGCTGCGCAAGCTCGGTCAAGGTGTTGGCGTTGAAAAAGGCCTGAGGGTCATCGTGCGATTGGTCAAAGGCGACGGTGACGGTGCGGTGCTGGGCGGTCCACGCATCGACTTTGCGTCCACCGGCCTCCAAAAAAGCGTTCAGGCTGTAGTCCAGGTTCGTGCGCATCAAACAAAAAACCGGCTGGGCGCGAAGTGTCACCCCGCCATCCGCTGCTTTTTCAGGTGCGCAAGCCACGGCAATATCGGCCTGCGCATTGCCCAAGGCATCAGACAGGCGCTGGAGCAAGTCCAGCGGAAATCGTGGCGTGTCGCAGGCCACGGTGAGAAGGTATTCGAAGCTCTGCATCTCGCCCGCCTCCTTTGCCACCGCTGCGCAATGTTGCAAGCCCGTGTGAAAGCCGGCGAGCGGGCCCGCAAAACCTGGCAGTGCATCCCCCCACACCGGGATGTCCCAGCTTTCGTAGGTTTCTAGATTGCGGTTGGCGTTGATAGCCACCAAGCCCGGTGCGCCGCCGATCTGGGCGCGCAGGCGCTCGACGCAATGCCATGCCAGGGCCTGGCCCTTGAGCAATTGAAGTCCCTTGTCTACGCCACCCATGCGACTGCCCATGCCACCGGCCAGCACCAGGGCGCAAACACGGGCGGGGTTGATGCCTGCCATGCCCGATCAGCCCCCGATGTAGCTCATCTCCACCCGGCGCGCGCCCGTGGCCTGGGCGTCGGGCGGCATGGCTGCGCGCAGCAAGGAATACCGATCGCTGCGGCCTTGCCAGATGGCGCTGATGGCATCCATCAGAGACTGGTCTGAAACCGTTTCTGCGGGTTTGCGCACCAGACTGCGCAAGTCATAGCCCTGGCTGGCAAACAGGCACAGATAGAGTTGTCCTTCGGTGGACAGGCGCGCGCGGTTGCAGTCCGCACAAAACGCCTGGGTGACGCTGCTGATGACGCCGACCTCGCCCAAGCCGGGGTCGTACTGGCCCTGCGCATCGGCGTATCCCCAGCGCTGCGCAGTCTCACCGGGTGCGCAAGCCTCCAGTGCCACCAGCGGCATCTCCGAGCGCAGCAAGGCAATCACATCGGCCGAAGGAACGACCTCATCCATGCGCCACCCATTGGTCGCGCCCACGTCCATGTATTCGATAAAGCGCAGCACCACGCCACTGCCGCGAAAGTGGCGCGCCATCGGCAAAATTTCGTGGTCGTTGGTGCCGCGTTTGACCACCATATTGACTTTGATGGGGCCCAGTCCTGCCTCCTGGGCTGCCTGGATGCCCGCCAGCACGTCCGCCACAGGAAAGTCCACATCGTTCATTTTTTTGAACACGGCGTCGTCCAAGCCGTCCAAACTGACCGTCACGCGTTGCAAACCGGCGGCCTTCAGCGCGTGGGCTTTGCGGGCCAACAGCGAACCGTTGGTGGTGAGGGTGATGTCCAGTGGTGCACCCTCCGGTGTGCGCAGTGCGGCCAACTGCTGAATGAGCAGTTCCAGGTTTTTGCGCAGCAGGGGTTCACCCCCCGTGAGGCGGATTTTTTGCACGCCCAGGGCAACAAACTGCTGCGCGATGCGGGTGATTTCTTCAAATGACAGCAAGGCGCTGTGGGGCAGGTAGGCGTAGTCTTTGTCGAACACCTCTTTGGGCATGCAGTAGCTGCAGCGGAAATTGCAGCGGTCGGTGACGCTGATACGCAGGTCGCGCAGCGGACGACCTAAGCCGTCCTTGGCGAGGCCCGTTGTCCGGGCACCCGTGGTCGCAGGGATCTTCAGCGAGTCGCCTCGTTGGTCCAGCACAGGTATGGTTCGGTAGCTCGCTTGCTTTGTCATGGGCTGGATTGTGGCCTAAGAAAAAAGCCTGCAGAAAACACTCCTGCAGGCTTTGTGGGGGAGGGCTTCAGGCCTTGGCCTGGAGCCCGAGGTGGGGCTTAACCCGTGTGGATCTTCATCATCACCGGCACGATCAGCAGCGCCACGATGTTGATGATCTTGATCAGCGGGTTCACGGCCGGGCCGGCGGTGTCTTTGTAGGGGTCGCCCACGGTGTCGCCGGTCACGGCCGCTTTGTGCGTCTCGGAACCTTTGCCGCCGTGGTGGCCGTCTTCAATGTATTTCTTGGCGTTGTCCCAGGCACCGCCGCCGGTGCACATGGAAATCGCCACAAACAAGCCGGTCACGATGGTGCCCATCAGCAGTCCCCCCAAAGCCGCTGGGCCAAGAACCAGACCCACCACGATGGGCGCAACCACGGGTAACAGGCTGGGGATCATCATTTCTTTGATCGCCGCAGTGGTCAGCATGTCAACCGCCGTGTCGTACTCGGGCTTGCCCGTGCCGTCCATGATGCCCTTGATTTCTTTGAACTGGCGGCGCACTTCCACCACCACTGCACCCGCAGCGCGTCCCACCGCTTCCATCGCCATGGCGCCGAAGAGGTAGGGAATCAAGCCCCCAATGAACAGGCCAATGATGACTTTGGGGTCGCTCAAATCAAACTTGATGTGGGCACCCAGGCCTTCGAGCTTGTGGGTGTAGTCGGCAAACAGCACCAGCGCGGCCAGTCCGGCAGAACCGATGGCGTAGCCTTTGGTCACCGCTTTGGTGGTGTTGCCCACCGCATCCAGGGGATCGGTAATGTCACGCACGCTGGCGGGCAGCTCGGCCATTTCGGCAATGCCACCGGCGTTGTCGGTGATCGGGCCGTAAGCGTCAAGCGCCACCACGATGCCTGCCATGCTGAGCATGGACGTTGCCGCAATCGCCACACCGTACAAGCCGCCCAGGTTGTAAGCGCTGTAAATCGCGGCGCATACAAAGAGCACAGGCCAGGCGGTGGAACGCATGGAGACGCCCAAGCCGGCGATGATGTTGGTGCCGTGCCCGGTGGTGGACGCTTGTGCAATGTGTTGCACAGGCGCGTACTGGGTGCCGGTGTAGTACTCGGTGATCCAGACCAGCGCGCCGGTCAAGATCAGGCCGATGGCACAAGCTCCAAACAAGCGCTCACTGCTCAGAATGGATCCATCGGGCAGGGTGACTGCAGTGGGGAACAAAGACTGCGTCACGAAGTAAAAGGCAATCAGCGACAACACGCCCGAGACGGCCAAGCCTTTGTAGAGGGCGGGCATCACGTTGGTCATGCCAGGGCTGGCCTTGACAAAAAAGCAGCCGATGATGGAAGCGATGATGGACACGCCGCCCAGCGTCAGCGGGTACAGCACGGCATTCGGGCCGCCAGCGCCTGCCAGCAAAGCGCCCAGCACCATGGTGGCGATCAGCGTCACGGCGTAGGTTTCGAACAAGTCGGCCGCCATACCGGCGCAGTCGCCGACGTTGTCGCCCACGTTGTCGGCAATCACAGCCGGGTTGCGCGGGTCGTCTTCCGGTATACCGGCTTCGACCTTGCCCACCAAATCGGCGCCTACGTCAGCGCCTTTTGTGAAGATGCCGCCGCCCAGGCGGGCAAAGATGGAAATCAGCGAGGAGCCGAAGGCAAAACCCACCAAGGGGTTGAGCATGCCTGCAAACGCTTTGCCGTCCGCTGGCACGCCAGCGCTGGTCAGGTACCAGTAAAAGCCAGTAACGCCCAGCAAGCCCAAGCCCACCACCAGCATGCCGGTGATGGCGCCGCCGCGAAAGGCGACGTCCAAAGCGGGGCCGATGCCGCGGGTGGCGGCTTGTGCGGTGCGCACGTTGGCTCGCACCGACACGTTCATGCCGATGAAGCCACAGGCACCGGACAACACGGCGCCCAGAATGAAGCCCACCGCGCTCAAGGGGTCGAGCACCACGGAGATGAGGATGGCTAGAACGACGCCGACCATGGCAATGGTCTTGTATTGGCGGGCCAGGTAGGCCGCTGCGCCGGTTTGAATGGCGGCTGCAATTTCTTGCATGCGGGCGTTGCCCGCGTCTTGCGAAAGAATCCAACTGCGGGCCCAGACGCCGTAAAGCACGGCGACCAAACCACAACCAAGCGCCAGAATCAGCGCTGCGTTACCAGTCATAAATTACTCCTACTAGCATGTTGTTCGAAGAAGGGAGCAACGTCAGCGGTGCCCCCGCTACGTTGCTTCCTCAGTGCCCCGAACAAAAAACCAGGGGAATGATTGGCCAACACCTCAATGTAGCCGTAAAACCCAGCGTGTGACCATTGCGAAAGGGCTGAGTCAGTAAAATGAGGGTTAATCCTAGTCTCGCTTCCCCTAACCTAACGACGAGTTATTCATGTCCCTAGACAAAGTTTCCCCTGGCAAAGACGTGCCCAACGCATTCAACGTGATCATCGAAATTCCGATGAATGCCGACCCCGTGAAATACGAAGTGGACAAAGAATCCGGCGCGATTTTTGTGGACCGTTTCATGAGCACGGCCATGCATTACCCCACCAACTACGGTTACGTGCCCAAAACCATTTCCGGCGATGGTGACCCCGTCGATGTGCTGGTGATTACGCCTGTGCCGCTGATTCCGGGCGTGGTTGTGCCTTGCCGCGCCATTGGTATTTTGAAAATGGAAGACGAAGCCGGCCAGGACGGTAAGGTGTTGGCCGTACCAGTGGACAAAATTTTGTCGCTGTACACCCAATGGCAAAAGCCGGAAGATTTGAACCCCTTCCGCCTGAAAACCATTGCCCACTTTTTCGAGCACTACAAAGACCTCGAAGTCGGCAAATGGGTCAAGATCCTCGGCTGGGAAGGCCCGGAGTCGGCACGTCAGGAAATCATGGACGGCATTGCCAACTACCAAAAAGAGCAGGCTGCAGGCTAAGGCTTGAGCGGTCGAAGGGGCGATCGCATCTGCAGATCGTCCAGGTAGTTCTCAACCCCTGCACCCTCGCGTTCTAAAAACCGGGCTACGGCATCGGCAAACGCGGGGTGTGCCAACCAATGCGCACTGCTGGTCTTGACCGGCAACAGTGCGCGCGCCATCTTGTGCTCCCCCTGTGCGCCACCTTCAAAGCGGTGGTAGCCATGGGCGATGCACCATGCCAGGGGCTGGTAGTAGCAGGCCTCAAAGTGCAAGCAGTCCACCCGCTCCAAAGCACCCCAATAGCGGCCATAGGCAACCAGCGGCTGCGCCCCATGCGTCGAATCTGCGGCTTGGGCGCTGAGGGCGATCAGGCTGCTGGCGATGGGACGCCCATCGCGCTCCGCCACAAACAAAAGCCAGTTCTCAGGCATGTCGGCCTGCAACCGGCTAAAAAAAGCAGGGCTCAGGTAGGGTGCGTTGCCGTGTTCGAGGTAGGTGCGCTCGTAACAGCGGTAAAAGAAGTCCCAGTCCGCATCGCTGATGCCCGCGCCCCGCGACCAGCGGAATTTCACGCCAGCATCCGCCACTTTGCGCCGCTCCTGGCGGATTTTTTTACGTTTGTCCTGGGCCAGGTGCGACAGAAAATCGTCAAAGCTTGCATAGCCTGGTGTGGTGTTGGTCCAATGGAATTGCACGGTGTGGCGCGGCATCAGACCCGCCGCCTCGCAGGCTTGCAAGTCCTGCTCTGAGACGAACAGCAGGTGCAAGGACGAGAGTTGCTGTTCCTGGCTCCAATTCACCAGCGCGTGCACCAAGGCGGTGCGAGCCTCGTCGTTCACGGCCAGTAGGCGTGCGCCCGGCACCGGCGTGAATGGCACTGCGACCAATGCCTTGGGGTAGTAGGGCAGTCCGTGCTGTTGGTAGGCATTGGCCCAGGCCCAGTCAAACACATATTCCCCATAGGAGTGGTCTTTGACATACAGCGCGCAGGCGGCCGCCAAACTGCCTCCCCGCTCCAGGGTAATGATGTGGGTGTGCCATCCGGTGGCAGGGCTGGCGCGGCCGCTGGTCTCCATCGCCAGCAAATACGCGTGTTGCATAAACGGGCTGGCGTCGGCATGCCTTTTCAACAGGCCGTCCCAGACGGCGGCCGGTATGTCGCCGATGGACGGCAGAACCCGGGTGACATAATCAATTCCAGCGGCCGACATCTTCTTTTTATCCATCGTTATTGGTTCATGACTCTCAAAATCTGCGTTGCGCAACTCAACTTCACGGTCGGAGATTTTGCGGGGAATGTGCAAAAAATCGTTGCAGCGGCCCAGCAGGCCTATGCGCAGGGTGCGCGTTTGTTGCTCACGCCTGAATTGTCTCTGTGCGGCTATGCCGCGGAAGACCTGTATTTGCGCCCCGCTTTCATGCGCGCCAGCGATGATGCCTTGAAAGCCCTGACCCAGCAGCTTGCCGGGTTAAAAGACATGACCGTGGTGGTCGGCCATCCCCAGGGAGGCGACCGTCGTACCCACTCGGTGGCCATCCAGCAGCGCTTTAATTGCGCCAGCGTGCTGTGCGAAGGCCAAGTACGGGCGACCTACGCCAAGCGCGAGTTGCCCAACTACCAGGTGTTTGACGAGCGGCGCTACTTTGTGCCTGGCAACGAGGTCTGTGTGTTTGAAGCCGGGGAGGCGGGCGCACGTGTCAAAGTTGGGCTGCTGATTTGCGAGGACGCCTGGTTTGAAGAGCCCGCGCGCTTGGCCCACGCCGCCGGTGCGCAGGTGCTGGCCGTGATCAACGCGTCGCCGTTCCATGCGGGCAAGGGTTCTGAGCGCGAGGTAGTCATGGCGCAGCGCGTGGACGCAACGGGATTGCCGCTGATTTACGCCCATTTGGTGGGCGGCCAAGACGAGTTGGTGTTTGAGGGCCATTCTTTTGCGCTTGACAGTGACGGGGCCGTCGGTGGGCGTGCGCCGAGTTTCAAAGAAGACCTGTTTACTGCCGCCTTGAATGTGCAAGCCACGGGGTGCCGTTGGACAGCATCCGTGGAGCCTGTTCGCAGCGCCGAGGCCGATGTGTGGGACGCGCTGGTCTTGGGTGTGCGCGACTATTTGGGTAAAAACCGGTTTCCGGGCGCTTTGTTGGGCCTGTCGGGCGGTATCGATTCCGCTGTGGTGATGGCAATTGCGGTCGACGCCTTGGGGGCCGATCGGGTGCGCGCCGTGATGATGCCCTCGCCCTACACCGCCGATATCAGTTGGATCGATGCGCGTGACATGGCCAAGCGCATGGGCGTGCGCTACGACGAAATTTCGATTGAGCCGGAATTTGCCGCCTTCAAAAACTCCTTGGCCGCAGATTTCGCGGGCAAGGCGGAGGACGCTACCGAAGAAAACATCCAAGCCCGCATTCGCGGCACTTTGCTCATGGCGCTGAGCAATAAATTCGGCAGCATCGTACTGACGACGGGCAACAAGTCCGAGATGGCCACCGGTTACTGCACGCTGTATGGCGATATGGCAGGCGGCTTTGCGGTCATCAAAGACCTGCTCAAGACGCGGGTGTTTGCCCTGGCACGCTGGCGCAACAAAAACAACCCCTACGGCACCTGCGACTCCCCGATTCCCGAGCGCATCATCACCCGACCGCCCAGTGCCGAGTTGCGCGCGGACCAGACCGACCAGGACAGTCTGCCCGCCTACGAGGTGTTGGACGCCATCATTGAGCGTTACATGGAAAACGACGCCAGCATCGCGGAATTGGTGGCGCAGGGCTATCCAGTGGCCGACGTCGAGAAAGTCACGCGCCTGATTCAAATCAATGAGTACAAACGCCGCCAGTCGCCCATTGGTATTCGCTTGAGCCACCGCAGCTTTGGCAAAGATTGGCGTTATCCTATTACCAACCGCTTCCGCGCCTAGGGGGCAACATTTCCACGGGACCTGCCATGAAACAAATCACAGCCATCATCAAACCCTTCAAATTAGAAGAAGTCCGCGAAGCACTGGCAGAGTGCGGGGCCACCGGGCTGACCGTCACCGAGGTCAAGGGCTTTGGCCGCCAAAAAGGGCATACCGAGCTTTACCGTGGCGCGGAGTATGTGGTGGACTTTCTCCCCAAGGTCAAGGTGGAACTCGTCGTCAAGTCAGAGGACGTGGACCGCTGCGTGGACGCCATCATCAAGGCGGCACACACCGGCAAGATCGGTGACGGCAAGATTTTCGTCACCAGCGTGGAGCGTGTGGTGCGCATTCGCACCGGTGAGCAAGACGAAGCAGCGGTCTAAAGCCCGCGGTTCACCGGCTCATGGGCTGGGAGTGCACCAAGCGGGTTCCGGCCCAGACGTCGTGCCAAAACTGCCCGTCGGACTGAAGCCGACTGGCAAGCGCCCACAGTACCACCCAGCCCAGAAAAAACAAGCTGGTTTCGCCGCCGTTCAAGCCCATTGACCAGACCAGCGCCAGGGGCGGTAGGATCCAGATCCAGGAGAGCACGTAGCGCCCCAGCGCCCGCTGCTGGCTGATCGCATGCCCCTGAACATCCACCACCCGGATATGCCAGGTTTTCATGGCCAGGGTTTGTCCCTTGGACCAAAACCACACGAAATAGATACCGAAGATCAAGAAAAGAAAGGCTTGCAAGGCGTGCCGGTTGTCCAAGGCGTGGCGGGTCTGGCTGAGCGTGCTGAACAGGTAACCAGAAATGAAGACCACGCCGAACAGCAGCATTCCTTCGTAAACCCAGCAGGCCATGCGCCGCTTCAGGTTGGGTGTGGTGAATTCAGGGGAAGTCATGGGTCGAGAGCCGCAGTGGATCGGCTCGCCTGATGTTATTTTGCCGGGAGAACGGGCGCTAAAACGCTGTTGTTATCGGCCTGGATCTGCGGCAACAAGGTGTAACGGTCGACCAATTTACCCAGTGGCGCCTCGGTTCTCTGCGGCGCCGGCGTTTTGCGTGTGAAGGGCACTTCGGCCAACTTGTTGGCGGCGACCGGTTTGACCGCGACCGCTGCGCCTACCGCTTTTTTGGGCGCTGCTTCCGACAGTTCTTTCTTTGTGCTCTCGGGCAGTGCTTGGTAAGCCTCCCAATGGGCCATGCGGTCATCATTGGACAGCTTTTTGGTCTCTGCGAACTGAAGACGCGCAATTTGTCGGTCTTTCGGACTGAGCGCTGCCCAGTCCAGCATGCGGCTGCGCAATCGTTCGCGATCGGCCGGTGTGAACTCAGGGTATTTTTGAACCAGCGCGACCCACTTTTTTTGGTGCGCTGTCGTGAGCGTGGGCCAGGTGCCGGCCAGCGGCGCCAATGCTTCTTTTTCGCTGCTGTTCAAGGAATCCCATGGCGTACCCGTGGGGCCTATGGGCAGCGAACTAACCGCAAACGGCGGCTTTGCGCTCCCTGCGCCCGCAGCGGGATCCGTTTGCGCAAAGGCAGTGGCGTTGACGCCAAGCGCAAGCACCAACAGTGTGTGGCGCAGCCCCAAGGGCTTGTGGCATGTCGTCATTGACCAGCACTTTTTCGAAAAAACGCCATCGAAACGCTTATTCCTTCGTGGCGCGTTGGAGGTACTGCGCAAAGCCAGGATCCGTGTATGCCGCGGTTGGCAGATCGCCCGTGAGCAGTTCTGTGTCGACATCGGCGACTTCACGGGCCCGCATTTGCTCTTGCAGCGTGCCTATGCCCATCAAACCAATGACCAAAGCCACCAAAGGCAGCCAACTGGCCGCACCGCCCCAAAATCCCATGCCGCCGCCCAGTGCCGCTGCGTTTCCTTGCGCGAGAACCGAAGGAGCCGCCACCGATTCGCTCACCCGGCGATGGGCTACGGCTTGGGTGCGCGCGGCACGCAGTCGTTCGCCGATGTCGCGCGGGATCTCGCGGGCACTTTCGTCCAAAAAGTGCGCCACGCGTGCACCGAATTGGTTCGCGCGGACAAGAGCGGCTGGCGGCGGAGATGTGGTTTGGCTCATAAAAAAATTCCTTTGGCTCTCAATGCTTTTGACAATGCGGCAACCGCTCGGGAGCAGTGGGTTTTGACACTACCCTGGGAGCAGCCCATGGCACTGGCAGTTTCGGCAACGTCCATATCTTCCCAATAACGCATGAGGAAGGCTTCCCGTTGACGCGCTGGCAAAACTTGGATTTCGGCTTCAATGCTACGCAAGGTTTGTGCCCTCTCGGTCTGGCCTTGCGGATTTTCAGCCGCTGTGGTGTCGTCGCTTTGTAACAAAGTTTCAAGCAGATCGAATTCTCCCCCATCTTCGCCTGATTCAAAGTCCCCTAAATGGGTAAAAAGTGCGTTTTGGGTCTTTTGGCGGCGAAACCAGTCCAGCGTGCAGTTGCTCAGGATCCGTTGAAAGAGCATCGGCAGCTCTTCCACCGGCTTGTGCCCATAGTGCTGGGCCAACTTCATCATGCTGTCCTGCACAATGTCCAATGCCGATTCCTCGTTTCGTACGTGGTACATCGAACGCTTGAAAGCGCGTTTTTCTACCTCGCGCAAAAACGCGTCCAGCTCTTTTTCAGTAGCCAAGTGGGGTCACCCGGGAGCGTTGGAGAGGAATATTCACCATCTTCAGGACGTTTTTACGGCGGACATGCTTCGAGTGATTATTGCACTGCCTTGCTTGGCGTCCAGAGCGGGTGCCCAGTAATGCGATAATCCGACTTGCAACTCAAACGCAAACGGGTCTCGGTTCGGCGCAGCATTCAATGCGTCCATGGCCTTGACCTTAAGTCCCGCGGCGATGCCACAAGTGTCTGCCAAGGGGCACCCAAGGTCTTTCGTTAGAGAAATTCACAAAGGTTCATCATGGAATTATCCAAAGCCGAAATGGCTTCCACCGCCACGGCCGACACATCCGCCCACAACGAATTGCGCGGCGCAGAGATTCTGGTCAAGGCATTGCAGGCCGAAGAGGTCAAGTACATCTGGGGTTACCCCGGCGGCGCCGTCCTGCATATTTACGACGCATTCTTCAAACAAAACACCATTCAGCATGTACTGGTACGCCACGAACAGGCGGCCGTTCATGCGGCCGACGGCTACGCGCGCGCCACAGGTGATGTTGGCGTGGCGCTCGTCACGTCAGGCCCTGGCGTGACCAATGCGATCACGGGAATCGCCACCGCCTACATGGACAGCATCCCGATGGTGATCATCACCGGTCAGGTGCCCACGCACGCTATTGGCTTGGACGCATTCCAGGAGTGCGACACCGTGGGTATTACCCGCCCTATCGTGAAGCACAACTTCTTGGTCAAGGACGCGCGCGACCTGGCGGAGACCATGAAAAAGGCTTTCCACATTGCCCGCAGCGGCCGTCCTGGCCCTGTGGTGGTGGACATTCCTAAAGACGTGTCTTTCAAGAAGGTGCCCTATACCGGCTACCCGACCAAAGTGGAGATGCGCTCCTACAACCCGGTTCGCAAGGGCCACGGCGGTCAGATTCGCAAGGCCCTGCAGCTCTTGCTCACGGCCAAGCGCCCCTATATTTACACGGGTGGCGGTGTGCTTCTGAGCAATGCGTCGGCCGAACTGCGCACTCTGGTGGACATGCTGGGCTACCCCTGCACCAACACCCTCATGGGCCTGGGCGCCTACCCTGCGAGCGACCGCAAGTTTTTGGGCATGCTGGGCATGCACGGCACGGTCGAGGCCAACAACGCCATGCAGCACTGCGATGTGCTATTGGCTGTGGGCGCACGGTTTGACGACCGCGTGATTGGAAATCCCAAGCACTTCGCCCAAAATGAGCGAAAAATCATTCATATCGACATCGATCCGTCCAGCATTTCCAAGCGCGTGAAGGTGGACATTCCCATCGTCGGCGATGTCAAAGAGGTGCTGCAGGAACTGATCGCCATGATCAAAGAAAGTGCTGTGCGCCCGGACAGCCATGCACTGGGCGCTTGGTGGGACACGATTGAAGGCTGGCGCAGCCGTGACTGCATGAAATACAGCCTGGGCACAGGCGATGTGATCAAACCGCAGTACGTGGTCGAAACCTTGTGGAACATGACCAAGGACGCCGACACCTACATCACCTCCGACGTGGGCCAGCACCAGATGTGGGCGGCGCAGTACTACAAGTTTGACGAGCCCCGCCGCTGGATCAACTCCGGTGGTCTGGGCACCATGGGCGTCGGCATCCCCTACGCCATGGGCATCAAACTGGCCAAGCCCGACAGCGAAGTGTTTTGCATCACGGGCGAAGGCTCGGTGCAAATGTGCATTCAAGAGCTGTCCACTTGCCTGCAGTACAACACGCCGATCAAGATCTGCGCTTTGAATAACCGCTACCTCGGCATGGTGCGCCAATGGCAAGAGATCGACTACGAAGGCCGTTACAGCCATAGCTATATGGACGCGCTGCCCAACTTCGTGAAGCTTGCCGAGGCCTATGGCCACGTCGGGATGCTGATTGAGCGCCCTGAGGACGTGGAGCCCGCATTGCGCGAGGCCCGCCGCCTGAAGGACCGCACGGTGTTCATGGATTTCCGTACCGACCCCACCGAAAACGTGTTCCCCATGGTGCAGGCGGGCAAAGGCATTACCGAAATGCTGCTGGGCGCAGAAGACCTTTAGCCCGGTGAAAAGAGGAATCTACGCTTATGAAACACATCATTGCAGTCTTGCTTGAAAACGAACCCGGCGCTTTGTCGCGGGTGGTGGGCCTTTTTTCAGCCCGGGGTTACAACATCGAGTCGCTCACCGTGGCGCCCACCGAAGACGCCAGTTTGTCGCGCATGACGATTCAAACCACGGGGTCAGATGACGTGATTGAACAAATCACCAAGCACTTGAACCGTTTGATCGAAGTCGTCAAAGTGGTCGACCTGACCGAAGGCGCCTACATCGAGCGCGAGCTGATGATGGTCAAGGTGCGTGCTGTCGGCAAAGAGCGTGAAGAGATGAAGCGCATGGCCGACATCTTCCGAGGCCGCATCATTGACGTCACCGACAAAAGCTACACCATCGAATTGACCGGCGACCAGTCGAAAAATGATGCCTTCCTGCAGGCGATTGAGCCGGGTGCGATTTTGGAAACGGTGCGCACCGGCTCCAGCGGCATCGGACGCGGCGAGCGGATTTTGCGGGTGTAACTGCCCGAACAGGTTTTTCGGGCGCGCGCTTTATTGGCATGCTCTGCGCGTTCGGACAGTGGGGGTGAAACGGATTCGTTTTGCCCGGAGTAGAGCAAGTGTTTTGCAACCAGGCGCCACCGGCCCTAATTTATTCGGAGAAGAAAATGAAAGTTTATTACGACAAAGATTGCGACCTGAGCCTGATCAAGGGAAAAACAGTGGCGATCATTGGCTACGGCAGCCAAGGCCACGCCCACGCGCAAAACCTGAACGACAGCGGTGTCAATGTCGTGGTCGGTCTGCGCAAAGGCGGCGCTTCCTGGCCCAAGGTTGAAAAAGCAGGCTTGAAGGTGGCGGAAGTTGCTGACGCTGTGCGCAGCGCAGACGTCGTGATGATTTTGTTGCCCGACGAACAAATCGGCGCGGTGTACAGCCACGACGTGGAACCCAATATCAAGCAGGGCGCATCGCTGGTGTTTGCCCACGGCTTCAATGTGCACTACGGCCTGGTGACGCCCCGCACGGACCTGGACGTCTGGATGGTGGCGCCCAAGGCGCCCGGCCACACCGTGCGTGGCACCTACGCCCAAGGTGGCGGCGTGCCCCACCTGATCGCTGTGCACCAAGACAAATCGGGCCGCACCCGTGACCTGGCCCTGAGCTATGCCATGGCCAACGGCGGCGGCAAGGCCGGCATCATCGAGACCAACTTCCGCGAAGAAACCGAAACCGACTTGTTCGGCGAGCAAGCCGTGTTGTGCGGCGGAACCGTTGAGCTGATCAAAGCTGGTTTTGAGACCCTGGTGGAAGCTGGATACGCACCTGAAATGGCCTATTTCGAGTGCTTGCACGAGCTCAAGCTGATTGTGGACATGATTTATGAAGGCGGCATCGCCAACATGAATTACTCGATCTCCAACAATGCGGAATATGGCGAATACGTTACCGGCCCGCGTATCGTGACGGCCGCGACCAAAGACGCGATGCGCCAGTGCCTGAAAGACATTCAGACTGGCGAATACGCCAAGAGCTTCATCTTGGAAAACAAGGCAGGCGCGCCTACGCTGCTGAGCCGTCGTCGTTTGACCTCCGAGCACCAAATCGAGCAAGTGGGCGAGACCCTGCGCGCCATGATGCCTTGGATCAAGAAAAACAAGCTGGTGGACCAGACCCGCAACTAAGCAAGCCTGTGCCTTGCCGTCAAAGGCCACTTCGGTGGCCTTTGACATTTGTGGTGGGGCGAGCAGGGCTGCGGCGTACACTGAAGGTATTGAGGCAGGAGGATTGACATGGACGACGGAATCGAGACGGCAGCGGAAGGCGAGGGCGCCGTGTTGGTGCGCAAGCGCCGCAAGGGCATCTACGTGTTGCCCAACCTCTTTACCCTAGCGGCACTTTTTGGTGGTTTCTATGCCATCGTGATGGCCATGGAAGGCCAGTTTGTGCAGTCTGCCATCGGCGTGTTTTGTGCCATGGTGTTGGATAGCCTTGACGGCCGCGTGGCGCGCATGACCAACACGCAAAGTGCCTTCGGCGAGCAAATGGACTCTTTATCGGACATGGTGTCTTTCGGCGCCGCGCCGGCACTCATCTCTTATGTCTGGGTTCTCAAGGGCCTGGGCAAGTGGGGCTGGTTTGCAGCGTTTGTGTACTGTGCCTGCGCAGCATTGCGCCTGGCACGCTTTAACGTCAACACCCATGTGGTCGACAAGCGCTATTTCCAGGGCTTGCCGTCTCCTGCCGCTGCAGCCTTGGTGGCCGGTTTTATGTGGTGGTGTACCGACCGCGGTATTCCAGCGGCCAGCGTCTCGTGGTTTGTGTTTGCCTGGGTGCTCTACGCCGGTCTGACCATGGTGACCAATGTGCCGTTTTACAGCTTCAAAGACGTGAGCATGAAGCAAAGCGTGCCGTTTGCAGTGATCGTGATGATCGCGCTGGGCATTGCCGTGATCAATATCGATCCGCCCACGGTGATGTTTGGCGTGTTCGTGGCCTATGGCATGAGCGGCTACATCGTCTACGGAGTGCGCAAGTTCAAGGGCATCCACACCAGCGTCATCAGCACCTCGACCGACGAGCCTGATGAGCGTGGCATGCACCGTTAAGCGCGGCTGCGCAGCCCCAGGTCTTTCACTGCATTGGGAGAAAAAATATGTCCGACAAACTGATCATTTTTGACACCACGTTGCGCGACGGTGAACAGTCGCCGGGTGCCTCCATGACCCGCGATGAAAAAGTGCGCATTGCGCGCCAGTTGGAGCGGCTCAAGGTGGACGTGATTGAAGCCGGTTTTGCGGCCAGTTCCAACGGCGACTTTGATGCGGTGCAGCTCGTGGCCAACACCGTCAAAGAATCTACGGTGTGTTCTCTCGCCCGTGCGAATGACCGCGATATCTCTCGCGCTGCCGAAGCACTCAAAGGCGCCAACAGCGCACGCATTCACACCTTTATTGCCACCTCTGCGCTGCACATGGAAAAAAAGCTGCGCATGACACCGGACCAGGTGTTTGAGCAAGCGAAGCAGTCGGTGCGTTTTGCCCGCAATCTGGTGGCCGACATCGAATTCAGCCCCGAAGATGGCTACCGCAGCGACCCCGACTTTTTGTGCCGGGTGTTGGAAGCGGTGATCCATGAAGGCGCCACCACCATCAACGTGCCGGACACCGTGGGCTACGGCGTGCCGGAGTTGTATGGCAACTTCATCAAATCGCTGCGTGAGCGCATCCCCAACTCTGACAAAGCCATCTGGTCAGTGCACTGCCACAACGATCTGGGCATGGCGGTCGCCAACTCGCTGGCGGGCGTGAAAATCGGCGGCGCACGCCAGGTGGAATGCACGATCAACGGCCTGGGTGAGCGCGCTGGCAATTGCAGCTTGGAAGAAGTGGTCATGGCCGTCAAAACCCGGCGCGACTACTTTGGTCTGGAACTGGGCATTGACACGCGCCATATTTTGGCCGCCAGCCGCATGGTCAGCCAAACCACGGGCTTCGTGGTGCAGCCCAACAAAGCCGTGGTGGGGGCGAATGCGTTTGCCCACGCCTCAGGCATTCACCAGGATGGCGTACTCAAGGCACGCGATACCTACGAGATCATGCGCGCCGAAGACGTGGGCTGGAGTGCCAACAAGTTGGTACTGGGCAAGCTCAGTGGTCGCAATGCCTTCAAGCAGCGCCTCAATGAGTTGGGCGTGCAGCTCGACAGCGAGGCGGAGATCAATGCCGCGTTTGCCCGATTCAAAGAACTGGCCGACCGCAAGTCAGAGATTTTTGACGAAGACATTTTGGCCTTGGTCAGCGATGAGAGCGTGTCACAGGACAAAGAGCACTTTGCGTTTGTGTCCTTGGCGCAGCACAGCGAAACGGGCGAACGGCCGCATGCACGGGTGGTATTCACCAGCGGCGGACACGAAATTCAGTCCGAATCGGACGGCAATGGGCCGGTCGACGCCTCGCTCAAGGCGATTGAAGCCCACGTGCAAAGTGGTGCGGAAATGGTCTTGTACTCGGTCAATGCCATCAGTGGCTCGACCGAGAGCCAGGGTGAGGTGACCGTTCGCTTGCAAAACAGCGGTCGGGTTGTCAATGGCACTGGCTCCGACCCGGACATCGTCGTGGCGTCGGCCAAGGCCTATTTGAGCGCGCTCAATAAACTGCAAAGCAAGGCTGACCGCGTCGCCGCGCAAGGCTGATCGCTGATTTACACGGATTTGCATGATGTTTCTCATGCAAGTGCTTGATTTCAGAGGATTTTTGGCTAAACTCGGGCAACTTTTCTGCGTGCCAGAGCTTTGATATGCTGGCGCCTGCTTTTGCTGGACACCAAATTGCATAAAAAACTACTCTCTGTCGCATTGTTCACCGCCGCCTTCGCCTTCGGCACGGGGGCATCTGCGCTGAACGTAAAAAACGACAACGGAAATCCCACCGGCAGTCGCAGCAGCAAGACCAAAACTGCCGCCAAGCGCGTTGCAAAGCGGGTAGCCGTCGCAGCTGCAGTACCGTCCAAACCCTCGTTTGGCGAAGCGGCTGGTTTGCACGCAGCGCGCGACACCTTGGCGTTGAAATCCAGCGTAGCACTGGTGATTGACCAAGACACCAAGGAAGTGCTGCTGCAAAAAAACGAATCGGCCGTGCTTCCCATCGCATCCATCACCAAGTTGATGACCGGCGTACTGGTGACCGAAGCCAAACTGCCGATGGACGAGCTGATCACCATCTCGCAGGCTGATGTAGACATGGAAAAAGGCAGCCGCTCACGCTTGAACGTTGGCACGGTGTTGTCGCGTGGCGAGCTATTGCATTTGGCCTTGATGTCCAGCGAAAACCGCGCGGCCCACGCTCTGGGTCGCAGCTACCCGGGCGGAATGCCCGCGTTCGTCAGCCTGATGAACGCCAAGGCCAGTGCATTGGGCATGCACTCCACCAGTTATGTAGAGCCCACTGGTCTGTCCAGCAAAAACCAATCCAGTGCCAACGATTTGGCCACTCTGGTGGCTTACGCCTATGGCAACCCCACCTTGCGTGAGCTGTCCACATCGCCCGGCTACGACGTCGAAGTGGGTCGTCGCACACTGCGTTTTAACAACACCAATCGCCTGGTAAAAAGCCCCGCATGGGACATCGGCCTGCAAAAAACAGGCTATATCTCCGAAGCCGGTCAGTGCCTGGTCATGCAAGCCAAGGTGGCGGGGCGCAAGCTCATCATGGTGTTTTTGGACTCGGCGGGCAAGCTCAGCCGTATCGCTGATGCCGAACGCGTGCGCCATTGGGTCGAGTCCAACCCGCCAGCGCTCAACCGCGGCGCTCCGGTGGCGTCCCTGGCCACCGACCTCTACGTCCGAACCAACTAAGCGCCGCCGCGGTATCCCAGCGTTTGGGAAATTTGCTGGGCGGTTTCTTTGAGCTTGGGTATCCACGCATCGTCCATGCGGCCTGAGGGTGACGAAATCGACAGGCCTGCCACCAGCTTGGCCTGGTCGTCGTAAACCCCCGCTGCCATGCAGCGCACGCCCAGTTCCAACTCTTCATTGTCATTGGCTTGGCCGGACTGGCGTACGCGGGAGAGTTCACGCTCCAGCCGCGCCAGGTCGGTAATGCTGTTTTTGGTTTGGCCTTGCAGGCCTGTGCGCGTCGCGTAGGCGCGAATCCGTTGGGGGTCGTCGGCGGCCAGGAACAACTTGCCCACCGACGTGAGGTGCAGTGGCGCACGGCCGCCAATGGCACGCACCACCTGCATGCCCGAGCGCTCACTGAACGCCCGCTCCACATAAATGATTTCGTCGCCTTGGCGCATGCTCAGGTTGACAGGTTGTTGCGTGAGCTTGTGCAACTCGCGCATGGGCGCCAAGGCGGCGTCGCGCACATTCAGACGGCCTTTGACCAGATTACCGAGTTCGAGCAAGCGCATGCCCAGGCGGTAACTGCCAGGCTGGGGCCGGTCCGCAAAGCGACCCAGCACGAGGTCGTTCAGGATGCGGTGCGCCGTGGAGGGGTGAAGCCCCGCTTTTTCACTGATGTCTTTGAGCGACATCGCCTCTTCGCGCGAAGCCAGGACGTCGATCAGGGTAAACATGCGCTCTATCACTTGGACAGAGGGCGCAGCATTGGAGGGAATGTCAGCTTGGGTCATGGGGCTTTGGGTGTGCCAAGGGGCTGGGTTGCCATTTGCCGTTGACGAGCATTTGAGCGGGTTGGTATTGGTTCTTGTAACGCATTTTGGGGCTTTGCTCTATCCAATAGCCCAAGTATAAAAAAGACAGACTCAAATTTTTGACCTGCTCAATTTGCCAAAGCACGTTGTAGGTGCCATAGCTGGCACGGTCATCGGGCTCGTAAAACGTGTAGACCGCCGAGATGCCGTCACGGAGTACATCGACGATGGACACCATTTTGAGTACGCCAAGTGACCCATCTGCCCCGGTTTCCCGAAACTCCACCAAGCGGGAGTTGACGCGGCTTTGCAGCAGGAACTGGGTGTACTGGCTCGCACTGTCGTCTTCCATGCCGCCGCCCGCATGGCGGCTTTGCTGGTAGCGCTGGTACAGGGCATAGTGCTCGGCGGTAAAGCCCAAATCCAATACGCGTGCCTGCAGCACGTGGTGCTGCTTCCAGGCCCTGCGCTGGCTGCGCGTGGGCTGGAATTCTGTGGCCATCACGCGCATTGCGACGCAGGCCTGGCAGCCGTCGCAGTGCGGGCGGTAGGTGAACATACCGCTGCGCCGGAAGCCTTCGGCCACCAGGTCGGAGTAGGTGGCGTTGTCAATCAAATGGCTGGGTGTGGCCACTTGGGAACGCGCCATGCGGTCGCTCAAGTAGCTGCAGGCATAAGGTGCCGTGGAATAAAACTGCAAGGCCTGCAGCGGGAGGTCTTTCAGATTCGTCATTCAACGCGCAGTCACATTCAAAAGCAGGTCCCAGTCATCGGGTGAATAAAGCCATTTCGGCGCTGGAGCTTGGCAGGCTTGCGGCAAGCCGGCGGTAAATTGTGCGCGCGGCACAGGCGCCGCGCCCAGCGACGCCAAGTGCCGTGTATTTTGCTGGCAATCGATCTGGGTCATGCCGTGGCGCAGGCAAAAGGCCACCAAGGCCGCCAGGGCAATTTTTGACGCGTCGGTGCGTTGGCTGAACATGGATTCACCGAACACCGCTTTGCCCAGAGACACGCAGTACAAACCTGCCACCAGTTGGCCCTCCACCCAGGTCTCCACACTGTGCGCGAGCCCTTGTGCATGCAAATCGCAATACGCTTGCACCATGGCGGGCACGATCCAGGAGCCGTTTTGTCCCTCGCGCGGCGCCTGTGCACAGTGCTGGATTACCGACTCAAAGGCGCTGTCAAAGCGAATCTCGCAGCCTGGTGTCTGTAGAAACTGGCGCAAGGTCTTTTTGAAAGAGCGGTGCAGCTTGAACTCGGCGACCTGCAGCACCATGCGCGGATCTGGGCACCACCATAGCACGGGTTGATCCGGGTTGAACCACGGAAAAATGCCGCGTGCATAAGCGGTCCGCAGCCGCTGCGCATTCAGGTCGCCGCCCGCCGCGAGCAAACCTGGCGCCTCTGAATCTTCACCCAGGGCGTGCTCCACCGGTGGGAACGGGTCGTCGGGTTCAATCCAAACCAAGGAAGGTGGGGCCATGAAGCGCAGTGTAGGCGTGCAATGTCAAAAAAGATGTGCGGCGTCCCAGTCTATCGACCCTCGCCGGGCGGTTAGAATACGAGTTGTCGGGGCGTAGCGCAGCCTGGTAGCGCATCTGGTTTGGGACCAGAGGGTCGAAGGTTCGAATCCTTTCGCCCCGACCACATTGATTGCCAAAGCATTGTCTTTGGCTTTTTTGTTTCTAAGATAGGCGACCAGACTGTCCGTAGCTCAGTTGGATAGAGCAACAGCCTTCTAAGCTGTAGGTCACAGGTTCGATTCCTGTCGGACAGGCCAAAGGGCCAAGTTCAAGCAATTTCGATCTTTCTCGCCGCGCCCGTGCCACGCAACCATTGGCCAGCGGCATGCTCCAAGGCGCTCGCCGCCCCCGTCGTCCACAAATCCACCCAGGGTGCGGTGGCGTCTGTTGTCAAACCATCGGTGCTGCGCTGCGCCAGCAAACTCGCTGTGCGTTGTGCCACGGGCAGTCCGGCATCCATCAGGATGACGTCTGGTCCCACCAGTGGCGCCAACACCTCAGCGGCAAACGTGTAGTGGGTGCACCCCAACACCAGGGTATCTATCTCGCCTGGGCCACGACCAAAAGGTCCCAGCGCGGCGGTGTAGCGCGCGCACAAGTCTCGAATTTGGTCGAGTTCGGCGTTCTCGATGGCGGCTGCCAAGCCGTCGCAGGCTTGCAGCACAAAGCGCACTTTGGGGTCTTGCGCCTGCAAGAGTGCGGCAAATTTGTCGCTGGCCAGTGTGCTGCGCGTGGCCAGCACGCCCACCACGCCCGTGCGACTGCGCGCAGCAGCGGGCTTGAGTGCGGGTTCTACGCCCACAATGGGCAGGGTGGGGTAGTTGGCGCGCAGAGTGGCGATCGCCGCTGCGGTCGCGGTATTGCACGCCACCACCAAGGCTCGAACTTGGTGCTCGTCAACCAGGTACCTGCCGATCGCTGCAGAGCGGTCCAGCACATGCTGCACATCGCGTTCCCCATACGGCGCATGGCCGGCGTCCGAGACGTAGACAAACTGCGCGTGCGGCAGCGTCTGGCGCAAGGCCTTTAAAACACTCAGGCCGCCGACGCCGCTGTCAAAAACGCCAATGGGCTGCATGGCAGACATCAGCCCGCTGGTTTAGACCGACTTGATGCCGATGTTTTTGAACTCGCCCGTTGCAATGCGCTTTTGCCATTCCGCCGGCCCAGTGATGTGGGCGCTGGTGCCGCCGGAGTCGACCGCCACGGTAACGGGCATGTCCACCACATCAAACTCGTAAATCGCTTCCATGCCCAAGTCCGCAAAGCCCACCACTTTGGCGTGCTTGATGGCCTTGCTGACCAGGTAGGCAGCGCCGCCCACGGCCATCAGGTAAGCGCTTTGGTGCTTCTTGATCGCCTCAATCGCCACCGGGCCGCGTTCGGCCTTGCCGACCATGGAGATCAAGCCGGTTTTCGCGAGCATCATTTCGGTGAATCCATCCATCCGCGTGGCGGTGGTGGGGCCGGCGGGGCCGACCACTTCCTCACCCACAGGGTCCACCGGGCCCACGTAGTAAATCACGCGGTTGGTGAAGTCCACGGGCAGGGGCTCGCCTTGGGCCAACAGGGTCTGAATGCGTTTGTGCGCGGCGTCGCGCCCGGTGAGCATCTTGCCGTTGAGCAGCAAGGTTTGGCCAGGCTTCCAGTTGGCGACTTCTTCTTTGGTGAGGGTGTTGAGGTCTACGCGGGTGCTCTTGACGTAGTCAGGCGCCCAGCTCACGTCAGGCCACAGGTCCAGTGACGGAGGCGTCAGGAAGGCCGGGCCGCTGCCGTCCAGCACGAAGTGCGCGTGGCGCGTGGCGGCGCAGTTCGGAATCATCGCCACCGGTTTGCTGGCCGCGTGGGTGGGGTACATCTTGATTTTCACGTCCAGCACCGTGGTCAGGCCACCCAGACCCTGGGCGCCAATGCCCAGTGCGTTGACCTTCTCATAGAGCTCCAAGCGCATGTTTTCCAGCGAGGTCAGCGCGGCGCCGCTGCTCGACTTGGCCTGCAACTCGTACATGTCCAAGTCGTCCATCAGGCTTTCCTTGGCCATCAGCACGGCCTTTTCTGCCGTGCCGCCTATGCCGATGCCCAGCATGCCCGGCGGGCACCAACCGGCACCCATGGTGGGCACCGTTTTGAGCACCCAGTCGATCACCGAGTCACCCGGGTTGAGCATGATCATCTTGCTTTTGTTTTCGGAGCCGCCGCCCTTGGCCGCGACGGTCACTTCGACCGTGTTGCCCGGAACAATTTCGGTAAAGATCACAGCAGGCGTGTTGTCTTTGGTGTTCTTGCGCAAAAACTCGGGGTCTGCCACCACGCTGGCGCGCAAGGTGTTGGCCGGGTCGTTGTAGCCACGGCGCACGCCTTCGTTGACGGCGTCATCCAGGCTGCCGGTGAAGCCGCCCCAGCGCACATCCATGCCGACTTTGAGGAAGACGTTCACGATGCCGGTGTCCTGGCAAATCGGGCGGTGCCCGATCGCGCTCATTTTGCTGTTGGTCAAAATTTGCGCAATCGCGTCTTTGGCGGCAGGGCTTTGCTCTCGGGCATAGGCGCGCGCCAGATGCGCGATGTAGTCGCTGGGGTGGTAGTAGCTGATGTACTGCAGCGCAGCGGCAACCGATTCGATCAGGTCTTCTTGGGCAATGGTGGTCATGGGTGGCGTGGCCTTGAAGGGGCGGTGTGGGGGCGATAAACCAAAGAGTTTAACCAAGGCCCCGCCCGGGGCGGAGTCAGTGGCATGTAAGTGCCACCCCCGACCATCGCGCCCAGTTTTATGCATAACCAGGAGACAGCGCTATGAGTTCCCCATCGTCCGCCATCGAATCCGTATTGGTCGAAAACCGGGTTTTTCACCCCAGCGAGGCCACCGTCAAGGCCGCGCGCGTGTCGGGCATGGAGGGCTATAACGCGCTGTGCAAAGCCGCTGAGGACGACTTCGAAGGCTTTTGGGCCAAGCTCGCACGCGAGAACGTGGTGTGGAACAAGCCCTTTACCCGCACCCTGGACGAGAGCAATGCGCCCTTCTACAAGTGGTTTGACGACGGCGAACTCAACGCCTCGGCCAACTGCCTGGACAAGCACATGGGCACGCCCACCGAGAACAAGACCGCCGTCATTTTTGAAGCCGACGACGGCACGGTTACCAGAACCACCTACCGCGAACTCCTGACCCGCGTCAGCCAGTTTGCCAACGCCCTGAAGGCCGACGGCATCCAAAAAGGCGACCGCGTGCTGATTTACATGCCCATGACCCTGGAAGGCGTGATCGCGATGCAAGCCTGCGCCCGCATTGGCGCGACCCACAGCGTGGTGTTTGGCGGCTTCTCGGCCAAGGCGCTGCAAGAGCGTATACAAGACGCGGGCGCTGTGGCGGTGATTACGTCCAACTTCCAAATGCGTGGCGGCAAAGAGCTGCCTCTCAAAGCCATTGTGGACGAGGGCATTGCCATGGGCGGCTGCGAATCGATCAAGACCGTCTACGTGTACCAACGCACCGCAAGCGCTTGCAATATGGTGGCCGGGCGTGACAAAACGTTTAGCCAAGCCATCGAAGGCCAAAGCAGCGTGTGCGCTCCCGTGGCCGTGGGCGCTGAGCATCCCTTGTTCATCCTCTACACCTCGGGCTCCACCGGCAAGCCCAAGGGCGTTCAGCACTCCACCGGCGGCTACCTGCTGTGGGCCAAGCTGACCATGGACTGGACCTTTGACCTGAGGGCCGATGACGTGTTCTGGTGCACGGCTGACATCGGCTGGATCACCGGCCACACCTATGTGGCCTACGGTCCCTTGGCAGCGGGCGCGACCCAAATCATTTTTGAAGGCGTGCCCACTTATCCCAATGCAGGGCGCTTCTGGCAAATGATTGAGCGCCACAAGTGCACGATTTTTTACACCGCACCCACGGCCATCCGCTCGCTGATCAAAGCCGCTGAAGGGGATGCATCGGTTCACCCTGACCGCTCGGACCTCAGCAGCTTGCGTATTTTGGGTTCGGTGGGCGAGCCCATCAATCCGGAAGCTTGGATGTGGTACTACAAGAACATCGGCCACGAGAAATGCCCCATCGTGGACACCTTCTGGCAAACCGAAACCGGCGGTCACATGATGACACCGCTGCCCGGCGCGACGCCCCTGGTTCCTGGCAGCTGCACCTTGCCCTTGCCCGGCATCATGGCTGCCATCGTGGATGAAATGGGCCATGACATTCCCAATGGCACGGGCGGCATTCTGGTCGTCAAACGCCCCTGGCCGTCCATGATCCGCACCATTTGGAACGACCCCGAGCGCTTCAAAAAGAGCTACTTCCCCGAGGAAATGGGTGGCAAGTTGTACCTGGCCGGTGACGGCGCGGTGCGCAGCGCCGACCGTGGCTATTTCCGCATCACTGGCCGCATTGACGACGTGCTCAATGTCTCCGGCCACCGCATGGGAACGATGGAAATTGAGTCGGCCCTGGTGTCCAAGACCGACCTGGTGGCCGAAGCCGCGGTGGTGGGTCGCCCCGATGATGTGACGGGCGAGGCAATTTGCGCCTTTGTGGTGCTCAAGCGCGCCCGCCCCAGCGACGACGAAGCCAAGGCCATTGCCAAAGAGTTGCGCGACTGGGTGGCCAAAGAAATCGGCCCGATTGCCAAGCCCAAAGACATTCGCTTCGGTGAAAACCTGCCCAAGACCCGCTCCGGCAAGATCATGCGCCGCCTCTTGCGCTCGCTGGCCAAAGGCGAGGCGGTGACGCAAGACGTGTCCACGCTCGAAAATCCAGCGATCCTGGACCAGTTGGGCAAGGCTTACTGATCACCTGCGTTTCGCGGCAAATAAAAAAGGGATGCGTTTCGCATCCCTTTTTTTTCGTTTGCACTGCGCGCGGGGCTGCCCCCGCTTCAGTGAAAGCGGTCTTTAGCTTTCCAATGCAGCAAACACGCTGGCCGTGATCGACTCCACACTGCCCAGGCCACTCACGGCACGGTACTTGGGCGCTTTGGCGGGATCATGTTGTGCCCAGTCGGAGTAGTACTTCACCAGGGGTCGGGTCTGCGCGCTGTACACCGCCAAGCGGTTTTTGACAGTCGCTTCTTCGTCGTCTTTGCGCTGAATCAGGGGCTCGCCGGTCACATCATCATGGCCTTCAACCTTGGGCGGGTTGAACTTGACGTGGTAGGTGCGGCCCGAAGCGGGGTGGGAGCGCCGTCCGCTCATGCGCTCAATGATGGAGTCAAAGGGCACATCGATTTCCACCACGTAGTCCAGCTCCACGCCAGCCGCCTTCATGGCGTCGGCTTGGGGAATGGTGCGGGGGAATCCGTCAAACAAAAAACCTTGGGCGCAATCGGGCTGGGTCAGGCGCTCTTTGACCAGGTTGATGATCAGCGCGTCGCTGACCAAGCCGCCCGCGTCCATGATGGACTTGGCTTCCAGGCCCAAAGGGGTGCCCGCTTTGACTGCGGCACGCAGCATGTCGCCCGTCGAAATTTGGGGAATGCCGTATTTTTGGCAGATGAACGTGGCCTGCGTTCCTTTGCCAGCACCCGGAGCTCCTAGAAGAATCAGTTTCATTGCGAACCTCAAAGTCAGATTTCATTTTGTTTGCGCCCGCCACCCCGTGAGAGGGGCGTCTCAAGTCAGACGCAGTGTTGTCCTAAGAGAATAGCATGCGCTATCCCGCGCCAGCCTTACAGGCCCAGCTGGGCCACCACGGCCCGCACGCGGGCCAAATCCTCGGGCGTGTCCACCCCGGCACCCGGCGCCTGTGCGGCGATGTGCACCGCAATGCGGTGGCCGTGCCACAGCGCGCGCAACTGCTCCAGCGCCTCGGTCTGCTCCAAAGGCGCGGGTGAGAGGGTGGGGAACTGGCGCAAAAAGCCCACGCGGTAGGCATAAATGCCAATGTGACGCAACGGTGCGGGGTTGGGAAGTGCCAACGCGCCTTGAGGCGCATCACGCCAGCAAGGAATCGGGGCGCGGCTGAAGTACAGCGCGTGCGACGTTGCGTCCAGCACCACTTTCACCACATGGGGGTTGAAGAATTCATCGGCACTGTGGATTGGCACGGCGGCGGTACCCATGCTCGCGCTGGCGCTGTTGTGCAACACCTGGGCCACCGCATTGACCAGTTCGGGATCGATCAAAGGCTCGTCACCCTGCACATTCACCACCACCGCGTCTGGGGCCAGATCCAACATATCGCAGGCTTCGGCCAGGCGGTCGCTGCCCGAAGGGTGGTCTTGGCGGGTCAAAATGGCTTCGACGCCATGGCTTGCACAGGCATCCACGATGGACTCGCTGTCGCCTGCCACCACCACCCGCGTGCCCGCCGCCATGCCCGAGGCCACTCGCTGCGCCACGCGCACCACCATGGGCAGGCCGCCAATGTCGGCCAGCGGTTTGTTGGGCAATCGGGTAGAGGCCAGCCGTGCTGGAATCAGCACGGTCAATGCTGCGGCGTTTCTGCTCACAGCCCCAGCTCGTGGTCAGTCAGGGTGCGGGCTTCGTTTTCCAGCAGAACAGGAATACCGTCGTGCACAGGGTAGGCCAAGCGCGCGCTGCGCGACCAGAGTTCGAGCTTGTCAGCGCTCCACTCCAAAGGGCCTTTGGTGACCGGGCAAACAAGCAGAGAAAGCAGTTTCGTGTCCATGGCGCGATCATAAACGGCGTGCGGAAAGGCGGGCGCGATGCGCAGCCAGATGCGGGTCCAGCGCGGCAAAAAATGCGGGCTCCATGGTTTGCTTGAGGGCCACTGACAGCGCATGCGGTGCCACACGCCAAAGCTTGGCCGCATCTTTTTCGGTGCACAGCAGTTGGGCGGCTTGCGGACTGGGTGGCTGAAATTGCGCAAAGTCGTCGTGGTCGGGCAGTGCCTGGGTGTGTGCCAAGGGCAGGCCCGCGTTGCGGAGCATGGCGAAAAACACCTCGGGTCGGGCGATAGCTGCAACGGCATGCACAGGCGGTTTGCCTGGCGCGATCAGCTCTCGCAGCGGTGTCTCGTTGCCATGGCGGTCTTTGGCAAGGCCCGACAGCGCGCGGGCCGCGTTGAATTCACCGACCGCTGCCTCACCGCTGGTATGCAAGACCAGCAAACGGTCCGGGCGCTGCCCCGCACTTGCCACTGCGTGGCGCGGCCAGGGTTCGCGCAAAGGGCCAGCAGGCAGCAGCCATCCGTTGCCGCAGGCACGGTCGTCAAACACACAGACTTCCAGGTCGCGCGCCAGGCCGTAGTGCTGCAAGCCATCGTCGCAGACGATCACTTCGGTATCGGGATGGGCCGCCAACAAAGCCATGGCCGCTTGCCAGCGCTTGCGGCCCACCACCACCGGCGCGCCTGTGGCGCGTTGAATGAGCAGGGGTTCATCACCCACTTGTTCGGCGGTGGAGGTGGCCTGCACTTCCTGGCCGTCCTGCGCCTTGCGCCCAAACCCGCGCGAAACCACGCCGACGCGCCAGCCTTGCGCCTGCAGGTGCTGTACCAAGGCCATCACCGTGGGGGTTTTGCCCGCGCCGCCTGCCACCACATTGCCCACCACGATCACGTAGGCGGGCACACCTTGGCTGTGCAGCCAGTTCCAGCGGTAGAGTTGGCGCCGCAGCGCGGTCAAGGCGCCATACACCGCCGCCACTGGTAGCAGGGCCATGGCGAGCGGCCCTGTGCCGGTCCAGGCGCGCATCAAGGCGTGGGAGAGCGCCTGGCGCATGGGCTTATTCGGTGCCTGGCGCGGGCGTTTGCAGCGCGAAGGTGACTTGGTTGATGCCGACCAGGCGCGCAGCTTCCATGGCCGTCATCACCGATTGGTGGCTGGCGCTGGCGTCGGCGCTGATGACCAGGATCGGCGTGCCACCACCTGCGGCGCTGGCGCGCATCGCGTCTACCAGCGCGCGCAGACTGCGGTCGGGCAGCACCTCGTTGCCCACGCTGTAGTCACCCCGGGCGGTAACGCCAACATGCACCTCGCGCGGAAATTGTTGCGGCGCCTCGGCGTTGGCCACCGGCAGATTGATTTTGAATTGGCTTTGTTTGCTGTAGGTGGTCGAGAGCATCAAAAAGATGAGCACTACCAGCAGCACGTCGATGAAGGGGATCAGGTTGATCTCAGGCTCATCGGTTTTGTGCGAACCAAAACGAATGCCGGAGCCGCCCGCGCCAGTGCCACCAAAACGCATGCTCATGGCTTGATATGCCCGCTGTTTTTCAGATGCCGCAGCAAGGCTTCGGTACTGGTCTCCAAGGTGAGCAAATAGCCGTCTACCCGCGCGCGGAAGTAGCGCCAAAACACCAGCGCGGGAATGGCAATCAGCAGGCCAAAGGCCGTGTTGTACAAGGCCATGGAAATGCCCTGGGCCAACTGTGCCGGGTTGCCGGCCGCACCCACCGGGCCCTGCGCGCCAAAAATGTCAATCATGCCAATCACGGTGCCCAGCAGGCCCATCAAGGGTGCGGCCGATGCGATGGTGGCCAGCGCACTCAAATTCGTTTCTAAGCGCTGTGCGGCCGTGCGCCCCACGCTTTGCACCATGGCGCGCAAGTCTTCTTCTTTGATTGTTGGCTGCTCATTGATCGCCTTCAGCGCGCTGCCCAGTAACTCGCCCATCAGGGAGTTTTTCTGGAGCTCGGCCACGCTGGCCGTGGCGGGGATGCGTTGGGCGGTGGCGGCCATCACCGCCTTGTCCAGGCCGGGGGGCGCAATTTTGGGCTCGCCCAGAGTGATAAAGCGCTCAATCACGATGGCCAGCGCCAGCACGGAGCTGGCCAAGAGCGGCCAAATCGGCCAACCAGCAGCTTGTATGATGGAAAACAAATCGCGGCTCCCCTGTGTGATACGTTGCCGGTCATTATCCGGGATTGTTCGCGTCTTTATCCGTAGTTTTACCCCCCCCATCCCTACGCCATGCCCGCCGACTCTGCCAGCCCACCGCCGCTGATGCGCACGCCACCGCGTGTGTGGAGCGTGGGCGCGCTGTGCCATGCGATTGCCGATGCACTGGATGCACGCTTCAACCCGGTGCGGGTGAGCGGAGAGATCAGCGGCTTTGTGCGCGCCTCCAGCGGCCATTGCTATTTCTCGCTCAAGGACGACAGCGGGCAAATCAAATGCGCCATGTTCAAGCGCGCTGCCAGCGGCCTGGATTTCGTGCCGCGCGACGGCCAGCGGGTCGAGGTTTCCGGCAAGCTGGGTGTGTATGAGCCGCGCGGCGAGCTCCAACTCGTCGTTGAAAGCATGGCCCGCGCAGGCGAGGGCACCTTGTTTGAGCAGTTCCTGCAGCTCAAAGCCAAGCTCGAAGCCCTGGGCCTTTTCGATGCGGCCCACAAACGCCCCTTGCCGCGCCAGGTGCGCGGCATCGGCGTGGTCACCTCGCTGGGGGCGGCCGCCTTGCACGATGTGGTCACAGCGCTGCAGCGCCGGGTGCCGCACATTCCTGTCGTCGTGGCCCCGGCCAGTGTGCAAGGGCAGGGTGCTGCGGCTGAGATTTGCCAGGCCTTGCAGCAGCTCTATGCATTGGCTGTTGGGGGGAAATCTGCAGAAGCCCCGGTGCACATCGACGTGATCCTGCTGGTGCGCGGAGGCGGCGCGATGGAAGACCTGTGGTCCTTCAACGATGAGGCCGTGGCGCGCACCGTGGCTGACAGTCCGGTACCCGTGATCTCCGGCATTGGCCACGAGACCGATTTCACGATTGCCGACTTTGTGGCCGACCTGCGTGCGCCCACGCCCACTGCCGCGGCCGAACTGTGCGCACCGGCGCGCCAGGACGCACTGGACGCCGCCGACTACCTGCAAGAGCGCATGCAAACCGCCGCCACCCGTCTGCTGGACCGCCGCGCGCAGGCGCTGGACCTGGTGGGCTCGCGCCTGGGCCGTCCCTCGGGCGCCGTGGCGCGCAGGCAACTGGCCTTGGCATCGGCCGCGCAGCGGCTCACCCACGCGCTGCCGCAGCGCTTGCAAGTCCGGTCGGTCGCACTGGACCGGGCGCAAGCGGCCCTGCAGGTGTCCGCGCAGCGGGCCGTGCAGGCCCAAACCCACCGCCTGGCCTCGCTCGAATTGCGCCTGGGCCTGCTCGACCCCCGTCTGGTGCTGGGGCGCGGCTATGCCTGGCTCACCGACTCCGAGGGCCGGGCGCTCACGCAGGCCGGCCAATTGCAGGCCGGGCAAGCCATTGAGGCCACGCTGGCCGATGGCCGGGCGGCGCTCCGCGTCGAGTCTGTGGTTATCAATTAGTTTCTACAATCCGCTTTTTCACCCCAACCTACTTTTGAGGACTTCATGGAACACACCCTGCCCGCACTGCCCTACGCCATTGACGCATTGGCGCCCGCTTATTCCCAGGAAACGCTGGAGTTTCACCACGGCAAGCACCACAACGCCTACGTGGTCAACCTCAACAACCTGCAAAAGGGCACCGAGTTTGAGTCCATGACGCTCGAAGAAATCATCAAGAAGTCCAGCGGCGGCATTTACAACAACTCCGCCCAGATCTGGAACCACACCTTCTTCTGGAACTGCATGAAGCCCCAAGGCGGCGGCGAACCCACTGGTGCACTGGCAGCGGCCATCACCGCCAAGTGGGGCAGCTACGCAGCCTTTAAAGAAGCCTTCGTCAAATCCGCCGTGGGCAACTTCGGCTCCGGCTGGACCTGGTTGGTCAAAAAGGCCGACGGCTCGGTGGACATCGTCAACATGGGCGCCGCTGGCACGCCGCTGACCACCGCCGACAAAGCGCTGCTGACCGTGGACGTGTGGGAACACGCCTACTACATCGACTACCGCAACATGCGCCCCAAGTTCGTGGAAACCTTCCTGGACAAGCTGGTGAACTGGGACTTTGCCGAAGCCAACTTCGCAGCCTAATCGCCACCCTCCGCGCCCTGCCAAGGGCAGCGGAAAAGAAAAAGCCAGCCGGTGCCAACCGACTGGCTTTTTTTGTCCCGGCCGGTAACTAGTTCAATCCCAGCACCCAAGCCACCAACCGCTTGGACTCTTCGGGCGAGACCTGCGCGTTGGCGGGCATGTAGACCACACCCCACACACCGTTGCCCCCCTGGCGTACTTTGAGGGCCAGGCGCTCCAGGGCGGCGGGGTCTTGCCGGTATTTGTCGGCCACGGCTTTGAAGGCGGGGCCCACGACTTTTTTGTCAATGGCGTGGCAGGCCAGGCAGTTTTTGGACTTGGCAAAGGCCGCCTCTGCATCGGCACTGGCGGCCTGCGCCACCGGCGCGAGCAGCAGCGCAGCGCACAGGGCGGTGAGCGCCTTCAAACCCTGCATGGCGGGTGCCAAATCAGTAGTTGTCCAGCACCGCGCCCTTGCTGGCGGTGGAGGCGTTGAACGCGAACTTGGCCTGCACACCGCGGGTGTAGCGCGGCGCGGGGGCGGTCCAGGCAGCACGGCGGCGGGCGATTTCGGCCTCGTCCACATTGAGCTGCAAGAGCAGGGCGTGGGCGTCGATGGTGATGGAGTCGCCCTCGTGGATGAGCGCGATGGTGCCGCCCGCAGCGGCCTCGGGCGCCACGTGGCCGACCACCATGCCCCAGGTGCCGCCTGAGAAGCGGCCGTCGGTGATCAGGCCCACGCTTTCGCCCAGACCGGCACCAATCAGCGCGCCGGTGGGGGCCAGCATTTCGGGCATGCCGGGGCCGCCTTTGGGCCCCAGGTAGCGCAGCACCATCACGTCGCCTGCCACGATGCTGCCCGCCAAAATGGCTTTGAGCGCGGACTGCTCGTCCTCAAACACGCGGGCCGGGCCGGTCATCACGGGTTTTTTCAGGCCCGTGATTTTGGCCACAGCGCCTTCGGGCGACAGGTTGCCTTTGAGGATGGCCAGGTGGCCTTGGGCGTACATGGGTTTGTCGATGGGGCGAATCACGTCCTGGTCGGCGCGTGGCACGGCAGGCACGTCTTTGAGCACTTCGGCAATCGTTTGGCCGGTGATGGTCACGCAGTCGCCATGCAGCAAACCGGCAGCCAACAGGGTTTTCATGACCTGGGGAATGCCACCGGCCTGGTGCAAATCCACCGCCAGGTACTTGCCGCTGGGCTTCAAGTCGCAGAGCACCGGGGTTTTGACGCGCACGCGCTCAAAGTCGTCAATCGTCCAATCCACGCCTGCCGCGTGGGCAATCGCCAAAAAGTGCAGCACCGCGTTGGTGGAGCCGCCGGTGGCCATGATGACCGCCACCGCGTTTTCGATCGACTTGCGGGTCACGATGTCGCGGGGCTTGAGGTCTTTTTTGATGGCCTCAATCAGCACCTTGGCCGATTCTTTGGCCGAGTTCATTTTTTCGTCGTGCGGATTGGCCATGGTGCTGGAGTAGGGCAGCGACATACCCAGCGCCTCAAACGCGCTGGACATGGTGTTGGCCGTGTACATGCCGCCGCAGGAGCCTGGGCCGGGAATGGCGCGGCGCTCAATCTCGAGCAGGTCATGGTCGCTGAGGTTGCCTGCCGCGTTTTGGCCCACGGCCTCAAACACGCTGACGATGTTGAGGTCTTGGCCCTGGTAGCGTCCGGGCAGGATGGTGCCGCCGTAGACATAGATCGCGGGCACGTTGGCGCGCAGCATGCCCATCATGCCGCCGGGCATGTTTTTGTCGCAGCCGCCCACCACCACCACGCCGTCCATCCACTGGCCTTGCACGCAGGTCTCGATACAGTCCGAAATCACCTCGCGGCTCACCAGGCTGTATTTCATGCCTTCGGTGCCCATGGCCATGCCGTCCGAGATGGTGGGCGTGCCAAACACCTGGGCGTTGCCGCCTGCCTCTTCAATGCCGGCAATCGCCGCGTCCGCCAGCTTTTGCAAGCCGCTGTTGCAGGGCGTGATGGTGCTGTAGCCGTTGGCCACACCGACCATGGGCTTTTTGAAGTCCGACTCCTCGTAGCCCATGGCGTAGTACATAGACCGGTTGGGCGCGCGGGACTTGCCTTCGGTGATGTTGGCACTGCGGTGGTTGATGGCTTGGATGGGGATGATTTTTTCGGACATGGTCAATCGGGGTGGTTGCGGGCAAAGGCAAATTTTACGTCCCGGGGCCCATGCTCTTGCTCGTGGGGTCTCAAGCACACAGTTTTGTAGGATGCCTCTGATACAGTGCGCCGCATCGCAAGCCGCAACTGCACGGGGAACATGGGAATGGTCAAGTCAAAAAGCGTTTTTCGGGCCTGGGTGCCCGCTCTTCTGGTCGCTCTGCTGAGCGCTGTGCCCGCTGTGGCGCAAACCCTGGCCGCCAGTGCGCCAGCGGTCGCGGCGTCGGTTGCAGAGGTCGGCGCCAACCCCTACGGCTTTGAAGCCTTGTGGAGTGGCTCGGATCTGGTGGCCAAATCGGTGCTGGTCTTGCTGTTCCTTATGAGCGCGGGCAGTTGGTACCTCCTGGTGGTCAAGTGGCTGGAGCAGGCCAAGATGGGCAAACAAGCGGTAGCAGCGCAGGCATTCTGGAGTGCCAACACGGTGCTTGAGGGCACGCAGGCGCTGGCCGCCGACAGCCCCTACCGCTATCTGGCCGATGCAGCCCACACCGCGATTCAAAAGCACCAAGGCTTGATGGGCCACATCCCCGTCAACGACTGGCTGGCCATGGGGATTCAGCGCGCGGTGGACCGCATCAACAGCAATACGCAGCAGGGCTTGGCCTTTTTGGCTACCGTAGGGTCGATTTCGCCGTTTGTCGGCTTGTTCGGCACCGTCTGGGGCATTTACCACGCGCTCACCGCCATTGGCATGTCGGGCCAGGCCTCGATTGACAAAGTGGCTGGGCCCGTGGGCGAGGCGCTGATCATGACGGCCATCGGCCTGGCGGTGGCCGTGCCCGCGGTGCTGGCCTACAACTGGCTGGTGCGGCGCAACAAGGCGGTGATGGACGAGGTGCGTGCTTTTGGCAGCGACCTGCACGCCGTGGTGCTGGGCACCATCAAGGCCTGAGCCCTATGGCCATGAACCTGGGCCCAGCTGCCGAGGGCGAGGACGCGGTCCTCTCGACCATCAACACCACGCCCCTGGTGGACGTGATGCTGGTACTGCTCATCATCTTCCTCATCACCATCCCTGTGGTGACCACCTCGATCCCTGTGGCGCTGCCCAAAGAGCGGGTGGAAGTGCGCGAGACCAAGCCTGAGAACATCATCATCTCGGTGGACAAAGACAGCCACATCTTCTGGTACGACAGCCGTGTGGACAGCGTGGACGCGCTGGTCGAGAAGCTGAAAAAAGTCGCCCACCTGCAGCCGCAACCCGAAGTGCAGGTGCGCGGCGACATGGCAGCGCGCTATGAGGGTGTGGGCAAAGTGCTGCTGGCCTGCCAGCGCGCGGGCATCACCAAAGTGGCGTTCATCACTGAGCCGCCTGCGCTGAATTGAGGTGTATTGACCATGGCCTTCAACCTCAATACCTCCAACGGTTCCGACGAGCCCGAAGTCCTGATGGACATCAATACCACACCCTTGATCGACGTGATGCTGGTGCTGCTGGTCATGCTCATCATCACCATTCCCATCCAACTGCATTCGGTCAACCTGGCCATGCCCGTGGGTGTGCCGCCGACGAACCAGATCAAGCCGGACATCATCCAAATCGATATTGACGCTTCCAGCGTCGTGTACTGGCAGGGCTCGGCAGTCAGCGCTGAGGAGTTGGATGCAAAGATGAAAGCCATTGGCCAGCAAAGCAGCCAAAGCGAAGTGCACATCCGCCCCAACAAGGACGCGCGTTATGCCGTGTTTGCCAATGTGCTGGCCAGCAGCAAGCGGATGGGCTTGACCAAAATAGCCGTGATTGGCGCAGAGCAGTTTGTGCGATGAGCGCCAACCTGGCTACATCGACCTACGGCCAGCGCGACCCGTCCAGCCGCGTCAAGGGCATTGCGGTGGTGGTGGTGCTGCATGTGCTGATTGGCTATGCGCTGGTGTCCGGCATGGCGCGCAAGGGTCTGGAAATGGTCAAAAAGCCGCTGGAGGCCGTGGTGATCCAAGAAGTCATCATTCCGCCACCCCCACCACCTCCACCACCGCCTCCACCCAAGCAGGCCGAGCCACCCAAGGTGCAAGCCCCTCCGCCGCCTTTTGTGCCACCGCCTGAGGTGCCGCCCCCAGTGGCCAGCACTGCACCGGTCATCGTGGCAGCACCGGTGCCTGCACCCGCTCCCGCCGTGATTGCGCCCCCCGCACCTGCGGCTCCCGCACCTGCGGCTCCCGCCGCCCCACCCGGCCCACCGCCAGCACCGCCAGGGCCCAAGCGGATGGCGATTGGTCTGGCCTGCCCGACGCAGGTCGCGCCCGAGATGCCCCGGCGTGCCGTCAAAGACGGCATCGAGGGCGTGGTCAAAGTGCAGATCGTGGTGAAGAACGGTGCTGTGCAGGACGTCACCGTCCTGTCAGGCCCAAAAGTGTTTCACGAGGCGGTGATCGCCGCCGTCAAGCGTTACAAATGCGTGGCGGAGGGCCCCGAGGTCGTGGCCACGCAAGAGTTCACCTTCAAGCTGGACTGATCGCTCGCGCCGGACGGCCCGGGCGTACCCCGCCAGACGCTTACTCTTGTTCCAAAAAGCGCTGCGCGTCCAGCGCCGCCATGCAGCCCGTGCCTGCGCTGGTGATAGCCTGGCGGTAGACGTGGTCTTGCACATCGCCCGCGGCAAACACACCTGGCACGCTGGTTTGGGTGGCAAAGCCTTTGAGCCCACCCTGGGTCACGATGTAGCCGTTGTCCATGGTCAGTTGGCCCTGGAAAATGTCGGTATTGGGCGCATGGCCGATGGCGATAAAGCAGCCTTGCAGGGTGATGTCTTCCAGCGCGCCAGTGGTGGTGCTCTTGAGGCGGATGCCGGTCACGCCGCTGGCGTCGCCCAGCACTTCTTCCAGCGTCTGGAAGGTCTTCAGTTCGATCTTGCCCGCCGCCACTTTTTCCATCAGCTTGTCCACCAGAATGGGCTCGGCCTTGAACTTGTCGCGGCGGTGCACCAGGTAGACCTTGCTGGCGATATTGGACAGGTAGAGCGCCTCTTCCACGGCGGTGTTGCCGCCACCGACCACGCAGCACACCTGGTCGCGGTAGAAAAAGCCGTCGCACGTGGCGCAGCCGGAGACGCCACGGCCCATGAAAGCGGTCTCGGAGGGCAGGCCCAGGTACTTGGCCGAGGCACCGGTCGCCAAAATCAGGGCGTCGCAGGTGTAAGTGGTGTCGTCGCCTTTGAGGGTGAAGGGGCGCTTACTCAGGTCTACGGTGTTGATGTGGTCAAAAATGATCTCGGTTTTGAAGCGCTCGGCGTGCTCCAGGAAGCGCTGCATCAACTCCGGGCCCTGCACGCCGTGCACGTCGGCCGGCCAGTTGTCGACCTCGGTGGTGGTCATGAGCTGGCCGCCTTGGGCCATGCCGGTGACCAGCACTGGGTTCAGGTTGGCACGTGCGGCATAGACGGCAGCGGTGTAACCGGCAGGGCCGGAGCCCAGGATCAGAACCCGTGCGTGTTGCGTTTTGGACATAAAAGCCTTTGGTAAAAATGGAGTCGTGGTGGCCCCGCAGGGCTGCCGATACCGCTATTTTAAGAAGCCTGCGTGGCGGCACGTGCGTGCGGTAAGCTTCCCACCTATCGGGCGTCTGGCTTTGCCCAGACGCCGCTGCAAACCACACCATGACTTATTCGCTGCATACCCTCCACGGCAACGCCTATGAAGCCGCCCCCGCCGCTCCCACAGGATGGGCGCGCTTTGCCACCGAAATCGCCATCATTGCGGGCTTTTTGGGCCTCACCTTTGCATTCTTGGCCTTGGCCAGTTATTCCGTCCAAGACCCAGCGTGGACCACGTCGGGCAGTGGCGGTGCGACCCGCAACCTGGCGGGCCACGCGGGCGCGCTGGGCTCGGACCTCTTGTATTTCCTGTTTGGTTACTCGGCCTGGTGGCTGGTGGCAGTGGGTTTGCGGGCATGGGTGAGCCTGGTGGCTCTGCGCTTTGCCAGTCCAGCGGTGGTGGAGCCGGAGGACGCGCCCGTTGAGCCTCTGGTTTTTCAACGCAGCCAGTTTTGGATCGGCCTGGGTTTGCTGCTGTGCGCCAGCGCCACCTTGGAATGGGCACGCCTGTACCGTTTAGAGAGCCATTTGCCCGGCACCAGCGGGGGTGTGCTGGGTTACCTGCTGGGCATGCAGGGCGTGCATTGGCTGGGTTTTGCTGGCTCTGGCCTCTTCGCGGTGGTGTTGGGTGTGCTGGGTGCGGGCTGGGCCTTTCGATTTTCGTGGTTGACCGCGGCGCAGTCGCTGGGTGCCTGGATTGACGGGCGCTGGGAATCGATGCGGGAGCGCCGCGAGATCGCCCAGGACATGGAGTTGGGCCAGCAAGCCGTGCGCGAGCGCGAGGTGCTCTACACCGAACCGATGATGGAAGTGGCCCCGGGTGAGGCGTCTGACCTGGCACCCATGGCGTTTGCGCCGGTCGAGCCCCGTGTGGTGATTGAGCAACCCGCCGTGGACGTGCCGCCCAGCACACGGGTGGCCAAAGAGCGGCAAAAGCCCCTGTTCTCTGAAATGCCCGACAGCAAGCTGCCGCAGGTGGCGTTGTTGGACGAAGCCTTGCTGCGCCAGGAGACGGTATCGCCCGAGACGCTGGAGATGACCAGCCGCATGATTGAGAAAAAGCTCAAGGACTTCGGCGTGGAAGTGCGCGTGGTGCTGGCCCAACCCGGCCCGGTGATCACCCGCTACGAAATTGAGCCCGCCACCGGCGTCAAAGGATCGCAAATTGTGGGCTTGGCCAAAGACCTGGCGCGTTCTTTGAGTTTGGTGTCTATCCGCGTGGTGGAGACGATTCCTGGCAAAAACTACATGGCCCTGGAACTGCCCAACGCCAAGCGCCAGTCCATCCGCCTCTCGGAAATCTTGGGCTCCGCGGTCTACAACGACGCCAAGTCCCTGCTCACCATGGGCTTGGGCAAAGACATTGTGGGCAACCCTATCGTCGCCGACCTGGCCAAGATGCCGCACGTGCTGGTGGCGGGCACCACCGGCTCGGGCAAATCGGTGGGCATCAACGCCATGATTTTGAGCCTCTTGTACAAGGCCGAAGCGCGCGATGTGCGGCTCTTGATGATTGACCCCAAGATGCTGGAGATGAGCGTCTACGAAGGCATTCCGCACCTGCTGGCCCCGGTGGTGACGGACATGCGTCAGGCCGCCCATGGCCTGAACTGGTGCGTGGCCGAAATGGAAAAACGCTACAAGCTGATGAGCAAAATGGGCGTGCGCAATCTGGCGGGCTTCAACGCCAAGTTGGACGAAGCCACGGCCAATGGCACCTTTATTTACAACCCCTTCAGCCTCACGCCCGAAGACCCCGAACCCTTGCAACGCCTGCCGCACATCGTGGTAGTGATTGACGAGCTGGCCGATCTGATGATGGTGGTGGGCAAAAAGATTGAAGAGCTGATTGCCCGCCTGGCGCAAAAAGCGCGCGCGGCTGGCATTCACTTGATTTTGGCCACCCAGCGGCCCAGCGTGGACGTGATTACCGGCCTGATCAAGGCCAATATTCCCACGCGCATTGCCTTCCAGGTGAGCAGCAAGATCGACAGCCGCACCATCCTCGACCAAATGGGCGCCGAAGCACTCTTGGGCATGGGTGACATGCTCTACATGCCCAGCGGCACTGGCTTGCCGGTGCGCGTGCACGGCGCCTTTGTGAGCGACGAGGAAGTACACCGCGTTGTGAAATACCTGAAAGAGCAGGGGGGCGAGCCCAATTACGTTGAAGGCCTGCTCGAAGGCGGCACGGCCGATGGCGACGATGGCGACGGCACCTTCGGCGACTCCAGCGGCGAAAAAGACGCGCTCTATGACCAGGCCGTGGAGGTGGTACTCAAGAATCGCAAGGCCAGTATTTCTTTGGTGCAACGCCACCTCAAAATTGGCTACAACCGCGCTGCGCGTTTGGTGGAAGACATGGAAAAAGCGGGACTGGTGAGTTCCATGAGCGGCAGCGGTCAGCGCGAAATTTTGGTGCCAGCGCGCGCTGAATGATGGCCACGCTCCGCTTGCGTTTTGTTGCTGCCTTCGCTGGTGCGGCCCTGTGCCTGAACGGGGCTTGGGCCGGTGGCTTAGAGACCCTGGACGCCTTTGTCAAAAACGTCAAAAGCGGCCGAGCGACCTTCACGCAGACGGTGACAGCGCCCGCCAAAGACGGGCAAGCGGTGCGTGCCAAGGTGTCCAGTGGCAGCTTTGAATTTGTGCGGCCCAACCGCTTCAAGTTCATTTACAAAAAACCCTTCGAGCAAAGCATCGTGGCGGATGGCCAAACCCTGTGGCTCTACGACGTGGACCTGGCCCAAGTGACGGCGCGCAAACAGGCGGCGGCTTTGGGTTCCACACCGGCGGCACTCATCAGCGCAGCGCCCGACCTCAAGGCCTTGCAAGCGGAATACACATTGACAGACGCGCCTGCGGCCGAGGGCCAGGAGTGGCTGCAGGCCACGCCCAAATCGAAAGAGGGCAGCTTGCAAAGCGTTCGTGTGGGCTTCAAAGGCGGCATGCTGGCCACGCTGGAGATATTGGACAGCTTCGGCCAGCGCTCGGTCCTGCAGTTCAACTCCTTTGAGGCCAATGCGGTGATTGAGTCCGGCAGCTTTCAATTCAAGCCGCCTGCTGGTGTGGATGTGGTGCGGCAGTAAAGCGCGAGCACCGGGTCATGCTGCGTCAAATTTCTCAACTGCTCGTTGTTTTTTTCCTTTGGTGGGGATGTACAGGTAACTGCTGGGCCGAGCCATCTTCCACCGCGGTCATTGCTTTGCACGGCAAATGGGGTCGACCGCCAGGTCCCTTGGCCTCTGACTTGCAGACGGCAGGCTACACCGTGGTGTCGCCTGCCATGGCATGGGGGCGGGACCGTTTGTACGACGTGGATTACCCCGACGCATTGCTGGAGATCCGAGATGCGGTCGCCCGCCTGCGGGGCCAAGGCTTTACCCGTGTGGTGTTGGCAGGGCATAGCTTGGGTGCAAATGCGGCACTGGCGTATGCAGCCAACCACGGCGATGTCGATGCCTTGATGGTCTTTGCGCCCGGCCATGTGCCGGAGTACCAGTTTCGCAATGGAGAGACGGCGTCGACACTGCAAAAAGCCCGCGTCGCGGTGCAAGCAGGTCAGGGCGCTGTGCGCGACTTCGAGTTCACCGATTTCAACAGCGGCAACCGCCGTCGCCAACTGGTGAGCACGCCCTCGGCCTATCTTTCCTATTACGAGCCCGAAGGCTTGGCCAATATGTCCATTTCGGCAAGTCGCGTGCGCCGCGCCATTCCGGTGTTTTACGCGGGGACCGTCCAAGACGGAATTACCCGCTGGGGCTTTGGCGCCCAGTATGTGTTCAAACAGCTGCCGCCCCACCCTCAAAGCGTGTATTTGGAGGGCCGCGCCTCGCACATGGAAGTACCCCAGGACGTGGCTGCACAGGCACTGGATTTCTTGAAAACGCTGGCGCTGCCATGATGCGAAAGACTTCACCGTTGATGCAGGGTGCACCCGTCGCCCCTCCACTGACGCACTAGGGTGCAAGATAAGCGCATGGCCGATCTTTTCGCCTCCCAACCCACAGCCCCGCTGGCCGAGGCGCTGCGCCCGCAGACGGTGGCAGACGTCATCGGCCAAAGCGATTTGCTGGCCCCGGGTAAGCCGCTGCAGCTCGCCTTTGCCTCGGGCAAGCCGCATTCCATGATTTTGTGGGGGCCGCCGGGCGTGGGTAAAACCACGCTGGCGCGCCTGACCGCGACTGCCTTTCAGTGCGAGTTCATCGCGCTCTCTGCCGTGTTCTCGGGCGTCAAAGACATTCGCGCTGCGATGGAGCAGGCGCAAGCGCATCTGGCGCAGGGCAAGCACACGATTTTGTTTGTGGACGAAATCCACCGCTTCAACAAGTCGCAGCAAGACGCGCTCTTGCCCTATGCCGAGTCCGGCCTGGTCACACTGATTGGCGCCACCACCGAGAACCCTTCCTTTGAGGTGAACTCGGCGCTTTTGTCGCGGGCCCAGGTCTATGTGCTCAAGTCGCTGACCGACGACGAGCTGCGACTCTTGCTGCAGCGCGCGCAAGACAAGGTGCTGGGCCACTTGCATTTTGAAGAGCGTGCCATCTCCACCCTGGTGGGTTATGCCGATGGCGATGCCCGGCGCATGCTCAACCTGCTGGAGCAATGCAATACCGCTGCCGCCGCCGCTGGCATCAGTGACATTGACGGGGCTTTTATCGAAAACGCCCTGGCCATCAATGCCAAGCGCTTTGACAAAGGTGGCGACAACTTTTACGACCAAATTTCGGCCCTGCACAAATCGGTGCGCGGCTCCAACCCCGACGCAGCGCTCTATTGGCTGTGCCGCATGCTGGACGGCGGCGCCGACCCCAAATACCTGTCGCGCCGCATCGTGCGCATGGCCTGGGAAGACATTGGCCTGGCCGACCCGCGTGCCATGCAAATCGCCAATGACGCAGCCCTCACCTTTGAGCGTTTGGGCTCGCCCGAAGGCGAACTGGCGCTGGGCCAAGCCGTGGTCTATTTGGCCGTGGCCGCCAAAAGCAATGCCGGCTACAACGCGTACAACAAAGCCCGCGCCTTTGTGAAAACCGACCAGAGCCGCGAAGTGCCCGTGCATCTGCGCAATGCGCCTACCAAGCTCATGAAAGAGCTCGGCTACGGACACGAATACCGCTACGCCCATGACGAACCCCATGCCTACGCTGCGGGCGAGACCTACCTGCCCGACGGTATGGCAGACCCGGCCTGGTACCAGCCCGTGCCACGCGGACTCGAGAGCAAGATTGCGGAGAAGATGGCCTTCTTAAAAAGCTTGGATTCCCAGGCGGGTAACACGAAAGAGTGAGGTACACGCCATGCAATTGACTGAATACCTGGGCTTCGACGCGACAGGCCTGGCGCAATTGGTCAAAAGCGGTGAGGTCTCGCCGCAGGAGCTACTGGACTGCGCCCTGGCGCAGTCCGCCAAGGTCAACCCGACAACCAACGCGGTATGCCGCTCACTCGAAGCGCAAGCCCAGCGCCAGCTTGAAACCTTGAAGCCTGACGCACCGTTTGCCGGCGTGCCTTTCTTGATCAAAGACGGCGTGCAAGACTACGCGGGTGTGCCCACTTCGTATGGCAGCCGCGCCATGCTGGGCATCGTGCCTACACAGCATGCCAACGTGGTGCGCCGTTATTTGGACGCAGGTTTCCTGGTCTTCGGCAAGACCAACCTGCCTGAATTTGCCTTGAAAGCTGCGACCGACTCCAAGGTCTGGGGCCGTGCCAACAATCCCTGGAATCTGGATCGCACAACGGGCGGCTCCAGTGGCGGTTCTGCCGCAGCCGTGGCCAGTGGTGTCGTGCCCATGGCCGCTGCCAACGACGGCGGAGGGTCCATCCGCATCCCCGCCTCTTACTGCGGCTTGTTGGGTTTGCGCCCGTCGCGGGGCCGCATTTCGTCAGGCCCCGCGATGGGAGAAATCTGGTCGGGCGCGTCCAGCGAGGGTGTGCTCAGCCGCACAGTGCGCGACACCGCACGTGCTCTGGACGTGTTGCAAGGCAGCGAGCCGGGCGACCCGTTTACGGTTGCTGCGCCCACAGAAGCCTATGCCAGCGCCATGCTGCGCGACCCCGGCACATTGCGCATTGGCTACACCGTGCAATCGCCCATCGGCACGCCGGTAGATGCGCAGGCCGTGGCAGCGGTGCACGACGCCGTGGCGCTGTTGCGCAGTCTGGGCCATGAGGTGCAGGAGCAGGGCCCTGCGGTGGACGGCAACGCACTCTCCAGGAGCTACTTGCACATGTATTTCGGCCATATGCACGCCATCACGCACATGGCCAGGCGGGCGGGTGCCCGCAGCAGCGACTTTGAACTCTTGACCCGCATACTGGCCACGCTGGGAGCGAACACGCCGTCGGGTACCTTTGTGGCGGAAGTCGATGCGTGGAATACCTATGCCCGTGCCCTGGGCCAGTTTCATACCCGCTTTGACATGCTGCTCACCCCCACAGCCGCCACCCCGGCGCCACTGCATGGGGCGGCAGATTTGCCCGCAGCGCAGGAGTGGGCACTGTCGGTTTTGGAGCGCACCGGGATCTTTGGGTTGTTGGCAAAAATGGGCTTGCTCAACGGAATGATCGACCAAATCGCCCGTGACAGTTTGTCATTCGTCCCCTTCACGCAGCTGTCCAACCTGACCGGGACACCCGCCATGTCGGTGCCCTTGCACACCACGCCGGACGGTCTGCCTGTGGGCGTTCAGTTCATTGCGCGGTTCGGCCACGAAGACCGCTTGCTCCAACTGGCCCACCAGCTGCAGACCGCGCGGGACTGGTCGCAAAAATTGCCGGCCTGGGTGCGTTTGCCCGGCGCATCGTCAACTTCCACGTCCTAACGCTTGAACGTCGAATGAGAAAATTTATTTTGATTGCGCTTACCGTGCTGGCCGGTGTGGCTCGGGCCGACTGGGTGAAAGTGGGTGAGACCGATGAAGGCCGCTTTTTTATAGACCCGGTCAAGGTGCTGAACGACGGAACCGTGCGCCAGGTATGGGAACTGCTGGATTTGAATCGGCGGGACGAAGGCGGCGAAATGTCTCGCCGCATCCACGTTGCCTACGACTGCCCGCGGGGCCGTACCAAGGTGCTTTCTTTGAGCACGTATTGGGAGCCCATGGCTGCTGGAGAAAAACTGTTTTTGGTCGAGCGCGAAGGGCTTTGGAAAGAAGTTCCGCCAGAGACCGCCTATGCGGCTGCTTTTCAGTTGGTTTGCGCGCCCTAAGCGCAGCATGGGCTCTTGCCCTCATTCCCCCGACGCCGTCCCCATCATTTTCCCCACCCGCTCCAGCCGCACCCGCGGATCAGGCTGCGCCAGCAGCGCGAGTTTTTCTTCGGTCGGTAGCGGCAGCAGTTCAGCCCAGCGGTTGGCGACCCAGCCGCATTCGTCCAGGCGAAAAGGTGCTTGCAGCGGCAGTTCGTGCAAAAGTCCACCAGCCTGCGCTTGGGTGATGCCTTTGCCCAAGCGGTTGGCCAGAGGCTGCAGTTCGTCGGGGATGGGGGTGGGCTCGTCATCGGGCAGGTAGTCCGCCTCGCCGTACCACACGCCATAGGGCCCCGCCTCGACCGCGCCCAGCCTGAAGCGCTGTCCACCCACGCAGCGCACGCGCAGCAGAGCGGCCTGCACGGTTTGCAAGTCTTCAATGTGGGCCAGCGTGCCCAGCGCATGCAGTTGCGGCACCTGCCCCGGTACTGCGACTTCGTTGCCCTGCGCCAGCCAGGCCACACCAAAGGGTGTTTGTTCGCGATGGCAGCGCCGGATCAGGTCCAGGTAGCGCACTTCAAAAATTTGCAATCGCAACACGCCGTCTGGAAAGACGCCGTGAGACAAAGGGAAGAGGGCAATGCGTGGCATAACCCTACGGTACCACGGCTGATTGCGACGCTGTGAGCGACCCGGTGTCCAAACCACCGCCGACTAGGGTTGCGAGATTGACACCGTGACGGGTAGGTTTGCCACATAGATGCCGGCAGCCGCGCCGGGGGGATTTTGGAGCAGGGCGTAGACCGGAAGGCGCAGGAGTCGGCGTTCCCCGGCTCCCAACTCCAGCGGGATGTGCAGCGCTGCAAGACCCTGGCCGTCTTCGCCCCAACGCACGGCAAACTGGGTATCGTGAAAAAACGCCACCGCCAGCGTGCCACGGCCGGATTGCAACCAAGCCGTAGATTGCCCCATCGTCGGGAAGGCCAGTGCGAGATTCACACGACGCAGCGCAGTGGCCGTGTTTTGGCACACCACGACCATTTCGCCTTCACCCGCAACAAGCGGTGGGCGGTGCAGGCCCAGGCGTCCGAAATTCAGGCTGGCCGACTGCAGCAGGCAGATCACCTCGGTGCTGTTGTCCACAGCGTCTGCTGCGCTGGCGCAGACAGCCCCAAGCAAGCCGACCCCCATCGCGCACTGCGCCATGATGCGCTTGGCGGCAGGTCCGCTCATGGCGCAGCGCGCAGCGCGCAGGTGTAAGGTCCCATGCGTGGCTGGGGGTCGGTGGTGGCGGGGCGGCTGGTCGGGATACGGCAGCGGCTCCCCTGGAAAGTCACTTCGACCGCACCGTGTTCGGGCAGGTTTTGCAGATAGGCTTCACCGCGCTGCCCGACCGGGGCAGTCTCCCCGGTCCCCTCTACCGTCACCGTCGCACCAACGGGCAGGGCTTGGCCATCGGGCAAGTGCAGCACGAGCAGGGCCGCTCGCTCACGCAGCATGGCGAATTCGACAAACACCCCGCCACGGCTGCGCGGTACCGCAGTCACCTCATGGCTGGTGACGCGGTACTCCAGCGGCACCTCTTCAGGGCGCACCGCCAGCAGATTGTTTTGGTAGGGGTTCAGGGTGGTGACAAGCGCCAGTCCCCGCGCGTCACTGACCGCCACCGGCAGGTTCCAGCGGTACACCGGAATGCCTGGCGCGTCCCCGGTGGACACCAAGGCAAAGCCGCTGCTGATGGGCGGGCCGTAAAACGAACGGCCAGCCAGCACCCCCAGGCTGCCTGCGGTGCTGGCGCGCCATGACACTGTGGCCTTGCGGCCTACCAGTTCCAGGTCGTGTTCGCCGAGGGTGGTGCGCGCATTCAGCCCCAGCAGCACGCTCGGCGCGTCCTCCGCAGTGTCGGGGTGCGTGGCGGTGGTCGCCAATCGCCATGCCACACCGGTGTTGGTGACAGGGGCACTGGCGTAGTCCTTGCGCAGGGTTGTGACCTCGCCTTGCCTCTGCAGGCTGCTGCTGAAAAAGCCTTGGCGCCCCAGCGGCACACTGATCGCAATCTGCGCCGCCGTGCCACTGCTGCTTTGCACCGCACCCAGCGATACGCTGAAGCCGCTAAAACTTTTGGACCAGCCCAGGCTGCTGATGGTGCGGGTGTTGCCGTCCCAGGTCGACAAAAACCCATGGCTTGCGCTCACACTGCCAAGGCCGTGGGCCAGTGCGCGTGACGCGTACAAACGAAGGTCATCTCGCGCTTGCGCGAGCGAGCTGTCGCTATCGCCCAGCAGCCGGAATGCGCTGGACGAATGGATGACGCCTGCCCCCACACTGGCCACACTGATTTGCCACAGAGCCGATGTGGCCCACTGCTGCCCCTGGCCTGCTGGCGAATGGCTCATCGCCAGGCGGGTGTCACCGACCATGTTGTCTGCCAGGGGAAAGGTGGCGCCCGCGCCCAGGCTGCTGGCGCCAGCGCTCCAGGTCGCACCTGCGTCGAGGGTGAGCCAGCGCGTCAGCCCCCAGCGGTGCGAACTGCTCAGAAAGGGCGTGTCATAGTGGTCGAGTTCAGGGCGCAGCAGCCCGGCGCTGTAGTTGAAGCTGTACACCCCTTGGCGGTACAGGCGTGCGGTGTGCAGGTAGGGGACGCTGACGATGCGCTCGTTGTTCAGCGCATCGCGAATCAGCACCTTGATCTGGCCGGCTCCGTCGACGGTGGGCAGACCGCTGATGTCAAAGGGGCCGGCGGGCACCGACAGCGGGGCGCCGACCCGCCTGTCATTGAGAAAAAATTCCAGCGTGCTGGGCAAGCGCGCGGCGTCAAAAATGGCGGGCGTCTCCAGCGTGGTGAAGGCGGGGTCGAGCCCAAAGTTGCTCTGCCAGGCGATGCCGCCAAAACGCACACTCGGAACGCCTGCGCCCTGGGGCAATACGCTGTCGCCGACAGACAGGGTGGTGAGCTGTGCTTCGTCGTCACGAAAAAAGGTCGTGCTCAGTCGCGTGAATGCGTGCTGGTTGTCGGTGGGTGCGCCAGGCGGGGTGCTGCCCTTGGAGCTGAGCGCAGTTGCGACATCCAAGAGACCCGCGGGTCCGAACCAGGACAGGTTTTGGCGGCTGCCTGCGGTCGGGGGTTCTTTGCCCGTGCCTCTGAGTTGCAGGCTGTAGTTCAACAGAGCGCCGGGTAGTGCGGGCACGGGTTTGCCGGCATGCAGGGCGTTCAGGCGGATTTGCGTTCCGGCATACCAGTGCGGCTCGACTGCGAGCATCAGCATCAGCGCCGTTTCGTCGACGCGGGCCTGCAAACCGGCTTGGTCGAACAGAGGCACGACCTCCAGACCCTCCCGCTGCACGGGTGGTACCTGGACGGCAAAGCCCAGGGCGACGAAATCTTTTTGCGCCATGTAGGGCCGCGATGCCTTGTCAAAGACCAGAAAGGCAAATTGAGGCTGCAGGGCGCCGTTGACCATGACACCATGGAATCCGCCGAGCTCCGCGGCCATGGTCGCGCTACTCAGTGCCCATAGCATGACGGCCCGCAGTCCCAAGAACCTGGCGGCGGCAGAAACACCTAGCGTGCGCTGCTGGGCCACATGTCCACATCGGGCACGAGGACCGGCGTGTCGCTACCGTCCAGCACAAGCACAATGCGCCAGGGTGCGCCGTGCTTATTCGCCGGAACGGGCAGGCGCCATTCGCGCCAAGCCTGGGCCAGCACGGTCACGCGTTGTTTGCTGGCGATGTCGGCCTCGGGGTGGGGACCGGGCTGCTGGCTCAGACCCACCATCGTCAAGGCCGTGCGGGTCGTCCCTGGATTGCTGGCGCGCACGATCAGGGCCTCGCCCTCGCTTCGCATGGACCAGCGCAGTGCCGGTTTGACGCCGTGGCCCGATGGCGCCACAAACACCGGCAAAAGGTATTGAATGGCAAAGTCGACAACGCCGACCTCGCGGGCAGGATCGCTGGGGCGCGGCACCTCGGCCAACACCAAACGATAGGCCTGCTCGACCGCCTGGCGCACGGGATTGCGAAAACCCAGGCGCACGATTTGCGATTCCGAGGGGGCCAGAGTGAACAAAGGCGGGCTGGCAATGAAATCCTGGGTGGCGACATACTGGTCCACGCCATCCACGGTATGCCAGTCCATCACCGTGACCTGGTACAGCACCTCGCGTCCACGGTCGTTGCGCACCGTGACGATGGCGCGACCGTCCGACGGCACTTCGATGATGACCGGCGTGATGGTCGTCGCACAGAGGCCGAGTGCACCGAACCCCGCCAACGCGAAGGCGAAGAGCACCCGCCATGGGCTTTTAGAAGGCAATGGTGACGATGACCGTGTCGGTATAGGCACCGGGCGCTTTGCTGACCGATTCCGCGCCGATCACACGGCCGTAAATGGTGACGGGTTGGTCCAAGCCATTGCCCACCGTCGATGTCAGCAGATTGTTGGTCGCCGCCAGCGAAGCCGTGGCGTCCACCTGGGTTGCATAGGTGGTGTCGACCGCGATGATGTAGGGAAGCCGATTGGCCGCGTCCCCCATCTGGCGGCGGTACTGGATGCCGGTGCCGCCCGTGGTGATGTGGTTCAGCCCATCGCCCAAGTCCAGCGTGTAGGTGGTGCCGGTGGTGCAGACCGCGGTGACCGTGGCCTGGGTGTCCTTGACTACGCCAGGTAGCACGGTACCGAAAGCCATCGGACTGGCAGACACAGAGCACGCGGTTTCGATGTTTGCGCTGACCAGCATGTTGCCGGTGTTGGTATTGCCCGCGGCTTGCGCGGCGGGGGCCAAGCAAAGTCCAAGCAAGGCGAAGATGCCGGAAACGGCACGGGAGGTGACATTGATTTTCATGGGAACAATCTTTGGTGTGGGTGATTCCGGCGCTTAGGAAAATCCAGTTCCAAGAAGCCCACACCCCATCATGTTCTTGAATACCGGTGGGCTCTGTGCAGCCGCCAACATATGTCAAATTTGAGAGCCGTTATTGCGCCGCGTCAATTCCAGCGGCTGTTGCCCGAAGCTTGCGGTACCATTCCACCGGACAGTTTGCAGACTTGGCACCGGCTCTGAACCCTTGCTTTTTTTCATCAATTCAACACCACGAGGAAACACGCTTTGACCGATATTTCAAAACGCAGTTGGTTGCAGTCTGGCGGACTGATGTCCGCAGGGGCTTTGTTGGGTTGCGCCACGCCAGGCGTCACGCAGTCCAGCGTCAAAACCCCGTTTGCCGTGCCAGCGGTTTACTTGCCCATCGTGGGCTCGGACGAGATGTACCCGGTGCGCCGCGTCTACTGCATTGGTCGCAATTACGCCGCGCATTCCCGCGAAATGGGCTCGGACCCCACGCGCGAGCCACCGTTTTTCTTTCAAAAGCCGACCGATGCGATTCAAAACGTGGCCAGCGGCACCGTGGCCGACCACCTCTATCCACCCCTGACCAAAAACTACCACTACGAGGCAGAACTGGTGGCGGCGCTGGGCAAAGGCGGGCGCAATATTTCGGTAGACAAGGCCCTGGAGCATGTCTATGGCTACACCCTGGGTTTGGACATGACGCGTCGGGATTTGCAGCGCGCCATGGGCGACGAGAAAAAGCCCTGGGAAATCGGCAAAAGTTTTGACCACTCCGCGCCCATCGGGCCCTTGCACAAGGTGGCGCAAACGGGGCATTTCACGCAGGGTGCCATTTGGCTGAAGGTCAACGGTCAGACCAAGCAAAGTGCCAATTTGAACCAGATGATTTGGTCGGTGGCCGAGCAAATTGCCAAGCTCTCCGAGGCGTTTGAGCTCTTTCCTGGCGACATTATTTACTCCGGCACCCCGGAAAACGTGGGGCCTGTGGTGCGCGGCGATGTGATCGAAATGCACATCGACGGCCTGCCCAACCTGAGCGTGAAGATCGTTTAAGCAGTTCGGTCAAACAGGCGGCCGGTCATGCCGCCAATAAATCCCTTGTGTTCGGGGGCCTTGGTGGTCGCGTCGCTCACGCGGATCGGCAGTGTCGGATTTTTGAACAAGGCCATGCGCCCCAGCTGCATTTCCTGGGCAATGCGCAAGGCCGCGACCAGGTTGCTGCTTTGCAAGGCGCTGCCAATGCGGGTCAGGCCGGGTTGATGGGCGAGTTCCAGGTCATGGGACACCAGCGCGGTAAAAGCCAGGCGTGCCGCGTCGATGGGCCCGGTTTTCAGGGCACTGAGCAAGGCGCGCAGGCGCTGCTCGCGGCGGTGCTGCTGATCGTCGGCGCTGGGGTGGTGGCTGGCGCCACCGTCCCGGTCTAGGGCTCTGATTTCGAAGTCATTGGCCATGGGGCTGCTCCTCCTGTCGAAACATCGACATTGCGTCCCACCTATTCAGGAATCGTGCCAACCCCTGGCAAAGCCAGGGCAATCGCCCTCAGTGCGCCCCGTAGCCCATGGTCTGCGGCAGCCACAGCACGATTTGCGGGAAGAAAGTCATGGCCAGCAGCAGGGCCAGCAGCATGAGCAAAAAGGGCCAGCCTTCGCGCATCATTTCGCCAATCGGGATACCTGTTAGCGCCTTGGTCACAAACAGCAGCATGCCAAAGGGCGGGTGAATCAGCCCGATCATCATATTGAGCACCACCAGCACCCCAAAGTGCACCAGGTCCACCCCCAGCAGCCTGGCCGCAGGCAGCAGCATGGGTACGAATACCAGGAGCAGCACCGATACGTCCAAAAAGCAGCCCAGCGCCAGGAAAAGCAGGTTGACCAGCAGCAAAAACTGGATTTGGGAGAGATGCATGCCCGACACCCACAGTGCCATGGCCTGGGGCACACCCTCTGCGGTGAGTGCGTAGTTGAGCATGAATGAGCCGGCCAGGATGAGGGTGATCACCGCGCTGCCGCGGGCCGACTCCAGCACTACCGTCCAAAAGCCGCGCCAGTCGAGGGCGCGAAACACCACGGTGGACAAGACCAGCGCATGCAAAGCAGCCACTGCCGCCGCCTCGGTGGGCGTAAATGCACCCGAGTAGATTCCGCCCAACAAAACGATGGGCATGGACAGGGGAAGGGCACCGCGAAAGGCCAAAGCCGCCCACTCCGAGCGCGGGATCGGCGCCTCGCGCGGCATGTTGCGCCGCGTGGCAATCCCATGGACCACCAGCATCATGAGAGCGGCCATCAGGAGGCCGGGCACCACGCCCCCTAAGAACAAAGCACCTACCGAGGTGCCGGACACCAGGGCGTAAATCACCATGGGAATCGAGGGCGGAATGATGGGCCCCAAGGTTGCACTGGCAACCACCACGGCGCCCGCAAAGCCACGCGGGTATTCGGGATGCTTGAGCATTTGCCGGATGGTGACCAAGCCCGGGCCGGCCGCGTCGGCAATGGCGCTACCGCTCATGCCTGAAAAAATCACACTGACCAAAATATCCACCTGGGCAAGGCCTCCCCGCATGGGCCCGACCAGAATGCGGCAAAAGTCGAAAATGCGCTCGCTCACCGTGCCCGCATTCATCAGGTTGGCGGCAAACACAAACAAAGGCACCGCCAGCAATACATAGCTGTTGTACAGGCCATTGCTCACCTGCTCGGCCACCAGCCCCAGGTCTTGGTGGGTGGCCATCAGGTAGCCAATGCCTGCAGCCAGCATGCCAAAGCCAATCGGCATGCGCAGCAACAGCGCAGCCACCAGCACCCCGGCCAAAACCCACAGACCCATGCTCATGCCGCGGCCCTCACAAGCGCAATTCGTGCTCTAGGCCCTGGCCGCGCAGTGCCTGCACGATGGCCCAAGCGCATCGCAGCACCAGCGCCACCAGCAGCATCACGAACGGCAGGTCGATCCACATGAACGAGACGCCCAGCACCGGTGAGCCCTCGCGGCCCATGAAGTGCACATAGTCCCAGCTCGCGGGCAGCGCGGCACCCGCCAAGCCACCGACCAGCAAGTTGCCTGCGACGCACATGGCCTGGCGCACGCGCCGCGACGCGCTGTTCCACAGCAGGTCAAACACCACGTGCTCGCGCTCAGGCACGACCCAGGCAGCGGTCCACAAAATCACCCAGAGGTACAAGATGACAGCGGCCTCGTCGGTCCAGGCCAGCGGCATGTTCAGGCCAAAACGCGCACCGATTTGCACGATGAACACCGCAAACAATGCCAGAAACAAGAGTCCTGCCACCGCACTCGCGGCGCTGCGCCAGAACCTCACAAGCTGGCTGACCATGCCTTAGCGCACTGCGTTGATGCGGTCCACCAAACCGGCGGGCCAGGCTTTGGCGTAGTCGGAGCGCTGGTAGCTTTGCTGCACCGACTTGTGGAAGGCGTCCAGGTCCGGCGTGGTGATTTGCAGGCCTTCTTTGCGGAAGAACTCCACCAGTTGCGCTTCTTCTTTGATGCGGTTGTCGTTGTTGTAGATGGCAGCGGCCTGTGCGGCGGCCGTTACTTTTTGGCGCTGCGCGGGCGTCATCGCCGCCAGGCTCTTGTTGGAGATGGAAATAAACAGGCTGTCGACCAAGTGGCTGGTCAGCACGATTTGCTTGGTCACTTCGTAAAACTTGGCCGCACGCACCGAGGGCAGCGGGTTGTCCTGCCCGTCGATGGTGCCGGTCTTGAGGCCCATATACACCTCGCCAAAGGCCAGCGGCGTGGCGGTCGCTCCCAAAGCCTCGCCCAAAAAAAGCCATTCTTTCGAGCCCGGCATGCGCAGCTTGACGCCCTTGAGGTCGGCAGGCGTTTTGACATTGCGCACTTCGCGCAAATTGAGTTGGCGCGTACCCAGATAGGCCGTGGCCAAGGGCGTGACGTCCATGGTGTCAGACACCAGTTTGAATAACTCGGCACCTAGAGGCCCCTGGAAAATCTTTTGCTGCTGGGCCGGGTCGCGCACCATGTAGCCCGCGGTAAACACTGAAAAAGCCGGCACAAACTTGGCAATGTCAAACGATGAGAGCGTGGTCAATTCCAGGTTGCCGCGCGCCATGGCCGCCGACTCGGCCCCTTGCTTGAACAAAGAGGCGTTGAGGTTGATCTGTACGTCAAACTCACCGGGAGCACTTTTTTCTAAGGTGTCTTTGAACACCGTCCACATCTTGGCGTGCCAGTCTTCAGGTACGGCAGGGCTGGAGATGCGCAACACCACTTTGCTTTGCGCGATCGCCGAAAAGCTGCACGCGCCCAAGGCTGCAGTGCCGGCCAACAGCCGGCGGCGACTGATCGTGGACTGGTGAAGGTTTTGCATTGCTTGTCTCCGTAGTGTGAAGTTGTCAGTAGGCCAGTGTTTGCAGCAGCTCGGTCTCGATGGCGATTTGCGCTTTGTTGTGCTGCAACTGTGCGCCGTGGACCAAAAAAGTGTCGTCGACCCGTTCGCCCAAGGTGGCAACCTTGGCCAATTGCACGGCAATCTCATGGCGTGCCAGCACCTGTGCCACCGAATAGAGCAAGCCGGGCCGGTCGCTGGCCGAGATGTTGAGCAGCCAGTTTTGTGCTTTTTCGTCGGGGCGCAGGGTGACCCGTGGCGCAATCGGAAAGCTCTTGACGCGGCGCGACACCCGGCCCTTGGACGGTGTGGGCAACGGCCCTGCGTTGGCAATGGTTTGGGCGAGTTCGGTCTCCAGCATGCTGGTCAGGGCCTGGTAGTGCTCCTCCATGCCGGCAGAGGTCACGACTTCAAAGGTGTCCAGCGCGTAGCCGGTCTGCGAGGTGTGCACCCGCGCATCCACAATGCTGAAAGAAGCCTGGTCGAAGTAGCCGCAAATGCGCGCGAACAGGTCAGGCTGGTCGGGTGTGTAGACCAGCACTTGCAGGCCTTCGCCGATGGTGGAGCGCCGGGCACGAACGACTGGCGTGGCGGTTTGCACATGGCGCGACAGCTGTTTGGTGTGCCAGGCGATGTCTTCGGCATCGTGGCGCATGAAATAGCTCACGTCCAGCGTGGCCCACAGCGCTTTGTGCGCCTCAAAGGGCAGGGAATACAGCGCCAGGTTGACCAGCGCCTCGCGCTTGCGGCTCTCCACCTCGGCGTCAGCATCCGGTGCACGGCCACCCAAGGTGCGCATGGTGTAGCGGTACAGGTCTTCGAGCAGCTTGGCTTTCCAGGCATTCCAGACCTTGGGCGAGGTGCCGCGAATGTCAGCCACCGTGAGCAAATACAGGGCGGTGAGATTGCGCTCATTGCCCACGCGTTGTGCAAATTTGGCAATGACGGCGCTGTCGCTCAGGTCGGACTTTTGCGCAATGTGGCTCATGGTCAAGTGCTCGGCCACCAAGAACTCGATCAAGGCCGTGTCCTCGGCGCTGATGCCGTGCTGCTTGCAAAAGCGCCGCGCTTCCACGCAGCCCAGTTCCGAGTGGTCGCCGCCGCGCCCTTTGGCAATGTCGTGGAAGAGCGCTGCCACATACAGCAGCCAGGGCTTGTCCCAGCCCGAGGCCAGCTGCGAGCAAAACGGGTATTCGTGGGCGTGTTCGACGATGAAGAAACGCCGCATATTGCGCAGCACGGTCAGGATGTGCTGGTCCACCGTGTAGACGTGAAACAGGTCGTGCTGCATTTGCCCGACGATGCGCCTGAACACCCACAGGTAGCGCCCCAGCACCGAGGTTTGGTTCATCAGCCGGATGGCGTGGGTCAGGCCGCTGGGCTGCATCAGGATCGCCATGAAGGTGGCGCGGTTGACCGGGTCGCTGCGAAAGGCACCGTCCATCAGGCTGCGTGCGTTGTAGAGCGCACGCAGCGTGCGGGCGGACAGGCCCTTCACGCCGACCGTGTTTTGGTAGAGCAAAAAGGTTTCCAGAATCGCGTGAGGCTCGCGCTGGTAGAGGTCGTCGCTGGCGACGTCGAGCATGCCCGCTTTGTCGTTAAAGCGCTCGTTGATCGGCCGCAGCGCGTGGGTGGAGGGGTTCAGCCGCTCCTCAATGTTCATCAACAAAATCAGGTTGAGCTGGGTCACGGCTTTGGCCGCCCAATAGTAGCGCTTCATCAGCAGTTCGCTGGCGCGCACCATGCCCAGCGTGCCCATGGGCGCAGCGGCCTGGCCACTGCGGTAGCCAAAAGCCTCGGCCACCGGGGTTTGCAGGTCAAACACCAAACGGTCTTCGCGCCGCTTGGCGACGGTGTGCAAGCGGGCGCGAATCAAGTACAGCAGGGACTCATTGCGCTGAATTTGCTGCACTTCAAACGGCGTGGCCAGTCCATTGGCAGCCAGTTCTGCCCAGTTGTTGCCCAGTCGCGCCGCTTTGGCCACCCACAAAATCGCCTGCAGGTCGCGCATTCCACCCGGCGACTCTTTGCAGTTGGGCTCCAGCGAATAGGGCGTGTCTTCAAACTTGGTGTGGCGCTGGCGCAGCTCCAGCGTTTTGGCCACAAAAAAGGCCTTGGGGTCCAGGGCTGCGAAAAAGGCGTCGGTGAACTGCTTCATGAGGCTTGCGTCCCCGGTCACCAAACGGCATTCCAGCAAGGCGGTCTGCACCGTCACGTCGCGCAAGGACTCGGTCACGCAGTCCTGCACCGTGCGTACGCTGGAGCCGATCTCAAGGCCAGCATCCCAGCAACTTCCGATGAACGCCTCGACGCATTTTGAAACCGCCGTATCGTCCTGTGCGCCCTCGGGCAGCAGTACCAGCACATCCACATCGGAGTGCGGAAACAACTCACCGCGCCCATAGCCTCCGACGGCCAGCAGGGCGCAAGGCCCACGCAGCCCGGCCTGGTCCCACAGGGTGCTGAGCAAGGCGTCCGTTTGCTGTGAGAGTTGGCGCAGCACCTTGTGGATGCCGCGCGGCGTGAAGCCAGGCGCCAGCAGGCGCTGCAGGATGTGCGCTTTTTGCGCGCGGTAGGCGGTGCGCAGTGCCTGCAAATCGTTCATGGGAGCGGGACCTGGGGCCCTCAGGCGCTGACGAACGCCGGAATCGGGGGGCTGCCCGCCGAAAGGGTTAACACCTCGTAGCCGGTGGGCGTGACCAGCACCGTGTGCTCCCACTGTGCGGACAGCGAGCGGTCTTGGGTGACGATGGTCCACCCGTCTTTTTCGGGGCCTTCTTTGATCTCTTTGCGCCCGGCGTTGATCATGGGCTCGATGGTGAAGGTCATGCCCTCCACCAGTTTTTCCAGGGTGCCCGGGCGGCCGTAATGCAGCACCTGCGGCTCTTCGTGGAACACCTGGCCGATGCCGTGGCCGCAAAACTCGCGCACCACGCTAAAACCCTGCCCTTCAGCAAAACGCTGAATTGCGTGGCCGATGTCGCCCAAATGGATGCCCGGCTTGACCATTTTGATGCCGTGCCACATGGCGTCGTAGGTGATGGCCGACAGGCGCTTGGCGGCAATCGAGACCTCGCCCACGGCAAACATGCGGCTGGTGTCGCCATGCCAGCTGTCTTTGATGACGGTGACGTCGATGTTGACCACATCGCCTTTTTTCAGGGGCTTGTCGTTGGGGATGCCGTGGCAGACCTGGTGGTTGACCGAGGTGCAGATGGACTTGGGATAAGGAATCTTGCCGCCGCCGGTGTAGTTCAGCGGTGCGGGAATGGCGCCTTGCACGTCCACGATGTAGTCATGGGCCAGTTTGTCCAGCGCATTGGTGGTGACGCCGGGCACCACAAACGGTGTCAGGTAGTCCAGTACCTCGGAGGCCAGTTTGCCCGCAACGCGCATACCGGCGATGCCCTGGGCGTCTTTGTAAGTGATAGTCATTCCCCGATTATCCCAAGGTTTGAGGTGCGCCGCCGCTCTCAAGGGGTGGCCGCTAAAATTGGGGGCTACTCCCATCCCACCAAAGTCCTCCCCGTGACCCTGCAACTCTCCACCTTTGATGGCGGTAACGCGCTCAGCCGTTTTCGCACCGCTTCCCTGTTGACCGCCTTGCAAGGAGTTCACGACCAGATCAGCGCGATTTCCGGTCGTTTTGTGCACTGGGTGGCGACCGATGGTGCGCCCGACGCAGCGCTGCAGGAGCGGCTGACTGCGTTGCTGCAGTACGGTGAACCCTATGCAGGCACCACCGAAGGCACTCTGGTACTGGTCTCGCCCCGCTTGGGCACCTTGTCGCCCTGGGCCTCCAAGGCCACCGACATTGCCCACAACTGTGGTTTGGCGGTCAAGCGGGTGGAGCGCATGGTCGAATACCGCATCACCCTCAAAACCGGATTGCTGTCCAAACCGCGTCTGACGCCCGAGCAGTTGCTGGCCTGTGCGGCTTTGCTGCACGACCGCATGACGGAGAGCGTTTTCACCGACCGCAGCCAGGCCCAAGCCCTGTTCAGTGCACTGCCCGCCGCACCCTTGGACAGCTGCGACGTGCTGGGCGCCGGGCGCGCTGCCCTGCTGGACGCCAATGTGCGCTTCGGGCTGGCGCTGGCCGACGATGAAATCGACTATTTGGTCAACGCGTTCACCACGCTGCAGCGCAACCCCACCGATGTGGAGTTGATGATGTTTGCCCAGGCCAACAGCGAGCACTGCCGGCACAAGATCTTCAACGCGCAATTCACCATCGACGGCCAGGCGCAGAGCAGCAGCATGTTCGGCATGATCCGCCACACGCACCAAACCCATCCGCAGCACATGCTGGTGGCGTATTCGGACAATGCCTCGGTGATGGAAGGCGGCGCGGTGCAACGCTTTGTGGCATCGGCCAGCACGGCAGAGCAGGGCGTGCAGTCGGCCCTCTACCAAAAGTCATCCGCCGTTCAGCACATTTTGATGAAGGTGGAAACCCACAACCACCCGACTGCCATTTCTCCGTTCCCCGGCGCTTCCACTGGTGCAGGCGGAGAAATTCGCGACGAAGGTGCCACCGGGCGCGGCTCCAAGCCCAAGGCGGGGCTGACGGGCTTCACGGTGTCGAAAATTAATTGGAATCTGACCCCCAATAACGAAGGCTATGGCAAGCCGGAGCACATTGCCAGTCCTTTGCAAATCATGCTGGAGGGGCCACTCGGCGGGGCGGCGTTTAGCAACGAGTTTGGGCGGCCCAATTTGCTGGGCTACTTCCGTGAGTACGAGCAGAGTGTGGCCAGCAATCTGGATACGGTGCAGCGCGGTTACCACAAGCCCATCATGATTGCTGGGGGCTTGGGGGTGATTGATGCCACGCAGACCCACAAAATTGCCTTTCCTGCGGGCAGCTTGCTGATTCAGCTGGGCGGGCCCGGCATGCGCATTGGCATGGGTGGCAGTGCGGCGAGTTCCATGGCCACGGGTGCGAACGCTGCGGATCTGGACTTTGACTCGGTGCAGCGCGGCAACCCGGAGATGGAACGCCGCGCGCAAGAGGTGATCAACCAATGCTGGATGTTGGGCCAAGACCAAGGGCCAGGCGGCTTCGGGAACCCGATTTTGGCGATCCACGACGTCGGTGCGGGCGGCTTGTCCAATGCGTTTCCCGAGCTCACCAACGATGCAGGGCGTGGCGCCCGCTTTGACCTGCGTGCCGTGCCGCTGGAAGAGAGCGGCATGGCACCCAAAGAAATCTGGTGCAACGAAAGCCAGGAGCGTTACGTGCTGGCCATCGCCCCCGAATCGCTGCCCCTGTTTACCGCCCTGTGCGAGCGCGAACGCTGCCCCTTTGCGGTAGTGGGTGTTGCCACCGAAGAGCGCCAATTGGTGGTGGCCGACGCCACGGCACCCGGGTCGGCTGCGCCGGTGCACATGCCCATGGACGTGCTCTTGGGCAAGCCGCCCAAAATGCACCGCGATGTGGCCAGCGTGCAGCGCGCTTTCGCGCCCTTGAACCTCACGGGCGTGGCCTTGCAGCAAGCGGTGATCGACGTGCTGTCGCATCCCACCGTGGCGTCCAAACGCTTTTTGGTCACCATCGGTGACCGCACCGTAGGCGGGTTGACGCACCGCGACCAAATGGTGGGCCCCTGGCAGGTGCCAGTGGCCGATTGCGCCGTCACGCTGGCCGACTATGTGGGTTTTGGCGGAGAGGCCATGGCCATGGGCGAGCGCACGCCGCTGGCCTCGGTAGACGCCCCCGCCTCGGGCCGCATGGCAGTCGCTGAAGCCATTACCAATTTGCTGGCCGCACCTATCGAACTGCCCCGCGTCAAACTGTCCGCCAACTGGATGGCGGCCTGCGGAGAGGCGGGCGAAGACGCTGCGCTCTATGCCACCGTCCAAGCCGTGGGGCTGGAGTTGTGCCCGGCGCTGGGCATATCCATTCCCGTCGGCAAAGACTCGTTGTCCATGCGCACCCAGTGGAGCGATGCGCAGGGCAGCAAAAAAGTGACCTCGCCTGTGTCGCTCATCGTCACCGCATTTGCCACCTTGGGCGATGTGCGCGGCACCTTGACACCCCAACTCGATGCGAGCCTGGACAGCACGCTGATTCTGGTGGACCTGGGTCGCGGTAAAAACCGCATGGCCACCAGCATCCTGGCGCAAACCCTGCAGCAAGTCGGAGACCAGGTGCCGGACCTGGACGAGTCCCAAGACCTGGTGGGCTTGGTGGACGCCGTCAATGCACTGCGTGCCGAAGGAAAAATACTGGCCTACCACGACCGCAGCGACGGCGGCTTGTTCGCCACCGTGGCGGAGATGGCTTTTGCGGGACGGGTTGGCGTGTCGCTCAATGTGGACATGCTGGTGCTGGAGGGCGACGGCGTGTCCGACAGCCGCATGGATGTGGGCGACAGCAAAAACTGGGCGGGCCAGGTGGGTGCGCGCCGCGAGGAGCTCACGCTCAAAGCGCTGTTCAACGAAGAGCTGGGCGTGGTGCTGCAAATCCGCACCGAAGACCGCAACGCGGTCATGCAAACCCTGCGGGCCTACGGCTTGTCCAAGCACAGCCATGTGGTGGGCAAAACCCGTCCTGGCGCGGCCGACGGCACGGGCGCGAGCCTGCAAATCTGGCGCGATGCCAAGTCCATCTTCAGTGCACCCTTGCACGACCTGCAGCAGGTGTGGGACAGCGTGAGCTGGAAGATCTGCCAGTTGCGCGACAACCCGGTCTGCGCGGATGCGGAACACGCGGGTGCAGGCGCGGTGTCTGACCCCGGCTTGCATGTGCATTTGCCCGCGGGCTTTGCGTCCCGCCCCACTGCGCCAGGCTTGTTGCTGAGCCGTCCCAAAGTCGCCGTCTTGCGCGAACAAGGCGTGAACTCGCACATGGAAATGGCCTACGCCTTCACCGAAGCGGGCTTTGAGGCCTACGACGTGCACATGACCGACTTGCAAACCGGCCGCGCCAAGCTGGCCGACTTTGCCGGTGTGGTGGCCTGTGGTGGTTTCAGCTACGGCGACACCTTGGGCGCAGGCATTGGCTGGGCGCGCTCCATCACCTTCAACACCGCGCTGGCGGCGCAATTCCAGGCCTTTTTTGCGCGCACCGATACCTTCGGCTTGGGCGTATGCAATGGCTGCCAGATGTTTGCGGAACTGGCGGACATCATTCCCGGCGCGCAGGCCTGGCCGCGCTTTACGACCAACCAGAGCGAGCGCTTTGAGGCGCGCTTTTCCATGGTCGAAGTGCTGGAGTCGCCCTCGCTGTTCCTGCAGGGCATGGCCGGTGCGCGTTTGCCCATCGCCGTGGCGCATGGCGAGGGCTATGCCAACTTTGCCCACCGGGGCCATGCAGCGCAGGCGATTGCCGCCATGCGCTTTGTGGACAACCAGGGCCAGGCGACCGAGGCCTATCCCTACAACCCCAACGGCAGCCCCGGCGGCCTGACGGCGGTCACCACGGCCGACGGCCGCTTCACGGCCATGATGCCGCACCCTGAGCGCGTGTTCCGCACCATCCAAATGAGCTGGTTTGACCGGGCGCAGCAAGACAGCAGCGCCCACAGCCCCTGGATGCAACTGTGGCGCAACGCCCGCAAGTGGGTGGGCTGAGACCCACGAGCATGAGCAGCGGCCGCATTGACACCGTGGACGCCCTGCGTGGCGCGGCCATGCTGTGGATGACGGCTTTTCACTTTTGCTTTGACCTGAGCAACGCGGGCCTGCTGCACACCAACTTTTACCAAAACCCGGTGTGGACCTGGCAGCGGACCTGCATTTTGAGTTTGTTCCTCTTGTGTGCAGGTGCCGGGCAGGCCATTGCCGTGGCGCAAGCCCAAAGCTGGCAGCGCTTTGGGCGGCGTTGGCTGCAAATTGCCGGCTGCGCGCTGCTGGTGAGTGGGGGTTCCATGCTGATGTTCCCCAACAGCTTTATCTACTTTGGCGTGCTGCACGGCATGGCGGTGATGCTCATCGTGGCCCGGCTGAGTGCGGGCTGCGGGCGGTGGCTGTGGCCGATGGGGGCAGTCGCTGTGGTCTTGGCGTGGGCCGCACCCGGGGCCATGGAGACAGGCTGGCTGGATACGGCCTTCAATCAAAAAGCACTCAATTGGATCGGCCTCATCAATGCCAAACCGATCACCGAGGACTATGTGCCGCTTTTGCCGTGGATGGCCATGGTGTGGTGGGGCATGGCGGCGACGCAGTGGTACCTGCGCCGCAGGGAGCGGGCTGCGGCCACTGCCGCGCCGCTGGCCAAAGCTTTGCGGCCTATGGCGTTTTTAGGACGCTGGAGCCTGAGCTACTACATGCTGCACCAGCCCGTGATGCTGGCGGGCTTGTGGCTCTGGATGCGGCTCTAGGCCCGGTCGCTTACTCGACCTTGGCTTTGCTGCGAAGGTCTTCCTGGTATTTGCCCATTTTTTGCTGCATCAGTTGCTGCGCAATTTGGGGCTTGACGTCCTCGAGCTTGGGCAGGGGGGCCTCACGCACATCGTCCAAACGGATGATGTGGTAACCGAACTGGCTCTTCACGGGCGCGTCGGTGGTCTTGCCTTTGGACAGAGCGACCAGCGCGTCAGAAAACTCTTTTACATAGCTGCTGGGGTTGGCCCAATCGAGCTCGCCGCCTTTGGCGCCGGAGCCGGGATCTTTGGACGATTTCTTGGCGATTTCGTCAAACTTGCCGCCTTTTTTCAGCTGGGCAATGACGGCTTTGGCCTGGTCTTCTTTTTCCACCAGAATGTGGCGTGCTTTGTATTCTTTGCCGCTGTTGGCCGCAACGAACTTGTCGTATTCCGCTTTGATGTCGGCATCCGTCACCGGGTTCTTGGCTTGGAAGCTCGTGAACAGCTCACGAATCAAAATCTGCTGGCGCACCATTTCCATTTGACTTTTGAAGTCGTCGGTGGCATCGAGTCCAAGCGCTTGGGCGGCCTGGCCAAAGATTTCACGGGCGATCAATTCCTCTTTCATCTGCCCTTGCATTTCGGGGGTGATCTGGCGGCCCGACTTGGCCACTTGCTGGGCCAGGGCTTCCATGCGCGAGCTGGGAACGGCTTTGCCGTTGACGATGGCGATGTTTTGCGCCATGGCCGATCCGGCGAATGCGAGCAACACAGCGGTTGCGGTGGCGAGGAGGGCGTGCTTTTTCATTCGGTTTCCTGTGGACTAAGTGGGGTTTGAAAGTACAGGCGCGTCGCGCCAGGTGTGCATTGCGGCTCAGGGCAGAGGGGCGGGGGTGGGTGTTTCGGTTTCAATGGCCAGCGCGTGCAAGCCTTGGTCGATGAAATCTTGCACGGCATCATACACAAGGCGATGGCAGGCGACCCTGGATTTACCGGTAAAGAAGGGTGAAGCAATTCGCACCCGAAAGTGGGTTCCCCGACCGGCGGCATTGGCACCGGCATGGCCGGCATGCTGGTAGCTTTCGTCAATGACTTCCAGCGCCGTTGCGGCCAAGCGGTCTTGCAGGCGGGCTTTCAACAGTTCGGCGCTGGGGAGTGTTGTCGCTGTCATGGTGCAGATCCTGGTTCGTCAGGTGCGCCATCGGCAGTCTTGAGTTTGACGTGGGGCGCAATGTAGAGCCCTTGACCGATGATAAAAACCAGCGGAAACGCATAGCCCCAGAGCTTGAAGTTGACCCAGTCCTCGGTGCTGTAAAAGGCAGCCACATAGGCGTTGATGGCGGCCATGAAGGTGCAGTACAGCATCCAAATCAGGTTCAGGCGGTGCCACACCGCGTCGGGCAATTCCAATTGCTGGCCCAAGAGCAGCCGCACCACGTTTTTGCGCGAGACCCACATGGCAAAAGCCAAACCCAAGGTCATCAGGCCGTAGAGCACCGTAGGTTTCCACTTGATAAAGCGTTCGTCATGCAGACCCAGTGTCAGGGCACCAAAGCCGAGCACCAGCACCAGCGTGACCTTGTGCATGATTTCCAAGCGCTTCTGGGTCTGGTAGACGTAGGCGGTTTGCAAGACCGTGGCGGCCATTAGCACCGCCGTGGCGGTGTAAATGTCGTACAGCTTGTAGGCCCCAAAAAACAGGAGGATGGGGAATAAGTCGACGAAGGGTTTCATTCTGGCGTGAAGTGTAGCGAGGCCGAATTCATGCAGTAGCGCAAGCCCGTGGGTGCGGGCCCGTCCTCAAACACATGGCCCAGGTGCGCATTGCAGTTGGCGCAGTGCACCTCGGTGCGCTTCATCCACAGCAGGCCGTCGACTTTGGTGCCTACTGCGTCCGGTGCGATGGGTGCAAAGTAGCTGGGCCAGCCGGTGCCCGAGTCGTACTTGGTGTCCGACGCAAACAGCGGCTTGTCGCAGCAAATGCAGCGGTAGGTGCCGGGTTGCTTGTTGGACTCCCAGCGGCCGGTGAATGCGCGCTCGGTCGCCTCGTGGCGGGTCACATCAAAAGCGCGGGGCTCGGCGCCTTTGGCCTCTAGCAATTCGCGCCACTCGGCATCGGTTTTGGTGATCATGGTGCTTGTTCCTTCAATCGATGAGTTTAAGAGCTGCAGCTGATTTCAATGCTGCCCGCCCAGTCGGGGGCAAAGCCCGCCCATGCTTCGTGGGTGGGATGCTCTGCAAACGGGTCTGCCAGCACCGCATGGAGTTGCTGGACGATGGAGAAGTCTTTTTCTTTCGCAGCGCGAATGGCTAACTCACCCAAATGGTTGCGCAGGGCAAATTTGGGGTTGGTGCGCAGCATGCGGACCGACACGGCGCCGGAACCGCCATGACCCGTTTGACGATGCAGGGTGCGAAAGTCTGCCAGCCATTGGCCTGCGGCCTCGCGGTCGACAAACACATCCTGAACGCGCGTGTCGGCCAAGTCCATATCGGCAGCCCAATGGCTCAGACGCCGCCAAAAAATCGTGAAGTCCACTTTCTCTTGCGCCAGGAGTTTCAACAGCGTTTCAATCAAGGCGCGCTGGTTCTCGTGGGCGCTGGCAAAGCCCAGCTTGGCCGCCATGCGCGCAGCCAAGGCGGCGGGGTACAAAGATTTGTAGGTTTCCAGCGCGGCGATGGCCTCCTCTTGCTCGCCGATCAAAGGCAGCAGCGCCTGGCCCAGGCAAAACAAATTCCAATAGGCCACGTTGGGTTGTTTGTAAAAGGCGTAACGGCCCTGGCTGTCGGAGTGGTTGCAAATGTGGGTCGGGTCGTAAGCGTCCAAGAACTGAAAGGGCCCGTAATCCAGCGTCAGACCCAGAATGCTCATGTTGTCGGTGTTCATCACCCCATGGCAAAAACCAACGGTCTGCCACTGCGCCACCATGTCTGCCGTGCGCGCGGTCACGGCCGTCAGCAAGGCCACATAGGGTTGGTCGCCGGGGCTGCGGCACGCGGGGTAAAAGCGATCAATCACGTAGTCCGCCAGCACTTTGAGCTGCGCAGGGTGCTGGTGGTGGCTGAAATGTTCGAAATGGCCAAAGCGCACAAAACTGGGCGCCACCCGGGTGACCACCGCGGCGGTTTCGCGTTCTTCGCGCCATACCGGCGCGTCGGAACCCGTGATGCACAGAGCGCGGGTGGTGGGGATGCCCAAACCGTGCATGGCCTCGCTGCACAAAAACTCGCGGATCGAGCTGCGCAACACGGCGCGGCCATCGCCCCGGCGGGAAAAAGGCGTGGGTCCCGCGCCTTTGAGTTGAATCTCCTGGCCGCCGAGTTCGCCCAGCGAGCAGGCTCTGCCATCGCCCAGTTGGCCTGCCCATACGCCGAATTGGTGGCCGCTGTACACACTGGCGGTTTGTTCCCCGCCGGGGGGCGCTGCGTTACCGGTCAAGAGCGCGAGCATGTCGTCGGAGCTTTGCCACTGCGGATCGAGTCCCAACTGCTGTCCGAGCGCGCGGTTGCCAGCGACCCAGTAGGGCGCGGGCAAGGGCGAGGGAGTGAGCGTTGCGACAAAGTCCTCTCCCAGCGTGGCATAGCCTTGTGCCCAGCCAGCGGCGGGGTGCGATGGCGCTGCAGTGGGCGTTGGGACGAAGTCGGGGTTGGGGGTCGCTAGGGGCATGTCCGCATTTTCCGCCAGACCATTTGGCCTTGTGCCTTGCAGGAATTGCTGCGACGCAGCATCAAAAGCTGTGGTAACCAAGGGGTAATATGCGCGCTTCCTGGCCATATTGCGCCATTTTTCGTGGTTTTTAAGGGGTATTTATGCTTGGTTTGATGCAAAGTCAGCAGTTGCTTATTTCTTCATTGATTGAGTTTGCAGACCGAAACCACCAGGAAGGTGAAATTGTCTCGCGCCGGGTGGAAGGCGACATTCACCGCTGCACCTACCGCGACATTGCCCAACGCTCACGCAAAGTGGCCAACGCCCTGGACCAGATGCAACTTGCTTTTGGCGACCGCATTGCCACCCTGGCCTGGAATGGATACCGCCATTTGGAGTTGTATTTCGGCGTGAGTGGCTCAGGCCGCGTACTCCACACGCTGAATCCCCGCCTGCACCCCGACCAGATTGTCTGGATCGCCAACCACTCGGAAGACCAGGTGCTGTGCTTTGACATGACGTTCTTGCCCATCATCCAAGCCGTCCATGCCCGCTGCACCACGATCAAGCACTTTATTGCGCTGTGCGACGCCGACAAACTGCCCGCAGACTCGGGCATTCCGGGTCTGCAAAGCTACGAAGCCTGGATTGCCCCGCAGTCGGACCGCTACGAGTGGCCGGTGTTTGATGAAAATTCGGCATCGAGCATGTGCTACACCAGTGGCACCACGGGCAACCCCAAGGCCGCGCTCTACAGCCACCGCTCGACCATCCTGCACGCTTGGGCCAGCGCGTTGCCCGACGCCTTGAACATGAGCGCACGCGACAGTGTGTTGCCTGTGGTGCCCATGTTCCACGTCAACGCCTGGGGCCTGCCGTATTCCGCGGCCATGACCGGCGCCAAGATGGTGTTTCCTGGTCCTGCCATGGACGGAAAGTCCATCTTCGACCTGATTGAGTCAGAGAAAGTCACATTTGCCGCAGGTGTGCCCACCGTGTGGCAAATGATGCTCGGCCACATGCAGCAAGGCGATTTGCGATTTACAACCCTCAAGCGCACGGTGATTGGCGGCTCGGCCTGCCCGCCCGCCATGATCAGTGCCTTTAATGATGTGTATGGCGTGGAGGTGCTGCATGCCTGGGGCATGACCGAAATGTCACCGCTGGGCACGGTGTGTACGCTCAAGAACAAGCACCTGCCCATGAGCGCCGAAGAAAAAATGACCGTGCGTCTTAAGCAAGGTCGCGCCATTTACGGTGTCGAGATGAAGATCGTGGACGACGCGGGTGCCGAGTTGCCGTGGGACGGCAAAGCCTATGGTGATTTGCTCGTCAAAGGGCCTTGGGTCATCGACCAGTACTACAAAGGCGAGGGCGGTTCGCCCTTGGTCAATGGCTGGTTCCCCACGGGTGACGTGGCCACCATTGATGCCGACGGTTACATGCAAATCACCGACCGCAGCAAGGATGTGATCAAGTCGGGTGGCGAGTGGATCAGCTCGATCGACGTGGAAAACATTGCCATGGCCCATCCTGCGGTGGCGATGGCGGCCTGCATCGGCATGAAACACCCCAAATGGGATGAGCGTCCGGTGGTGGTCGTGGTGAAAAAGCCGGGTGCCGACGTGAGCCGTGAAGAGCTATTGGCCTTTTACGAAGGCCGTACTGCCAAATGGCAAATTCCAGACGATGTGGTGTTCATTGACGCCATTCCGCTGGGGGGCACGGGCAAGATGCAAAAAACCAAGTTGCGCGAAACATTGCGCGACTACACCTTGCCTGGCGTGTGATTGCACTGCGCTGGTGCGCAGTGGATCGCACCAGCGTCAAGTTTCTATCTCGAAGGTGACTGAACTAGGGTCTACCCGTAGGGGTGAGACCCTTTTTGTCAAGTAGTCTGCGGGGTGTCCCAATCAAGGAGTTTTCCATGTCTTTTGCTTTGAAATTTACCGCTGCGGCGGTGCTCGTTTTGGCTGCTGGCGGCGCGTTCGCCCAAAAGGGTGAAACCGTCAAGATGGTTCGTATCGACCCCTTGACCGGCTTGCTCGGTCCGGTGGGCGTGAGCCAACTCAAGGGTTACCAATTTTTTGCTGAAAAGTACAGCGACAAAGGCAACCCTGCTGGTGTGAAATTTGAAGTCATTGGCATGGACAACAAGCTCAGCCCCACCGAGAGCTTGAATGCCCTGAAGTCGGCGATCGACCAAGGTGTGCGCTACATCATTCAGGGCAATGGCTCTTCTGTCGCGTTGGCCCTGAGCGACGCGGTGGCCAAGCACAATGAGCGCAACCCAGGCAAAGAGGTGATCTACCTCAACGACTCCGCCGTGGACCCTGACCTGACCAACAGCAAGTGCAATTACTGGCACTTCCGCTTTGACGCAGACACCTCCATGAAGATGGAAGCCATGTCGAGCTTCATGGTGGATCAGCCCGATATCAAGAAGGTCTACATCCTGGGCCAAAACTACTCGCACGGTGTGCAAGTGGCCAAGTACGCCAAAGAAACCTTGGGCCGCAAGCGTCCCGACATCCAAATCGTCGGCGAAGATTTGCACCCGCTGGCGCAAGTGCGTGATTTCGCACCCTACATCGCCAAGATCAAGGCGGCCGGTGCAGACACCGTGATCACCGGAAACTGGGGTTCTGACTTGTCCTTGTTGGTCAAGGCTGCAAACGAAAACGGCTACACCGGCAAATTCTTCACCTACTACGCAGGCGTCACCGGTACGCCCACGGCACTGGGCACCAATGGCGCCGGTCGCGTTTACCAAATTGCCTACAGCCACTACAACATGGGTGGCCAGATGGACAAGTGGATGAACGAGTTCAAGGCCAAGTACAACGACGACTTCTACACCGGCTCCACCATCCGTATTTTTGAAACGCTGGGTGCGGCCATGGCCAAGGCCAAGTCCACCGATCCGGTCAAAGTGGCAGCAGCACTGGAAGGCATTTCCGTCAAGAGCTTCAACGGCGAAGTGGAAATGCGCAAAGTCGACCACCAATTGCAGCAACCGCTGTACATGACGGTGTGGCAAAAGGCGGACAAAAAGTACCCCTACAGCCCCGAGAACACCGGCATGACTTTGGTGCCTGTGAAAGAGTACCCCAACTACGTGTCTAGCACGCCGACCAGCTGCCAGATGAAGCGTCCCGGCTAATCCCTCAGCGATTCAGCCAAGAGCCCGTGGCGCGGGGTGCCGCAGCGGGCTCTTTCGTATTTTTGCAGTCGGAATTTGGAGTGCGCAGCATATGGAGTTTTTTATTATTTCGACGCTCAATGGCATCAGCTACGGGCTGCTGCTGTTCATGCTGAGCTCGGGTCTGACGCTCATTTTCAGCATGATGGGAGTGCTGAATTTCGCGCACGCCAGCTTTTACATGCTGGGTGCCTACCTGGGGTATTCGGTCTCGCAGGTGCTGGGTTTTTGGCCTTCGCTGCTGGTGGCACCGCTGTTGGTGGGTGCCTTGGGTGCGGTGTTTGAGCGCTACTGCTTGCGCCGCGTCCACAAGTTCGGCCATGTCCCTGAATTGCTGATCACCTTCGGCTTGACCTACGTGGTGCTGGAGCTGGTGCAATTGATCTGGGGTCGCATTGCCATCGAATTCAAGCCGCCCATGGAGCTTCAAGGCCCCGCCTTCACGCTGATCAACGACGCCGTGTCGGGTTTGCGCATGGTGTGGGGCGCGGCAAGCCCCGAGATGTGCAGTGCTGCGGACCCGGCGGTGCGGGTGGTGTGTTCACCGTTCCCGGCCACGCGTGGCTTCATGGTGCTGGTGGCGCTCACCATGCTGGTGTCGATCTGGCTTTTGCTGACGCGCACCCGCGTTGGCCTGGTCATTCAAGCAGCACTCACGCACCCCGATGCGGTGGAAGCCCTGGGGCATAACGTTCCCCGTGTGCTGATGATGGTGTTTGGCGCAGGCGCTGCGCTGGCGGGTCTGGCAGGCGTCATTGGTGGCAGCACCTTTTTGACCGAACCTTCCATGGCCGCCACCGTGGGATCCATCATTTTTGTGGTGGTGGTGGTCGGTGGCATGGGCTCTTTGTCCGGCGCCTTTTTGGCCTCGCTGCTGATTGGCACCATCCAGACCTTTGCCGTCGCCTTCGACTACACCTTGCTGGGTGCTTTGCAGCAGGTGGGTGTTGCGGTGGGTGCGTCCTTGAGCTCGAACACGCTGCTCACCATGAAACTGTCGCAGGTCGCGCCTATCCTGCCCTATCTTTTCCTGGTGCTGATTTTGATATTCCGACCCAAGGGTCTTTTGGGTAACAGGGAAGGATGAGCACCATGAATCAGTGGAACGCCCGTATCGGGTCTCTTTGGATGTGGGCCTTTTTCGCAGCCGTCATGTTGCTGGCCCCCAAAATTTTTAACAGCGGCTTGTCGGTGACCATGTTGTCCCAAATGGGCATTGCCATCATTGCCTGCCTGTCATACAACATGCTCTTGGGCCAAGGCGGAATGCTCAGTTTTGGCCATGCGGTCTACACCGGGCTCGGCGCCTTTGTGGCGATTCATGCGCTGAACATGTACGCGGGCGCCGGTCTTCCGGTGTCGCTGGTGCCGGTGGTCGGTGGCTTTGCGGGCATGGGCTTTGCAGTGCTCTTTGGCTATGTGACCACCCGCAAGTCGGGCACCACATTTGCCATGATCACACTGGGCCTGGCCGAGCTGGTGTTCGCGATGTCGCTGATGGTGCCGGAGTTCTTCGGCGGCGAGGGCGGCATTTCGGGCAACCGCATGTCGGGCCAGCCGGCGATGGGAATCACCTTTGGCCCCGCCATCCAGGTGTACTACCTGATCGCGCTCTACACCCTGGTGTGCGTGATGCTGATGTACGCCTTCACCCAGACCCCGTTGGGTCGTCTGCTCAATGCCGTGCGTGACAACCCCGAGCGGGTCGAGTTCATTGGCTACAACCCGCAGCGTGTGCGCTACACCGCTTTCATCATTGCAGGCTTCTTTGCCGGTATTTCGGGCGGTCTGGGCGCGCTCAACTTTGAGATCGTCAATGCCGAGGTGGTCGGTGCGGCGCGTTCGGGCGCCTATTTGCTGTTCACCTTTTTGGGCGGCGCCACCTTCTTCTTCGGACCCATCATCGGGGCGGTGTTGATGGTGCTGGCCCTGGTGCTGCTGAGCGAATTCACGCAAGCCTGGCTGCTGTACCTGGGCCTGGTGTTCATGGTCATGGTCATGTTTGCGCCAGGCGGCATCGCCAGCTTGCTGATGATGAACCTGCGCGTGGCCAAACACGGCAAGCTGCGCTCCTTGTTGCCCGCCTACGGCGTGTTGGCTGCGGCCTCACTCGTGTTGCTGGTCGCGGTGGCGGCGCTGGTCGAGGTGATCTACCACCGCCAGCTCAACGCGACCATGGGCTCTGTGCTGAGCTTTATGGGCCTGCCGCTGGACACCGCCTCTGCCCAGACCTGGCTGGGTTTGCTTGCGGCCCTGCTGCTGGGTAGTTGGCTGTTTTCCTTGGCCCAACGCCGGTTTGCCGGCCAATGGGACGCTGTCCAAGAAATGATCGAAAAAGAATCCCAATCCGCAGGAGCTGCACCATGAGCCAGACTGCACCTTATTCCTCAGATGCCGCGCCGATTGCGCTGGAATTGCGTGATGTTCGCAAGAGTTTCGGCAAGACCGAAATCATCCGGGGCGCCAGTCTGGCGGTCCGTCAGGGTGAGCGCGTTGCCATCATCGGCCCCAATGGCGCTGGTAAATCGACCTTGTTCAATCTGATCAGCGGGCGCATGGCACCCACCAGTGGTGACATCCTGCTCAACAACCATGTGATCAATGGCAAAAAGCCGTTTGAAATCAACCGCCTGGGCCTCTCACGCAGTTTTCAGATCACCAACATCTTCCCCAAACTCAGCGTGTTTGAAAATCTGCGCTGCAGCGTGCTGTGGAGCCTGGGCTACGGCTACACCTTTCTGAAGTTTCTGGTGGACCTGGACGACGCCAATGCGCGTGCCCAGGAGCTGATGGAAATGATCGGTTTGGACAAAAAGCGCGATGTGATTGCACTCAACCTGACCTACGCCGAGCAGCGCGCGTTGGAAGTTGGCATCACCATCGCGGGTGGTGCCAATGTGATTCTGTTGGACGAACCCACGGCTGGCATGAGCAAAAGCGAGACCACCCGTTTCATCAGCCTCATCAAACAAGTGACCGAGGGCAAAACCTTGCTCACGGTGGAACACGACATGGGCGTGGTGTTCGGTCTGGCCGACCGCATTGCCGTGCTGGTCTATGGCGAAGTGATCGCCTTTGACACGCCCGACGCCGTGCGCGCCAGCGCCCGGGTGCAAGAAGCCTATTTGGGCTCTTCGGTGGCCGACGCCCAGGCCGGTGAATCGGCACAAGGACATTGAACATGCTGCAAGTTACTGATTTACAAGCCTTTTACGGCAAAAGCCATGTGCTGCATGGCGTCAATCTGCAGGTCGGCGAGGGTGAAATTGTGGCCTTGCTGGGCCGCAATGGCTCGGGCCGCTCCACCACCGCCAAAGCCATCATGGGCATGGTGGAAAGCCAAGGCTCGGTGCTCTGGAACGGGCAGCAGATCCAGGGCCGCAAGTCCTATGAAATCGCCAATTTGGGCGTGGGTTATGTGCCGGAAAACCGCGACATCTTCCCCAAGCTCACGGTGCACCAAAATCTCTTGCTGGGCCAAAAGCGTGCAAATAAAAAGCCGCGCTGGTCCTTCGAGGACATGTACCAGATCTTTCCCCGTCTCAAAGAACGCGAACACACCGAGGCCGGTGTGCTCTCTGGCGGCGAGCAGCAAATGCTGACCTTGTGCCGCACCCTGATGGGCGACCCGGACCTGATCATCATCGACGAGCCAACCGAAGGCCTGGCGCCCAAGATCGTGGAACTGGTGGCCAGTTACCTCCAGGCGCTGCGCGCGCGCGGCCTGTCGGTGCTCCTGATTGAGCAAAAACTCACGATTGCCATGGAGATTTCCGACCGCTGCCTGGTCATGGGGCACGGCAGCATTGTGTTTGAGGGCAGCCCCCAGGCGCTGCGTGCCGACAGTGCGGTGCGCAAGGAGTGGCTGGAGGTCTAAAGCGGCAGTCCCTGCCGTGACAAATCGGTGGTCTGCCGAACAGAATGCCCCTACAATTTGCAAAAAAGAACGACCGTTCTATTTTGATGATTCTCTGTTTCCCCGCCTTTCATTTCGTTCATTCACTTCAAGGATAGCCCGCATGACTGCCCACTACCAGGTTCACGGCGATGTTGCCGTTATTACCCTCGACAACCCGCCGGTCAACGGCCTCGGTTTATCCACCCGCCAGGGGATCGCCCATGGCATGGAGCAAGCGCTTGCCGACGCGGCGGTCACCTCTATCGTGATCACTGGCGCGGGCAAGGCCTTCTCCGGTGGCGCGGACATCCGCGAGTTTGGTTCGCCCAAAGCGATGCAGGAGCCCAACCTCAACAGCGTCATCACCTTGCTCGAAAAATCGACCAAGCCCGTGGTGGCAGCCATTCACACGGTGGCCATGGGCGGCGGTTTGGAGCTGGCACTCGGTTGCCACTACCGTGTCGTTGCCCCTGGCACCAGCATTGCACTGCCCGAAGTCAAGCTCGGTTTGCTCCCCGGTGCTGGTGGTACGCAGCGCTTGCCACGCGCCTTGGGCGTAGAGCCCGCGCTCAACATGATCGTCAGCGGCGAGTCCATCAAGGCCGAAATGCTGGCCATGCTGCCTGGCCAAAAACTGTTCGACAAGGTCGCCGCATCGCCTGCTTCTTTGGCCGATGAGGCCCTGGCCTTTGCCCGCTCGGTCGCTGCGACGCGCCCGTTGCCATTGGTGCGTGATCTGCCCTGCAAACACCCGCTGGGTGACGCGTACTTCCAGTTCGTGCGCAACATGGTCGGCGCGGTGTCCAAAAACTATCCCGCTCCTTTGCAATGTGTGGATGCAGTCGAAGCGGCGGCCACCAGCCGCTTCGAGGCCGGCATGGCCAAAGAGCGCGAGATTTTCATCAATCTGATGTGGACCTCCGAGAGCCGTGCGCTGCGCCACTTGTTCCTGGGTGAGCGCGCTGCGTCTAAGATTCCGGACGTGCCCTCCGACACCCCGCTGCGCGCGATCAACAGCGTCGCCATCATTGGTGCCGGCACCATGGGCGGCGGCATTGCCATGAACTTCATGAATGCCGGTGTGCCAGTCAAGATGCTGGAGATGAAGCAAGAAGCCCTGGACCGTGGTCTGGCCACCATCCGTGGCAACTACGAAGCGCAGGTCAAAAAAGGCAAGCTCAAGCAAGCCAAGTACGACGAGCGCATGGCGCTGTTGTCCACCACCCTGAGCTACGACGATCTGTCGGGCACCGACTTGGTGATTGAAGCGGTGTTTGAAGAAATCGGCGTCAAAGAAGCCGTTTTCAAAGAGCTCGACCGCGTGATGAAGCCAGGCGCTATTTTGGCGTCCAACACCTCCACGCTGGACCTGAACAAAATTGCCTCGTTCACCAAGCGTCCGCAAGACGTGGTGGGCTTGCACTTCTTCAGCCCCGCCAATGTGATGAAGCTGCTCGAAGTCGTGCGCGGTGAAAAAACCGCCAAAGACGTGATGGCCACCGTCATGGCTGTCGCCAAAAAAATTCGTAAAACTGCCGTGGTGTCTGGCGTGTGCGATGGCTTTATCGGCAACCGCATGATTGAGCAATACGGCCGCCAAGGTGGCTTCTTGCTGGACGAAGGCTGCACGCCCGAGCAGGTCGACAAGGCGATGGAGAAATTCGGCATGGCCATGGGCCCATTCCGCATGGGCGACTTGGCGGGTAACGACATCGGCTGGGCCATCCGCAAACGCCGCGCCACCGAGCGCGCCAACATGAAATACAGCAAGACCGCAGACTTGCTGTGCGAAAAAGGCCGCTTTGGTCAAAAGACCGGCGCTGGCTGGTACGACTACAAGCCCGGCAAACGCGATGCCATTCCCAACGCCGAAGTCGTCAAGATGATTGAAGACTACCGTGCCAGCCAAGGCATTACACCGCGCAAGATCAGCGACGAAGAAATCGTGCAGCGCCTCGTGTTCGCACTCGTCAACGAAGGCGCGCACATTCTGGAAGAGGGCATTGCCAACAAGGCCAGCGACATCGATATTTGCTACATCTTTGGCTACGGCTTCCCTCCCCACCGCGGTGGCCCCATGTTGTACGCCGACGAGATGGGTCTCTTCAACGTGGTCCAAGCCATGCACCGTTTTGCCCAGAACCCGCGCGACGACGCCGAGTTCTGGAAGCCCGCCCCCCTGTTGGCCAAGCTGGCCGCAGAAGGCAAAACATTTAACTAAGGAATCGCCATGACTGCAGCAGTAATTGTTTCTACCGCCCGTACCCCGCTGACCAAAAGCTGGAAAGGTGCTTTCAACATGACCCACGGCGCCACTTTGGGTGGCCACGTGGTGGAACACGCCATCCAGCGCGCCGGCATTGAAGCCGCCGAGGTGGACGACGTCATCATGGGTTGTGGCACGCCTGAGGGCGCGACCGGTGCCAATATTGCACGCCAGATCGCGCTGCGCGCAGGTTGCCCCGTCACCGTGTCGGGCATGACCATCAATCGTTTTTGCTCGTCCGGTTTGCAAACCATTGCCACCGCCGCGCAGCGCATTATTTCCAACGAAGGCGACATTTATGTGGCCGGTGGTGTGGAAGCCATTTCGTGCACCGCGCAAGAAATGAACAAACACATGCTGAGCGACCCCTGGCTCGAAAAGAACAAGCCCGAGGTCTACTGGCCCATGCTGCAAACCGCAGAGATGGTGGCCAAGCGCTACGGCATCGGCCGCGAAGCCATGGACCACTACGGCGCGTCCAGCCAGCAAAAAGCCTCGGCCGCGCTGGAAAAAGGCTTGTTCAAAGATGAAATCGCCCCGATCAAAGTCACCATGGGTGTGGCTGACAAAGTCATGGGCATGATGACCAAACAAGTCACCGTGAGCGACGACGAAGGCATTCGCGCAGGCACCACCTACGAAGGCATCATGGGTCTGCGTTCGGCATTGCCGGGTGGCCTGGTGTCGGCAGGTAACGCCAGCCAGCTGTCTGACGGCGCAGGGGCCGTGGTCGTGATGCACGAAAAGCTGGCCGAGCAAAAGGGCTTGAAACCCCTGGGTCGTTTCCTGGGCTTTGCCGTGGCAGGTTGCGAGCCTGACGAAATGGGTATCGGCCCCGTCTACGCGATCCCCAAAGTGCTCAAGCGCCTGGGTCTGGGCATCAAGGACATCGACCTGTGGGAGCTCAACGAAGCGTTCGCGGTGCAGGTGCTGTACTGCCGCGACAAGCTGGGCATTCCTGCTGACAAGCTCAACGTCAACGGCGGCGCCATTGCTGTGGGTCACCCGTTTGGCATGAGCGGCCAGCGTTTGACCGGCCACGCGCTGATCGAAGGCAAGCGCCGTGGTGCCAAGCGCGTGGTCGTGACCATGTGCATTGGCGGCGGCATGGGTGCCGCCGGCGTGTTCGAGGTGCTGTAAACAGCCACGCAATCGGGTTCACTCCCTTTCTCCGTTCGCAGAGGCAGACATGCACATTGATCTTGAGACACTGCGCGGTTTCTTCCGCAAAGCGCCCTTCATGACCGACCTGGGTGTCGAGCCTCTCGCGGTCTCGCAAGGCAAAGTCAGCACGCAACTCGTGGTGCAGCCAAAGCACTTGCAGCACACCGGCGTGGTGCATGCGGGTGTGCTGGCTTCGCTGGCAGACCACACGATGGGGGCTGCGGCACAAACGATGGCGCCCGACGGGCACTGGGTGGTGACCGCCGAGTTCAAGGTCAACCTGCTGCGCGGTGCCCAAGGCGAGTGCCTGGTCTGCGAAGCCTGGGTGCTCAAGCCCGGGCGCAGCATCATGTTCACCGAGGCCGAGGTCTACATGGTGGCGGGCGGTGAGCGGCAGTTGGCCGTCAAGGTCTCCGGCACCATGGCGGTGGTCAAAGCCTAGGGGATCCGCGCCCGCGTTTTTACTTCGTATTTCAACAGCCCCTTGCGGGCTGTTTTTCTGGAACCGTTCGCCATGAAACTTCGCGCCACCCTCGATTTTTTGCTCAACGACTGGTTGCGCACCACCGAGCTGACACAGCGCCCCCGCTTTGCCGACCATTCGCGCGAGACCTTTGATGCGGTGCTGGACACCTGCGAGCGCATTGCCCGAGAAAAGTTTGCACCCTTCAACCGGCTGGTGGACGTGGAGGAGCCCCGTTTTGACGGCGAAAAAGTCATTCTTCCCCAAGCCACCCACGATGCGGCCAAGGCCTATGCCGAGTCGGGCATGCTCAGCGCCGCGCAAGACTTTGAGATGGGCGGCATGCAGCTGCCCTACAGCGTGGAGGCTGCGGCCAACGCATTCTTCGCCTGTGCCTCCGTCAGCATTGGCTCAGGCATGCTCACCACGGGCAACGCCAATTTGCTGATGGTGCACGGCACCGAATTGCAAAAGTCGGTGTTTGCCAAGAACGAATTCAACGGCCGCTTCAGCGGCACCATGTGCCTGAGCGAACCCCAGGCCGGCTCCAGCCTGTCTGACATCACCACCCGTGCCGTGCCCGACGGCGCGGACTTTGCGTCGGAACCTTTGGGTGCGCGCTACCGGCTCAGGGGTAACAAGATGTGGATCTCCAGCGGCGAGCATGAGCTGAGCGAAAACATCGTTCATCTGGTGCTGGCCAAGATTCCGGATGCCAATGGCGCCTTGGTGCCGGGTACCCGGGGCATTTCGCTGTTCATCGTGCCCAAAAAACTGGTGGGTCTGGACGGCCAGCTCACCGGCGTGCGCAACGACGTGGCCTTGGCAGGCTTGAACCACAAGCTGGGTTGGCGCGGTACCACCAACACCTTGCTCAATTTTGGCGAGGGTAAATTTCCGGTTGCAGGCGCCGATGGCGGCCCCTACGGCAACGGGGCAGGCGCCATTGGCTACCTGGTGGGCAAGCCCGGCGAGGGCTTGCGCTGCATGTTCCACATGATGAACGAGGCCCGCATTGGCGTGGGTATTGCAGCCACCATGCTGGGCCTTGCGGGCTATTACGCCAGCCTGGATTACGCCAAGAACCGCCCGCAAGGGCGCCCCATTGGAGCCGGCGGAAAAGACGCCTCGCAGCCGCAGGTGCGCATCATTGAACACAGCGACGTCAAACGCATGCTGCTGGCACAAAAGTCCTACGGCGAAGGTGCCTTGGCGCTGGCCATGTACTGCGCCCGTCTGGTGGACGAGCAGCACACGGCCGACGCGCAAACGGCGGACGACGCCCGCCTGCTGCTCGAAGTGCTGACACCGATTGCCAAGAGCTGGCCCAGCGAATGGTGCCTGGAGGCCAATTCCCTGGCCATTCAAATTCACGGCGGCTATGGCTACACGCGCGACTTCCCGGTAGAGCAGTACTGGCGCGACAACCGCCTCAACATGATCCACGAGGGCGCCCACGGCATTCAGGCCATGGACTTGCTGGGCCGCAAAGTGCTGATGGAAAACGGCCGTGGCATGCAACTGCTGGCCGCGCGCATGCAAGCCACGGCCACGCGCGCCGCTGCCTTGCCCTCGCTGTCTGCACACGCCGACGCTTTGCGCACGGCCTTGGCCCAGGTGGGTGCTGCGACCCAAGCCGCCTGGTCCACGGGCGCGCCCAGCGAAGCACTGGCCAATGCGGTGCCGTATATGCAGGCCTTTGGGCACACAGTGCTGGCCTGGATTTGGCTGGAAGTTTCGCTGGCGGCCTTGCACCAGGATCCGCAGCAATCGCACATTGACACACAAGGACGTCTGGGCGCGGCGCGCTTTTTCTTCCATTACGAATTGCCGAAAATCGGCGCTTGGTTGTCCGTGGTGCAAACCCGTGACATGACCTGTGCAACTTTCCCTGAGGACGCTTTCTGATGGCCTTTTTCAAAAAATACAACGGCACCACCGACAAACGCCTGCTGCGCCTGGAGCGCTGGACCTGGGTCTTGATTTACGGCGGCCTGCTGACCAGTGCCGTGGCGTACTTCATGCCCGCCAATGCAGATGGCAGCTTGAACCTGGCGCTCAGCGCGGGTGCCTTGGCGGTGCTGGCAGGCGTGGCCCTGATTGGGGTGCGCTCGCGCCTGCACGGCGAATAAACGCCACCTTCCCATTTTTTTTCACTTTCTTGAGGACTTCGCATGACCCGCACCATCCAGCAGCTTTTTGACTTGACCGGAAAAACCGCCCTGGTCACCGGAGGCTCCCGCGGCCTCGGCCTGCAAATGGCCCATGCCTTGGGGGAAGCCGGTGCCCGCGTCTTGATCAGCTCGCGCAAGGCCGAAGACCTGGAGCAGGCCGTCGCTGAACTGCAAGCCGCAGGCATTGACGCGCGCTGGGTCGCCGCCGATTGCGCCAAAGACAGCGAAATCACCCGCTTGGTCGATGAAACCCTGCAACGCATGGGCGACATCGATATTCTGGTCAACAACGCGGGTGCGGCCTGGGGCTCGCCCGCCGAAGACCATCCGGTGGACGCCTGGGACAAGGTGATGAACCTCAATGTGCGCGGCTACTTTTTGCTCAGCCAGGCCGTGGCCAAGCGCAGCATGATTGCGCGCCGCAGCGGTCGCATCATCAACGTCGCTTCCATTGCCGGTTTGGGCGGCAACCCCGAGGGCATGAACACCATCGCCTACAACACCTCCAAGGGCGCGGTGATCAACTTCACCCGCACCCTGGGCGCGGAGTGGGGCAAGTACAACATCACCGTCAACGCCATATGCCCTGGCTTTTTCCCCAGCAAGATGACCGCAGGCACCTTGAAGGCCATGGGTGAAGACCGGCTCGCTGCGGGCGCACCGCTCAAGCGCCTGGGCGACGACGAGGACCTCAAAGGCCTGTGCCTTTTGTACGCCTCCGACGCGGGCAAGCACATCACCGGCCAATGGCTGGCAGTGGACGGCGGCGTGAGCGTGGTGTCGGGTGGCTGATGCCGCGGTGCCGTCCGGCGGGGCGGCCTTTGCCGACTGGGAGAAAGTGCTCGGCTTTGGGGTCGACATTCCTTTTGTCCGGCACCTGGGCTTTGTGTTGACGCAGTTTGCTGACGGTAAGTCAGAAATCAGCTACACCGCCCAGCCCGAGCACCTGAATTCATTTGCCGTTACCCACGGTGGTGCTTTGATGACCTTGCTGGACGTGTCCATGGCCACGGCCGCGCGCAGCGAAACGCCTGAGCAGGGCGTGGTGACGATTGAGATGAAAACCAGCTTTATGCACCCCGCATCAGGTCCGCTCGTGGCCCGAGGCACCTTGGTGCATCGCACCAAGACCATGGCATTCACACAGTCCACGATTTTTGACGCCCAGGGCCACGCCTGCGCAAGCGCCATGGGCACCTTCAAATACGTCAGGGCCGCGACGGGTTCAACCCGCATCGCCACCCCCGCGGCTGCTGGCGCCCCGATTTCCACCGACTAACCAAAAAGAGACCCACCATGCCCGTCAATCGCCAATTCCACCTCGACAACCGCCCCCAGGGCGAGGCGCAAGCCAGTAACTTCCGCTTGGTTATCGCCGACACCCCGGCGCTGCAAGACGGTGAGGTGCTGGTGCGCCACCATTTCTTGAGCTTGGACCCCTATATGCGCGGGCGCATGAACGACGCCAAGAGCTACGCGCAGCCCCAGGCCCTGGGCCAAACCATGCAGGGTGGCACCGTGGGTGAGGTGGTCGAGTCCCGCAATGCCCGCTACCCCGTGGGCACCCAGGTGGTGGGCATGGGCGGTTGGCAGGAATACAGCGTGGTCAACGCCGAACTGCCGGGCGCACTGCGCGCCGTGGACACCACCCATGTGCCGCTGAGCGCCTACCTGGGTGCCGTTGGCATGCCGGGCGTCACGGCCTACTATGGCCTGGTGCACATCATTGCCCCCAAAGCGGGTGAAACCATGGTGGTCAGCGCCGCCACGGGTGCCGTGGGCAGTGCCTTCGCCGCCCTGAGCAAAGCACGCGGATGCCGCACCGTGGGCATTGCCGGTGGTGCCGAAAAATGCGCCTATGCGGTGGACGAACTCGGTTTTGATGCCTGCATTGATTACAAACAGCACAGCACCGCTGCCAGCCTGTCTGCGGCCATCCCACAGGCCTGCCCCAACGGCATTGACGGGTATTTTGAAAACGTGGGTGGCATGGTGCTCGACGCGGTGCTGCCGCGCCTGAACGCCTTTGGCCGCATCGCCGTGTGCGGAATGATCGCGGGCTACAACGGCGCGCCGCTGCCCATGACGCAGCCTTCCCTGATTTTGATGCAGCGCCTCAAAATCGAAGGCTTTATCGTCAGCGAGCACATGGAGGTCTGGCCCGCCGCCTTGGCCGAACTCGGCACCCTGGTGGCCACGGGCAAGCTGCGCGCCCGCGAGAGCATTGCCCAGGGCCTGGAGAGCGCCCCTGAGGCCTTTTTGGGCCTGCTCAAGGGCAAGAACTTCGGCAAACAACTCGTCAAGCTGATTTAAATGGACAGCGCTGCCACCCATGAGGTGTTCAACCAGGCGCACAACCTGGAGGACTACAACCTGTTTGCGGGCAACCAGGCGCTGCAAAGCGCATTGCAGTTCAACGCGCCCAGCTTAGACACCTCGGGTTTGCATGCACTGGGTGCGCGCCTGGGCAGCGCAGAGATGCAAACCCATGCGCAGCTGGCCAATGTGCACACGCCCCAACTGCGCAGCCACGACCGCTTTGGCCACCGCAGAGACCAGGTGGAGTTCCACCCCAGCTACCACGCCTTGATGGGCGAGGCCATGAAGGCGGGCCTGCACGGCAGCCCCTGGATCGACGCCTTCGTGGCCAAGCCAGGTGAGTCCACCGCGCACCAGCGCCGCGCAGCGGGCTTTACGATGTTTACCGAGCTGGAGCCGTCCATGCTCTGCCCGATTTCCATGACCTATGCCGTCATGCCCGCGCTGCGCGGCAACATGGCCATTTACCAGGAGTGGGCGGCGGGCTTGAGCAGCCCGCATTACGACCCTGCACTCAAACTGTTCAGCCAAAAAACGGGCCTGACCATGGGCATGGGCATGACCGAAAAGCAGGGCGGCTCGGACGTGCGTGCCAACACCACGCAGGCCGCGGCCGATGGCAGCGACGCCTGGGGCCAGCGCTTCAAGTTGATCGGACACAAGTGGTTTTTTTCGGCGCCCATGTGCGACGCCTTTTTGGTGCTGGCGCAGTCGGCTGGTGGCCTGAGTTGCTTTTTCCTGCCGCGCGTGTTGCCGGACGGCAGCCTCAATGCGCTGCGGGTTCAGCGCCTCAAAGACAAGCTGGGCAACAAGGCCAACGCCAGCTCCGAAGTCGAGTTTGTGAACGCCACCGCTTGGCTGGTGGGCGTGGAAGGCCGGGGCGTGCCGCAGATTCTGGAAATGGGTGAAATGACCCGCCTGGACTGCTCCTTGGGCACCAGCGGCTTGATGCGCCAGGCGCTGAGCATTGCGCTCAACCACACGGCGCAGCGCCAGGCTTTCGGCAAGCGCTTGATAGACCAGCCTTTGATGCGCAACGTCTTGGCCGACCTGGCACTCGAGAGCGAAGCGGCCACCGTCTTGGCGATGCGCTTGGCGCGCGCCTTTGACCATGCCGGCGACAGCTTTGAGCGCCTGATTGCCCGCGTGCTCACGCCGATCGCCAAGTTTTGGATCTGCAAGCGCGGCAGCGCCTTTGGCCAGGAAGCCATGGAGTGCATGGGTGGCAACGGCTATGTGGAAGAAGGCGGCCTGGGCATCATGGCCCGCATCTACCGCGAAATGCCACTCAACTCCATTTGGGAAGGCGCTGGCAACATCATGGCGCTGGACCTGCTGCGCGCTCTGCGCAAAGGCGACGTGGCCCAGGCCCTGGCGCAAGAGCTGGCGCCAGCCCGTGGGGCACACCCGGCGCTGGACCGCATGATGGACTCCTTGCCCGCACGCATTGAACTGCTCGCCAACGAAGTGCAAGCCCGCCGCCTGGCGCAAGACGTGGCGCTCGCCGTGCAGGCCGCCTTGTTGCAGCAAAGCGCTCCCGGCGCCGTGTTTGGCGCGTTTTGCGACTCACGCTTGGGCGGCGACTGGGGCCACACCTTTGGCACCCTGGGCAGCGGCGTGGACTTTGACGCCATCATCCGCCGCGCCATGCCGCGCTAATTGTGTTCAACCCATTGTTTGGAGCCGCCCATGTCTGAGCTGATTCTTCACCACTACGCCAGTTCGCCGTTTTCAGAAAAAGTGCGGCTGGTGCTGGGCTACAAAGGCCTGGGCTGGAAGTCGGTGGTGGTGCCACGCATCCTGCCCAAGCCCGATGTGCTGGCGCTCACCGGTGGTTATCGCAAGACGCCTTTTTTGCAAATCGGCGCCGATGTGTACTGCGACACCGCGCTCATGTGCGAAGTGCTGGACCACTTGCAACCCGCGCCCACGCTGTACCCCGAAGCATCCAAAGGTGTGGCGCGTGTGCTGGCGCAGTGGGCGGACAGCACCTTGTTTTGGGCGGCCATGGCCTACAACCTGGGCCCCAAGGGCGCGGCACATTTGTTTGCCGATGCCCCGCCCGAGGCCGCCAAGGCCTTTGCTGCAGACCGGGGCGCCATGTCGGCCGGCATGACGCGCAGCCGCCCGGCAGATGCCACCGCCAGCTACAAATCGTATTTGCGTCGCCTGGCCCATATGCTGGACCAGAACGACTTTTTGCTGGGCAGCGTGCCCTGCGTGGCCGACTTTTCCGCCTACCACCCGCTGTGGTTTACCCGCAAGGTGGTGCCGGTGATGGCCGATATCTTGCAAGCCACCCCCGCAGTGGTGGCGTGGATGGACCGCATGGCGGCGCTGGGCCACGGCAACATGGAAAAGTTAAGCGCCGAAGAGGCCATCGCCCTGTGCGCCGCCAGCACGCCACTGCCCATTGCGCCTGACGCCGCGTTCCAGGACGAGCATGGCATTCCCTTGGGCAGCCATGTCAGCATTTCGGCCGAGACCTTTGGCCAGGAACCCACCGAAGGCGTGCTGATGGCTGCCACCCGCACCCGCTACACCCTGCGGCGCGAGGACCCGCGTGCGGGCGTGGTGCATGTGCATTTCCCGCGCATAGGCTATGTGCTCAAGGCTGCGCAGGTTTGAGTTTTTTCTTTTTTCTTTCCACTTTTTTCAAAGAGACATTCGCATGATTTCTGACTTCAACAAAAAAACCGCTGTCATCACCGGTGGCGGCTCGGGCTTCGGTCTGGAGTGCGCGCGCATTGGCGCGTCACTGGGCATGAACCTGGTGCTGGCCGACGTGCAGCAAGACGCGCTGGACCGGGCCGTGGCCGAGCTGAGCGCCGCAGGTGCGCAGGTGCTGGGCATGCGCGTGGACGTGTCCAAGGCGGATCAGGTGGAAGCCCTGGGCGCGGCCACGTTGGCACGCTTTGGTGCGCCGCACTTTGTGTTCAACAACGCGGGCGTGGGCTCGGGCGGCCTGATTTGGGAAAACACCCTGCAAGACTGGGAATGGGTGGTGGGCGTGAACCTGATGGGCGTGGCGCACGGCATCCGCGTGTTCACCCCCATGATGCTGGCCGCTGCTGCCAAAGACCCGGCCTACCAAGGCCATATCGTCAACACCGCCAGCATGGCCGGCATGCTCAATGCGCCCAATATGGGTGTTTACAACGCCACCAAACATGCGGTGGTCAGCATGAGCGAGACCCTGTACCAAGACCTGGCCCTGGTGACCGAGCAAATCAGCGCCAGTGTGCTGTGCCCCTTCTTTGTGCCCACCGGCATCAGCCAAAGCCACCGCAACCGCCCCGACGAGCTCAAGGCCGTGGGCGTCAAGCCCACCAAGAGCCAGCTGATTGGCCAGGCCATGAGCGACAAAGCCGTGGGCAGCGGCAAAGTGAGCGCCGCCGACGTGGCGAAAATGGTGTTTGACGCCATGGCTGCCAACCAGTTCTACATTTACAGCCACCCCAAGTCGATTGCTTCGGTGCAAGTGCGTATGGAAGACGTGCTGATGTCACGCAACCCGACCGACCCCTTCGCCCACAAACCCGAGCTGGGCGAGGACCTGAAAAAGGCCTTGCGCGCCTAAGTGCGCCACGCCCCGCCAGAAACGGGGCAAAAAAGTGTTCAAATACACGGTTTCACCACTTACACCTTTAGGAAAGATCTCATGGGCAATTCCATCGTTACCGAAGCTGCACGCAAAGCCACTCCCGCCCCCAAGCCTCTGCCCGGCTACTCCTTGGGCAGCGCAGGCCGCGGCCAAAAAGTAAGCCTGGAGCGCGGCGTGTCCACCCGCAGCAAAAAGAACCCCGGCAAGCGCGCCAAGAAGGGCGGTTAATCCCCCTTGCGAGGGCACCGGACTTCGGTCCTCTGGCTGCAGCGATGCGAAAAAGCCCTCTTGTGAGGGCTTTTTTTATGGCCGCGTGACGCGGGCGCGCTTGAATCTGCCATGGTGGCTGGCCCCTGAAGCAACCAGCGTTTGATCGTGCAGCCATCGGCGTTAAATCAGGGCGGCAGTTCGAAGACCTTCAAAGTTGACAATTGTGAGCCGCGAGTAGCTCACTTGCAGCAGGCCTTTGGCGGTCAACGCTTTCAACACGTTGTTGATGCCTTGGCGGCTTACGCCCAGCCAGTCGCCCAGGTCTTCTTGCGAAATCTTGATCTTTAGCGCCAGGCCTTCCTGGCGCTTTTCGCCGTAGAGGCTCGAGAGCGCAATCAGCAGGCGGGCCACGCGGGCTTCGATGGGCATGCCGGAGTCGGCTGCCAGGCGCTCGTGCAATAGGCGGCTGCGAAAGGCGAGTTGCATTTCAAAGGCGCGGCCTAGCATGGGATCGGTCTCGCGCAGGGCCCGTACCGCGGGTCCGGGGATGCGAAGCACCAGTGTATTGGCGCCGCGGGCTACCAGGTCATTGATGTGGCCCAAGCCATCGAGCATGCTGATGATGCCCACCACATCGCCCGGCTGCATAAAGCTAATCAGGTGGCGGCGTCCGTCCGGGTTGAGGATGCGCGATTCCAGCGAGCCCTGCAACACCAGGCACAAGGCATCAAACGGCATGCCGCGCTGGGCCAGGGCTTCGCCTTTACCCAGCCGCTGCGTACTGCCGGCGGCCACCAAGGCGTCCAGCGTTTGCGGCAAACATTCTCGAAATCCGAGGGTTTCCACCAAGATTGAGCGGGCAAATTCCTTGGGGTTAGCGGGGTTGGTTTTTGTCATTGATCTGACAGATTTCAAGAGCGTGGATTTCTAGACTGGGGCATCCGGTTGATCATAACCATGCCGCCTTTTTGAGGAGACCTTATGGGCCTTAGTGACCATGCCATCAGCGCCACCGCCGCCGTGTCGGCACTAGAGCGCAACCATGTTGACCATGTGGTGACGGTGCCGGACTGGATTCAGCTCTCACTGCACGACCGCTTGAACAAAGGCGTGCAGGGCATACGCGTGATCAACGCCTGCAACGAGAACCAGGTCGTCACTATTGCTGCAGGCTTGACTATTGGCGGCAAGCGCCCACTGGTGATGATGCAGAACCAAGGCCTGTACAACTGCTTCAACACCTTGCGCGCGGTGTGCTTGGACGCCCATATCCCCATGGTGTTCATGGTGGGCCAGTTTGGCCGTGAATTCAGCAATATCGGCCACCCTACGGCGGAGTCCGGCCGCACCATGGTGCGTATTGCCGAGCCGTTCTTGAACTCCATCGGTGTGCCTTTTCATATTTTGGATAAGGAGGCAGACCTGTCCAAGATGGACCAGGCCTTTGAACAAGCGCAGCAACAGTGCACCGCGGTGGTCTTGCTCGTGGGCGCGCCCATGGCCTGGCGTTAAAACAACAAGGAGCCGGACGATGATGAATTTCGTACAAGCAGTCGGTGTGGTCGCCAAGGGCAAGGGAGACGGCGTGGTGGTCGCCACCATGGGCGCCATGTTTATTTTTGACCGCATCGAAGGTGCCGATGGCCACGCCAGTGGTGTGCCTTTGGTCAGTGGCAAGGCCGGTCTGGTGCTGGGCCTGGGAGTGGCAAAAATCAAAACTGTGCTCAAGTCCGCCCATGCCGAAGCGGCCAAGGGTTCGTACGCCGGGCGTATCAATTCGGTGCCGCTGATGGGCGGCGCGGCTGGTTTGGCCTTGGGCCTGGCACTGGCGCGACCCGACAAAAAAGTCATCGTCATGGATGGCGACGCCAGCTTGCTAATGGAGCTCGGCGGCCTGGCCACTGTGGCCCAACAGGCGCCCAAAAATCTGCTGCACTGCGTGGTGCACAACGGCACCCAGTTCACTGGGCTCGACAATATGGATTCGCCCGCGTCCGATTTCCAGTTCGCGGCAGTGGCACAAAAGTGTGGCTATCAGCACGCCGAGCGCATCTCGGACGGCGCGCGCTGGGCCGAGCGCTTTCCAGAGCTGCTGGCGATGCAGGGCCCGGTGTTTGTCGAGTTGATGGTGGAGCCCGTGCCCAAACAGACCAAGGACGGTTTTGAGCCCTGGGAACTGCCGCCCAACCAGTACACCCGCATGGGTGACGAGGCGCTGGCCTTGCAGGACTGGCTGGCCCAGGACGCCGCATGAGCATGGACACTGACACCTATGACTTCATCGTGGTGGGGGCCGGCTCGGCCGGTGCGCCACTGGCTGCGCGCCTGAGCGAGAGCGGCAAGCACAGCGTGCTGCTGCTCGAAGCAGGGCCACCCGACACCAACATCTGGACGCGCATTCCTGCGGGCGTGGTGAAAGTGCTGCAGCAGGGCAAGGTGATTCGGGACTTTTTCACCGAGCCCGACCC
>CANFLX010000002.1 GCA_947447985.1 Comamonadaceae bacterium
GCTCAATTGGGCATCGGCAAAGACTTGACCGACCACGATAACAAGGCGAACCTGTTCAGGATTGGCAAGATCTACGGCTTGAGTCCACAAAACGCCAGCCTTGTTGGGATGCCTCAGGACGTAGCAGCCCGGACTAAAAAGATGCGCTCAGAAGTTCGTCGAGTGATCGATCGGGCGTTGACGTTACTGAGCTATGTTGAGGTGGGGCGCTTTGCTGTTATCAACGACGAGCCTTTGGAGCCAAAACCATGCTTCTCCTCGAAGCAGGACGCCCAACACGCCAAGTTGGAGGAGCAGTGGTGGTCGCTTGACCTTCACTCAACCTTGAGCGAGAGGAACATTGAGCGAGCTCGTGAGATTCACTACAGGGGTGACTGATAAGTTGCGCCCTGATTCAGAGGATTTCACTACGCTGAACGACACTTCAGGCAACAACTCGCGGCAAAGCAATGAGGATTCGGTCGACTATGATTGCATAGCGGTACGGTACGTTCAAGTCCTTTCGGCTGAGACCAATCTAACTGGCAATGCGTTGTAAAGCCGAAAACGTATTGGTAAATGACCTTAAATCAAAAAACAAAAAATAATTAATAGGATGCTTTAATGAAAAAATTTATAACTTTAATTGCCATATTAGTTCCAATACTAACCTGGAGTGCAGAGCTATTCCCCAATGAGTCACCGCGACCTTTTACACTTGCCGATAAATTGGAACAAGATGCAACTATTGGCGGTTATCCCATATGGAACAATGAAAGCAAATGGCGGATTTATGACTTAATCCAAACATCAAGTACCGGCGCAGCCATGTCTATACCGCTTGGTACAGTCCGATTATTCCAAACTGAAGGAAAAAATTGGGTAGCGTCAATGGATGTTCAGAGTAATCTTCGCAGAGGAAAATTAATTTGGTCAGATGTTCCGTGCAAAAGAGACGACATTCTCTTTAAAATGGAGTTAATTGGTGGCACAGAAGACAATTGTTTAACCATCAACCATGTCACTACGTTTATGGAGAATCCGAGTGGCAAGGGTACAGAGCTATATGTATTGCTGAAAGAGCAAGGTATAAATTATCCACCAACGGTATTGCAAGTTAAATTAACTAGACAGGGCACTGATGGTAAGAGGCTTATTTATACACTGTGGATTAATCCTGAGTTAGCCGGCTTTACAAGAGAGTCTGAGCGAAGTTGGGGTCGCAACCCATGGCATAAATCTATGTCACTTCGAGATCCTAATAAAAAACTTTTCATTGATAAATTATCAACCTGGGGGATGAATTTTTTAAAGAAAATGGATGACGGATTAAGGCAGCGAGAAACAGCTTACGCAGAAATTCCCAGTTGGCGCTCCGTCATCGACTCGAATAATCAACCAGTTGAAATTAAGAAACCTGTAACACTGGATTAAAACCGCAGAGTTGCTAAAAGAACCGACCACAGGGTAGTGTCCACTTTAGGGTCGCTCACAGCGAACCTAAAAGGCGTTCAGCAATAGAAGCCTTTTGTGCTGGCTACTGAACGACGAAGCGCTGAAAAATGCTCTTGTCGAGGTAGCAGAAATGCTGTGCCAGCGTGTTGTTGCTAAAGCGATCACGTTTTTGGGTGGGAAACAGCGGTATGTTTAGTTCGCTATTGATCAGAGGCTTGAGCGAGTTGCCGGCCAGCTGAAAACGACTGAGCAGGTAGCGGTGAAGCTCCTCTTTCAAGTCAGCGCCCAGCAAATAGACGCTGCCATCCTTTGCGATGTAGTGACATCGAACCTCCCCATTCAAGCCAAGCACATCTGACACCTGAAGTGCTGAGATGTCTTTGATCCTGAGCTGCTGGCGAAGAGCGAATTGCGCCCTATTCCTAGGGCCCCACTTGGTGTCAGTTTCCAAGTAGGACAGGATAGCTTGAATTGTCGTGTTGGCTGGCATTTTGTTCAGCATCATGGTGGTATTTGCTCCTTCGTTGATAGATGTATTTAGTCATCTGACAAGCGTTTTTGCCTTTTCCATCGCTGCTCTGTGAATGGACTATCAAATACACGCCACAGGAGAAATCGGGCAAATCAAATAAATAGATGTATGAACACATCTAACGCCCTACCCACCTCAATGCCACTCAGTCCGATCGAAATCTTGGACGGCGCTTTCACACTCAAAATCGAATACGGAGACGCCACTCAACTGCCAACTGCTGCTGAGGCTGAAGAGGAACTGAGCAGTATTTGGTTGCCCATCTTCAGGTCAAGGCAGAACCTATCGCTGGCGCTGGACGCTCTGAGGATCACTTATCAAGACGAACCCATGGGCGACTTGTGTGACTATTACCTTCTAGTGGCTGGAGGTGTCCAATGAAGATCAATGAAGTCTTAGGTAGTGACCTCAAGTCATTCGTCGCTGTCATTCGCTGTCGTGTCCAGGGAAGCGGCTCAGTCACCACCCGAGTTCAGATTCGCTGTGATGGACTGACACAGGCCAGGTGCTTACTGGGTCATGTGTACGGAGCAGGAAATGTCATGAGCATCCAACAGTCTGTCGATGAGGGCAAAAGCGTTATCAAGCCAATCAAACCACTCACACTCGATCAGTTACAGGTCAAGGGACTAGAAGATCAGGCCAAAGCCATGAAGCACAGGGCCAAACAGGTCAAGGCACAACAGAAGGTCAAGCGAGATCAAGCTGCTTTGGCTAAGGTCAATCGTTCTCAGTGATCACGCCTTCTATCTCAGTCAGCAGTGAGTGACAAGCACTCACTAAAGATCAGTAACCACTTCGCTCACGCTTCGTAGTCACTGATCTTTTTACTTGTTATGTTGTCTTGAATCCGCTCATCTTGAGTCCATAGAGCACCCATCCACAGGTAGGTGCTAAATGATCGTCATCTGTCGCCACAGGACTAGCCGCTGGGATCCATTCACTTGCTCAAGCGAATGGCATTTTTATTGTTTAGTTCAGCATTACCGAGGGCTCTGTTCCTTACCCACACCAACAACGATTTAGGAGACACTTTCAGGTGCTAACGTGTCTCATCGGCTTATGCTCACGGGAGATCTCTAACTCTCTTGCCCTACCGTATCTTCAAGGGGCGATTGCTTTTGCTGTTCTTCACAGCGTGACCATTACGACATAGAAAATGCTCTGGTGATTCACCAAGCCTTTGAGGCAGCCCTGCGAGGGTTTCGTTCTATGAAGACGGTGCTGTTCATCACCTTGACTACCGACATTCCGACGGATTACAGGCTCACTTCGACGTGGAGCAGACGTTATTGAACAGTTATCGCCCTATGGAGTTATCGAAACGACTTGTCTCGACGACCCAGCTCCAGAGCGAACTTAGCCGCCCAAAGCTGGTGTGAACCCTTGACGATGAACCACTTCAAATAGCTTGTCGGCACGTCCTTGAGCTTCTTGCCGTGATAGCGCCCGAAGTCAACTTTGTCGTTTGCGTATTCGCTGTGTAGTTTGCTCACCATTGATTCCCATAAAGCGAGAGTTTTCACTCTCATCTTTATTTATGCTGGCGATCAAATAGTTGATTTTTTTATTTCAGGTAGGCGTACACCGTTTGACGGGACACAGCGAACTTTTCCGCTAACTCTGTCTTGCCGATGCCTGATAGCGCCAGCGAGCGAAGTTCAGCCTGTTCTTGCGGAGTCAGCGCTTGTTTTCGTCCTTTGTAGACGCCCTGAGCTTTGGCGATGGCAATGCCTGCCAACTGACGCTCACGAATCACTGCTCGTTCCCACTCAGCCAGCGAACCCATGACGCCAAGCAGCAGATTGGCCATGGGATTGTTTTCACCCGTGAATGTCAGAGCCTCTTTGATGAATTGAACTTTGACGCCTTTGGCAGTCAGGCTTTTGACCGTGTTGATCAAGTCAGTCAGCGAGCGTGACAGTCGATCCATCGAATAGATGATGAAGGTGTCGCCTTCACGAAGGTGGGCGAGCGCTGCTTGAAGTTGTGGCCGGTCAGTGTCCTTGCCGGATGCCTTGTCAGTGAACACCTTGTCGAGGTTGAAGTCGGTAAGTGCCTCTTGCTGGCGAGCCGTGTTCTGCTCTTCCGTGCTCACTCGGATGTAACCGACCAGTTGTCCTTTTGCCATCGCTGAATTCCTTGTTTTTGTCTAACAAGGATCTTAGATGGATCTTGACAATGTGTCAAACAAATAAAAATAGAGTCTATCTTTACGCTTTGGTTGGGGTTTAGACGAGTCAAGATAGCGTGTACTTCAGGTTTACAGGATGTACGGGTTCAGGTGTTGACTGATCAAAGCATGAACTCTTTTTGATGGATTAGGATGACCGCTCCTTGAACAACTCAGAAAGCGATTGGTTGTGAAATTTATCTTTTTGCTGATTCCCATCGTCCTCACAGCTTGTGGTTCCGTTTCCCCTATCGTTTCCATCGATCAGGATACCTATATGGTCGGTTCTCATGGCGTACTAGGAAATGGAAGTTCTGCTGCCGAAAAGGCAAAAGGCATTCAGGCAGCAACTGAGTTTTGTGCTGCCAAATCAAAGACGGTTCAGGTCGTCAACATTGAGTCAGTCGATCCATTTTGGGGCAGGGCACCCTCCGCCGACATTCGTTTTCGCTGTGTGTCTAAGTAACGATTGTCCAGAAACGTCCCTGTGGAACCAGCAAGAACCAGATCGGGAGTGTTTCTTAGAATGTATCTACAAGATATACGGAAAAGAAAAAACCCTTATAAATCAATGGCTTATAAGGGTTTTCTGGCGGAAGCTGTGAGATTCGAACTCACGGAGGACTCACATCCTCGCCGGTTTTCAAGACCGGTGCCTTAAACCGCTCGGCCAAGCTTCCAGAGCTTCTATTCTAGCGGGGCCGATCAGCGCCTATTGGGGCAGCAGCATGCCCTTGGTCTCGATGTAGGCCACCACTTCGTCCAATCCGCTCAGGGTTTTGAGGTTGGTCATCACGAAGGGGCGCAGACCTTTGGGGGTGGTGCGCATGCGCACCGTGTCGGAGCGCATCACATCCAGGTTGGCGCCCACGTGGGGTGCCAGGTCGGTTTTGTTGATCACAAACAAATCGCTTTTGGTGATGCCGGGGCCGCCTTTGCGTGGAATTTTTTCTCCCGCGGCCACGTCGATCACATAAATCGTCAGGTCCGACAGCTCGGGGCTGAAGGTGGCGGCCAGGTTATCGCCTCCGCTCTCAATGAACACCACGTCGGCATTCGGAAAATCGACCAGCATGCGGTCAATCGCCTCTAAATTGATGGACGCGTCTTCGCGGATGGCGGTGTGCGGGCAGCCCCCGGTCTCCACGCCCATGATGCGTTCGGCGGGTAATGCGCCACTCACCGTCAGCAGGCGCTGGTCTTCTTTGGTGTAAATGTCGTTGGTGATGGCCACCAGGTCGTATTTGTCGCGCATGGCTTTGCACAGCATCTCCAAAAGCGTCGTTTTGCCCGAACCGACGGGGCCGCCTATGCCCACGCGCAAAGGGGGCAGGTTCTTGGTGCGGTTGGCGATGTGGTGCAGGGCGGACATAAGGCAGCTTTCAGGATCTAAAGAGGCGGGAATATTGGACTTCATGCTGCGCGCTCAGAATGGCCAGCATGGGCGAAAAAGCTTGTTCCTGCCCCGGCAGTAGCGCCAGGGCGTGTTCTACGGTGGCGGGAATCTGCGCAGTGAGCGCCGACAAAATGCGCTGCCCGGCGCTTTGGCCCAGGGGCACCGATTTGATGGCGGCTTGCGTCAGGTTCTCGGCCCAGCCAAAAGCGTAGGCCAACAGGCAGGCGCGCACCGGTGCGCCTGTGCCAGACGCTGCCAAGGCAAACGCCATCGGATAGCTCGGGTCCATGGCTGCCAGAAGCACAATGTCGTCGGGCGTGGCGGTGGTGTGGTTGCGCAACCACTCCAACAGTGAGCGGCCCATTTGCTCAGCCTGCGCGCGCAACTCATGGCTCTCTCGCGTCTGCAGCACCCAGGCGTTCAGGCGCGCAATCGAGGCGTGGTCCTGCGCGCGCCATGCCGCAATGGCCTGCGCAATCACCGGCAAGTCGCTGCGCGCCAGGCTCAGGTGCAACTGGTCTTGCAGCCAGGCTGCGGCCAGGGCTTCGGTGCTGGCGTGGCCGCTGTCGACCGCGGCTTCCAGCACCTCGGAATACGAAAAGCCGCCAATCGGCAGGGCGGGTGAGGCCAGCCACATTAGCTGCATCAGGCTGGCGTCCAGCATGGCTTCGCCGCTAGTGCGCGTGGGGATGCCCATGCCCGTGGTGGTCGTGGTCGCTGTGGTCGTGGTCGTGGCTATGCCCATGTCCATGGCCGCCGCTGGCGTATGCGCCGTTTTCGGGCTCAAAGGCCTCGTCCACCGCGTGCACGATCAGGTGCATGGAACGCAGCATGTCGGCCAGCACATGGTCGGGCTCGATCTTCAGGTGGTCGGGCTTGAGTTCAATCGGCACATGGCGGTTGCCCAGGTGGTAGGCCGCGCGTATCAGGTCGTAGGGCGTGCCGTGCTGCGGGCAGTGGGTGATCTTGAGCACGCTTTGCGGCGCCGCTGTCACCCGCACCAAGGAGCCGTCCTCGGCCACCAGCACATCGCCCCCGCGCACCACGGCGCCACGCGGCAAGAAAACGCCCAGCGTGCGGCCCGCAGAGTCGATGGCGTCAAAGCGGCTTTTTTGCCGCACGTCCCAGTCCAGTTCGACCGTCGTCGCGCGCTTCAGAAGTGCGCTGGCCAGGCCCTGGCCCTGCGCGATCAGTTTGGAGGTCTGCAGCATTTAGAACAAGAAATAGCGCTGCGCCATGGGCAGGCTCACCGCAGGCTCGCAGGTCAGCAACTGGCCGTCGGCGCGCACGCTGTAGGTTTGGGCGTCAATTTCCATGGTGGGCAGGTAGTGGTTGTGCACCATGTGCTGTTTGCGCACATTGCGCACGTTCTTCACAGCGCTCAAAGATTTGGCCAGGCCAAAGCGGTCTTTGATACCGGCGTCCAAACCGGCCTGCGACACAAAGGTCAGCGAGCCCCGGCTCAAGGCACCCCCAAAGGCACCAAACATGGGGCGGTAGTGCACCGGCTGCGGTGTCGGGATAGAGGCATTGGGGTCGCCCATGGCGGCCATGGCGATAAAGCCGCCTTTCAGAATGAGCGCGGGCTTCACCCCAAAAAACGCGGGCTTCCACACCACCAGGTCGGCCCATTTTCCGACCTCGATACTGCCCACTTCGTGGCTGATGCCGTGGGCAATGGCGGGGTTGATGGTGTACTTGGCGACATAGCGCTTGGCGCGGAAGTTGTCGTTGCGTGCGCTGTCCTCAGGCAGGGCGCCACGCTGGGCCTTCATTTTGTGGGCGGTTTGCCAGGTGCGCAAAATCACCTCGCCCACCCGCCCCATGGCCTGGCTGTCGCTGCTCATCATGGAGATGGCGCCCAGGTCGTGCAGCACGTCTTCGGCGGCAATGGTTTCTTTGCGTATACGGCTTTCGGCAAAAGCCAGGTCTTCGGCAATGCCCGCGTCCAGATGGTGGCAGACCATCAGCATGTCCACATGCTCATCGAGCGTGTTGACGGTGTAAGGCATGGTCGGGTTGGTGGAGCTGGGCAAAAAGTTGGCCTGGCCCACCACTTTCAAGATGTCGGGTGCATGGCCGCCGCCTGCACCTTCAGTGTGAAAGGCACACAGGGTGCGGCCTTTGGTGGCGGCGATGGTGTCCTCGACAAAACCCGATTCATTGAGCGTGTCGGAGTGAATCGCCACCTGCGTGTCGGTGGCGTCGGCCACATCCAAGCAGTTGCTGATGGCTGCTGGCGTGGTGCCCCAGTCTTCGTGCAGCTTGAGGCCGATCACGCCCGCGTTGATTTGCTCATGCAATGCGGCGGGCAGGCTGGCATTGCCCTTGCCCATAAAGCCCAGGTTCATGGGGAAGGCGTCTGCTGCTTGCAGCATGCGCTCGATGTTCCAGGCGCCTGGGGTGCAGGTGGTGGCAAAGGTGCCGGTGGCCGGGCCAGTGCCGCCGCCCATCATGGTGGTCACGCCGCTGGCCAGCGCCTCTTCGATCTGCTGCGGGCAAATAAAGTGGATGTGGCAGTCAATGCCACCCGCGGTGACGATGTTGCCCTCGCAGCTGATGATCTCGGTGCCCGGCCCGATGATGATGTCCACGCCGGGTTGGGTATCCGGATTACCCGCTTTGCCGATGGCCACGATGCGCCCCTCTTTGAGGCCGATGTCGGCTTTCACAATGCCCCAGTGGTCCAGGATGAGCGCGTTGGTCATCACGCAGTCCACCGCGCCTTCATGTCTGGTGCGCTGGCTTTGTGCCATGCCGTCGCGGATGGTTTTGCCACCGCCAAACTTGACCTCTTCGCCGTAGCTGCCCGCGCCCAGCGTGAGGTCTTTTTCGACTTCAATCAGCAGGCCGGTGTCGGCCAGGCGCACGCGGTCACCCACGGTGGGGCCAAAAATTTCCGCATAGGCGCGGCGGTCTATGGTTGCCATTTAGAGTTTTCCTTGTGTCAGGCCGCGAAAGCCATAAACCGTGCGTTCACCCGCGTAGTCCACCAGCTCCACCGTGCGCTCCTGCCCCGGCTCAAAGCGTACGGCCGAGCCAGATGCAATATTCAGCCGCATGCCTTGCGCCTGTGCGCGGTCAAAACTCAGCGCGGCATTGGTTTCGGCAAAGTGGTAGTGCGAGCCCACTTGCACGGGCCGGTCGGCCGTGTTCTTGACCAACACCGTCAGGGTGCGGCGCTCGGCGTTGAGCACATGGCTGCCTTCGTCGGTAATGATTTCTCCGGGGGTCATGCCAGCGCCCGCTTAGACCAGGGAGGCCAGCAATGCACCGCCCCACAGCGCCACAGCGGCACCCGCCACACGGGGCCACCACACACTGTGCCCCCGCAGGGCCAGCCCTGCGGCCAAACCTGCCACATGCAAGACCAGCGTACCCGCCACCATGCCCATCAGCACGTCCACCGGGCTGCTGCCCGCGAATTCGGCACCATGCGCGATGCCGTGAAACACCGCAAAACTTCCTGCCAAGGCGGCCGCCACCACGCCGGGTACCTGCGCCCGGGTGGCAATCAGCAGGCCCAGCGCCAGCACGGTCGCAGCCACCAGGGGCTCCACCGCAGGCAGGGCGATGCCTGCCATGCCCAAGAGGGCGCCGACCAGCAACATATTGGCGAATGCCAAGGGCGCGAGCCAGACGCGGCGGGCGCTCAACGCGCTCCAAAAGCCCACGGCGATCATGGCCGCGAGATGGTCCAGCCCCGTGAAGGGGTGGAGGAAGCCATCCACGAGGCCCAGGCCGTGGTGTTCGGCCCCGTCAGTGCCCACATGGGCGCGTGCCATCGTGGTCAGTGTCAAGCTTGCAATCAGAAGCAGTGCTTTGCGCAGTGAATGGTTCATGGTGATTCGCCTTGGGTTTGAGTGGGTTGGGGTCTTAAACAATGGGCTGGTGCACGGTCACCAATTTGGTGCCATCGGGGAAGGTGGCTTCGACCTGGATGTCAGGAATCATCTCGGCGATGCCGTCCATCACATCGGCGCGGGTCAGGATGGTGCGTCCTTCGCTCATGAGTTGGGCAACCGTCTTGCCGTCACGTGCGCCTTCCATGACCGCAGCGCTGATCAGCGCCATGGCCTCAGGGTAGTTCAGCAGCAGGCCCCGCGCTTTGCGGCGCTCGGCCAGCAGCGCTGCCGTAAAGAGCAGCAGTTTGTCTTTTTCGCGCGGTGTGAGTTCCATAAGGGGGTCCGAGTCTCAGTTCTAAAGTTTGGCAAAGCCATGGTGCATCGCAAGCAAGTGCTATGCCGTGAATCAAAAGCATACGCCAAAGGCCGGTGGCATGGATTCTGCAATGGGTTCCGGGTCACTGTACTTGTTCCCGGAGAAGCCCCTAGATGAACCCTTGCCGCCCGCCTGTGCACCGTATTGCGGCGTTTCTCTGCCTTCAATTGGTGCGAGCATGACCGAGCAGCTTGCAACGGCTGCAGCGTCGTCCACTTTCACCCGCTCCGGCCAAGGTGAGTCGGTGTGGGTGCTTAGCTCAGACGCCGCGCAGTGCCTTGCGCTTGGGGCCTTGCTCGAAGACGCTGGCTACAGCGCCCTGGCGCTGGAGAGCGCCGCCGCTGCACTGGCGCAGACTGCGCTGGCGCAGACTGCGCTGGCGCCGCCCGACCTGGTGCTGCTCGACACGCAGCTTCAGGACGGCAGTGGTTTTGACCTGGCACGCCGCCTAAAGGCCTTGTCCCGCACTAGTTCCGTGCCCCTGATATTTTTGGCCGAGGCAGGCCAGCCCGAGCACTTGGTGCAGGCACTGCAATCGGGCGCAGCGGATTGCGTGACCCACCCGATCAAGCCCCAGGAACTGCTGGCCCGCATGGCCATGCACCTGGCCGGTGCGCGCGAGCGGCGCCAGGCACGCAACGCCTTGGACGCCTTTGGCTACGCCACACTCACCGTGCGCCCGCACGATGGCAAGCTGATGTGGCAGACGCCTTTGTCACGCGAGCTCTTGCAGCGCTATTGCCCCCACCACCCACCCTATGCCAGCCGCACCGCCCCTGAGGTGCAAGCCTGGTTGCAAGAGTGCTTGCGCAGTCTGCAGCGCGGCGACGCGCCCCGGCCTCTGGTTTTGTCGCAGAGCGATGGCGCGCGCTTGACGCTGCGCTTGCACCAGCAAACCGGCGACAACGAATCCGGTGCACAGCCCGACGCCGAGGAATCGGCGGGCGACGACTGGCTGATCGTGATGCGCGAGGTGTCGGACCAAGCCGTCATCCAGGCCATGCGCGACGCCTTTACCCTGACCTTGCGCGAGGCCGAGGTGCTGCACTGGGTGGTTAAGGGCAAGACCAACAAAGACGTGGGCGACATCCTGGGCAGCAGCCCCATGACAGTCAAAAAGCACCTGGAGCGGGTGTTCGTCAAACTCGGTGTGGAAACCCGCACCGCTGCCGCCGGCAAGGCCACGGCCCGCATCGCGCAACTGCAGCCCTAGCGTCAGCGCGCCGCCAGGCATGGTGGGTCAAAATAGGCCCATGAGCACCGATGCGTCCCCCGCCACCCCCCCTGCAGTCCAACCGCGCAACCCCTTGCATGGCGTCACGCTCGAGGCCATGGTCACGGCCTTGGCCGACCATTACGGCTGGGAAGGCCTGGCGCAGCGCATTGCCATTCGCTGCTTTGCGGTGGACCCCAGCGTGTCGTCGAGCCTGAAGTTTTTGCGCAAAACGCCCTGGGCGCGCGACAAGGTGGAAGGGCTCTACCTGTTTATGTTGCGTGAACAGAAACGGGGACGGCCATGAGCGCATCCATGGCATCGCTGCCCATCATCGATATAGCGGCGGCACTCCAAGGCGACATCGAAGCCCGTTCGCAAGCCGCGCGGGCGCTGGACGCAGCGGGTCGGCAGTACGGCTTTTTCTACGTCACAGGCCATGGGGTAGCGGCTGCGCTGCGCGAGGCGTTGTTCGCGCAGTCCAAGGCATTTTTTGACCTGCCGCTTGAGACCAAGTTGCAGTGGCACATCGACCGATCCACCGTTCGCCGCGGTTTTGATCCGGTGGGTTGGCAGAGCCTGGACGCGGGCATGCCGGCTGATCTCAAGGAAAGTTTTTACCTGGGGGTTGACCGGGGCGTTGATGACCCGCTGGTACGGGCCCAAGTGCCCAACCAGGGCCCCAACCAGTGGCCCGACGAGGCGCTGGTGCCCGGCTTTCAAGCCGCGACCCAGGCCTATGCCGACGCACTCTCGCACCTGGGGCACCAGCTGCTGGGATTGCTGGCACAGTCGCTGGCGCTGCCGGCTGATTTTTTTGAACGCTATCTGACCGATCCCATGCCGGTCTTGCGGCTCCTGCACTACCCGCCCACCGAGCAGGGCCTGCTCGCGGGCCAGGTGGGCTCGGGCGCGCACACGGATTGGGGCAGCGTTACGCTGCTGGCGCAAGACGCTGTGGGTGGATTGCAGGTGCAGTACGAGGGGCAGTGGATCGATGTGCCCTTTGTGCCCGACAGCTTTGTGGTCAATATGGGTGACTTGATGGCGCGCTGGAGCAACGACCGCTGGCGCTCGGCGCTGCACCGTGTGTTGCCGCAACCCAGCCAGCGCCACCGCTATTCGGCAGCGTATTTTTTCGACATCGACTACCACGCGGTGGTGAGTGCACTGCCCGGTTGCGTGGATGCCGCACATCCTGCGCGCTATGCACCCATCACGGCGGGCCAGCACATCGTCGAGATGTACCAGCGCACCACGGTTGCAGCGGGCGCGAGCGAAGGCGTTTAGACCGTACTCGCTACGCCACACCGTACGCCAGTCGGCGTATTTTCAGGACGCATTGTCCTGCCTACAGTGAACCCAAGTTTCATCCAAGCCCCGTGAGTGGTGCCAGGTGAAACGAGATGTATCAACCACTGGAGGAATTTTTCATGCAACGTCGTTTTACGCTCAAGGCACTTAGCGCTGCCGTCGCTTTGGCCGGTCTGTCGGCTCTGCCCGCCCACGCAGGTGACACCATCAAGGTCGGTGTCCTGCACAGCCTGTCCGGCACCATGGCCATTTCTGAAACCGTGTTGAAAGACACCGTGCTGATGGCGATTGACGAGATCAATGCCAAGGGCGGTCTGTTGGGCAAGAAGCTCGAGCCTGTGGTGGTGGACCCCGCGTCCAACTGGCCTTTGTTTGCCGAGAAAACCAAGCAGTTGCTGGGCCAGGACAAAGTGGACGTGATCTTTGGCTGCTGGACCTCGGTGTCGCGCAAATCGGTGCTGCCTGTGGTCGAAGAAATGAACGGCCTGCTGTTCTACCCTGTGCAGTACGAGGGTGAAGAGCTGTCCAAGAACGTGTTCTACACGGGTGCTGCGCCTAACCAGCAAGCCATCCCTGCGGTGGACTACCTGATGAGCAAAGACGGTGGCGGCGCCAAGCGCTGGGTGCTGCTGGGCACCGACTATGTCTACCCCCGTACCACCAACAAAATCCTGCGCGCCTACTTGCACAGCAAAGGTGTGGCTGACAAAGACATCGACGAAAAGTACACGCCCTTTGGTCATTCGGATTACCAGACCATCGTGGCCGACATCAAAAAGTTTGCCGCCGGCGGCAAGACCGCCGTGGTGTCCACCATCAACGGTGACTCCAACGTGCCCTTCTACAAAGAACTGGGCAATGCAGGCCTGAAAGCCAAAGACGTGCCCGTGGTGGCTTTCTCGGTGGGTGAAGAAGAACTGCGCGGCGTGGACACCAAGCCTTTGGTGGGCCATCTGGCGGCGTGGAACTACTTCATGTCCATCAAGAACCCGACCAACGACGCTTTCATCAAGAAGTGGTCGGATTACGCCAAAGCAAAAGGTATTGCAGGACACAAAGACAAGCCTTTGACCAACGACCCGATGGAAGCGACTTACATTGGTATCAATATGTGGAAGCAAGCGGTTGAAAAAGCCAAGTCCACCGATGTCGACAAAGTGATCGCTGCCATGGCCGGCCAGACCTTTACAGCACCGAGCGGTATCAAGTCCATGATGGACGAGAAGAACCACCACCTGCACAAGTCCGTGTTCATTGGCGAGATCAAGGCCGATGGCCAGTTCAATGTGGTGTGGAAGACACCCGGCCCGGTCAAGGCCAAGCCATGGTCTCCGTTCATCGAAGGCAACGACAAGAAGCCTGATGAGCCTGTGAAAAAATAAGCTCTTTTCTTGGCGCTGAACCGCCGCCGTGGTCTTGCGGGTGCACAGGAGCCCCGAAGGCTGCGGCGGTTTTTACTTTTGAGGATGTTGATGAAATTCAGTTGGGGACTGCAGCGCACGCTGTGGCTATGTATGGGATGCCTGGGGCTGACAAGCGCGGCCTACGCGCTGAGCCCGCAACAAGCCCAAAAAATGGCGGTGGGCGAGGGTGACGCGCGCATCGCGGCACTCCAGGAAGCGGTGCTGAGTCCGGATGCGCAAACCTTGGTGTTTATTCAGGCCTTGTCCGATGGGCTGGTGAAAATTGTGGACGGCAAGCCCGTGGTGGTGCGCGATGGGCAGGCCACGGACGCTGCCAGTGGCGCGACGGTCGCGGTCACCGCAGACGCACTGCAAAGCGCGGAAGACGCGATGGTGAACAACCGCATGCGCGGTGAACTCGACAATGCGCTGGCCGCACTCAAGCTGCTCAGTGCAGACGCCGGCATGCGCCGTGACGCGGCCAAGGCCCTGCAGGGGCAGGTGAGTGATGCGCAGTTGCCCTTAATTGACAAAGCGCTGGCGCAAGAGACCGAGGGCGATATTCGCGACGCCTTGGGCTTGTTGCGCGCAGCAGCCTTGCTGGCCAGTGAAGATCCGGCCAAGCGCCAGGAAGCGGCGGCGCTGTTGGGTCAGAGCGCCCAGGCCGCGACCCAAACCTTGTTGGCCGAGCGTTTGCAAATCGAGACCGACCCTGCGGTCAAGCAGTCGCTGTTCAAAAGCCTGAGTGAGGTTAAGGCCCGCCTGGCCTGGGGCGACCGGCTGGGCGCCATCTTCAGCGGCATCAGCCTGGGTTCGATCTTGCTGCTGGTGGCACTGGGCCTGGCGATTACCTATGGATTGATGGGCGTGATCAACATGGCGCATGGCGAGCTGATGATGATCGGCGCCTATGCCACCTACGTGGTGCAAGCGCTGTTTCAAAAGTACTTCCCGGCGGCATTTGACTGGTATTTGCTGGCCAGCGTGCCCGTGGCCTTTCTGGTGTCGGCCCTCGTGGGCGCAGCGCTGGAGCGCAGTGTGATTCGCTTTCTGTACGGCCGCCCGCTGGAGACCTTGCTGGCGACCTGGGGCATCAGCCTGATGCTGATGCAAGGTGTGCGCAGCCTGTTTGGCGCGCAAAACGTGGGCGTGGAAAACCCCCGCTGGATGAGCGGCGGCGTGCAAGTGATGGGCAACCTCTCGCTGCCCTACAACCGCATCATCATCGTGGTGTTTGCGCTGAGCGTGTTGGCCGCGGTCGCCTTGCTGGTGGGCAAGACCCGCTTAGGTCTGTTTGTGCGTGCTGTCACGCAGAACCGACCGATTGCATCCTGCATGGGGGTGAACACCGCGCGCATTGACACCTATGCCTTTGCCTTGGGCTCTGGCATTGCGGGACTGGCGGGCTGCGCGCTCAGCCAGGTGGGCAATGTGGGGCCGGATTTGGGCCAGAGCTACATCGTGGACGCGTTCATGGTGGTGGTGCTGGGCGGCGTGGGCCAGCTGGCGGGCACGGTGGTGGCCGCACTGGGCTTGGGTGTGCTGAACAAATTCTTAGAGGGCCTGGCAGGCGCCGTGCTGGCCAAAATTGCCGTGCTCCTGTTCATCATCATCTTTATTCAGAAACGTCCGCAGGGCATATTTGCCATGAAGGGCCGGAGTGCAGAAACATGAGTGAACTGATTCTTCCTACGCCCGCTCCGGTGCTCAGCCGCAAAGGCTGGGCCGTGTGGTTGGCGGTGCTGGCTTTGCTGTGTGGCGGGGTGCCGGTGCTCAATTTGCTGGTGCCCGCAGGCAGCGTGTTTCACCTGAGTGACTTTGCCGTCGGCCTGGTGGCCAAGATCATGTGCTACGCCCTGTGTGCCCTGGCCATGGATTTGATTTGGGGCTACACCGGCATTCTGAGCCTGGGCCATGGACTGTTTTTTGCGCTGGGCGGCTATGCCATGGGCATGTACCTGATGCGGCAAATCGGCTTGGACGGCAATTACAAAAGCGCCTTGCCCGACTTCATGGTGTTTCTGGATTGGAAAGAACTGCCCTGGCATTGGGCCCTGAGTGCAAGCTTGCCCGCCACCTTGTTCCTGGTGGTGGCCGTGCCGGGGCTGGTGGCGCTGGTGTTTGGATTTTTTGCCTTTCGCTCACGCATCAAAGGCGTGTACTTCTCCATCATCACCCAGGCGCTCACCTTTGCGGCCATGCTGCTTTTCTTTCGCAACGAAACCGGCTTTGGCGGCAACAACGGCTTTACCGACTTCAAGCGCTTGGCGGACATTCCGATTGCCACACCGGGCATGCGCATGGCCTTGTTTGTGCTGACGGCTGCTTGTTTGCTGGCGTTCTATCTGCTGGCGCGCTGGCTGGTGGCGTCCAAGTTTGGTCGGGTGTTGCAGGCGATTCGCGACGCAGAGTCGCGCGTCATGTTCAGCGGCTACTCGCCCCTGGGCTACAAGCTGGCGATCTGGACGCTCTCGGCCATGGTCTGCGGCGTGGCGGGCGCTTTGTATGTGCCGCAAGTGGGCATCATCAACCCCAGTGAGATGAGTCCCGCCAACTCGATTGAGATTGCCGTCTGGGCTGCCGTGGGCGGGCGCGCCACATTGATCGGGCCCATCGTGGGCGCCTTTTTGGTCAACGGGGCCAAGAGCTGGTTGACGGTGACCTATCCCGAGTTTTGGCTCTACTTTTTAGGCGCTTTGTTTATCGGCGTGACGCTCTACCTGCCCGAAGGCGTGGTGGGCTTGGCGCGCAAGCTGCGCGGAGGCAAGGCATGACCCCCGATCTTTTGGAAGCAGGCGCGCAGCGCTTTCAGGCAAGCAGACCTGCCACCGCAAGCGGGCAGACGGCCGCAGGTGGGCAGAACGCGGGCTTTGCCCGGGTGCGCCATTCGCAGGAAGTGGATGTGACGCATGGACGCATCTTGTACCTGGAGGATGTGAGCGTCAGCTTTGATGGCTTCAAAGCCATCAACAAGCTGTCGCTGGACATTGCACCGGGCGAGCTGCGCTGCATCATTGGCCCCAACGGTGCGGGCAAGACGACGATGATGGACATCATCACCGGCAAAACCCGGCCTGATTCGGGCACCGTGTTTTTTGGCAGCACGATTGACCTGCTGCGCCACAGCGAACCTGAAATCGCGCAGCTGGGCATAGGCCGCAAGTTCCAAAAACCCACGGTATTTGAGCAGCTCAGCGTGTATGAAAACCTGGAGTTGGCCCTCAAAACCCACAAGGGCGTGCGGGCGTCGGTCTTTTTCAAACGCAGCGCCGAGCAAGCCGATCGTTTGATTGAAGTGCTGCACACCATCCATTTGCAAGACAGCCTGAACCGCCAGGCCGGGCTGCTCAGCCATGGGCAAAAACAGTGGCTCGAAATTGGCATGCTGCTGATGCAAGACCCCAAGCTCTTGCTGCTCGACGAGCCCGTCGCAGGCATGACCGACCAGGAAACCGAGCGCACGGCCGAGCTGTTTTTGAGCCTCAAGGGCAAGCACTCGCTGGTGGTGGTGGAGCATGACATGGCGTTTATCAAAGCCATCTCCGATACCGTGACGGTGCTGTGCGAAGGTTCGGTGCTGGCGCAAGGGCCGCTGTCCCAGGTGCAGGCCGATGAGCGGGTGATTGAAGTTTATTTAGGACGGTAGCAGTATGAGTTTGGTAGTCCAAGGCATCAACCAGTACTACGGCGGTTCGCACATTCTGCGCGACGTGAGCCTGGAGGCAAGGCCCGGCAAAGTGACCGTGGTGTTGGGCCGCAATGGCGTAGGCAAAACCACCTTGCTCAAATCCCTGATGGGCCTGGTGCCTATCAAGACTGGCACCATCACGCTCGATGGTGTGGCTTTGCAGGGTGCCACACCCTACGAGCGCGCACGCGCGGGTGTGGGCTATGTGCCCCAAGGCCGCGAGATTTTCGGGCGCCTCACGGTGCAGGAAAACCTGGCCATGGGTTTGGCGGGCAAGCCGGCATCCACGCCGATGCCGCAGGAGCTGTTGGAGTGGTTTCCGGTGCTGCACGAGATGCGGCATCGCCGGGGTGGCGATTTGTCCGGCGGCCAACAGCAGCAGCTCGCCATTGCGCGCGCGTTGGCTGCGGGCCCCAAGGTGCTGGTGCTCGATGAACCCACTGAAGGCATTCAGCCCAGCATCATCAAAGACATAGGGCGGGTGATCCGCATGCTGGCCGACAAAGGGTCCATGGCCATTGTGCTGGTAGAGCAGTACTACGACTTTGCCCGTGAACTGGCCGACGACTACGTCGTCATGGAGCGCGGTTCGGTGTTGGCGCGCGGGCGTGGCGCCAATATGGAGATTGACGGCGTGCGGGAACTGGTCGCGATTTAAGAGGCGGTGCCGACCTACATCGCCCAAATGCGCGGTGTGGTGGCAGGCATGCTCCACACGGTAACGCGCCATGCCAAGCGCACTTGACGCAGCAAGTTCATCACCGATTCCACTTGCGGTGCCATGGCGCGCACGACAACGGTTTGGGGGTTCGGGCTGGTGGCCCCCGCATGGGCGGCCAAGCCGCTGGCCGCGATCACCTCGCGCGCCGCGTCCAAAGCGCCTTCCTTGGCAGCGCGCTCCATGGGCTTGCCACTCACCAAATACAAAGTGGCCCAGCAGCGCATGCCCGCCAGCGCCGCCGGGCTGTTGAGCAGCAGTGCATCCTGCGCATCGACCCGCCCGCGCTCCAGCCACACACCCGGCAATTCCAGGTGCTGTTGTACAAAGCCTTGCGCAAACGGCAGATTGGCATGCGGCAGGCCCAGGGCGGTCACATCCCAGCCCATGGCGTGTGCGTCTGCATCGAGGTTCAGTGTCAGGTGGTTTTCGGCGCGGCATCCGCTGTAGCAAATGGTCTCCAGGGGCAGCCATTCCAGGCGCGCATTGCCTTCCAGCGTGATGTCGGTGCGCTGCAGGGCCAGCGGCCCTTCACTGCGGTAAAAGCGCGTGGCCCCCGGTGTGGTGACCAGCCCGTGGGTGCCCGGCGCCGCACGCAGCGCAATTTCCAGCGTGTCGCCGCCCACCAGGCCACCAGGTGGGTGCACCAGCACGTTGTGGCAGACCGCGTCCCCTTCGGGGTACAGGCTTTGCAAAATCCGCAGGGGCCCGCTGTGCGCGTGGCGCGCTACCGTGAACGCACCCTGCCGTTCGTAATCGAGCTGGAGCTTGGCGTGCCAGGACAGTTTAGGTTTCTCCGTGGGCCCGCCGCTCGGCATTCACCTGCTCGGCAATGGCTTCTACCTGCTCATCGGTCATGCCAAATTTGGCCTGCATTTGCTTCAGCTTGGCCCGCTCTTCTTCGGTGACAACCCCATCGGCCAGGATTTCACGAACCTCGGTTTCGTACACCGCCTCACGTCGTTGCACCTGCGCGGTGTAGGCGGTTGCCACCACACCGGTCAGGATTGCGGCCAGGGCGATGGCAAGCACCTGGGTCACCACGACCAAGGCAACGCCAAAATAAGTCACCGGGTCCACATTGCCCCAGCCCGAAATAATGGTCAGGATGAACCAGTGCATGGCTGCCGGAATGGAGGGGAAGATGTCGGGCTGGTCATGCCCTTCGATGATGTAAATCAGCGACGAAAACAGCAGGCAACTGATGAACAACAGAAACATTGCCGACGAAAACGAGTCTTTTTCGGCCTTGATGGCCTCGAACATATCGTCCATCGCGCTGTTGTAGCGAGAGAGCTTGAAGATCCGCAGCAAACGGAACATCCGCAGCACGCGCAAGTCAGCGCCAGGGAAGATCAGTTGCAGGTAAAAGGGCACCGTGCTGAAAAAGTCCACCATACCGAATACGCTGAAGAGGTACTCTTTGCGTCCGCGCCATGCGCCTCCCTCTTCATGTTCGTATTTCGCGCCGTAAGACCAAACCCGCAACACATATTCGATGGAAAAAACGACCACGCTGACCAGGTCGAACATGTGGAAGTAGGCGGAGTACGCCTCATGCAGATCGTGGAGCGACTCCAAAATGATCGCCAGCACATTGGCCACGACCAGTGTGGCAATGAAAATTTCGCAGGCCTTGCTGGCGCCATCCAACACGGCCCCGTCCAGAATTTCAAAAATACGGCGTTGGAGGCGTGGAGGCGCGGAGTGGGGGGTAGCGGACATCGATGAACTCGTTACTTTTTCTTGTTTTGGGCTTCGTCAATAAAAAGCTGTACCTGCGCGTCTGACAGACGGTATTGGGCTTGCAGCTTTTTCAACACCAAGCGTTCGGAGTCGGACACCACGCCGTCCGCCAAAACGGCACGCAACTGGCTTTGGTAGGCCGCCTTTTTCCGTGACAGCTGGTTCGAAAAGGCCGAAGCCACGATACCGGTCATGATGGCAGCCATACACACGCCCAGAAAGCCGGTGAGCAGCGCGATGACTTCTCCCGCCTTGGTCACCGGTTCGACGTTGCCGTAACCAGACGTGATGGTGACAATGGACCAGTAAATCGAGTGGGGGATGGACCCAAAATACTGAGGCTGTTCATGGCCTTCGGCAAAGTGCATCAAGGAGGCCGACACCACGGTTGCGATCAACAACAAAAAGGCGGCCGAGCCAAAGGCGCGCCGCTCGGAGTGGACCGCATGGAACAGGTCTTGCAAGGCCGTGTTGTATTTGGACAGCTTGAGAATACGCAGCAGCCGCAGCACCCGCAGGATACGCAAGTCCAGTGCAGGAAAAAACATGTGCATGTAATGCGGCATGGTGGCAAAGAAATCCACCAATCCAAACGGGCTGAAGATGTACTGGCGCCGCCCTTTCCAGGCGCCACCTTCCGAGGGGCCGAATTTGGCGCCCAGGGACCACACCCGCAGAGCGTATTCCAAGGTGAAGAACATCACGCTCCAGAACTCAAGCTCATGGAAGAAGTCCTTGTATTCCGCATGGACCTCTGGCACGGAGTCCAGAATCACTGCCGAACAATTGACCAGTACAACGAGCGTAATCAGCCACTCAACGTAGCGACTTACTTTGTATTTCGGGGATCCCTCAAGGATCTCCATCAAGGCAAGTTTTATATCTTTAACCATTTTTCAGCATTCAAGCCCATACGCGATTCGGTACAGACGTCACAAGTCAAAGTCCCATGCGGAACGATGTCGATTATCGTTGGGCCAACCAGGTGATTGCTCCGCTTCTAGTCCCTCAGTTGCCGCCACAACGCTACGTCGCTGGCTGACAGCCTGTCTTTACCGACCGCCACTGCCTCAAAGGCCACAGGGTCGGTCAGAACCGAAAGCTGCCGGATTTGGCTCAGCAAGGATTTGTAGTGTTCCACTGCCAACTCCGGCTTTTCAGCGATGGTATTGATAGGCAAGCCTCTCAGATCGGACTCTTTTTCCATCTGGGTCTGAATGAGTTTAATGAGTGAGGTAATCTCACCCTCGCTCAAATGGAGGCGCCGCGCCTCATTGCGGATGACCTGTATTTCGTCAGCATCAATCACACCGTCTTTGAGGATGTTGTAGAGGTCATGCTTCAGTTCTTCGCGCTCTTTTTGCAATTCATCGCTGAAGGCTGACGACAGCAATGCCGCCGGAATTGCAAAAATACCGATGCCAATAAAGGCCAGCACAATCGTCATGGCCCGTCCCGCCGGGGTGATCGGTGAAATGTCACCGTATCCCACCGAGGCCAGGGTCACCACCGCCCAATAAATAGAGGTGGGGATATTCTCAAACTTGTCAGGCTGAGCGTCGTATTCAAACAAGTAGCCCAAGGACGCGGTCAAGACCACCAGCAGCACCATGATGAATGCGGCAGCTGCAATCACGGGCCATTCGCGCGCAATGACCTTGCCCAGCGTAGCGGTTGCATCATTGCCACGCGTTAATTTAAGAAGCCGGGTGAGTCGGAACACCCGCAAGAAGCGCAGATCGAGCAGGTGATGCAAAAATACTTCTAAGAAGAAGGGAAGAATAGCCAAAAAGTCAATGACAGTCGACGGCGACTTGGCTTGTCGCCAACGCCCTGAAAGCGTTCCTTTGTATCCAGGCTCCTCCACGCAAGAGTACATGCGCATGCAATATTCGATCGTGAATATCGCCACTGCAACTGAGTCCAAAACCACAAACTCTACGTTGAGCAGGTAAGAGATGCTGTGCACCGACTCCAGAATGACCGCCAACACAGAAATGAGCACCCAAACAGCAATGAATATTTCAAATAATTCCTGCAGTTTGCCGCCGTAATCGCCCGGGAAAATAAGCGCGTGTACTTTTTGACGAAATGTGCGCCCCTGATTCTTGGTGGTAAATGTCTGGTAGGCCGGTACGATGATTCGAACCAATTTGAGTATTCGCAACAGCCGCAACGCCCGCAGCACACGCAAATCGACGGGCAAAAAGGCTTGGAGGTAAAACGGTGCGACCGCAAGAAAATCGATGATTGCAAAGGGGCTGAAGACATAGCCCAAGCGGGCATGCTTGCCGGCTTTGAACTCAGCATCTTCTGGCGCCAGATACAGACGCATCAAATATTCGACCGTAAAAATAGCAATGGAAAAAACGTCGAAATAATGAAACCAGGTGCGATTCGGTTCAAATATGCCAGGCACTTGCTCAAATACCAACGTGAACAAGTTGACAACAATGAGCATTCCAATCCATTTTTCGATGGATTTTTGGAAATTGCCCTCAATCGAAGGGTCCAGCAGCCAGGCGTGCAACCACTTTCGCAGCGGCAGGTCGCGAGAAATATTCGCCTCGACCTCCTCCGAGCCCATCAAACTCTTCACATCCAAGTCTTTGATGGATATTGTTTTGTGTTTTTCTGCAGGTAAATCTTGTTGTGTTTCCATGGGGCACCTCAGAATTCGAGTTCAGCGATCTTGATGGCGTACGAACCCTTGTCGCAAATAGCGATTTTTAGTTGGATTTTTTCCGCAATCGGGTCAGTCAGCATCAGCTGCGAAGTCACGGTGGGTACGGCGGATCCAGGCGGGTTGGGCATGATCTTGTCAATGGCGATTGAGCCCACCAAGCTATGGTCTGCCGGATCGCAGGCCGCAACAAAGACGGGTGGTTTGCCTGTAAAGGGGTTGATCATGTCCTTGAATTCGGTCTGGGTGGTCAGGTACTCCAGGCAAGGACCCCAGGTCTTGGGTGCAGTGGCCGCTGACACGCTGGCAGGTGCCGCCGCTGCAGCATCTTTTTCGCTTTCCGAAGCAGCAGCGGCTGGCGTGGCTGCTCGAGCGCCACCCGCGCACGCTGCGATGGCGTAGTCGGGGGCGAAACGCTTTGGGGCCTCCTGGCTGAACCATGCGGCCCATTGTTCGCCGTTGCGTTTGCTGCCTTCGGTCTTGAGTGCTTCCCTATAGGCCAGCACACCAAGCCAGGTGACCGCCACCAAGACGAGAGCGATAAAAACCAGAAATGCAAGGTCGCCTTTGGTCCATTCTTTGGCATTGCCTGAGATTGGCGGTTCGGTGGTTGCGTCCATTTTTAATTTTTCCGGGTTGAAAACGGGCCCATTGCCCGCGATACAGGCAATGGTTTGGGCGCGCAGATGATATTTGAAAAAGTAGGGTTATTGCGAAAATTCAAGAATTCAACTAAATCTTTGCAAGAAATGTTTTTATGGTGCGAAAGGCTTCGCGCTGGTCGGTGCTGCGACGCCCGTTCACCGCTCCGTCAAGTCCCCTGTGATCCGCGATGTGCCCAAGCCGTGGTGCGCTTTTCAATCCAGCTGAAAAGCTCGTACATGGCCATGGCCATTGCACCCACCACCAGCAGTCCCGCAAACGCCAGCCCCATCTGCATGGCCGAGCCCGCCGAGATCAGCAGATAGCCAATGCCTTCATTGGCCGCTGTCATCTCCGACACCGTCGTACCGACAAAGGCCAAGGTAATGGCAACTTTGAGTGAGCCGTAGAAGTAGGGCATGGACCGTGGCAGCCCGACCTTGACCAGCACATCCCAGCGCTTGGCGCCCAGCACGCGCAGCACGTCTTCGAGTTCAGGCTCCAGCGTGGCCAGGCCGGTCGCAATATTGACCATGATCGGAAAAAAGCTGATCAAAAACGCCGTCAAGATCGCCGGGCCTGCGCCAATGCCAAACCACACCACCAAAATCGGCACAAAGGCCGCCTTGGGCAAAGCGTTGAATGCGGTCATCAGCGGATACACCGCCGCATAGGCCAAGCGCGAGCTGCCAATCACAAAGCCCAGCAGCACGCCCACCACGATCGCAATGCCAAAGCCCACCATGGTCACCCAGAAGGTGCGCCAGGCGTGTCCGCCGATCAAAGCCTTGTATTCCCAAAACTGGTTGCCTATGCGTGCAGGGCTGGGGAAGATGAATTCCGACACGTCAAACGCGCTGCACAAGCCCTGCCACAGCAGCAGCATCGCCACCAGCAGCACCCACGGCGACCAGGTTTCTAGTTGTTTGGGGGTCATGCTGCGCTCCCGGCAGTGGTCGTTTGGCGGCTCGCGCCGATGTGGCCGCGCAATTCGTGCACGATATTGGTGAACTCGGGGGTGTAGGTCATTTCCAGATCGCGCGGTCGCGGCAGGTCAATCTCGCGCTTGACCACAAAGCGCCCTGGGCTTTTGCTCATCACGTACACCGTGTCGGCCAGGAACACCGACTCGCGCAAATCGTGGGTGACCAAAATCACATTGAACTGCTGTTCGGTCCACAGGTCGCGCAAGATGCACCACAGGTCCTCGCGCGTGAAGGCGTCCAGTGCGCCAAAGGGCTCGTCTAGCAGCAGCATCTTGGGTTCATGGATCAAGGCGCGGCAAATGCTGGCGCGCTGCTGCATGCCGCCTGAGAGTTGCCAGGGGAACTTGTCCTCGTAGCCGCCCAAGCCGACTTTTTGCAGCAAAGCGCGCGCCCGTTGCTCGTACTCTTTTCGTTGGGCTTTGAAGTTGCTGCGAAAGGGTTCGACAATTTCCAGCGGTAGCAAGACGTTGTCCACGGTGGTGCGCCAGGGCAGCAACGAGGGCGCTTGAAAAGACATACCCGAAATCTTGAGCGGCCCGGTCACTGGCGCGCCGTCAATCACGATGCGTCCCTTGGACGGCATCTTCAGTCCGGTCGCCAGTTTCATGAAGGTGGACTTGCCGCAGCCCGAGGGCCCGACGATGGCGATGAACTCGCCCTGGCGCACTTTCAGGTCAATCGCCTCCACCGCAAAGTGGTTTTGCGCCTGCAGTTCGGCGTTGTAGGCCAGCCAGACGTCTTGAAAATCAACAAACCAGCCGGACTCAGGTGCGTTCATGGTGCTGCTCCACCCGCTTACTTCTTGGGCAAGACGTTGAGTTCGGCCTTGGAGGGCAAAAAGCTCGGGTTCCACACGGCATCCGGGTTGATGCGGGTTTTGGTGTTGAAGGCGTCCGACACCTGAGACGCCATCAAGGCCAGGCGCGGGCCCGTGGCCTGGCCAAACCCCTCCAGGCGTGCGTTGGGGCTGTTGATCGCGGTGTCAATCGCCAGTTGCAGGCGGCGCGTTTCCAGTTCCACGTTGATGATGCCGTCACGCGCCTTGACGTCGGCCACGGCGGCTGCCGGGTTGGCAATCACGTCTTTCATGCCTTTGGTGAATGCGGCCAAAAAGGCTTTGATGGCGGCAGGGTTTTCTTTGATGAGTTTGGGCGACACGATGATGGCGTTGCCATACAGCTTCACGCCGTAGTTCGGGTAGGGCAGCACCACCACATCGTCAGCTTTCACGCCACGCGCTTCCAGGTTCAGCAGGGAAGTGAAGGTAAATCCGGTGATGGCATCCACATCGCCGCGCACCAACATGGTTTCCCGCAAGGGCGGGTCCATCGCGATCCACTGCACGCCGTTCACCGCATTGGCCTTGGCAAAAATGGGGAAGGCGCGGCGGCCTGCGTCAAACACGGGCGCGCCCAGCTTCTTGCCGCTCAGGTCTGCGGGGGTTTTGATGCCGTACTTCTTCAGGGCCATGACCGAGGCGGGCGTGTCGTTGTAGACCATCATCACGGCCACCGGCTTGTTCGGTGCATCCGCGTTGTTGGCATGGAACTCCATGAGGGCTGCCAAATCGGCAAAGCCGATGTCATAAGCGCCCGAGGCCACCCGGGTCACCGTGCCACCGGAGCCGTTGCCCGCATCGATGCTCACGTCGAGCTTGGCGTCCTTGAAGTAGCCCTTGGCCGCAGGCGTCAAAAACAAGGCCGCCGGGCCTTCAAAGCGCCAATCCAACTGAAACTTCAATGCCGTGGTCTGGGCCCAGGCCAGGTGGGTGCAACAAGCGGCACAAGCGACCGTCAGCGTGCGGAGAAAGAAGCGTTTTGACATGGAGGTCCCTGCGTGAATGGATGAAGGTAGAAGCTGAGAAGGTTAGCAACTTTAATGCCGCATCCTAAGGCTGCTCCGTATAAATATGCGCTTTACACTGTAGACAGGATGCACCACGTTAAAGACCAAGGAGACGCACTATGGGCCTGAGCACCCACGTTTTGGACACCATGCACGGTAGCCCGGCAGCGGGCATGGGCGTGGCGCTTTACACCACCAACAGCAGCGTTGGCAGTGCCACCTTGGTCAAACGCCTCGTACTCAATGCCGACGGCCGCAACCCGGACGGTCTCTTGTACGACACGCAAAGTCTGCAAAAAGGCACGTACCGCTTGGTGTTTGAGGTGGCCGCCTACTTCCGCGCGCGGGGCGTGGAGCTACCCGAGCCGCCGTTTTTGGATCAAGTGAGTCTTGACTTCGGTGTTGCCGATGTGAGTCAGCACTACCACGTACCGCTGCTGGTCAGCCCGTGGAGTTATTCCACCTATCGGGGCTCGTAGGTCTTGGTCCCTGCGTATGGGCTACAACTGGCCTTCCGTCAGCGTGTCGAGTTGAAAGCGCCCTGTTTTGTGCCACAGCCAGGTGTCGGTGTAGGTCACGCCGCCCATGCGCACCGGTGCCGGGTAAGGGGCGGCCGCGCGCACCGAACGCTCAATCTCAGCCATGACCGTGGGCGCATGCTGGGGTGCACGCATCCAACGCACGTCGGTGACGGCACCCTGGCGGTCGATGTCCACCTGCAACACGCCCACCGCCTGCAGCAGGGGCGGCAACTTGCCTTGGTAAATGCGGCCCTGCATCTGCTGGTAGAGGTGGGTCGCCGCGTCGCGCCGGTAGTCGCGCGGGGTGCTGGCTTGCGAAACCAGTCGTGGGAGCTCGGGTGCGGCAGCGGGTGCTTTGGCAGCCGCAGCAGGAGGGGGCGCTGGCGCGGGAATCGCCGCCACGGGTGCGGGCTCGGGCTTCACCGCCACGGCAGCGGGTTTGCTGGCGCAGCCAACGACCATGCCCGCCACGAGCAACATGCACACCTCTCGGCTGGCTCGCACACCGCTCACGAAAAAGCGCAAATAGTTCATGCAATGTCTCCTGACCCTCTATTCGACCTGCGTGGGGAACAACCCGCGCGGGGACGGCAATGCAGCGCTTAACGACGCTTTTTTTATCGCAACTGGCCCACAGTAACGCCATTTTGGTGCGCGTGCAAGCCACACAAGGCTCGGTACCGCGCGAGCCGGGTGCCTGGATGGCGGTTTTCGAGGGCTCTACCGTGGGCACTGTGGGGGGCGGGCGGCTGGAGCTGGACGCCATAGTCCACGCCCGTGCACTCTTGCGTGACGCCTCGCTGGCGCGGGTGCAGCATTACGCCCTGGGGCCCAGCTTGGGGCAGTGCTGCGGCGGCCAGGTGAGCTTGTCGTTCACGCCAGTGTCCAAGGACGATATGGTTGCTTTGGCAGTGCAGTTGCGTCCAAGCACCGTGCCCGTGGCCCTGTTTGGCAGCGGCCATGTGGGTGCGGCGCTGGTGCAAGTGCTGGGCCTCTTGCCGGTTGACCTGACTTGGATTGACAGCCGCGACCAGGACTTCCCCAGCGATGTGCCCGACAACGTGCGCTGCGAACACTCCAACCCCGTGCAAGGTGCGGTGGCCCAGCTGGCTGCCGGCTCCCGCGTGCTGGTGATGAGCTTCAGCCACGCCGAAGACCTGGACATCGTGCAGGCTTGCCTGCTGCGCCAGCGTGCCCAGGGTGACCTGCCCTTTGTCGGCCTGATTGGCAGCAAAACCAAATGGGCCACCTTCCGCCACCGCCTAGGGGCCAAAGGCTTCAGCGACGCCGAGCTGGCCCATGTGACTTGCCCCATCGGCGTGCCCGGCATCGACGACAAGCGCCCTGAGGTGATTGCGGTAGCGGTGGCTGCGCAGTTGCTGCAGGTGGCCGGTGGCGCCTCACCAAGCTAAGAACGACAACTAGAATTTCCCCACGGAGGATCCCCCATGGAAACGTATTTGCTCGATTGGGCCAACTTGCTGCTGCGCTGGGCGCACGTGGTGACTGCCATTGCCTGGGTGGGATCGTCTTTTTACTTTGTCTTTCTGGACAGCAGCCTCACCCCGCCCGTGGATGAGGACCTGAAGCGCCAGGGCGTCAGCGGCGAACTGTGGGCCGTGCATGGCGGGGGCTTCTACCACCCGGTCAAGTTTGCGGTGCGCCCGCCCGAGCTGCCTGGCCATTTGCACTGGTTCTATTGGGAAAGCTACAGCACCTGGCTCACGGGTTTTTCCTTGTTTACCATTTCTTACCTCTGGAGCGCAGGCACCTATTTGGTCGACAAGTCGGTCATGGACTGGTCGCCCCATGCCGCGGTGGCGGTCGCGCTGGGTTTTTTGGTGGTGTTCTGGCTGGCCTACGATGCGGTGTGCCGTGTGTTCGGGCAGCGCGAGGGCGGCGACCGGATTGTGGGCGCGCTGGTGGCGGTGCTGGTCTGCGCCGCGGCCTGGTTGGCCTGCCACTGGTTTGCCGGACGGGCCGCCTTTTTGCTGGTGGGCGCCATGATCGCCACCAGCATGAGTGCCAATGTGTTTTTCTGGATCATCCCCGGCCAAAAAACGGTGGTGGAGAGCATTCGGGCCAACCAGCCGGTGGACCCCATCCACGGCAAGCGCGGCAAACAGCGCAGCGTGCACAACACCTACTTCACGCTGCCAGTGCTGTTTGCCATGCTCAGCAACCACTACAGCTTTACCTACAGCAACGCCCACAACTGGCTGGTGCTGATTGCCATGATGGCCGCCGGTGCCGCGATTCGCCAGTTTTTCGTGCTGCGCCATGGCTTCAAGCTGGGTCGCAATCCGCACCCCTGGCCCTATGCTGCCGCCGGCGTGGTGGCAATTGTGGGTGTGGTGCTGGCGCTGGCGCCTGCGCCGCGCGCGCCTGCGGACGCGCAGTTAGCCGGGCCAGTGACGTATGCCGAGGTGCAGCCCATCCTCGCGCAGCGCTGCTACCCCTGCCATGGCGCGCAGGTGCAAATGAAAAATGTGCGGCTGGATTCCCCCGAGCAATTGGCGGTGCACGCCCAAGGGCTGTACCAGCAGGCGGTTGTCACCCGCGTCATGCCCATGAACAACGCGACGCAGATCACCGACGCCGAGCGCGACACCCTCAAACGCTGGTTTGAAGGCGGCGCCAAAACCGATTAAGCCGACGAGGCCGACTTGGGAAGCGCCTCAGGCCGCGGGAGCTCCGTGGTCGTAGGTGGCAACCCCTTCGGTGGACGACCACAAGGGCAGGGTGCCCAGACCCAGCAGGCCCAAGGCCATGCCGATGTGCAGCAAGTCACCGGGCACCAGCAAGTCGCCTACCGCCACTTTGGCGGCAAACAGCAGCAGCCCGGCCAGCAGCAAAGCCGCAAAGAGCGCACCGCGCCACTGCTGAGCACGCGCCAGCGTGACCAGCATCGCCACGACCGAGAGCACCGCCACGGCATCGGCCACCACCCGCTTTTGCCCCGCGCCCACAATGATCACGCCCAGCACCGCCATCCCGCCCATGAAAATCCAGGCGAAGCGCGTGTTGCGGGTCACCAGTGAATCGGGCCACAGCACACACACCGCCAGCAGTGGCAGCGCGGCCATGGCGCCCAGCATGGACGCAAACTGGTGCCAGCCCACCAGCGGATAAATACCCGAGAAGCGCAGCACGCCCAACACGGCCGCTGCCGCAAACAGCGTGCACGCCAAGCGCAGCGCGATGGGCGACTGAGAGCGCGTCGCCAGCCACAATGTGACCAGACACAAAAAACCGTCGGAATAAGCCAGACTAGGCATGCGCGGCCCCTTGCACCCGGGGGTGCAGCCAGGCGTAGCCGATTGCGCCGTAGATCAGCACCATCACGCCGGAGAAGCCAAAGCGTTGCACCGGCGTAAAGCCTTTTTGGGCAAACAAAAAGTACATCAGCAAGAACGAACCGACCACGGTGGCCGTCAGCGCCACGCGGCGCATCAGCTTGGGTGTGGGCGTCACAAAGCGCACAAATTTGTCGGCCTCAAAACGGGCAGGTACGGCCGGTGCGCCGGGCGGCACCCAGCCGGGCCCCGCAAAAAAGCACATCAGCTTGTTGCGCCAGCCGGGGGTGGCGCGCGCCTGCGCCACGATGGCAAAGTAATGGTGCACATTGCCCCACACTGGGTTCCAGCTGTGCAACGGTTTGCGCACACCGTACATGGGCTCTTCGTCGGCGCGCTCGTCGGCATAGGTGCCAAACATGCGGTCCCAAATGCTGAAGATGCCGCCGTAGTTTTTGTCAATGCAATAGTCGTTTTGCCCGTGGTGCACGCGGTGGTTCGACGGCGTCACCAAAAACAGCTCCAAAAACCCCAGCCGCCCGATCAAGCGCGTGTGCACCCAGAACTGGTAGACCAGGTCAATCACCGCTACCGTCAAAAAAACCTTGAGCGGAAAGCCCAGCAAAGCCAGCGGCACATAAAACACCCAGCGGAAGTAAAACCCGGTGGACGACTGGCGCATGGCGGTGGACATATTGAACTCTTCGCTGCTGTGGTGCACCACATGTGCGGCCCACAAAATGTTCACCTCGTGCCCAGTGCGGTGCACCCAGTAGTAGAAAAAGTCGTACAGCACCAGCGCCAGCACCCAGGTCAGCGGGTTGCTGGTGTCCCACGTAAAGGCGCCGAAGCGCTCCACCAAAATCGCATACATGGCCACGCTGATGGCGCCGCCAATGGTGTTGACGAACTGGCTCACCGTGCCAATGTTCATGGACGTGAGCGTGTCCTGAAACCGGTACACCTGCACCCCGCGCCGGTGCGCGACCCACATTTCAATGGCCACCAGCAGAAAAAACACCGGTATCGCAAACAGGTAGGGGCTCATGGCCGTGCCTTTATTAAAGAGTGAAATTGTGAAATTCAACAACGCAAGCTGCGGCGACTGTACGTCAGGGCTTGCACCGTCCAGCAAGGGTTAACCCCCGCTTTGCGGGGCGGGCCACAGCGTGCCAGTCGCCAGTGCGTCAATCTCCACCATCAGGGTGCGTGTTTGGGTCAGGGCGGCCACGGTGTTTTGGTAGTGCTCCACGTCCGCCAAGGTCAGGGTGCGGCCCTTGCGGTCTTTGAGCCACTTTTCGCACACCTGGTAGCCGCCCACTTTGAACTCCCAGGTGGCCTGCGGTACGTCCTCAAAGTACTGGGTCGCGTTGATATAGACCCGGTCCGCCCCAGGTTCGCGGCGCGGTTTGTCCACCGTGGTATCACCCGCCACCGGAAAGCGGGGCCGCAAGGCGGGCGGCACCTGGCGCAGCAAGTGCAGGTCGATCAGGGTGCGGCCCAGAGGCAGCAAGGCCTGCCACACCTGCGCGAAGGTCTGCGGGCTTTGGCCCACCACACCCAGCGGAATGCGCGGAAAGTCGCTCTTCAAAAACTCCGCATACCGGCTGCGGTAGCCCGGCGCGTGCAACACGGCGTAGACAAAGGCCAGCACGTCCTCCGTTGCCACACCTTTTGGCAGATCGTGCCGCGCTGGTTCGGGCGGGAGGCCCAGGCTTTCGGCCAAGGCATGCAGAAAGGCGGGGGCGATGTTGGGTTGCGGCGGCTTGCCTTGGGGGTGGAGCCAGAGGGGGAATAGCGAGGGTATGCCCTTGTTGCTATAGAAGGTTCTGTTGTCAATTGGAACATCTGAGACGTAAGCGTGAGAAAAGGCTTCGTCAACGACCGACTGCCGAATCGCTAGCAATCCAAGGTTCTTTTCAGCCACTAAATGCCCCATAACTTTTACAACCGGCCAGCCCATCAGTCCCCGGCTTTGGCCGGTGTAATAGGCATAGCGGGTGTCAAAAGGCCGGTAAGTCACAGATTGCAACATGGATCGGTGGGGGCCGCTTTTTCGCACGTCCTCTTGTGCATGCTCAAAATGCCAGTCCCTCACGTCCGGCCCAGGCAGCCGGAAGCGCTGTCGAGCGCTGGCTTCATCCGCTTTGAGAAACCAGTTGATGGCTGACCAGCATTCCTCTGGGCTGAAGTGGATGTTTAGCTGGTCGCATTTGGTCACAATGCCGGTGCCGTTGGTTGGGAAAATATCCGTCACCTTCCAGCCCCGCTCGTAGTCGGGCGCCGCCGCTTCGTTGCGTGGCACAAAGAGCAAGAGCGGCGCTTTGGGCGCAAGCGCTTGCCAAACTACATCGCTCCAAGCTGTGCTGTCGAGCCAGTGGTATTTGTGCTCCCGGTTACCCCAAAGTTCGGCATAGCGCACCAGCGCTTTGCGCGGCAGTTCGCTGCGCGCCTGCCGCGGGCTGGCCACGCTGTTGCCAAACAGGTCTAGGGTGGCAAGCGATGCGTTCGGGTCCTTGCGTTTGATCAGCACGGTAATGGCCACGCCTTGCTCAATGTCAAACACGTTTTTGTCGTCGCCTTGTGCGCGCAGCGCGGCGGGCGTGTGCTCCTTCTTTTTGGTGTTGCCGTGCAGGTCCAGCACATAGATCTGGTCAAAGTCGCGCATCAGGCTGGCGCGCATACCCCGAAAGGTGGGGTTGTCGAGCCAGCCGTGGTTGGTAATAAAGGCCACCATGCCGTGGCCGGTGCGCACGATGCGGTCGTGGGCAAAGCGAATGAACTTGGCGTAATCGTCGTTGATCCACTTGCTGTTGCGCTCTTTGAGCGGGCCGCCCTCGGGCTCACGCTTGTATTCGGTCATCAGCTCCATGATCATGGGGCTGACGTTTTGCGACTCGCCCGAATACGGCGGATTGCCCAAGACCACCTGCACCGGCGCGAACCGTTTGACTTCTTCGGCGCCCAGGTTTTCTGCCGCAATCCAGTTGGCCATGAACTGGTCGGTGCTTTTGGAAATCATGTCCAGCGTGTTGGTCAGGTAGACGTTGAGCCGCTCGTCGCCCTGGCTGCTGGTGCGCTTGCCAAAGGCATAGCCCTGTTCCTGCAGTTGCAGTGCGAGTTTGAGGTGGGCCACCGTGTAGGGCGCCATCATCAGCTCGAAGCCAAAGATGCGCGGTAGCAGGCGCTCTTTCACGTACTGCGGCCACAGGCCGTCGTTGCCGTGGCGGGTTACGTGCTGGTGGATCTGGTCGATCACGCGGCGCAAAAAAGTGGCCGTTCCGGTCGCGGGGTCCAAAATCAGCGTGTCTTTGTCGGCCAGGCCGTCCGGCTTGCCCAGCTCGGTTTTCAGCAGCGTGTCCACACTGCGCACCATGAAGTCCACCACCGGCTGTGGCGTGTAGTACACGCCACGCTGTTCGCGCAGTTTTTGGTTGTAGGCGCCCAAAAAAGTTTCGTAGAAATGAAACACCGGGTCTTCAAAGCCCTGCTTGCGGCTGTGGCGGTGCAGCACTTTGTCCATGTCGGTGTAGCGCAGGCTGAAAGCCACTTGCTCAATCAGCCAGCGCAATTGCTCGCTCAGGTCGGGGCTGGCGACGTGCTGGAAAAATTGCCGCAAGAATGGATTGGCGCGGGGAATAAGAAAGCCCGCCTTTTCGAGGTTGAACTCGCCTTTGCGCAAGTGGGCGGGTAACTTCTCAGGGGCGGCGCCATACAGCGTGGTGCTTTCAAACACCCGGGCCGTAAAAAGGCCGTAGACCGCAGTTTGGGCATACATGTCGCCAAACTCCTGGTCCTGCAGGTTGGGCATGAGCAAGGATTTGAAGGCGGCGTATTGCGCTTGCAAGGCTTCGTCCCCGGTGCCCAAAAGTTCTGCCACCAGGTCGCGCAGCAAGCGGGTTTGCCCCGCCAGGCTGGCCGCCAGTTGCTGCGGTGTGCCGAGTGTGGGGGTGACTTCGTCGCAAAAGCTGCGTATCAATTCACTCCAACGCGCGTCGGCGTCGGGGTGCAGGTCGATCGCCTTGCCGCGCAAGGCGCCCAGGCTGATGGTCATTCGCTTCTCAGGCCCTACCAGCCAGACAAAGTCGAGGTAGTTGGTCACCAGCAGGTTGGGAAGTGCCTCTTGGTAGCGTTTGATCTGCGCCGACTTAAGCACGCTGCTGAGGTCGGCGTCCAGGTCTTTGGCTTCGACATAGCCGACCAGGGTGTTGTGCTTGCGCAGCAGGTAGTCGGGCTTGTTTTCGCGTTGGGCCGCCTTGGGCTCGTTGGTGGCCTCTAAGCCGGGCAGGCTGGCCTCGAGCAGTTGCGCAAGTGCCGCGCGGTGGGTGTGCTCAGTCGCGTCGCCCCGAGCCCAGGCCTTGGCCAGGCTAGTGACGTAGTGTTTGACATGTAAAATTTTGCGCTCCCCATAACGATGCTTGTTGGAATTCAATGTTCAATACAATAAACATTATCGTTATGGAGAAAAAATTTAAAATAATGTCAGGAAGCGGACGCACTCCGTTTGTAAAAAGTAACACCTGGTGCTACATTAACCATGAGAACCGTTGATTCAAAGCGCACTTTCAAGACTGCCAGATTTGCCAAGGATGCAAGAAAGGCCAAGATCAATGACGATGAACTTTGCCTTGCCATACAGCAGGTTCAATTGGGGCAAGCAGTTGACTTGGGTGGGGGTGTATTCAAGAAGCGGCTCAATAACAACCAGCATCGCTCCATGATTTTGGCCAAAGGTGGAAATTATTGGATCTTCGAGTACCTTTTTGCCAAGAGGAACCGCACAAACATTGAAAGCGATGAGTTACTGGCTTTTCGATTGCTCGCCAACAATTATGCGGCGTTGACCAAAATTCAACTTCGCCAGTTGTTGATGAATAGAGACTTTGTGGAGATTTGCCATGACGACAAAAAAGAAATTTAAAAGTGACGCCTTTGCTTCAATTCATGCCTCCGCGGCTGCATTACAAGAGGTCGGCGCGATTGACCAAACCACGATGCGTCAGTTTGATCAAACCTGCCTGGCTGTACCAGCAACGCTGGCTCCAACCCAGATTAAAAATATTCGTGAACAGGCGCGCGTCAGCCAACCCGTTTTTGCACGCTACCTCAATACCAGTGAATCTACGGTTCAAAAGTGGGAGTCCGGTACCAAACAACCAAGTGGCATGGCGCTCAAGCTTTTGGCAGTCGTCCAGAAGCACGGACTTGGTGTTCTGACCTGAATTGATGGGCAGTGGTGCGCGATGGGGTGAGGAAATTCAAGCGCCCAGCAAGAGCCGCAGCGCCAGCCCCGCAAACACCACACTGGCCAGGCGATTGAGCCCCACTTGCGCGCGCGGTGCCTTGTGCAGCAGCTGGCCAAAGCGTCCGGCCAAGAGGGCGATAGCGCCAAAGGTGAGCAGGGTGGCGAGCATGAAAATTGCGCCCAGCTGCATGATTTGCAGGGCCATGGCGCCATGCGCAGGCTCCACAAACTGCGGCAAAAACGCCAGAAAAAACAAGGCCACTTTGGGGTTGCTGATGTTCATCACCACGCCGCGCAGATAGGTCTTGCGGGCGCTGAGCGCAGGTGCTGCGTCGCCCCCGGGCAGCCCCGCAGGGGCCCGCCACGACAGCCAAGCCAGCCACAACAAGTAGGCCGCACCCAGCGCTTTGAGCAATGTAAACGCGGTGTCAGACGCAGCCAAGATCGCCGCCAAACCCAGCGCCACCGCCGCCGTGTGAAACAACAAGCCGCTGCACAAACCCAAGACCACCAGCAAGCCGGCGCGGGCACCATGCACTGCGGCGTGCAGCAGCACAAACACGTTGTCGGGCCCCGGCACCAAAGCCAGCAGTACCGACGCTGCAAAAAAGGCCAGTCCCGTTTGGGCGCCGATCAGTTCCATAGTTTTAGCCAGCCATAGTGGTGAGCGTTTGAGCCATCCCGTTGTGCCGCTCAATGAGCGGCCCCAGGTCCACGCTGGTGAGCTGGCCGTCGCGCACCACGACGCGGCCGTTGACCACGGTGTAGCTTGCATTGACGCTGGCGCAGAGCATGAGGCTGGCCACCGGGTCGTGCACGGCAGCGCCTGCAAACTGCAGGCCGCGCAGGTCAAACAGCGCCAGGTCGGCACACATGCCCACCCGAATCTGCCCGATGTCGCGGCGCCCCAGCACGTCGGCGCCACCGCGTGTGGCCAGGGCCAATGCATCGCGCGCGGTCATCTCCAAGGGCGCGGTATCGCAGCCGAATTGGGTGTTGCCTTGCGCGTCACGGGTGGGGGCCTCTAGCGACTTGCGCAAGCGTGCCAGCAGCATGGCCTGGCGCGCTTCGCCCAGCAGGTGGGCACCATCATTGCTGGCGCTGCCATCGACGCCCAAGCCCACCGGCACGCCCGCATTGAGCATTTTGCGTACCGGTGCAATGCCGCTGGCCAGGCGCATGTTGCTGCAGGGGCAATGGGCCACACCGGTGCGGGTGGCAGCAAACAGGCTGATGCCTTCGTCATCGAGCTTGACGCAATGGGCATGCCACACGTCGCTGCCCAGCCAGCCCAGGTCCTGGGCATATTGCGCGGGCGTGCAGCCGAATTTCTGTAAGCTGTAGGCGATGTCGTGGTCGTTTTCGGCCAGGTGGGTGTGCATGCGCACGCCGTGCGCCCGGGCCAGTTCGGCCGATGTTTTCATCAGGTCGCGGCTGACGCTGAACGGCGAGCAGGGTGCCACCGCCACCTGCGTCATAGCGCCATGCGCAGCGCTGTGGTAGCGCTGAACCACCCGCAGCGTGTCTTTCAAGATGGCGTCTTCGTCTTCTACCAGATGGTCGGGCGGCAGGCCGCCCCGGCTTTGCCCCACGCTCATGCTGCCGCGCGTGGCGACAAAGCGCATGCCGATGGCGCGCGCTGCTTCAATGCTGTCGTCGAGCGTGACCCCGTTGGGGTAGATGTAGAGGTGGTCGCTGCTGGTGGTGCAGCCGCTCATCAGCAGCTCGGCCATGGCGACCTGGGTGCTGGTGTAAATCATGTCGGGCGTGAGGCCGCCCCAAATCGGGTACAGGCCGCGCAGCCAGCCAAACAACTCGGCGTTTTGCACCGAGACAATCGCCCGTGTGAGCGACTGGTACATGTGGTGGTGGGTGTTGACCATGCCGGGCACCACCAAGTGCTGGCGCGCGTCGATCACGGTTTCGGCGGTAGGGGGCAAGGTGGCGGCAGGGCCGACGGCCGCGATCAGACCGTCGCGCACCAGAATCGAGGCGTCGCGCATCTCGGTGCGCGCGTCGTCTTGGGTGGCAATGGTGTGGGCGTTGTGGATGAGCAAGGTGGCCATGCGGGCATTGTGCCGCAGCCAAACCGTGCCCCTATGATGGCGAAATGCAAGCCAACTCACCCCCCTCCGCTGCCGTGCAGCAAGCCCCCTTGGACTTTTTGCGCAGCCTGTTTCACGCCGCGGTCACGCGCGCGCTGCCCTTGCACAACACCGCCGCCTTTTTGCCACCGCCGCCCAAAGGCCGCACCGTGGTGCTGGGCGCAGGCAAGGCCGCAGGCGCCATGGCACAGGCGGTTGAAGCCTTGTGGCCTGCCGATGCGCCTTTGTCGGGTCTGGTGGTCACCCGCTATGGCCACACGCCCCCGCGCCCTGCGGGTCTGGCCCAGCGCATCGAAGTGGTTGAGGCAGCCCACCCGGTGCCCGATGCAGCGGGCATGGAAGCGGCGCAGCGTATCTTGGCGCTGACCGAGGGGCTCACCGCCGACGACCTGGTGCTGTGCCTGATCTCGGGTGGCGGCTCGGCCCTGCTCACCCTGCCAGCGCAAGGCCTGAGCCTGCAAGACAAGCAGCGCATCAACCAGCAGTTGCTCGACAGCGGTGCGCACATCGGCGAGATGAACTGCGTGCGCAAACACCTTTCACGGATCAAAGGCGGGCGCTTGGGCGCGGCCTGCGCACCGGCGCGGGTGGTCACGCTCACCATCAGCGACGTGCCGGGTGATGATCCATCCACCATCGCCAGCGGCCCCACCGTGGCCGACGTCAGCACCTGTGCGCAGGCCTTGGAGATCTTGGACCGTTACGGCATCGACGTGCCAGCCCTGGTTCGGCAGGCGCTGCACGAGGGGCGCTTAGAAACGCCCAAGCCCGGCGATGCGGCCTTTAACGAGCACACGCTGCACCTGATTGCCACGCCCCAACAGTCTTTGCAAGCGGCGGCCGATGCGGCGCGCGCTGCGGGTATTGCCGCCTACATCTTGAGCGACGAGGTCGAAGGCGAGTCGCGCGAGGTGGCCAAGGTGCATGCGGCGATGGCGCGTGCCGTGGCCAAAGGGCAGGGCGCCTTTCAAAAGCCCTGCGTGATTTTGAGCGGGGGCGAGACCACCGTCACCATCCGGCCGCGTGCCCCGGGCGCTGCCAAAGGCCGGGGCGGGCGGGCGGGCGAGTTTTGCATGGGGCTGGCGCAGGCTCTGCAGGGCATAAATGGTGTGTGGGCGCTGGCCGCTGACACCGATGGCATTGACGGAGTGGAAGACAACGCCGGCGCGCAGGTGGCGCCCGACACCCTGGCACGCGCCACTGCCCTGGGCCTGAAGCTGGCCGACCACCAGCAGCGCAACGATGCCTATGGCTTCTTCGCCGCCTTGGGCGATTTGGTGGTCACCGGGCCGACCCACACCAATGTGAACGACTTCAGGGCGGTGCTGGTGTTGTAGGCGCCGGGAGGGTGCTTGCAAAGCCTCCGTGCGCCTAAATAATTGCTAAAAATGTAATTTATACTTAATTTGTATTTATATTGATTTATTGATACAAAATTTGTCACTAAATTCATTGATTGGAGCGCATATGCATAGCATCGAACCATCCTTGTGCCACAACAAAAATCTCCTGACCCGGCCTGTCTGTCCAAAACCTCTGTTGCGGGTGGCGGTGGGCATCCTGGTATGTCTGGCTTTACCTGCCAGCGCGCAGACTTTCACCGATGACATCAAGGTGGGTGACGAACTCAGTGCCGCGGGTATCGCGATGCGGGGGTATTCGCCTCCGGTCCTGCCACTTCCACCCGGCAGGTGGGAGGTGGTGGCACGCTCAGACGAAAACTTCCCGCTGACCAACCGCTTGAATGAAGTACTGAGCCCGGCCCCCAAAGTCGTGCTCACACTGGTTAACAAGGAGCTTTTGGGCAAAGTCTTTGCAGCAGTCGTGAACTACTCCCCGGAAGTGGTGCCCATCCGCTGGACCAACCCGCCCTGTGCCGCTCCGCGGACGAGTTTTACGGATTCTGCGGGTACGACACCCGAGTCCTTGGACTACGCCTGCGCCAGAGTCTGGTACCACCCCGCAGGATTGCAGCGGTATATCGCCAACGCGGCCAGCAGCGAGAACGAATGGGAAAAGAAATACATTGCTCCGCTGGCCCGTGGCAAGGAAACCTTCCCCGACCCGGTCATTTGGGTGGTGACCATCGCAAACCGGGACCGTGGACGCCTCTTTGAGGTGACCCTGCTGGCCCGCTCAACCCTGTCAGGCAAGGTCGAGGACTCGTTTGACCAAGGCATACGGACCTGGGTCAATGGGTTCGAAAAAGCACTGATCGGTGGTTTGCATGGCGATAAAGCCAGCATTGCCGAGTTTCCCGCGCCGCCTCTTCCTTGAATCGCTTAGCGCTGCACCGCCCACAGCACGTTTTCGGCGGTGGCGGGTGCGTTGAGCTGCACAGGGCCGCCTGACGCTTCACCCTGCGCACAGCGGGCCTGGGACACCGCGTCGCGCAGCGCCTCAAACACGCTGACCGCCAGCATGAAAGGCGGTTCTCCCACCGCTTTGGAGCCAAACACATTGTCTTCGCGATTGGGCTCGGGCCACAGGTCCACCTTGAAGTGCCTGGGCACGTCGCCCGCTGTGGGAATTTTGTAAGTACTGGGGGCGTGGGTAGACAAATGGCCTTTGTCGTTCCACACCAGCTGCTCGGTCGTGAGCCAGCCCATGCCTTGGACAAATCCGCCTTCAATCTGTCCGATGTCCAGCCCCGGGTTGATGCTGCGCCCCACGTCATGCAGGATGTCGACCTTGAGCACGCGGCTCTCACCCGTGAGTGTGTCAATCGCGACCTCGGTGCATGCGGCGCCATAGGCAAAGTAATAAAACGGACGCCCGGTGAGCGTGGTTTTGTCGTAGTGGATTTTGGGTGTGCGGTAAAAGCCGTCGCTCCACAACTGGATGCGGTTGGCATAGGCCATCTGCACCACGGCATCAAAACTGCGGCGGGCCTTGGGTGAAATCACCTGCCCGCCACGAAACTCAATCGCCCCGGCACCACAGCCGTCGAGCCCGCAGACAAAGGCCGCCAGGTTGTCGCGCACATGGCGGGCGGCAAACTGGGCAGCGCGCCCGTTCAAGTCGGTGCCTGCGGACGCAGCCGTGGCCGAGGCGTTGGGGATGGTGCTGGTGTCGCTGGCGCTGCACAGCACGCGCTCAAAGGGCACACCCAACTCGTCGGCCACGATTTGCGCAACCTTGGTGTGCAGGCCCTGGCCCATCTCGGTGCCGCCATGGTGGATGCGCACACTGCCGTCCAAATAGACATGCACCAAAGCGCCCGCTTGGTTGAACAAGGTGGCGGTAAAGCTAATGCCGAACTTGACCGGTGTGATGGCAATGCCGCGCTTGATGACGGGGCTCTTGGCGTTCCATGCGGCGATGTCCGCACGGCGCTGGCGGTAGCCCGAGCTGGACTCCAGCGTGCCCAGCAGTGGCGCCAGGATGTTGTCCTCCACCTTCATTTGGTAGTGCGTGGTATCTCGCCGCAGCACAGCGTGCGGGCCATCGGCGCCTTGCGTGTCCAGCGGCTCGTCGCTGTACAGGTTGCGCATGCGCACATCCAGCGGATCGAGCCCCAGGTGGCGCGCCACGTCGCCCAAAATTGCCTCAATCACGACCACGCCCTGCGGCCCGCCGAAGCCGCGAAACGCGGTGTGGCTTTGGGTGTTGGTTTTGCAACGGTAGGACGCAATGGAGACGTTCTCCAGGTAGTACGCGTTGTCACTGTGGAACACCGCGCGGTCCGCCACCGGGCCAGACAGATCGGCGCTGAAGCCGCAGTTGGCGGCCATCATCAGGTCCAGGGCGGTCAGGCGTCCCGTCCCGTCAAACCCTGCGGTGTATTCATACGCAAAGGGATGGCGTTTGCCGGTGACCATGAAGTCATCGTCGCGGTCCAGCCGCAGCTTGACGGGTGCTTTGAACTTGTGCGCGGCTACGGCGGCCCACACGGCCACATGGCCGGCCTGCGTTTCTTTGCCGCCAAAGCCGCCGCCCATGCGCCGGCATTCCACCCGCACCGCGTGGTTGCTCAGGCCCAGCGCATGCGCCACCCAGTGCTGCACTTCGCCGGGGTGCTGGGTGCTGCTGTAGACCGACCACTGGCCCTGGGCATGGGGCACGGCATAGGCCACCTGGCCTTCCAGATAAAAGTGTTCCTGGCCGCCGACTTCCAGCTTGCCCTTCAAGACATAGGCGGCCGCCGCCATGCCTTTTTGCACGTCGCCCCGGCGCACATGCACGGGTGGCAGCACAAAGCTTTGGGCTGCCAGCGCGTCTTGCACCGTCAAGATGGCGGGCAGAGAGTCGATTTGTAGCGCGACTTTGCGCGCGGCTTTGCGCGCTTGCATGACCGTCTTTGCCACCACCAGGCCAATCACTTGGCCCACGTGCTGCACCGTATCGGTGGCGAACACCGGCTCGTCACCCGCAAAGGCAGCCAGCATGGGGTCGCCTGGCACATCGGCACTCAGCACCACGCCGATGACGCCTGCCATGGCCAGCGCAACGCGCGCATCCACGCCCCGCAAATGGCCGTGGGCGTGGGTGGAGAGAATGGGTGCGGCATGCAGCGTGCCACGCAGCTCGGGCATGTCGTCGATGTAGGTCGCGGCACCTGCCACCTGGGCGAGTGCGCTTTCGTGGGCCACCGTGCGGCCACTTGCGGCTTGGGCCATGGCGGGACTCATTTCGGTGTGCTTCATGGCTGGACGGCCTCCAGGTCGGACGCGGTGAGGGCGTGCACATCGGCCAGCGGCGTGCCCTGGCTTTCCAGCCAAAAGCGCAAGAGCAGGTTGCCCAGCACTTCGCTGCGGTAGGCGCTGCTGGCACGCATGTCTGAAATCGGCGCAAATTCGCCGCGCAATGTGGCCATGGCCGCGCGCACGGTGGATGCGTTCCAAGGCTGACCCTGCAACGCGGCCTGGCTTGCGCGTGCGCGCACTGGTGTGGCTGCCACACCGCCGGCACCGATCGAGGCGCTGACGACACGACCGCCGTCGAGCACCACCTGCAGCGCCAGGCAGACGGCGGAAATGTCGTCCTCGAAACGCTTGGAAATTTTGTAGACGCGGCAGAACTCGCCGCTGCTCACCGCGCCCTTGCGCCGACCCTTGGATGAGGGCACAGGTTTGGGCACCTTGATCCAGCCCAGCACTTCATCGGGGCGCAGTGCCGTTTTCCGGTAGCCCAGGTACAGGTCTTCCAGCGGCATTTCGCGGAATCCTTTCGTGCTGGCCAGCACCACATGGGCACCCAAGGCAATCAGCAGAGGCATGGAGTCGCCGATGGGCGATCCATTGGCCACGTTACCCCCCAAAGTGCCCGCATTGCGCACGGGCAATCCAGCAAAGCGCTGCGCAAAACTTTGGAGCGCAGGGCGCTGCGCGACCAACGCGGCAAAGGCCTCACTCAGGCTGACGGCCGCACCGATGGCAATGTGGTGCGGGTAGTCGTCTATCTGGCGCAGCTCGCTGACGCGGGTCAGGTCCAGCACCTGCGCAAAGTCGCGGTGCTGCTTGGTAATCCACAGGCCCACATCGGTGCAGCCTGCAACCACTTGCGCCTCGGGCTGTGCTTTGCGCAGGGCCAGCAGCGTGGAGAGCTCGGTCGGGGTGGCATAGGGCGATCGTGCGGGCTTGGGCTTGGCGGGCCTGGACGCAAGCGCCTGCTTTTCGGCCTGTGCGATCTGGGCCAGGGCTTTGAGCCCGCTGCGCACAGGGGGCGTGTCCAGGCGCTGGCGCGGCATCCGAGCCATGGCCACTGCGGCGTCCAGAATGGGGCGGTAGCCCGTGCAGCGGCACAAATTGCCCGACAGTGCCTGGGACGCCAGGTCGCGGTCGATGGCACGCGGGGGGTGTTGCTCTGACAAGGCCGCCAGGCTCATGACAAAGCCGGGGGTGCAAAAACCGCATTGGGAACCGTGGCATTCGGCCATGGCCGCTTGGGCTGGGTGCAGCGTTCCGTCTGGCGTAGCCAGATCTTCCACGGTCCAGAGTGCCATGCCGTCCACCGAATGCGCCAGTTTGATGCAGCTGTTGACGGCGCGGGTTTGCAGCTTGCCATCTTGCAATTCGCCCACCACCACGGTGCAGGCACCGCAGTCGCCCTCGCCGCAGCCTTCTTTGGTGCCGGTCAGGTGCAAGTCTTCGCGCAGCACCTCGAGCAGGGTTCGCGTAGGTGCGACTCGCGCGAGTGTGTGCACCTGTCCGCCCTTGAGAAAGCGTATCGGCTTGTAAATTGCATGAGAGTCCATTCAACAGGTCCTTTGTGCATCAATATGGTGCAAGGGTAAATCAGGTCTGGTTCGCCATGTCCGAGCCGTTAGCATACGCATACATTCCAATTTGATAACTCACCGCTGCGACTTTTTCTGAAATATCCGCATGAACGCACCCCGCCTTCAACTCTCCGGTATCACCAAAGCCTATCCAGGCGTGGTCGCCAACAGTGAGGTGTCGCTCACGGTGCTGCCCGGACAAATCCACGCAGTGCTGGGTGAAAACGGTGCCGGCAAATCCACGTTGATGAAGATCATCTACGGATCGGTCAAGCCCGACGCCGGGCAAATGGCTTTCAACGGTCAGCTGACCCACATCCGCAATCCGAACGAGGCGCGGGCCTTGGGCATCAGCATGGTGTTCCAGCATTTCAACCTGTTTGACACCATCACCGTGGCTGAAAACGTCTGGCTCGGATTGGATAAAAGCATCAGTTTGCAGGAAGTGACCGATGGCATCCAAGAAAAGGCGGCGCGCTACGGTCTCGATATTGACCCCGCGCGACCGGTACACACCCTGGGCGTGGGCGAAATGCAGCGGGTGGAAATCATCCGCGCCTTGCTCACCAACCCCCAGCTGTTGATTCTGGATGAACCGACCTCGGTGCTGACACCCCAGGCGGTGGAGAAATTGTTTGTCGTGCTGCGCCAGTTGGCCTCAGAGGGCTGCAGCATTCTGTACATCAGCCACAAATTGCATGAAATTCGCGCGCTCTGCACGGCCTGCACGGTGTTGCGCGGCGGCAAGGTGACCGGCGTGTGCAACCCGGCGCAAGAGACCAATGCGTCGCTGTCGCGCCTGATGATCGGCAGCGAGCCGCCCAAACTGGTTCACAACCCCCGCACGCCGGGCGAGCTTCGTTTGGAGGTCCAAGGCTTGAGTCTGCCGCGCGACGAGCAGTTTGGCGTGGACCTGCATTCGATGGATCTGCAAGTGCGCGCTGGCGAGGTGGTCGGCATTGCCGGTGTCTCGGGCAACGGGCAAAAAGAACTTTTGTACGCCTTGTCGGGCGAAGACTGCCGTGCGCCTGCAGGCAGCATCCGCATGGGCGCCCACGACGTGTCGGCGCTGCACCCGGGGGCGCGGCGCAAACTGGGTTTGCATTTCGTGCCTGAAGAACGCTTGGGGCGTGGCGCCGTGCCCACCTTGAGTCTGGCGCAAAACCTGCTGCTGACCCGCAACGATGCGATTGCGGCACCGCGATTTCTCGGCGGGTGGCTGAAGTTGGATGTACTGGAGGCGCAAGCCCAGCGCATCATTGAGCGCTTTGGCGTCAAGGCCAACGGGCCGGGTGCTGCGGCGCGTTCGCTCTCGGGCGGGAACTTGCAAAAATTCATCGTGGGCCGCGAAATTGACGCGCAGCCCAGCCTGTTCATCGTCTCGCAGCCGACCTGGGGTGTGGATGTGGGGGCGGCGGCGCAGATTCGTTCGGCCATCCTGGCCTTGCGCGACGCCGGGTGCGCCGTGCTGGTAGTCAGTGAAGAAATTGAAGAACTGTTTGAGGTGTGCGATCGCCTGCATGTGATTGCCCATGGCAGGTTGTCGCCCTCGGTGGCTGCAGCCCAAACGACCCTGGAGAAGGTGGGTGAGTGGATGAGCGGTTTGTGGAGCGCAGCATGATGTCTTGGAAACTCCAGGTTCGACCCCAGGCCTCGCGGTTGTGGACCTATGGCTCGCCAGTGCTGGCGCTGGTGTTGACTGTGTTGATCGGCGTGGTGCTCTTCAAGCTGCTGGGCAAAGACCCGGTGCGTGGGCTGCAGGTCTTTTTTTGGGAGCCCATCAAAACCGGTTATGCCTTGGGTGAGTTGGTGGTCAAGGCCACGCCGCTGTTGTTGATTTCGCTGGGGCTGGCGGTCTCGTTTCGCTCCAATGTGTGGAATATCGGGGCCGAGGGCCAGTACATATTGGGCGCGGTGGCCGCCAGCGGCGTGGCTCTGTTGGCCGACAAAACGACCGGCAGCGGCATCGTGGTGCTGGTAATTTTGGCGGGCGTGCTGGGCGGCATGGTGTGGGCAGCGATCACGGCATTGCTGCGTGACCGTTTCAATGCCAATGAAATTCTGGTCAGCCTGATGCTGGTCTACGTGGCCGTGCAGCTGCTGGGCTATTTGGTGTCCGGCCCCTGGAAAGACCCGCAGGGCTACAACTTTCCCCAAACGCAGAATTTCGAGGCGGTCACACGCATCCCCAAGCTGTTTTCGGGGTCGCGCATGAGCATTGGCGTGCTGTTTTCCTTGCTTGGCGTGGCTGGCGTGTGGGTGTTTTTGTTTCGCACCCGCGCGGGCTTTGCCCAGCAAGTGGGCGGTTTGGCGCCTGCGGCGGCCCGCTACGCGGGTTTTTCATCGCGCCAAGCGCTGTGGACGGCACTCTTGGTCTCGGGTGGGTTTGCCGGTTTGGCAGGGGGTCTGGAGGTCGCCGGGCCGATCGGGCAACTGACGCCCTATGTGCCCGCAGGCTACGGCTTTGCTGCCATCATCGTGGCCTATGTCGGGCGGCTGCACCCCGTGGGTTTGGTGTTTTCCAGCCTGCTGATGAGCATGTTTTACATCGGCGGTGAGCTCGCACAGAGCCGCATGGGCTTGCCCAAGTCACTCACGGGTGTGTTCCAAGGCCTGCTTTTGTTCACCTTGCTGGCCTGCGACACCTTGGTCAACTACCGCCTGGTGCGCCAAGCCAACGCAGCGGCCAAGCCTTAAGGAATTTTTGCACCATGGAAACCTATGCGCTGTTAATCGCTGCCACGCTGAATGCGGGCACGGTGTTGGCTCTGGCCTCGCTGGGCCTCTTGATCAATGAAAAGGCGGGAATCGTCAACCTGGGTGCCGAAGGCATGATGCTGTGTGCCGCGATTGCTGGTTTTGCCACCGTGGTCCACACGGGTAGCGACAGCCTGGGCTTTGTCGCGGGCATGGCCGCAGGGGCGTTCATGGCCGCCGTGTTTGGTGCGCTGGTGATTTGGCTCAACACCAACCAATACGCCACGGGGCTGGCGCTCAGCCTGTTTGGCGCGGGGTTTTCTGCTTTTGCCGGTGTGAGCTATGTGCAGGAAAAAATGCCTGAGCGCCCCAGTTTTGCGATTCCCGGCCTGTCGGACATTCCTTTGGTGGGGTCTGCGCTGTTCAGGCACCACCCCGTGGTCTACCTGACCGTGCTGTTGGCGGCGGCTTTGGTCTGGTGGCTGTACCGCACCCGTGCGGGCTTGGTACTGCGCAGCGTGGGGGAGCGGCCGGAGTCGGCGCACTCACTGGGCTACCCCGTGCGGTGGATCCGTCTGGGCGCTGTGGTGGCCGGTGGCACGTTGTGCGGGCTGGCAGGGGCCTACATTTCGATTATTTACACGCCGCTCTGGGTGGAAGGCATGGTGGCGGGCAAGGGCTGGATTGCACTGGCGCTCACCACCTTTGCCACATGGCGCCCTGGGCGCGTGCTGCTGGGCGCCTATTTGTTCGGCGGGGTGACCATGCTGCAGTTTCACCTGCAAGGCATCGGGGTCGATGTGCCCAGCCAATTCCTGAGCATGTTGCCTTATGTCGCCACCATTGTGGTTTTGGCGCTCATTTCGCGCAATCCGGCGTGGATTCGGATTAATATGCCTGCTTCCATCGGAAAACCTTTTTACCCTGGATCCTGATTTTTTAACCTTGACTTCACTCTTCAAAAAGGAATTGAAATGACAGATGTGCAAAAACGTTCGCTGCTCAAGCTTGCAGCACTGACCGCCGTAGCGGCTGCCGCCCTGGTGGGTTGCGGCAAGAAGGAAGAGGCGGCAGCGCCCGCTGCTGCCCCCGCTTCAGCAGCGGCACCTGCCAAACCTGAACCGCTCAAAATCGCCTTTGCGTACGTCGGCCCTGTGGGCGACGGCGGTTGGACGTTTGCACATGACAACGCGCGCAAAGCGGTTGAAAAAGAGTTTGGCGACAAGGTCGTTACCAGCTTCGTTGAAAACGTGCCTGAGTCCGCCGACGCAGAGCGCGTCATTCGCGACATGGCCAGCCAAGGCAACAAGCTGATTTTCGGTACCACCTTTGGTTACATGGAAACCATGCTCAAAGTGGCTCCTGACTTCAAGGACGTGCATTTTGAGCACGCAACCGGCTACAAGACGTCCGAGAACATGCGCACCTACGACAGCCGCACCTACGAAGGCGCGTACATGGCGGGTGTGATCGCTGGCAAGATGAGCAAGACCGGCACCTTGGGTGTGGTCGCTTCGGTGCCAATTCCTGAAGTGATCCGCAACATCAACAGCTTCACGCTGGGCGCGCAAAGCAGCAACCCCAAGGTCAAGACCAAAGTGGTGTGGGTCAATGAGTGGTTCAACCCACCAAAAGAGACCGAAGCGGCCACCAGCTTGATCAACGGCGGTGCCGACGTTCTGTTCCAGAACACCGACTCCCCCGCAGTGCTCAAGACCGCGCAAGACAAAGGCAAGCGTGCCTTTGGCTGGGATTCCGACATGACCGCCTACGGCCCCAAAGCCCACTTGGCGTCTAGCGTGATCAACTGGACTCCGTACTACATCAAGGCCACCAAAGACGCCCTCGAAGGCACTTGGAAAACCGGTGGCGTGTGGTGGGGCGTGAAAGAAGGCGCGATTGACCTGGTGTCCATCGCCGAAGACGTGCCTGCTGAAACCAAAGCCAAGGTCGACGAAGTCAAAGCCGGCCTGAAAGACGGCAGCTTCGCCATCTGGAAGGGCCCTCTGGTCGACAACACTGGCAAGACAGTCTTGAAGAAGGATGAAGTGGCTGACGACAAGTTCCTCAGCGGCGTGAACTTCTACGTCAAGGGTGTCGAAGGCAAGGTGCCAGGCGCGAAGTAATCCTTCCGTTTGATACAAAAAAGGCCGCTTTCGAGCGGCCTTTTTTGTCGGCGAACGCCATAGGGTGGGGGCTAACGGATGCGCGGTGGTGCTGTGCGTTGCTCCGGCGTGGTGAAGTAGCTTGCGCCTTGACCGGCACGGCCATGGGCCGCCTTGAGTTCCTGGCGCGCCACGGTACGCAAATGCACCTCGTCCGGGCCGTCCATGAGGTGCATGGCGCGGCCCCAGGACCAGAAATCGGCCAAAGGCGTGTCAGGTGAGAGTCCCATGGCGCCAAAGATTTGAATCGCGCGTTCCACCACCCGCGTCTGCAAGCGCGCCGCCACCACTTTGACTGCGGCGGTGTCGGACTTGATTTGATCGATGGCTTCTGGTTCATGGTCTAGCCGCCAGGCCAGTTGCAGTACCAGCAAGCGCGCCTGGGTGATCTCGATGCGGGAGTCCGCGATCCATTCCTGCACATTGGCAAAGTCCGACAGACGCCTGCCAAACGTTTGGCGCTCCAGCACGCGCTCGCAAGCCAGTTGCAGTGCCAACTCGCACTGGCCGACGGTGCGCATGCAGTGGTGCACCCGGCCCGGGCCCAAACGCGCTTGCGCCATGGCAAATCCCTCTCCCCAATGGCCCAGCACATGGTCGCGCGGTACGCGCACCTCGCGCAGTCGAATTTCGCAATGTCCTTCGGGTGCGAGGTGGTTTAGCACTGAGATATTACGGACCACTTCCACCCCCGGCGTGGTGATGGGCACCAACACCATGCTGTGCCGGTGATGCCGCGCGTCTGGCACGGTGCGTTGGTCGGACGGTGTCGTTTCTTGATTTGCGTGGCGGCACATCACGATCAGCAACTGGCACTGGGGATGCGCCGCGCCGGTGATAAACCATTTGCGGCCATTGAGCACCAGTGCGTCGCCATCGACGGCCACTTCAGTTTGCAAATTGGTAGGGTCGGACGAGGCCACATCAGGCTCCGACATCGCAAACGCCGATCGTATGCTTCCCTCCATCAGGGGTTGAAGCCATTGCGCTTTTTGCACGCCGCTGCCGAATCGGTGCAGGAGTTCCATGTTCCCTGTGTCGGGCGCGCTGCAGTTAAAAACTTCCGACGCCCAGGGCAGGCGGCCCAGGAGTTCGGCGATCGGCGCGTAGTCGAGATTGCTCAGGCGGGTGCCCGGCTCATCGGGCTGCAATCGGGGTAAAAAGAGGTTCCAAAGACCTTCGTCTTGGGCCAAGGCCTTGAGGTCTTCCAGAAAGGGCGGTGGATACACCCCCAGCGCTACGCTTTGGTGCCAGGCCGGGTTGTGGGCAAGCAAGTAACGGTGAAAAAATGCATCGGCCACGCCCAACAGGCGTCGCCCTTCGGTTGACTGCGAGAGGTCCATGGGGCCATTGTGGGATGCCAGGGCGTACCATGCTTGACCTGTGTCAACGCGAGCGGTTTGCGTTGGCGCAAGTTCTTTCCAGAAACCCGCTTCACCATGCCAAAACCGATACAAAGCTCTGTTCTCGTCCTGGTCGCCCTGCCCCAGGAGCTCGATGCGTCCCTGTTGCAAGGCCGCGCCAAGGTTTGCTACACAGGGGTGGGCAAGGTTAATGCGGCCTACGCCACCTTGCAGGCCCTGCGCGAGCATTCACCCAGCATGGTCATCAACTTCGGCTCCGCGGGCCGGGTCGCGCCGTGCCCGACGGGCTTGGTCGAGGTGGCCAGCGTATTGCAACGCGACATGAACGCCGAGCCGCTGGCCCCGCGAGGCGCAACGCCTTTTCAGGAGGGTGGGCACACCTTGCACTCGGGTCGCGAGGGTGTCGTTTGCGGCACGGGAGACAGCTTTGTAACGGCGCCGGATCCGTGGTTTGTGTCGCGTGGCGTGCAATTGGTGGACATGGAGTTGTACGCCGTGGCCAGCGTGTGCGCCCGGCAAAACATGGCCTGGCGTGCGCTGAAGTTCGTGTCCGATGACGCCAACGCGGACTCTGCCAAAGACTGGCAAGCCAATGTGCGTCGGGGCGAACAGATGTTTGTGGATTGGCTTCTTAGCCAGTAGTTCTCACGCCAGCGTCGGGTAGCCCAAGGTTTGGGCGAACTGGCGCATTGCTACACAGCGTTGGTAGACGGTAGGGCTGGGCGTTTCAAACCCGACAATGCCCAGCGCCTGCAAAGTGGACACCGCCCCATCGCTGGCCAAGACGGAACGCAGCGCCGCTTGCAAACTCGCAATGTCAGAGCCCGATGTGGTGTTGGACGTGATCAAAGGCAGGCCGGGGTAGGCCGGTGTGGTGCCCACGATGCACAAGCCCACCACCGCCTGTGGCGTGTAGCGCCCCAGCGCCGCATAGGTCACGCAATCAATGGACGCCAAATCGGCCAAACCGGTGCGTACCGCTTGCACGGAAGCACCGTGGCCACCCGTCTCGATTGCGCTGGCGAAGAAGCGGCCCGCCACTGCCATCGGTGCCGCCCAGGCACGAAACGCGTTGTAGCCCGATTGCGAGTTCGGCGCATTGAAGGCCGCTCGCATGCCCCGAAATGCGTGGGGCTTCAGGTGGGCATGCTCCTGGCGTGCGACCAGCACACTGGCGCAGCGGATGCCATCGCATTGCGGTGCGTCATAGGCAAAACATCCGACGAGCTGCACTTTGCCAGCCAAGTCGTCCGTGAACGGGTAGCCACAGCTTTGGCTGAGCAGCAAATCGCCTTCCAGCCAATGGGCGTGGTAGTCCTGCGGCCAGGTCAGGTCTGTCGCCAATCGCGAGAGGCCCGCCGCCTGCAGGCGCGGGCGCAGCAGATTCCACAAAGCGCTCACCGCGTCTTTGTTCGCCAGGTACATCGGCAAAGAAGCCAGACCTTGGGTCATGGCGCAGGCGCGGCGTCTGAGGGGCTGGCAGCGGTTGCGGGACGCGTCTCTTGCGCGGGGTGGTCGATGGGCGTGAAGGCATGGCGCACAAAGAGCCCCACATAACCTTCCACCAGGTAGCCGCCCGTGCCTTGCACATAGGCATCACGCTGCGCCGCATACGCCTGAGGAATGGCGTACCACGGCAGGCCGGGGTGCGCATGGTGCACGGCATGGTAGTTGTTGTTCAGGTACAAAAGGCGCCAAGGCAAGGCGGCTTCATTGACCACAATGCGGTGCGCAGGCACCTTTGCGGGACGATGCTCGTACAAGGAGCGTAGCAGTGCCAGACCCAGACCCGGGTAGGCCACCCCCAGCAAGTAAGTCCAAGGCGACATGCCGGTCCAGGCTTGCACGGCCCACAGCATGAGCGCCAGCAAGCCCAGGTGTTGCAGCCAAGTCCAATGCAAGGCCGGCGTGCGCCAATACGCTGCATTGCGCAGCGGCCACAGCAGGCGAAACACGGCAAAGGCGGGTGTCAGAAAAAACCGCCCCAGCGCCGTGCGTTGCGCCACCAAAAGTGCTCGCACCGGGGCACTGTGCTTCGAAAAGTCGCTGGGGTCCAGGTAGTTGCTTTCGGGGTCCTGGCCAGGGTAGGTCAGCAACTCGTCTTTGTGGTGCGCCAAGTGGCTGTCGCGGTAAATGTCAAACGGGTACCACACCGCCAGGGGCAAGAGGCCCAGCCAGCGGTTGAGCCAGGCGCGTCGCGTGGGGTGGTTGTGCACCAGCTCATGCTGCAAGCTCATGTGCCATGCCGCGATCACCGCCAACGCTGCCAACGCGCCCCAGGAGCCGCCCTGCGCATACCAAGCCAAGGCCGCCAGCCAACTGCCGTAGACCGCCACGATCAGCAGCCAGGTCGGCCATTCGACCCCAAAGCGGCTGGGATCGAGATCGTTTGAACTTGCTTGCTGCGGGCGGGTCATGCCAATGAACGGTGAAAAGGATGGGGTCAAGCGATCTCTGAGGCGGAACGCGGCAGGGATCGTAGCACTCGCGGCCTGCCAACCATCTGCGCACGGTCAAGGGCTTGTAAAATCTGCCTTGCTTCAGAGGCGGGTTCGGCGCACTGAAGCTTTTATTTTCCGGGCCATGTAGAGGACTACCATGTACAAAAACCTCGCTGCGATGGCCGTCGCCTTGTCTTCGGCCCTGCACGAATTCCCGGGTAACTTTCAGTGGTGCGCCGCACTGTTGCGGACAGCGCCATGAGCTACCAGGTCAAAGAAATTTTCTACACCTTGCAAGGCGAGGGCGCCAACGCCGGTCGCCCAGCGGTGTTTTGCCGGTTTGCGGGCTGCAATTTGTGGTCTGGGCGCGAGCAGGACCGTGCAAGCGCCATTTGCCAGTTTTGCGATACCGATTTTGTGGGCATCGACGGCACCTTGGGCGGTCGCTTTGACACCGCCCAGGCCTTGGCCGCGCAAATTGCCGCCCTGTGGCCGCAAGGCGATACCAGCCACCGTTTCGTGGTGCTTACGGGCGGCGAGCCATTGCTCCAAGTGGACGACGCTTTGGTCGACGCCCTGCATGCCCAGGGTTTCAAAATTGCCGTGGAGACCAACGGCAGCCTGGCCGCCCCAGCGGGCATTGACTGGATTTGCGTCAGCCCCAAAGCCGGCGCGCCCTGGGTGCAGCGCCAGGGCCAGGAGCTCAAGGTCGTGTGGCCGCAGGCAGGCTTTCAGGCCGATGCATTGCAGGCCATGCAAGCGCTGCCGTTTGAGCACCACCATTTGCAGCCCTTGGACGATGTCTTTCGCACCCAAAACACCGCGGCCTGCATTGCGCTGTGCCTTGCGCAGCCGGTGTGGAAGCTCAGCCTGCAGACCCACAAAATGACAGGAATCCGATGAGCACCGCCCCAGCCTCTGCGCGCTTTTGCGTCAGCCAAAAGTTCTTTTTTGACGCCGCCCACACCTTGAAGCGCGAGATTGAGCGCGAAGGCAGCTTGCGCGTACATGGCCACACCTACCATGCCGAAGTCAGCGTCCAAGGTCCGCGCGACCCGGTCACCGGCATGGTGGTGGACCTGGGGCTGGTGCGCCAGCAGGTGGAGCAACTGCGCCCCCAACTGGACCACCGCATGCTCGACGACGTTCCGGGCCTGGGCCCGGCCACTCTAGAAAACCTGTGTTCCTTCATTTGGCAGGCCCTGGAGCCGCACTTTGCAGGCTTGCAGCGGGTGCGGGTCTGGCGCGACTCCGTGGGTGACGGCTGTACCCTGGAGCGCCGCTGATGCAGCGCGGCTACCGCGCCAGCCTGCTCTGGTTTGCCGACCCGGACCAAGGGCCCGAAGGCATCCGTTTTGAAGAAGACGGTCTGCTGGTGGTCGGTTCGGACGCCCGCGGCCAGCAGGTGATCCAAGCCATTGGCAGCTGGCGCGCCCTGTCTGCGCATTACTGTCGGCTCGCGGTGGAACACCTGCCAGGGCGCATCATTGCGCCGGGGTTTGTGGATCTGCACGTGCATTTCCCGCAAACCCATGTCATCGGCTCACCCGCCGCAGGCTTGCTGCCGTGGCTGGAGAACTACACCTTTCCCGAAGAGCAGCGCTTTGCAGACCCCGCTTACGCCGCCGACGCAGCCACGTTTTTTGTGGACGAGTTGCTGCGCAACGGGGTGACCACGGCGCTGGCGTTTGCCACCTCGCACAGTGTGTCGGTCGACGCCCTTTTTACCCAGGCCCAAGCGCGCCACATGCGCCTGATCACGGGCTTGTGCCTGATGGACCGCCATGCGCCTGCTGCCTTGTTGAACCAGCCTGGGGCGGGCACCAGCGCTGCCGAGCAAAGCATCATCGCGTCGGAGGCGCTGATCCAGCGCTGGCATGGTCAGGACCGCTTGGGCTATGCCATCACGCCACGCTTTGCTCCCACCTCCACCGACGCCCAGCTGCGCGCTGCAGGCGCCTTGGCGGCGCGCTACCCCGACGTCTGGATTCAAAGCCATGTGGCCGAGAACAAGGACGAAATCGCTTGGGCGCGCGAACTGTTCCCGCAGTCGTCCAGTTACCTCGCCACCTACGCCGACTTCGGCCTGCTGCGCCCGCGCGCGGTCTATGCGCACTGCATCCATTTTGACGACGCCGACCGCGCCCTGATGCGCGAGAGCGGTGCCGTGGCCGCCATCAGCCCGACCAGCAATTTGTTTTTGGGCAGCGGCTTTTTTGACTATGCGGGTGCTGACCGCGTGGGCTTTGGCTACGGCCTGGCCAGCGACGTGGGCGGTGGCACCAGCTTCAGCCCCTTTCACACCATGCTGGCGGCCTATTACGTGGGGCGCGAGGGCCATACCAAGACCGGCCTGTCGCTCACCCCCCGCCAGCTCTGGTGGCAGCACACCGCGGGCGCTGCACAGGCTCTGGGTTTGCAGGGCGTGGTGGGCAACCTGCTGCCCGGCTGCGAAGCGGATTTCATCGTACTCAACCCCCAGGCCACACCGCTGCTGGCGCGCAAGACGGCGCTGTGCGGCTCGCTGGACGAATTGCTGTTCTCGCTCATTGTGCTGGGCGACGACCGCGTGGTGGAACGCACCGTGATTGCCGGCGCCTGATGGTCGCGCCCACGCTGCTACGTACAATTCTTCTCGATTACAAGGAACCCACCCCATGAGCATCAAGAGCGACAAATGGATACGCCGCATGGCCGAATCCACCGGCATGATCGAGCCCTTTGAGCCCGGCCAGGTGCGCCAGGTGGAGGGTCGCAAGATCATCTCCTACGGCACCAGCAGCTATGGCTACGACATCCGCTGCGCGCCCGAGTTCAAGGTGTTCACCAACATCCACAGCACCGTGGTCGACCCGAAGAACTTTGATGAAAAGAGTTTTGTCGACTTCAACGACGACGTCTGCATCATCCCGCCCAACAGCTTCGCGCTGGCGCGCACCGTGGAGTACTTCCGCATTCCGCGCAATGTGCTGACGATTTGCCTGGGCAAATCCACCTATGCGCGCTGCGGCATCATCGTCAACGTCACCCCCTTCGAGCCCGAGTGGGAAGGCTATGTGACCTTGGAGTTTTCCAACACCACGCCGCTGCCTGCCAAGATTTACGCGGGCGAGGGCTGCGCCCAGGTGCTGTTTTTTGAGAGCGACGAAGTCTGCGAGACCAGCTACAAAGACCGCGGTGGCAAATACCAGGGTCAAACCGGCGTGACCCTGCCCAAAACCTGATATTGCGTGCATCGGGGATAATGCGGCCTGTTCCCCGCCTTCCGGGGACGACCTGCTATCGGATGGATAGCAACCATTTTTGCTATGCATGCCCGACTTGACCCCTGAAAACACGCTCCCCACCGCCACGGATTCTTTGGCCTCCGGCACCGACGCCGGCGTGATGGCCTTCTCCCAATTGCAGCTCTCTGCCCCCTTGGCGCGCGCTGTGGCCGAAATGGGCTACGAGACCATGACGCCGATCCAGGCGCAGGCGATTCCCGTGGTGCTCACCGGCAAAGACGTGATGGGCGCCGCCCAAACCGGCACCGGCAAGACCGCTGCTTTCGCACTGCCCCTGCTGCAGCGCATGCTCAAACACGAAAACGCCTCCACCTCCCCCGCCCGCCACCCGGTGCGCGCGCTGGTGCTCCTGCCGACCCGCGAGTTGGCGGTGCAGGTGGCAGAACAGGTCAAGCTCTACGGCAAATACACCAACCTGCGCAGCGCGGTGGTGTTTGGCGGCATGGACATGAAGCCCCAGACCCTTGAGCTGAAAAAAGGCGTGGAAGTTTTGGTGGCGACCCCAGGGCGCCTGCTGGACCATATCGAGGCCAAAAACGCGGTGCTCAACCAAGTGGAGTACGTGGTGCTCGACGAGGCCGACCGCATGCTGGACATCGGCTTTTTGCCCGATCTGCAGCGCATCCTGAGCTATTTGCCCAAGCAGCGCACCACGCTGTTGTTCTCGGCGACGTTCTCGCCCGAGATCAAGCGCCTGGCCGGCAGCTATTTGCAAGACCCAGTCACCATCGAAGTGGCGCGTTCGAACGCCACCGCATCCACCGTTGAGCAGCATTTCTACAGCGTGGGCGAAGACGACAAGCGCCGTGCGCTGCACCATGTGCTCACCACGCGCGGCATGAAACAGGCCTTTGTGTTTGTGAACAGCAAGCTCGGTTGCGCCCGTTTGGCGCGCTCGTTGGAGCGCGAGGGCCTAAAAACTGCGGCTCTGCACGGCGACAAAAGCCAGGACGAGCGCCTCAAAGCGCTGGAATCCTTCAAGAGCGGCGAAGTCGACTTGCTGGTCTGTACCGACGTGGCAGCCCGTGGCCTAGACATCAAGGACGTGCCCGCCGTGTTCAATTTTGATCTGCCCTTCAATGCCGAAGACTATGTGCACCGCATCGGCCGCACTGGCCGCGCGGGCGCCTCCGGCCTGGCGGTGAGCTTTGTGGGTGGCAAGAACGATGCACGCCTGGTGGCCGACATCGAGAAGCTGATCAAGGTCAAGATCGAGCTCGAGGCCGTGGAGTTCGACGAGAACCTGCCCGACATCCGCGCCCAAGGCCGCATCAACGACGGCCGGCGCATGTACAGCGAAGGCACGCAAGACGACTCCCGTCGCCCCTCCCGCAGCCATGGCGGTGTGCGCGACGTGGCGCACGAAGGCCAGTTTGCCCGCCCTGCGCGTGACGAACGCGCGCCCCGACGCGACTACACCCGGCCCCCCGCTGCGCCGCGCGACCCGTTTTTTGACAAGCCTTATGAGCCCAGCGTGGCGCCCGAAGTGGCACCGTCCTGGGAGTCCGCACCGCGCACCGGTGCGCGCATTTCGGCCAACATCAAGCCCAAACGCCGCGTGGCTGCCTTGTTCAAGTCAGAGTAAGGGGATCACGCGCCGCCTGGCGCGTCGAGATGCTCAGCTTTTTCGGGGGCTTTGCGCCGCGTCACACTGCACGTGGTGAATCGTCCATTGCAGCGGCCCCACGGCTTGCAGTGGATCCAGGCGCAGCGCGCTCAGGCAGCCACCCCAAACGCAGCCGCTGTCCATGGACACCACGTCGCGCCGGTTCAAAGCACCCAGGGTTGACCAGTGTCCGAACACCAGGGTGTCCTGCGCTGTGCGCCGCCCCGGCACATCAAACCAAGGCATGTAGCCCGCTGGTGCTTGGTCCAAGCCGCCCGAGTGATGAAACTCCATGCGCCCCTGTGCGTCGCAAAAGCGCATGCGCGTCAGGGCGTTGACGATCACCCGCAAGCGGTCGGCCCCCGCCAGCGCCGCATCCCACTGCACGGGGGTGCTGCCATACATGTCGCGCAAAAACTCCAGGTAATGGGGGCCACGCAAGGCCTCGTGCACTTCAGCGGCCAGTCGCAGGGTGTCGGTGGCAGTCCAGTCGGGCAGCACCCCGGCGTGCACCATCAGCACGGTGTTGCCCGCCACCTTGAGTTGCAAGGCCAGGGCCTGCTGGCGCAGCCAGTCCATCAGCGCATGGCGGTCGGGGGCGTCCAGCACGTCGGTGAGGGTGTCGGTACGCCCAGGTCCGCGCACGCCGTGGGCCACGGCCAGCAAGTGCAAGTCGTGGTTGCCCAGCAGGCAGTGCGCCGCGCCGTCCAGCGCTTGGAGCCGGCGCAGCACGCGCAGCGACTCTGGCCCCCGGTTCACCAAATCGCCCAAAAGGTAAAGCGTGTCGCGGCTCGGAGAAAAAGCGAGCGCGTCGAGCAAGCGTGCCAGAGCGCTGTCGCAGCCCTGCAGGTCGCCAATCAAGTAAAGTGCCATGTGTCCATTTTCATGCGAGTTCCATGGAATTTTTGCTGATTGTCTTTTTGACCGTGCTCAATGGCGTATTTGCCATGTCCGAGCTCGCCTTGGCCGGCAGCAAGCGCGCGCGCCTGGCGGCTTTGGCCGAGTCGGGCAACCAGGGTGCCAAGGCGGCGCTGGAATTGCTGGGCAATCCCAACCAGTTTCTGTCGACCGTGCAGGTAGGAATCACCTCGATTGGCGTGCTCAACGGCATCGTGGGCGAGGCCGCGTTTAGCGAAGGCGTGGCCGCCTGGCTGCAGACCTGGGGCACGTCGGAGAAAGCCGCGGCCTTAACAGCCACCGGCTTGGTCGTGACCACCATCACCTTCACCACCATTATTTTTGGCGAGCTGGTGCCCAAGCGCATCGGCCAGTTGCACCCCGAGACCGTGGCATGCTGGGTCGCCCGTCCCATGCTGTGGCTGGCCAAGGCCGCCAAGCCCTTCGTCAAGCTGCTGTCCAGCACCACGGCAGCCACACTCAAGCTGCTGCGCATTGACACGACCGCGCTGCGTCCCGTGACCGAGGAAGAAATTTCGGCCAGTCTGGAAGAGGGTGTCGATGCCGGGCTGATCGAAGAGCACGAGCACCAGATGGTGCAAAACGTGTTCCGCCTCGATGAGCGTCCGCTGACCTCGCTGATGACCCCGCGCACCGATGTGCAGTGGCTCGATGGCTCGGACACCGTGGCGCACAGCTTGAATCTGGTCGCCACCAGCGGAGGCAAGGGTGCGCACTCCTGGTACCCCGTATGCCGTGGTTCGCTGGACGATGTGCTGGGCACCATTGGCGTGGCGCAATTGTTGGACTTGCGCGAGCGCGGGACGGATGCCATCAGCGCACACATCACGCCTGCGGTATTTGTGCCTGAGACCTTGAGCGGCATGGAAATGCTGGAGCAGTTCCGCTTGCAGGCGGGGCGCCTGGTGTTTGTGGTGGACGAATACGGTGTGGTGCAAGGCGTGCTCACCCCGCGCGACCTGCTGGAAGCCATTACCGGTGAACTGCAGGTGGGCGCCCAAGCCGACGCCTGGGCCACCCAGCGCGAAGACGGCAGTTGGCTGCTCGACGGCGTGATGCCGCTGGGTGAGCTCAAAGCCCGCTTGGACATGGATGAATTGCCGGGCGAAGACCGAGGCCGTTACAACACACTGGCGGGTTTGCTGATGTCCATATCAGGACGCTTGCCGCGCTTGGGTGAACGTGTGGAATGCCAGCACTGGACCTTCGAAGTGGTGGATTTGGATGGACGGCGGGTTGACAAAGTGCTGGCTGTTCGCCACAAGCCGGCCGCGCCGCTGGCCTGAAGTCCGCGGGTGTTCAGGCCCGCCCGCTCAGCTGGTAGGCCAGCATGCCTACCACCTCGTGCAAGAACTTCACCCATTTGCGGGTACCTTGTAAGAGCGAATAGGAGGTCCACGGCGTCTGGCTGCCGGTGGCAAAGTCCACGGCATACGGTGTGACATTCCAACCTGCTTTTTCGAAAGTGGCCATGGCGCGGCGCATGTGCCAGGCGGAGGTGAGCAAGAGCCAGCGCTGGCTGCTGTCCACGCCAGGCAGCTGCGCACTGAGCACCGCGTTTTCATAGGTGGTGCGCGAGCGGTCTTCCAACAACAAGCGCTCGGGCGGCACGCCGAGCACCTGGTAAAAAATGCGGGCCCGCTCGGCTTCGGACATGCCTTTGTCCAGCAAGTCGCCTTCACCGCCGGTGAACAGAATCTGCAGATTCGGCTGTTGGCGCAGCAGCGTGAGCGGCACCACCATGCGCTCCGCACCGTCGTTGAGGGCGATCTGGCTGCGGCCCTCCCAGACATAAGACGGCTCCAAGGCGCCGCCAAGCACCACCACCCCGCGGTAGCCCTGCAGCTCTTGGGCGCTGGGCGTGCGGGTATAGGGGTCTTCCAGTCTGCGCAGCAGTGCGTCGGGCAAGGGTTCCCAGCCCTGGATCAGCAGCAAGGCCAGCGCCAGCCAGAGCACGCGACGGCCCCGCCGCTGCGATGGGATGGCGTAGCCACGGGCAGGGTTGCGTCCCAACAGCACCAAGGCCCACAGCATCAGCGCTGCTACCCAGGCCAGCGGGTGGGTGATGAAGACCAGCAGCTTGGAGACAAGAAACATGCGGGCGTGCTAGACCACTTTGGCGCTGGGCCGTTCGGCCATGCGGTCACGCCAGGCTTGCAGGGCGTGCAGTCCCGCGTCGGCCAGATTGAACTTGAGCAAGGCGCGCCCAAATTCCAAAGCACAAAAAGCGGTGATATCGGCAATCGTGAAGCGCGGCCCCGCCATCCAAGGCTGGCTTTGCATGAGCTGGTCAAACACCTTGGCCGCTTCCTTGACCTTCTCGGCTTGCGAGCGGCCAAAGTCGGCAAATTGCGGTGACTCCAACGGCGCCAGGCCAGGGTGGGTATGGCGCACACCATTGGCAATCCCCAGAAGCAGCGTCCACTCCACGCGGCGGTCGGCCATTTCGATGAAGGCCCGCTCTTCAAAGCCCTCGCCCATGAGGTTGGTGTCGGGGTACAGGCCCTCAAGGTAGGTGCAAATCGCGCGGGTTTCGGTCAGCACGCGGCCGTCGTCGAGCTCCAGCGCAGGCACTTTGGCCAAGGGGCTTTTGGTCCGGAACGCAGCACCGTAATGCTCGCCTTGGTTCAAATCGACCGCAACCAAGGGGATGCCGCTGATGCCTTTTTCGGTCATGAACATTTGCACCCGCCGGGGGTTGGGCGCACGTGGCGCGTAGTACATCTTCATGGCATCAACCCTTCAATCGTTCAGCACGCGGCAGCTGTGCAGCAAATCGCGCGTCTTGAGTGCCTCGGCGCGCGCGGCCGCGGCAAAGCCGGTGCCGCTGTCGGCGTAAATGATGGCGCGCGAGGAATTGACCACGATCGGAGCGTGCGTGCGGTGCGCCGTGCCGCGCCAGCCCGCGCGCACCGTGGCCGCGGCGTCACCGCCCTGCGCACCGACGCCGGGAATGAGCAAGGGCAGGGTGGGGGCCACTGCGCGCACCCGTTCAATCTCGGAGGGGCGGGTGGCGCCCACGACCAGGCCGAGCTGGCCGTTTTGGTTCCACGGGCCTTGGGCCAGTGATGCGATGTGTTCAAACAGCGCGGGTTGGCCGGGCAGGTCTTGCAAGTGCTGGTTTTGCAGGTCGTCGCCACCGGGATTGGAGGTGCGGCACAGCAAAAATGCGCCCTTGCCGTGGTACTTCAGGTAGGGCTGCACCGAGTCCCATCCCATAAAGGGCGAGAGCGTGACCGCGTCGGCGCCATAGCGCTCAAAGGCTTCGATGGCGTACTGCTCGGCCGTGTTGCCAATGTCACCGCGCTTGGCGTCCAGAATCACGGGCACCTGCGGCGCGACCTGGCGAAGGTGGGCCATTAAGCGCTCCAACTGGTCTTCGGCGCGGTGGGCTGCGAAATAGGCAATCTGGGGTTTGAAGGCAATGACCAGATCGGCGCAGGCCTCGGCGATCGCGGCACAAAAATCAAAAATCTTGCTGGCGTCTGCCCGCCAGTGCAGCGGAAATTTGGCCGGATCGGGGTCCAGGCCCACACACAACAGAGAGTGGTTGGCGCGCTCGGCGGCGCCCAGTTGTTCAATGAAAGTCATGCGGCATTGTAGGCAGGCGCCCGTCTGCAGCTGCCTGTACGCACCTAGGGCTTGTTGAACGGTGCCTTGGAGAATTTGGCGCAAATGCCCTTGAGCATGTGGCGCCGCGTGCCGTCTTTGAAGGTCAGGGTTTGCACAAAGGTGCCGTCATTCAAGTCCAGCGTGAACTCTTCTTGCGTGATCATTTGCCCAAAGCGTTCAAACATGGCGGGGCGGCTGACAAACGCTTTGGTGCCTTCCATGCGCAGCGCACCTTTGCGCGATTCTGAAATCGTGTACTCGCCCTGGTACCAGCCGGACTTGGATTCGGGCTCCAAGCCCGCCACCATCACGTCCGAATACACCTTGGGCTCGGAATTGAGCGAGCCCTGAGGCGTCGACACCGTCACTTCGCACACAAAATTGCTGCCCTTTTTGCCCAGCAGGTTGGCCTTGTCGAGCTCGCCGTCGCGCCCTGCGCTGACCGTGGGCCCAAAGCTCAACCACCCGGCCTCTGCCGCCACCCACACCAAGCCAGCCGCCACCACGAGGGTGAGCAGCACCGTGGTCAGGATGGCTGGGGTGGATGATTTTTTTTGCATGGTAGACCTCAGAGGGTTGGAGGGGAGGGAGCTAATTCAACTCAATTGGTCGAGATTTCGCGGCCATTGAGTTCTTGCACGGGACGCGCATTGCGTTTGAAAGGGAATGCGTTCACTTGCTCTTTGGCCACGTTGACCGTGGATTTCAGAATAAAGAACCGCACGCCTTCGGTACAAGGTGGCGTAGTCAGCGAGCCTTCGTAGCTGTAGAAGTCAAATTCGCGTGGCAGCAAATTGGCGGGGTTGAAGTTCACGCCTTCCGGGGTGACCTCAGGTCCTTCTTCCATGGGCATGTTGGCCCACAAGGTTTTGATGCCAGGGTTTTCATTGCCTTCTTTGAGCAAAACACCCACCACTGCCAGTTTGCCTTCGGCATTTTTGTGCACAAAGTGCACCACCATGGCCATGGGTTTGCCGTCAATTTTTTCTTCGCTGGGGCGGTGGAAGTGAAATTGCAGCAGGTCGTAGGCAATGCCGTCAATCCGCAGTTTGCTGCCTGCGGGCACATTGACCTGAATGGTGTGGCCGTTGTTGAGCATCTTCAGCGGGCCTTCCTTGTAGTCGGTCGTGATCACCGTGCGGGTTTTCACAAAGGGTCCGCGGATGTCCAGAGGGGACTGTGACTTGCCTTTGGCGCAGGTGGGGAATTCTTTGCCCCAACGCTCAGGGCCCATTTCGCCCTCATAAGACCAGTGAACGGCTTTTTTCTCAGGTGCGCCTTTGCCGTCGTCCTTGCCGTGACCGCCATCTTTGCCGTGGTCATGGCCATCGTCCTTGGAATGACCGTCCTTTTCTTCCGCACCCGCTTTTTCGCCCTTGTCGGCTTTGCCTTTGGCCGACTTGGGCAGGCACTCGGGCAGGATGGCAATCTTTTCGCCTGCAGCAGCCAGGCCAATTTGTGCGGCGCAAATGGTGTTTTTGCGGTCGCCCAGTTCAGAGGCTTTGAGCGCTTTGCGGAAGGATTCCACCGCCACCGGGTCGTCCGCGCCTTTGGTCAGCATGCGCAGTGCGCCCAGACCCACCTGGCGTTCTGCCGAGAGGGTTTTCTGCGATTTGTAGGCAGCTTCCAAGTCCGCCAAAGTGGCACCATTCGCCATGGCGGCTTTGACCGCCGCGAGTTGCTGTGCCTGGCTCTCCAGGGGCACCATTTCTTCGCGCAGCGCAGACATTTCCTCTTCCGCCGCTTTGATGGCGGCTTCTTTTTCGCCTACGGTCTTGGTCGCTTCTTCGGACGCTGCTTGGAGCTCCGTCAGCTGAGCGGTGGCTTTTTGATTGCCCTTCAAATTGGTCCAGCCAAAGGCGCCCGCGCCGATCAAGGCCAAGGCAAGGATGACTTCAAAGATGGTTCTTTTCATGGTGCTTCTCTGTTTACGCGATCAAAGGGTCAGGCATAGCGCCAGGGTGGGAATCGGCAGCAAGGGAAAAACATTGAGCGCTCATTGAGTGCCCCGGAACGACATGCCGCTCCCCGTGTCGTCGGTCACGATTATCTCCAAGCTTTTGACCCCGCTTGGCGCGGTATGGATGAAGGCAATCCCCGTCAATCTCATCGGCGGGCCGGCCGTCGGATTGCGCAGGCAATTTGCAGCCGCGCCAATGTCCGCCGACGCCGCAAAGTAAGGGTTTGTGCTTGCATTGGCCGCTGGAGTGAGGGTCAGAGCAATCGAGGTACAGGCGCCAAAGGCGGTGAGCGCCGTGGTCGAAGCGTGAGGCGTCTCGGTCAGGCTCAGAGAGGTATTGCTGAGATTGGAGCCGTCCAGTCCGTCAGCCCAGGTCCCGGTCCAGGTTCCTTGCGCGCTGGCAGTGGTTTCCATCTTGCTTGCAGTGAACTGTGGGATGGTATTCAGTGCCGGGATGTAAAAAATCTCAGACAAGCCCAAGGTGTGCGCTAACGCAGTCGTTCCGGTGGCTGTCGCGCTGCCCGATAAAAGTGTGCCGGGGGATTGGAAGGACCTCATCGTTACGGTCGATGCGCTCGTTAACACCGGCGGCTGCAGGCTGCCGGTATAAATGATGGGGGGGGCGTAGCGGTCGCCCACTTGCAGCAGCATATAGAGGTGCAGGTCTGGCGTGATGAAGCTCACAAACTGACTGGCACTTCCCACGACGGTGCCCTGGTAGGCCCCCGCCAAGACCAGGCTGGGCGCTACGCCGCCACCAGACCCACCGGGGTTTTGCCCCGCGTCATTGTTAGCTGCGGGGCTGGAGGTCTGGCCACCACAGGACATCAAAAGGGCTACGGCCAGACCGCAGGCCGCAATGCAGCCCCAGGCGCGCCCGCGAATCACTGATGGCAAAAAGCCCTTCATGCAGCCACCCATCCCGCTTGCAGCCAATGGCAGTAGCCCCGACGGTAAGGCCAGGCGATATGGTGTACCGGTGTGCCGCCAGGAAACACCTGGTCGGTTAAATGGTCCAGCCAGTTGCCTTGCGCCTGCAGTTGGCGGCTGAAACGGCTGAGGGCCACGGCACGGGCAGGCGCTTTGCCCTCGGGTGTGCGTGCCGGTTGCAGGCTGCATTGCATGGCGGGCAAGCCTGTGCCAAGGCGGGCCAGTGTGCAGCCGGAAAAAGCATCGTGAACGCTGCCCCAGCGCCTGCCATGCAAGCGTTTGGCGATGCGGGCAATGCGCTCGCTGGCCTCATCCACCGAGGGTGTGTGAAAGCGCAATTGCCCCAGCACATTGTCCAGAAGCACCAGCGCGCGCGGGTGCGCTTGCAGCACGGTGTCGAGTTGCGTCAAGGCGTCTGCGGTATGGCAATGCAGTGTGGTGCCGGATGCGCGCAGGGCTGCGCCATGGCGCCTGCGAAACAGCGGAGCGGCCCAGCGGTCCACATCAAAGGTGGTGACGCGGGCAAAGCCCTGTAGCCAGTTGCTGGACATCATCCAGCCTGCGCTGGCGCCCAAAATAACAAGTTCGTCCGACTTGGAAGGTGCTGCAGGCATCTCCCGCAGCCACAGTGCAATGTCGGCGCAGGTGTCGGTCCACTGTGTTTGGTGGCGCCACGCATGCCAATGCCAAAAAAGGCCGCCCGAGGGGTTCATGCAGCCCGCGCCTGGTTGAATTGCAGCATCCCGAGCTCGTCCATGCTTTTTTGCTCGCGCTGGTTGGTGTATTTCTGCACGGCCAGGCGGTCGTTCTCGGTCAGCGTCTTCATTTTCAGTCGCTCCGCTTCGGCCAACACCATCTGGTGGGCCAGCGTTTGCAAATGCAGCTTCGAGGTGTTGATGTCGCGCTCCACCCGCTCGCGCAGGGTGAGCAATTGCGACATGAACTGGCGCTGGTTCATCGCATCAGACATGCCTTTGGAGGTGTCTGCCGCCGCTGCTTTTGCGTGGTACTCCTCGTAGAGTTGCTCCAAACGCTGTTGGCTTGCCACCAAGGAATCCAGCAGGTTTTGGGCTTGCGCCGTGTCGGCGCGCAGCTTGGTAATTTTTTGTTCGGCCCGTCCTTCCAGGGCAGACCAGCAGGCGCGGACTTTCATGGTGCTCACAGTTCCATCAATACGCGCATATCGGTGCGGCATTTGGCCTCGTCCTCACCGCTGTACATGTCCTGGCGCAGGAAGTTTTCCATGGTCTCGCGCAAGGCGATGGCCTGATCGATCTCGGGGTTGGAGCCTGCCTGGTAGGCCCCCACCTGAATCAAGTCCACGTTTTGCTGGTACAGCGACCACAGGCGGCGAAAGCGGTTGGCCAACTTCAAATCGGTGGGCGAAAGCAGGTTTTGCATCACGCGCGAAATCGAACCCGTGAGGTCAATCGCAGGGTAGTGCGCCGCATCGGCCAGTTTGCGCGACAGCATCACCTGGCCGTCGAGCGAGGCGCGGGCAATGTCCACAATCGGGTCGTTGCCGTCGTCGCCTTCGGCCAGCACCGTGTAAATCGCGGTGATCGACCCATGGCCATGGCGACCTACACCCGCGCGCTCAATCAAATTGGGCAACAGCGCAAACACCGAAGGCGGGTAGCCCTTGGACGTAGGCGGCTCGCCAATGGCCAGACCCACCTCACGTTGCGCATGGGCGACGCGGGTCAGACTGTCGACCAGCATCAGCACGTCTTTGCCCTGGTCGCGAAAGTATTCGGCCACCACATGGGTCAGGTGCGCGGCTTTGAGGCGCAGCACCGGCGACACATTGGCGGGGGCGGCAATCACCACCGCCTTGGCCAGACCTTCGGGCCCCAGGGTTTCGGTAATAAAAGCCTGTACTTCGCGGCCGCGTTCGCCAATCAGGCCAATCACCACCACGTCAGCTTTGGTAAATCGGGTCAGCATGCCCAGCAGCACGCTTTTGCCCACGCCAGAACCAGCGACCAGGCCCACGCGCTGCCCGCGCCCCAGCGTCAGCAAGCCGTTGATGGCTTTTACCCCGACGTCGAGCACGCGGTTGATGGGGCCGCGCTCCATCGGGTTCAGGGGCAGGCCGAGCAGGCCGAGTTTGGTGCTGCAGGCGGGTTTGGGTTTGCCGTCCAGCGGCTCGCCCTGGGCGTCAATCACGCGGCCCAACAATTCTTCGCCGAGCAGGGCGTGACCGCTCTCGCTCAGCACCCGCACCGAGGCGCCCGGGCCAATGCCCACGGGTTCCGAAAACGGCATGAGGTAAATCGTTTTGTCGGCAAAGCCCACCACTTCGGCCTCGATGCGGTGGCCGTCCTGGCCCACCACTTCGCAGCAAGCACCCACTGGCGCCATGATGCCGCGTGCCTCCAGGCGCAAGCCCACCAGCCGCACCAGGGTGCCGCTGCGCGCAGGACGCGGGCTGCGCAGCTGCGCCAAGGCCTGGTCGACTTGCGCGTCGAGGTCAAACATGGCCATCGGCCTCGTTCAAAATTTCATCAATCGCCGACACCGTGTCGTAGCCCGCATCCAGGATGGGGTCGACCGCTGCTGCGGCGCTGGCCATGCGCGGCCGTGCGTCTTCAACACCGGTGCTGGGAATGCGGTCGCTGGCCATGCGCTCGGCGCTGAAGGCGGTTTTGGCGCGCCAACGGGACTCGTTCACCGCCAGGCCGCGGGCCAGCGCGGCCAAGCGTTCGCCGATTAAATCTTCGACCAGCGCATCGTTGGCGCTGGCACGCACGCTGCCTGGCATCAGCTTGTCGTTGGCTTGCAAGCGCAAGGCCGAGCCTTCCGTCAGACCCGAGCGTGCACGCAGTTCCTGCAGCATGGCCACGTCGCTGGAGTGCAGTTCCACCACCACCAATGATTCGTCGTGCTCGGCCAGTTCGTCTACGCAGCGTTGCACCAGGCGCTCAATCGCGCCGCCGTCCAAGGCCAGCTCGGCCAGCACCAGCTGCTCGGCCAGGTGCAACGCCAGGCGCTTGAGCGGTTCAAAAAAGGTTTGGGGGCTTTGCTGCAGCAGGGCCAAAGCATCGGCCAGGGCGTTGACCAGCGCATGGTCGTCGCCCAGCGCAACGCGCAGCTTGTTTTCCATTTCAGCTTGCAGCTCTGCGCGCGCTTGTGCAGCACCTTCTGCCCGACCTTCTTCGCGTGCTTTGGCCAAGGCCTCGGCGGTCGCCACAGGGGTTTCCACCACCGCGGCAGGGGCGGCTGGCGCAGCCTCCAGGTCTTGCGACGCTGCGTCACTCGGGGTGGGCAGCGCGGGCGCTGGCAACAAATCGGGGGTGGGAATGTCAAAGTCCGTCAGGCCAAACACCGGCTCACGCTCGCTGCGCCAGGGTTTGGCCACAAAGCCGTCTTCGGGCGCAATCGGGTGTTTGAGGTCCGTGGGTTGCCAGACGCGCGCCGGGCGTACTTCGGGCTTGCGGGTGTCTCCGTGGGAACCCGCTGCCGTGCTGTTAGACATAGTCTGCGCCGCCACCCAGCACCAGATCGCCAGCGTCGGCCAGTTTGCGTGCCGCCCGCATGATCATCTTCTGGGCTTCTTCCACGTCGGACAGTCGCATCGGGCCCAATGCTTCCATGTCGTCTTTGAACATACCGCGGGCGCGCTCGGACATATTGCCCAAAAACTTGTCTTTGACTTCGTCGCTGGCGCCTTTGAGGGCCTTCATCATCAAGTCGGGCTCCACGTTGCGCATGATGACCTGGATGCCCTTGTTGTCCACGCTGGTCAGGTTCTCGAAGGTGAACATATTGTCCTGAATCTTCTGCATCAACTCCGGGTCCAGCGTCTTGAGACCGCCCATGACTGAGGCTTCGAGGGCCGTTTTGGTCAGGTTCAAAATATTGGCGGCGGCCTTGACGCCTCCGAGGCTGGACGACTTGGACGAAGAATTGGTGGAAAACTGCTTCTTCATGATGGCTTCGAGCTCCACCATGGCCGAGGGCTGCACGGTTTCCAGACTGGCCACGCGTTGCATGATTTCAGCGCGCGAGTCGGGTGGCAAAAAGTTCAGTACTTCTGCCGCGACCCCGTTTTCCAGCACCGACAAAATGATGGCCACGACCTGCGGGTGTTCGGCATGGATCATGTCGGCGATCGAACGGGCATCCATCCAGCTCAAAATTTCCAGGCCTTTGCTGCCTTGGCTGGGGTTGATGCGGCCAAGCACAGACGCGGCCTTGTCATCGCCCAAGGCGCGTTTGAATACTTTTTCCACGTAGTCCGAGGTGCCCAGACCCAGACTGGTCTGGCGCTTGATCTCGGCCACAAATTCATCGAGCACAGCGTTGACGGCTTCTTGCGAGAGTTCCGCCACCTGCACCATGGCCACGCCCAGACCTTGCACTTCTTTGGGGTTGAGGTAGCGGATGATGTTGGCCGCCTGCTCCTCGCCGAGCAAGAGCATGAGCACCGCAGCGCGCTGCGTTCCCGTCAGGGAATCCATTTCCTTGCGCAGGGCGTCGGTATAGCCTGCGCCGGCTTTGGGGTCGTTGTCTGCCATGGTGGTACTCGTTAGGAATGAGGCCGATCAGCCTGGTTTGATCATGTTCTTCAACACGCTGGCCACACGGGCCGAGTCGTCGGACACGATCATGCGGATCAGCGCAACCTTGTCGTCGTAGGTGTTGGCGGTGTCCAGCATCTCGGCAGAGATGGAGGACTTGTTGGCCTTCATCTTGGCCTTCATTTCTTCCAGGCTGTCGGATGCGGAGGGCTCTGCGCCCGCAGCTTCGGCGCTGGCCACCGCCGCATTTTCCAGGGCCAAGGCTTCTTCTTGCGCCAGTTGGATGGTTTGTGCCGCTGCTTGTGCCGCTTCTTTGTCGCGGTTCATCATGTGCATCACCACGGGGCGCACCACCACCATCAGGAAGGCGACAAACATAAGGCCCAAAAAGCCGGTTTTGACGTTGGTCATCACAGACTCGTCTTTGTGCCAGGGAATGCTCATGTCCACAGGGACTTCGGGTTCAAACTTGGCCTGCACCACGCTGACCACGTCTTTGCGGCCTTCGTCAAAGCCCACCACGCCACGCACCAGCTCTTGCATGCGCTGCAGTTCTTCTTCGGTATAGGGATTGGGTTTGGCGGGCTGGTCTTCACCCTTGTCGTTCTTGGGTTGGGCAATGGGCGGGCGCTCGTTGATCACGACGGCCACGCTCAGGCGCTGCACGCCACCGGTAGCGCTCTTGGTGTGGCGCACCTGGCGGTCCATCTCGTAGTTGCGGGTGGCGCGCTGGGCCACGATGTTGCGCTCATCCGAGGCGCCGCCTGCCGGTGTGGCTGCGGTGTTCAGTGACGCAGTAGGCGCCACGGGGGCCGTGTTGGACAGGGTGCCAGGAATGCCCGCCGCGTCTTTGAGCGTATTGCGGTCTTCGCTGGTCACTTCCGAACGGGTCTTGGGGCCTTTGCCACCGGTGTCAAAGTCTTCGACCGTCGTCTCGGTCTGGCTGAAGTCCAGGTTCAGGTTGACCTGCGAGCGCACATTGGCGTCGCCCACGATGGGTGCCAGAATTTGGATCACGCGCTGGCGGTACAGGTCTTCCATGGCCTGTTTTTGCTTGGTCTGACCCGCATTCATGCCCAAGGCGGGGTCGGACTCGGCGTCCGTCATCAGCTTGCCGAAGTTGTCGACCACGGCCACGTTCTCGGGGGTGAGCATGGGAATGCTGGAAGCCACCAAATGAACAATGGCCTGAACCTGCATGGGGCTCACGCTGCGACCTGCCTGGGGTGTCACGACGACCGAGGCTTTGGGGGGCGTGCGGTCACGCACAAACACCGAGGGTTTGGTGGTGGCCAGGTGCACGCGGGCGGTTTGAATCGATTCAATTTGCTGGATGCTGCGCGCCAGCTCCTGCTCCATGGCCGAGTTGTAGCGCACTTGCTCCATGAACTGGCTGGTGGTCATGGCCGACTGGTCTTTGAGCGCGTCCAGACCCGTAGCTGCCGTCTTGGGCAGACCTTTGGAAGCCAGATAAATGCGCGCCTCGTGGTAGCGGGCTGCTGGCACGGTGATCTGGCCGCTGCCGGAATCAATCACGGGTTTGAACTCGCCTTGCTTGAGTGCTTCGTACACGCCTTGCTGGTCGGTCTCGGTCACGCCCGTCAGGATGGGACGGTAGCTCGGCGCTTGAATCAGGGTGTAGACCAGTGCAAACGCCAAAAGGGCGACCGCAATCACCATCAGGGGCAGCGATTTCTTCACCGCGGGCTGGGCCAGTACACGCTGAATCGGCGCGAACGGGCCCGTGAATTCGGATCCCGCATCGATCGCACCATCGCCGCTACGGGGTGCCATGCGGCGGTCTGCGCCCGAGCGGGTTTGCAGCGATGCGGAATCAGCGGCGTTGGCCGGAAGAAAGGTGCCAGCAGTTGCAGTTGCGGTTGCCATAGGAGGAGTCTTTCAGCGCGGAGATAGAGAAGTATTCGGGGGGTCAGCAGCCGTCGGCTCAGACCGGCATGTTCATGATGTCTTCGTAGGCCTTGAGCACTTTGTTGCGCACTTGCAAGGTGGCTTCAAAGGACAGCGAGGCTTTTTGCATCTTGAGCACCACATCGGTCAGTGGCACGCCTTCGCCGCGCTCAAAGGCCATAGCGGTGTTTTGCGAGTCCACCTGGGCGGCATTGGTTTGGTTGACCGCCTGGCGAATCAGGTCCGAGAAATCCGTCTTGGGCGCGGGCGCAACGCCCGGCAGGTCAAAGCCCTGGCCCGCGGCCTGGCTGCCGTGGGTTTGCAGCGTCTTGAGCATGGCGGCGATGCTGCTGGCGGAGTTGGCGGATTCGATCATGGCGCAGGTCCTGGTCTAAATGGCGGTCAAAAATTTAAGAATGGGCAGCGAGGGCGGGGGCCGCATCGCGCAGGCGGGCCAGCTTGTAGCGCAAGGTGCGCGGGCTGATACCGAGTTTTTGGGCGGCTTCTTCGCGGCTGCGCGACGCTTCGAGTGCGGCGCGAATCGCGTGGTGCTCGCTGTGTTTGACGGTGGCCTGCAAGGGGCTGGCAGCGCTGGCCTGGGGCAGGTCTTGCATCCAGGCAGACGCCTCAGGCATGGCAAACGGGGCGGGAGCGTCGTCAAACATCAGGTGTTCGACGCCGATATGGTTGTCGGGGCACAAGACCATGGCGCGTTGGATGATGTTTTCCAACTCACGCACATTGCCGGGCCAGCGGTGCGACAGCAGCACGCGTTGTGCCTCTTCGCTCACGCTCCAGGCCTGGTTGCCACGCACATGGCGGGCCAGCAAGCGGGCCACCAGGGGCAAGATGTCGCCACTGCGCTCGGCCAAAGCGGGTACCCGCAGCTTGAAGGTGCTCAGGCGGAAGTACAGGTCTTCGCGGAATTCGCGCAGTGCAATTTGCTCGCGCAGGTTTTTGTTGGTTGCCGCGACGACGCGCACATCCAGCGCAATAGCGCGTTCGCCGCCCAGTCGCACCAGGCAGCGCTCTTGCAGCACGCGCAGCAGCTTGGCTTGCAGGGTCAAGGGCAATTCGCCGATTTCATCCAAAAACAGCGTGCCGCCTTGGGCTTGTTCAAACAAACCACGGTGTTCTTTGACAGCGCCGGTAAAAGCGCCTTTTTCATGGCCAAAGAGCATGTCTTCAATCATGTGCTCAGGCAGCGCGGCGCAGTTCAGGCCGATAAAGGGGCCGTTGGCGGCGTTCGACGACTCGTGCAGCACGCGGGCCAGCACTTCTTTGCCCGAACCCGTGGGGCCTTCCACCAGCACCGCGACGGGGGCTTGCGCCACGCGCTGGGCCAAGGCCAGCAGGTTGCGGCTGACAGGGTCCACGTAGACCACGCTGCGCACAGCGGTGTCGGAAATATGCACGGCGGCAGGGGTCTCGGCGGCGACCGCAGCCGCCTTCGGGGCGGTGTCGTGTTTGGCGTGCTGCAGGGCCAGGCCCCAGGCTGCACCAGAAAAGTCGTCCGCTGCCAGCACATGGCAGGCACCGCCATGCAGAGCCTGTACAGCCAGTTCCAGCTGGCGGCGCTCAAGGCGGCAGACCAGCGGCATGGAGCGGCCAGTGGTTTGAATCAACGCGAGGGTGTCGTTGAAGAGCGCAATGTCGGCCCCCAGGCCCAGCACCAGCATCGCAGCTGGCGTGGCCTGCAGCGCGGCTTGCAAGTCGTCCAAGGTGCTCAGCGGCTGCGCGTCCACGCCCGCAGCGGCCAACTGGGCGCGGTCCGCCACCGTCAGGGGGCGAAACGGGTCCAGCCAGAGGGCGAGGCTTGCGTTAGAGGGTGTGGACATACAGGTTTTGGACAAAGGGGTGTCAGGTATGAACACCCTTCTGCAAGACCCGTGCCACCCAAATTCAGGGTTTTATTGACGATTCCCCGACACTTTGGCGATTGCCTTGGCTGGCTTGGGCTCAAAGCCCTGGCAAGGACGGCCGTCGAGCTGCTGCACCTGCATGCAGGGCAGCATGCGCGACTTAAAGCCCAGCAATTTGCACTGGTAGGGCAAGGCCGGGTCCCAACTGGTGGCGAAATGGCGGCATTTCCAGCAGCTGATGGCAGGCGCAGGGCCTTGGGTGTAGGTGGGTAAATTTGGGGGCATGCGGCGATCGGGAACCCGGGGGGCTGATCCGTTTCCAGGAAAAGCAATAAACGCGCCACTGAAATAGACGCTCAAGGTTTCAGCGCTGCGACCGATCCTGTTCCTGATGATCTACGTTCAAAGCGCCAGCGCTACCGCCAACTACTACTTGCAGAGCGCCAGCAGCTCGGCGGTGGATGTTGCATCCGCTGTCTCGGCGCTGCAAGTCAACCCGCGCGCGCGGTTCGTGATCCAGGACTCTGCCGCCAACGTTGAAAAGTACATTGATACGCTGAAAAAGATCAGCAACAACATCAGCAGCATCACTTTGACCGACACGTCGCCCACCGTGATGCGCGTGTCGTCTGCGCAATTGCTGCAAAACCCCGCCTTGTTTGCCAAAATGAACGTGGGGGGCGCGTCCAATCCAGTGAGCCTGAGCGTCTCCGATGTGTTGTCCAAAGACGCTGCAGCGGTAGGGGCCAACAGCAAAGTCAGTCAGTTTTCTGTGAAGGACACCGCCGCGAACATTTCCGCGATGTGGAGCGGTGTGAACAGTGGCGTAAGCAAACTGGGCAACGTGCAACTGACCGACCCTGCAAATCCACTGAAAATTACATTTGCCCAGTACAGCAACGCAAAAGACACACTGCTGACGCATTTCAAGGGCACCTACGCCTTCAGCCTGAGCGGCGCAAAAGTGGCTGACGCCTTAACGACCGCCTCGGATGATCGGGTTACCGCACTGGCTATTACCGACCACGCGCAAGCCATTGCGAATGCCCTGGACGATCTAAAAAATTTGGGTCTCAAAGTAAAGATGGTGACCACGGACGACACCAGTGTGTTGAAGGTCTCAGCGGAGAAGCTGCGGACCGACAGTGCCGTGATTGGCAAACTCTACAAGGGCTACCAACTCGCCGTTTTTAATGTCGATCTCAGTACCGCGGCGAGATTGAAGTCAAACCAGAAGGTTGTTTCTTTGGATATTGCGGACACTGCCGACAATATCTCCGCCAATTTGGGCTTTTTGAACAAGCTGGGCGCGTCGCTGCATTCCTTGACCGTGACCGATGCTGCCGAATTGAATATTGGCGCAGCGGACTTCTTTCGCAACGGTCAGGCCCTGGCCAAGATTGCAGACCCGGTAACCGGCCACAACACCTACCAGCTCAATATTTTGGACGCCCACGCCGTGGACGCCAAAGTGCTGCAAAGCAATAGCCATGTGCATACCATCGCCGTCAAAGACAGCAGCGCTGCGATTGGACAAAACTTTGACGACCTCAACAGCAATTCGCTAGTGACGGGCATCAAACAGAGCGGCCCAGCGGCCCCCCTGAGCATCACCGTAGACCAATTCGACAATGACACCAATGCGCTGGCATTGCTCAGAGACAGCCATTCTTTCGCTGTGCGTGGCGTCACTGCGGCCCGTGCAAAAGCACTGCTTGCGGACAGAGCCACCAACAACGTGGCATCCGTGTCAGTGACCGACACCCGTGCCAACCTGTATGACAAGCTGAATGATTTGACTGGCCTGGGCAAATCCCTGACCAGCATCGTGCAGGACACGACGGGGCAAACCAGCGCACAACAGGCATTTCAACTCACCGCCAGCGAGTGGATGAAACACATCGGAACCCTGTCCAAGATTGTGGGCGGTTATGGCGTCAACGTTAGCAGCGTGAGTGCCACCAAGGCCATGGCCTTGGCCACAGACCTGCGTGTGCGCTCGATTCAGGTCACAGACACGGGTGCTGCCATTGCGGCAAACCTGGATGCCTTGCAGGCGGTGGGCTCCAAGCTTTCGGGTATCGCGCAAACCGATTCGACGGCACTTCAAATTTCGGGTGCGCAATACGCAGCCAATACCAGCACCTTGGGCAAGCTGGCCGACAGCTACACCTTGTCAGTCTCCAAAGCCAGTGCCAGCCAGGTCAGCGCCTTGGCGGGCTCTGCCCATGTTCAGTCCATTGGCGTGGTCGACACAGTCGCCCATATCGCATCCAACCTGGCCGCTATTCAAACCGCAGCCACCGCAGCGGGTGGACCGGCCCTCACCGTCGCGTTGAGTGGCCCATCGGCTGCCTTCACCTTGAGCAAGACACAACTGAGTGACTATGCGGACGCATTGAACACCATCCAAGGCAATTACGCCGTCAAGGTCACCGGCTTGTCCGTGACAGACGCAGTCGGTCTGGCCGGTAACGGGCACGTGGTGGGCATGGCGGTCAACGCGTCTTCCACGGAGCTTTCCGATGTAAGCCAGCTCGGCCAGCTTGGCGCATTGGGCGGCAAGCTCAGCAGCATTGCCCAAAGCGATGCGGGCACGCCACTGACGCTGGCGCAAGAGGACTGGCTCAGCAACCGGGCAATTTTGGCCAAGGCGCAGGGCTACAGCGTTGCACTCACGGGCGTGAAGGCGGCCAGTGCGGACAACCTGCTGACCAACAACCCGCAGGTGGTGTCCGTGGCGGTCACCGATACCGCTGCGGAAATTTCACGCAGCTTCAACCAACTGGCCGCCCTGGGCGCGTCCCTGCAGGGTATTGCACAGGCCGCGGGCGACGCTGGGAATCTGCAGCTGTCGATGGCGCAGTGGACCGCTGGAGAGAGCACCGTAGAAAAGATAAGCGGTGACTACCACGTCGACATATCGCGCGCGGGTGCCGAACAGGCCCAGTCGCTGGTAGCCAACGACAAGATCGCAAGCGTGGGCGTGCTGGCAAGCGCCTTGGATGTATCGACCCAGCTTGCCGATTTAATGGCCAACAGCAAGGTCTCGTCGCTGCAATTGTCCGATCCCGTGAACCCGATCGCCATGTCGATGGAACAACTGGTGAACGACGGGCAGGGTAACAATCTGCTGGGAAAAATTCAGGGCGGCTACCGTCTGGCGTTGAGCGGCGTGGCTGTCTCCGACCTCAGCGCAGCCAGGGCTCAGGGACATGTGGCAAGCATGGAAGTCAGTGGAACGGCTGGCCAAATCCAAGCGGGCTTGCCCGCACTCATGGGCGCAGGTCCTCGCCTGACGTCGCTGACGCTGACCGGAGCCGATCCGAGCGTGGTGCTGGATTACAGCGACTTCCAAAAATACAACAGCGTGCTGGGCATGATCAAGCAGCCGTTTAGTTTGGTGGTGAACAAGGTCACCGCCAGTGGCGCTGAGGCGCTGGCCCAAAACACGGTGTTCAATGTCAGCATGGGCGTGCGTGATACCGCGGCCAACATTTCGACCAATCTGAATACCTTGGCAAATCTGGGCGCGCAAATCACGACCCTTCAAACCACGGAGGCTTCTCCCGTTTTGAATGTCAGCGCGGCACAGTTTTCAACTGCGCAGGGCACCCTCAACAAGATCAAAGCCTCTGACGGGACGTCCAACTACCAACTGGCGGTGACCGGTGGCGACTCCAATTTTGTCCGCGGCGTGCTGGCGGATGCTGCTGCACTGGCCCATGTGCAAAGCCTGGATTTCGCCGATTCGGCCTTGAATATTGCAAACAATTTTGACTTGTTGCAAAGCAGCAAAGTAACCGCAGTGCGTTTAACGACCAGCGCGCCGGTACTGACCCTCAACGCAAGCCAATACGCACTGTCAGCCTCCCTGGCCAAGATCAAGACATCTTTTGGCTTGAATGTCACCGGCGCCGCCGTCAACGCTGCGGCCACGCTGCAAGCAGACCAACGCGTGAATGGCTTTGAAATCTCAGCCTCAGCCGCTCAAATTGGCGCTTCGCTCTATGACCTGCTGGGCTTGAGCAAACTCACCCACCTGGACATCACCCAAAGTGCGGGCCCGGCGGCCCTGATGTCCATCATCGCAGACCAATACCTGGCGGTGCAGGACAGCCTGGGCAAGGTGCGCGGCAATTACGCGCTCAATGTGACCAACGTATCCACGGCTGCGCTGGACAGTATTGCGGGCCACAACAATGTTGCAGGCGTGCAGGTCAGCGGAACAAGTGCAGAGGTCGCAAGTGCCTGGGACGCCTTGGTGGCCTTGGGCGATCAGTTGACAGGCGTCCAGTTCACGGGCGCAGACCCACTGGCCATCACCTTGGAGCAATGGAACCAGTCAGCAAGCGCGCTGAGCAAACTGCCCGCAGGCAAAGCCCTGGCGCTGCTGGATGTAGCGCCCGATGAGGCGACCAATGCCGCAGCGTACAGCAACGTCACTACCGTGGCCGTCAAGGGCACCGCCAGCCAGGTGGCGACTGCCTTTGACGATCTGGTGGCACTGGGCGCCCAGTTGGATGACATTGAATTGACCGACCCCGCCTCGCCCCTGCTCTTGACCCAAAGCCAAGCCGATGCAGGCGCGGCCGTGCTTGCCAAGATCAATGGCGGGTTCGACCTGCAAATCCAGAGTGCCTAAGGTGGGGCCGACCGCTGAAGTCCACGCCTGCGAAACAGCGCCGCACTGCTTGCCCGCATTTATTTTTAGCTTTTTCAAAAATCTGCTCAAGAAAGAATTTTTCGAGCCGACTCTCCCACCATCAAAACCCTTTAGTAGGTTTTGGATAAGTAAATGTAAATATTTGCTCAAGCTTTACAAAGGGATGCCGATTCACCCTGTGTACAGACCGCAATGCCTCGGCACCCGCCACAATTTTTTGGAGAATTCTCATGAGTTCAGTAAGTGCAGTTAGTTCCTCAACTCCCATCATTCCGGTTTTTAAGCCCACGAAGGTTGAAAAACTGGACCAGATCGGTGGTTTGTTTCAAACCTCTCTGCCTGACTCCACGGACGACAACAGCGTCGCCTTTGTCTACTCCAAGACCACGGTCGCCAAGGATGCGGCCTTGCCCAAGGCTGCCATTTTTCTGAAAAACGCCGATGGCTCTTACTTTTCGGTCGACCTGCACCGGGATGCCGACACCAAGGTGACTGACAAAGTGAGCATGGTGGCCACGAGCAGCACCATTGATTTGTACATTTACAACCCCGACGCCACCGGGTCTGCTGAAAAATACTCTTTCGACGCGACTGGCAAGATGACCGGTGATGGCCCCGCCACGCTGGGTGCCATGGAGGTTTCTTCCGCAGAAATCAGCACCAAGCGCGACCTCGATGGCAATGGCGGTATCGGCGCCAATTTGGATAAAACCGCCAACGGCCCCGGCATGTTGGATGCCACCGGCGGCATGTACCAGGTGAACGTCTTGGGCCAAAACGTGTTGGTCGTGGGCAATGCGCTGGAAAAGGCGAAGTCTATCGACGTGTCTGCCAACGCACTGCGCAATGTTGACGGCAGCGCATGGGCACCCGAAACCGAATTTGCCAGCTACCGTGCGGTTTCCACGGTGGCCGCTGACAAGAGCGTTTCCTGGACCGTCTACGGCACCACGGCCGTTGACGAAAGCGGCGCTGGCGGCGATGTGCATAAATTCACCTTCAAGGCCGCAGACGACAAAAAGGGCTTCGTTTTGGATGGCGAAGAGGTGACCCTGAGCGCCAGCCAGTTGGCGACGGCTGAGAAGACGAGCAAGCGCGACCTTAACGCAGACGGAACTTTTGGCGTCAAAGTGCAAACGGACGCTGTGGACGCCAAGGGCGGCTTGTACTCGGGCAGCATTTTGGGTCAAGATTTTTATCTCATTGGCACGGGACTCAAAACCGCCGCCAAAGCCGATGCCGCGCAGGACCTCTCCGGTTCCTTGTTGAACGGCGAAGGCGAAGCCTGGGTCAAGCCTGAGGGCTACACGATTTCTGCACTGGTGAAAAACAAGGCGGACGCCGATCACCCGTATTCCATGTACGCCTACAAATCTGCAAGCGGCTCGGACCCTGAGGCAGCGGACTATGTTGCCGCCGACAAAAACGACGTGTTGCGTTTTGATTTTGACGTGACTGCCGGCGGCAACTACAAAGTCACCGATGCCACCGCAGACGGTGTCGCGATGACGGCAAGCGACCTTGCCAAGGCGGAAAAAACCACAACACGTGACTTGAACCAAGACGCCGTTTTCGGCGTCACGATTCAACCCGGTGCAGTGGACGCAACCGGTGGCCTGTACCAGGCGACCGCCTTGGGCAACAGCTTTTTGGTGGTTGGCAAAAGCCTGGTGTCTTCTGCCGCCAAGCCCATGGATTTGTCGTCCGCACTGCTGACCACCGATGGTGAGGCGTGGAAACCCGACGATGTTGCAAACATCAGCAACCAGCTCAAAATTGTGACTGAAGTGGGGCAGGACAAAGCGGTTACCGGCTACAGCGTTTATGTCAAAGAAGACGCGGGAAGCTTTGCCAAATACAGCTTTGGTGCAGACTTCAAACAGACGGGCGAGCGCACTGAATTGACGCAAGAGGACTTGGCGACCGCCGAAAAAACCAATAACCGTGATTTGAGCGGTGACAACAAATTTGGCGTGATCTTGACCGGCTCGCCAGACGCCAAGGGCGGTCTGTACCAAGGCCACTTTGAGAGCCAGGACAATGTTTTCATCCGCAGCGACGCCAAACTGGCCCTGGGCGGCTTGGTGGCCAGCAAGGCCGTTGACATGAGCAACGCCCTGAAAACCGAAGAAGGTTACTGGGACGTGGAATCGGGTTACAACATCACGGCCGCCTACACCGAGGGCACAGGTGAGGCACAGACCTACAACGTGATCGCGGCCAACGCCCAGGATGTGTCGGATGTGCGCAAATACACCTTCAACGCCGCGACCAACATGCTCGACACCGAGCACTCCGGCGACATGTCTTTGATCGATCTGGCAGCGGCCGAAAAAGCCCAAAAACGCGATCTGAATGGCGACAGCGTTGTTGCCGTCAAAGTCTCAGCAACCCTGGACAAAGTCGGTGGCTTGTTCCAAGTCCAATCGGCCACTAAAAACTATCTGGCCATCAGTTCCACGGCCGTCAAGGACCTGAGCACCGCCATTTTGGACTCTGATGGCAAAGCCTGGGCCGTTCCCGGTAACAACGCCAGTGTCGTCTTGTCAAAACAGGGGGATAGCTACAAGATTTACACCAAGAGCACGGATGCCACGCCCACCTACAACGAATATGCCGTATCGGCTGACTTCAAGTATGTGGAGGACAGTGCAAAAACATTAAGCCTGACTGATTTGGCAGACGCCGAAAAGACCAGCGGCCGCGACATCAATGGCGACCGTGCGATTGGTGCGACCGTGTCCAAGGTCATTGACAAGACCGGCCTCTACGAAGCCACCATTGACAACCAGAAAATGGTACTTTTCTCGTCGACCAACCCTGGCAAGAGCACCGCGCTGAGCGACAAGGTATTGCTGTCCAGCGACGAAACCAGCCCCTGGGCGGCGGGTTCGGACTACAGCCTGCGCAGCGTGGTGAAAAACGAGGACGACACCATCCAGGTCTATGCCACCAAAGTTCAGGACGGTAAAGATGTGACCAGCCGGTTCACCTTCACTGCCGACCGTGTTTTGTCGGAACAAGAGGACCTGACGGCTGACCAGCTCGCAACGGCTGAAAAGACCCTGGGCCGTGACCTGAACGCTGACAAAGCGGTGGGCCTGGCGGTGACCGGGGTTGAAGACAAGGTTGGCGGCTTGTACAAAGCGTCGGTCATGGGCCAGGACTTCTATGTGTTGGGCGTCAAGGGTTTGAAGACCGGAACAAGCACTGCCAGTGCCATTGACCTGTCCAGAGCCTTGCTCGATACCGAGGGCAACGCCTGGAAGCTGGACGACGGCTTTAAGGTCGGTGGCGTGATCACCACCAAAAACGCCGATGGCGACATCACAAGCTACGACCTGTACACCTACAAAAAGACCGGCTCTGATGTGACGGATGTCAAGAAGACCAGTTGGGACGCCAATATGAACTACATGGATTCGGTGGCAGCCGACCCTGTGGCGCTGGTGGATGTGGAAGCCAAAAACGCCCGTGATTTGAGCGGTGATGGCACGGTGGGTTTCCGCAAAGTGGGAACCGACGATGCGCAATACCTGGGTGTTACTTCGGCCCGCGTGGTGGGCAATGACTTGAAGTTCTGGCTTGCAGGCAGTGACCTCAAACCCGGCTCACCTTCCAAGCCCCTGACCATCAAGGACGCACTGCTCAGTGACGATGGCACTGCGCCCTGGCAAATCGACGAGGGATACAAGATCAAGGCCGTCCTGGATGGCACAGGCGTCAACACGGACAAGCGCTATGTCTATGCCACCAACACGGAGAACAATTCCGTGCTGCGGTACAGCTTTAGCAAGGTCGATGGCAAGAGCGCGGGTGCCGGCGAGTCCGTGAACAGCATCGATCTGGCCAAGCTGGAAACTGACTTGAAGAAGGACTTGAACGGCGACACCAAGGTGGGTGTTCTGTCGGTTACCGACGTCAAAGACGACACACGCTCTACCGGCCTGGTGAAAGCAAGCTTGTTGGGACAAGACTTTTTTGTGGTCAATAAAGTGCCCACAGGCACCAAGAACATCAACCTGACTTCGGCGCTGTTGAACGCTGACGGTAGCGCGTGGACAAAACCCAGCGACTTCGCAATCAAGGGTGTCTACCAGCCCGACGCAAACACAACCGAGGTGTATGGCACGGGGGCCAACGACCAGTTGCAGCGCTACAAGTTCACCCCGACGATGGCGAATGATGTTGCCACCGGCAGCTGGACGGTGAGTGAGCCCACCGATTTGGATCCCTTGGCCATCACGGGAACCACACTGGCCAAAGACGAAGCGTCGGCCAAAAAAGACCTCAACGGCGACGGTGCGATTGGTTTCAAGGTCGGCGCGGGCATCGCCTCGCAATCCAACGGTTGGTCCGTAGGCAAGGCGGGCGTCGGCACGCCGCCAATCGATGCACCCGACACCGACCAGGTCTACATCGTGGGCAAAAACCTGGCCAAGATGGGCACGGTAGCGACCAACCTGGCCAACTCGGCGGCCTTGCAATCTACGGGTGAGGACGGCAATTTGGCCTATTGGAAGCCTGACGCAGGGTTTGTGGTCAATTCGATCCAGCAGCCCGTTGAGACACCCGGCACCGTCAATCTGTTCGCTTCCAAGGTGGATGCAGACAGCGGCAACACGACCTATATGAAGTACGTGTTTACGCAAGGGCAAGACGCAGACAAGACTTGGACCTTGGACTCCGCCAGCTCGTCGGCAACGCCTTTGACATCGAAAGACTTCGTGCAAACCGAGATCGATGCCAAGCGGGATTTGAATGGCGACGGTGCCGTGGGCCTCAAAGCGGGTGACACCGTGGTCTCTGGATTGATCAAGGCCAGCATTGACAACCAGGAGTTCCTCATGGTCGCCAAATCTCTGACTTCGGGCACCTCGTCCAAGCCGCTGGGCTTTAACGCCCTGTTGCAAAAGTCGGACGGCACGGCCTGGACACCGGATGAGGGCGTCACAGCGACCTCTTGGACGGCCCTCGTGGCTCCTCTGGCGGAGGGCGTGCCCGCCGACACCAAGTTTGCACTGGTCAAGAGTGACAGCTCGACCTCGTACTTCGGCGCCGACTACAAGGAACTGACCGCCTGATCCATTCCTGAGCAGCGCGAATCAAAAGAGCAGCCTTCGGGCTGCTCTTTTTTTTGCCCTTTTCCCTGACGGGCATGACGGAAACGCGACTGGCTCGGATGTTGCTTGACCGGGTTGATTATTTTCTAGTTCGCTGAAACCGGACTGGCGAGCCCCTGATTCAACCCACCGGAACTTTGATCCATGGCCACTTTGCACCCCACACGCCGCATTCAGGCGCTTTTGCCTCTGTATGTGCCGCGTTTTTCTTGTATCGGGCCCGCGTGCGGGGACAGTTGCTGCGCCGGGTGGACGGTGTCGATTGATAAGAAAACCTTTAACGCCTACCGGAAAACCACCAACCCGGCGCTGGCAGATCGGCTGGAAACGCACGTCAAGCGCGTCCGCAGTCAGGCTTCGGACGGCAACTATGCCCACATGGAGCTGGTGCCAAGCACCGGCGAATGCCCGATGGTTGAGGACAAGCTGTGCGCGGTGCAAAAAGAGTTGGGCGAGGACAAGTTGTCCAACACCTGCTTCACCTATCCCCGCGCAAACCATGAGGCGGGGGGGGTGTACCACCAGGCGCTCACGCTCTCGTGCCCTGAAGCGGCCCGTTTGGCCCTGCTTGCCGATGATGCGTTTGATTTTGCGGAGCAGGCCATCCATGTTCGCCCCGATACCTTGCAGCATCTCAAACCCCAGGCGGGGCTTTCCTTGGCGCAAATGAACGAAGTGCGTTTTTTTTGCATTCAAATCCTGAAGACAGAAGGTTTGCAGGTGTGGCAGAAGCTGGCCATCGTCGGTTTGCTGTGTGAGTCCTTGAGTGAGACCTTAAAAAACGGCATGCCGCGGCGTGTGTCCGACATTCTGCAAGACACCCAAGACTTGATCAGCAGCGGACAAACCGCGGTCATGTTTGACAGCATGCAGCCGCAATACGCCATCCAGGCCGTCACCTTTACCCTCTTGTGGCAGGCCAAAAGCCAATACATCCGCCCACAACACAGGCCTGTTTACGAAGCCATGGCAGAAGGCCTGGGTGCCGATGAGAGTGGCCGGGTCTCAGAGGAGCAGTTGGTGGCACGCTACGCGCAAGGCGTAGCCCGTTTGCCCCTGGCACTTGCGCCTGCGCCAGCGCTCTTGCAAAACTATGTGTTGAACGAAATGCTTCGTGAGAACTTTCCTTTTGGCCAGGGCGGCGCCAACCCGATGGAGCACTACCTTCGCCTGGTCACCCGGTTCGGCCTGGTGCGCTTCATGCTGGCGGTGCAGTGCACTGAAGACCAGCCACTGCCCACGCCCGAGTGGCTGGCGCATACGGTGCAGGTGTTTGCACGGCGTTTTCAACATGACAAGGCATTTGCGACCCAAGTGGACAACAGCTTTAAGAATTCAGGCTGGGACCAGCTGGACAAAGTGCTCAGGTTTTTGAAGGCCTGAGCGCCAAGCCATCGCCGCACGACCAGCAGCTGGGCAAGTACCGCCCCATGCAAAAAGCCACCGCAAGGGTGGCTTTTTGCAGTCCGGGCCCAAGCCCGGTCAGGCTGCTGATTACTTCAGCAAGGCCAGCACGCTTTGTTGCGACTGGTTAGCCTGTGCCAACATCGCGGTCGATGCCTGGGCGATGATCTGGGTGCGAGCCAGTTCGGTCGATGCCTTGGCATAGTCGGTGTCTTGCACCCGGCTGCGAGACGCCGAGGTGTTTTGCGACACGTTGGCCAGGTTGTCCGCAGCGTAGGTCAGGCGGTTGATCACTGCACCCAGGCTCGAGCGCTGGCTGTTGACGTTGGTGATTGCGGTGTCCAGACCGCTGATCGCGTTAGAGGCGTCGCCTGGCAGCTTGATGTTCAGTGCATCCAAGCTGGCCAAGCCGCCGGTGGTGACCTTGGCGGTTGCGCTAAATCCATTTGCCACATCGTCGTTACCGGTCAAAACGATGGTGTTATCAGCGCCGGACACAGTCAAACCAGCAAATGTTGCACCCAATGCAGTTACCACGTCTGCTGCCAAGGCCTTCTGTCCATCTGAATCTGCGCCGCCATCCACGGCTGCCTTGTAGGCGGCTGCCTGGTCTTTGCTGATGGTGAATTGAAATTGCTGGTTGTTGGCGTTGATGGTGATCACATCGCCCTCTTTGAAACCACTGCCCGTGATCGTGGTCGTAGCGGCTTCAGCTTTGCCGTCACCTGTAGTTGCGGTATCAACCTTGATCGTGCTTTCACCAAAGGACATTTGGTTGATCGTGGTCTCGATCGTTTGGCCCTTGTTGGCGCCCACTTGGAAAGAGAACTTTCCGTCGCTGGCAGCGCCACCCGTGCCGTCGAGCACCGACATACCGTTCCACTGGGTGTTTTTGGTGATGCGGTTAATTTCAGTCTTGAGTTGTGTGAACTCGTCGTTCAAAGCGCCGCGGTCGCCTGCCACGTTGGTGTCGGAAGCCGATTGCACGGCCAGTTCACGCATACGCTGCATCATGTCGCCCACAGCGACCAAAGCGCCGTCAGCGGTTTGCAGCATGGAGATGGCGTCGTTGGAGTTGCGAACTGCTTGGTCCAGACCCTTGATTTGCGAGGTCATTTTGGAGGCGATGGCCAGGCCAGCTGCATCGTCTTTTGCACCGTTGATGCGCAGACCGGTGGACAGTTGCTGCATAGCTTTGGACTGTGCAAGGGTGTTAGACGCCATGGCGTTTTGTGCAATGAGCGAGCTAACGTTGGTGTTGATGACTGACATGGTATTTCTCCTGGAAGTGAAACTTAAGGGTTACAAGAAATCCGTTGTGGCGTCTTGTTGATAAATGAATCGGTGAATTAATTGGAAACTTGAGGGCTAATTGAAATTAATTTCATACTTTTGCGTTCAACAAGAGTCCTTTCATGTCGTCGATGCTGTGGGCCATCTGGATCACCACATCGGTAGGAATCTTGCGCACGACTTCGCCGGTCTGTGCATTCGTCACGATCACCACGGGGCGATCCAAACTTTTGTCAATAGAAAAGCCCAGGCCTGTCTTCTTGGAAGCCAGTTGGTCGTTCAAGGACCGCACCGCCTCTTGCAGGTTGCGCTTGGCTTCGGCCGCGTCGTACTGAATCTCAACCGGTTTGGGCGCGCTCACCTTGGGTGCGCTGGGTTGGTCGGCCACGGTGCTGCGTCCCACCACCGCTGCAGGTGCAGGAGTGACGGCAGGCGCGCGGGAGGCGGCGCTGGCACTTTGAATCTCAGAAGTCATGGTGTTCCATCCTTTCTTTGTCCGCACTGGCAAGGGCAGCACCCTGGTCAGTTGCAACGGTTGTTGCACAAATTAAACCTATGTGCTTTGGGAATCGGCACTTACAAAGAAATCTTGAGGCTGGAACCCACATTTTTTACTTATTGGTGTACGTCGACATCAAACCGGCGTAGGTATTGGTCATGCTGCTGCGCAGGGCGGTGGACTGGCCGACGATGCTGTCCATGGCGGCAAATTGCTGCGCATAGCGCGCTTTGAGCTTGGTCATGCGCGCCTCCAGGGCGCTCAGGTCTTTTTGGTAATTGGTGATTTTTTTGGTGGCGTTGGCACTGTTGGTGCTGATGGCCCCGGTGCTGGCGAGCATGCCAGTGAGCTTTTTCACCGCGTCACCGGCCACGCCTGCGTCCAGCTGGCTGTAGGTGCTGAGGTTCTCGCGGTTAGCCGACAGCATGGTGACCGCGTTGTCAAAGCTACTGCCGATGGCCGCGTCAAACTGGGTGGCGTCCAGGGACAGCACGCCTTGGCTGTCAATGGTGACGCCCAAGTTGCGCAAACCCTTGATGCTGCCTGAGGGGGGGGCGGTATCTGCGGCGCTGCCCAGCACCATGGCCCGGATCTGGCTGCGCACCTGGCTCACGATCGAGTTGCCAACCAGCGATGCGCCGTAATCGGTCACCGTGGACTTGGGGTCCGACACCACATTGAGCATGGAGTTGGCGTCGTTGTAGGCGGTCACCAAGGCCTGCAGCTTTGTTTTGACAGCAGCGGTGTCCGGCGCGAAGCTGAGTGTGGCCGGCGTGCCAACAGGTGTTTTGGCCGACAAGCTCAGGGTGGCGCCCGCAATGGCGTCGGTCACCTGGTTGGTGCTGGAGGTGATCGCCACGCCGTCAACGGTCAGCGCGGCGTCGCTGGCGGTTTGCAGCGGCGGTAAGAAATCCAGCCCTGCAATGCTGGGTGCGCCGGCAGTGACCACCAAGTCGGCGACGTTGGTCCCGGGCGTGATGCTGGTGGCTGTGATCGAGTCGCCGCTGCCGCCATCGATGTCAAAGCCGGTCAAGGTGCCCGAATAGCTGCCCTTGTCGACGCCCAGTCCTGTGGTCGCACCGGCGGACAGTGACTTGAAGGCGGTCACCAGGTCCGCAGCACTGATATCGCTGTTGGCGGTGTAGGTGAGCCCCCCCACCGTGACACTGCGACCCATGCCCAGTCCTTCGCCAAAACTGACTGTCGTACTTTCGGTGGAGGCTGCGCTCCCTTGGACGGTCGTCCACGTGGGAGCGACATCCGCAAAAATTTCCAGATCGGTGACGTTTTCATTCTGGGCGGTGCTGGTGGCAGTCAGGGTGGCGCCACTGGCGGGGCCGCTGGTAAAGCCGCTCCAAGTGCCTGAGTAGGTTCCGCTGGCACCACCAGTGCCTTGCTGGTCGCCGGACTGGAGTCCGGCAAAGGCCGCTGCCACATCGTCAGCGCTGACATTGGCCGTGGCGGTGTAAGTAAGCCCTGCCATGGTGACGTGTTGGCCGGGCGCTAATCCTGCGTTGAATGTGACGGTTGTGGCCTCGGTCCGAGCGACGCCTTGGCCACCCTGTGCGGTCACCGTGCTGGGGTTGCCGGTCAAGGGATTTGCCGCCGCCGCGCCCGCCACGAGCAGGTCTGCGACGTTGGCGTTGGCGGTGGCGCTTCTTGCCGTGATGGCCGTGCCCGAGGCCGCCGTGGTGGAAAAACCCGTGAGCTTTCCAGAATAAGTGCCTTTGGTTCCCGCGCCCGTGGTAGCGCCCGCGGCCAAGGAGCCAAAGGCTGCGGCCAGTTCGCTGGCCGACACAGCGCTGGTGGCGGTGTAGGTCAGCCCGCCCACGGTCATGCTCTGGCCAGCGCCCAGACCCGCGCCAAAGTTGACGGTGCTTGATTCCGTCACTGCAGCACCCGTCGTGGCGCTGCCTTGGGTGGTCGTGAGGGTGGGGCGACCGGGCATGGGCTGGCTGGTCAGCGTGAAATCTTTGGTGGCACCTGAGCTGCCTGTCAGCATCAGCTTGAACGGGGCGGCGGCGTCGCCGGTGTTCACGATTTGGGCGTTGACGCCCAGATTGGCTTGGTTGATGGCGCTGGCCACGCCTTTGGGCGTGGCGTCCATGACCGCAATGGTCTTGGGCGCTGCGCCATGCACAGACAGCAGCAAATTAAAGGGTGCTCCGCCGTTGATGGGCGTGTTTCCCTTGGCGAATCCGGTGGCGCCTACCGTGCGTTGCGCTGCAGCGAGCTGGGTCACCTCCACCGTGTGCGTACCGGCAGTTGCAGTGGAGCCCGCTGTGACCGACAGTGCGCCAGGCTGGCTATTGACCGGTGCCTGCGACGTAAAGGAGCTTTGGTTTTTGAGTGCGGCAAATGCAGTTTGCAGGTTGCCCAGCACATATTTGATGGCGCCATAGCCCGAGATGTTGGCCGTGGACGCCGCAATGCGCTTGTCAATAACGGCCTTTGCCGGGGCGCGTTCCGCCTCGGTCAGGCTGGTGGCCAGCGCCTGCGTGTCAATGCCCGAGCCTGCACCCAATAAGTTGGCAATCTGCGTGGGGTTGGTGACCCCTGTGCTTGTGGTGCTGGTGGTGGTGGTCATGGACGAAGGGGCGCCGTAAAGAGTTCACTGCTCTTGTTGATCGGCACGAAGGTGCAGATCTTGAGCGGCGTGAATCACTTCAAATAATTGAACAGCGACAGCTGCGAAATTTTGGAAAAACTGGCTTGGGCAGCCTGCATCGCGGTCAACTGCAGATTCATTTTGCTGATGGCACCCGCATAGTCCACGTCCTCGGACGAGGAAAGTGCGGTTTTCAGCGTGAGCTTGGTATCGGTCAAGATGGAACTTTGCTGGTCCAGAACATTGAGGTTGGTGCCCACGTCCGCCTGGGCCAGTGTCACACCTTCGCTGAGTTTGTCGACTTCTTCGAGGCCACGCTGCACATTGCTGGCGTTGTAGGTTTTGACACTGCCAATCAGGTCGTCCAGCGCCTGGAAAAAACCGATACCCTGGCTGCTGCCGTCGTCTGTCGGTCGCACCACGCGTACAAAGGCACTCGGACCTGGGCGGTTCATGGCGGTTGTTGTCCGTTCCCCCACCGCGATTTCGGTTCTTGCCTGGTCGCCCTGGTAGCTGACAGTGCCGTCCGCTCCGGTTTGAAACGCGGGCGTCTTGGTCTTGCTGCCGGAAAAAATATAGTTTCCGTTGGTGTCCTGGCTATTGGCCAAACTCAGCAGCTGGTCGCGCATGGCCTGCATTTCATTGGCAATGGCTTTACGCGACGCGGGGTCCAAGGTGTCATTGGCCGCCATGATGGTCAGCTCCTTGATTTTCACCAGGGCGTTGTTGGCGTTGCCCAGCGTGGAATCCTCCAGGCTCAAACGCGTCTGCGCCGTAGAAATATTGCTCGCAAAGCTGTCTTGGCGTCCGATGATGGACTTGAGCCGGCTGATCGCGGCCGACTGGTCAGGCGCATCACTGGGTTGGAGAACTTGCTTTTGGCTGGCGATTTGGGCCTGTGACCGTGTGAGCTCATTTTGCAAGTTGCTCATTTGGGTGCTGGCGCGGTCAAACAGCAAGCCGGTAGAAATTTGCATGACAGTTCCCTAGGAATTAGCGTATCTGCAGCACGCTGTCGAACAGTTGGCTGGCCACCTGAAGAGCTTTGGCCGCAGCCTGGTAAGCCTGCTGGTATCGAATCAAATCGCCAGCCTCTTTGTCCAGGCTCACTCCTGCGACCTGGTCGTGTGAGGTGATCGCCTGGTCATGCACGACAGACAGCGCAGTTTGTGAAATCGTGGCCTGGTGGGCAATATTGCCCATCTCATTGACATGATCAATGTAGGCGTTCGACAAGGTTTTGCTGCCCACGACGGCCTTGCTCTCCAAGGCGTTCAAAGAGAGGATATTTTCGTTATTGCCGACCCCGTCACTGTTGCCGTCCATGGTGAACACGTCACCTTGCTTGGGTGGCGACGTCAGGGAAAGTTGCAAGCCTTGGAAACTGATCGCAGGGCTGAGCGCGTTGGGGTCTAGCGTTCGCTCAGCCACCACCGTATTGGTGGCCGTGTCGGTAATCAGGTAGTGCGTGTCTGACAGGAACTCCACCTTCATCGGGTTGGCACGCAGCGCTTGGCGTTGGTCTATGGGCGCACCCGTGTAACTGGCAGAAACGCTGGCGGCACCTGGGCTGCCGGTGACCAACACAATCAGGTCGTCTTTGGCCTGGCCGGAAATATAAGCGCCGGTGCGAAAGCCCAGATTCGACAGATCCGTGGGACTGCCCGCGCTGCCAAAGCCGAGTTGGATCGGTTTGGTAATGGGCGCGCCATTGGCATCCGTCAAAGGCTGGGTCAGGCTCAGCATGCCCCGGTAAACGCCGCCTGTGATACCCAGCGCGTTGGGCGACCCGGTGTTGACCAGGTTGCTAATCGACATGTTTTCACCCTCATGGCCCGCTGCATTCATCAGCACCAGCTGGCCGTCGGTGGTGATGCTTGCCGTGACATGGCTGGTCGGGGCGGCATTGATTGCATTCACCAGGTCGATGGGTCTGGCGGGTCTGGGCATGCCGGTGGTATTGATCTCCACCCCGTTGAGCACCAGGGATGCGGTCGACAGGTTGAGCTGTTTTTGATCGACCCGGATCTCATTGGATGCACGCGCCTGCACACCGGTTTGCGGTGCCACGCTGTTGATCCAGTTGGCAACCGTGACCGCATCGTTCACCGGCCCCGGTAGCGCTGGCAGAGGCACGCCATCGAGCGTCAGGGTATGGTCGGCGATACCGTCTTCAATGGCTTGTACCCGCGCGCCTTGCAACACTGCAGCAAACGGCTTGGTTCCTGAAATCTGGTCTTTGCTGTCGTACACCGGTTGCAATTGCACACTGGCTTGTGCGCCGTAAAAAACGTCCATTCCCTTGTAGGTGAGGGCGGTGCCTGCCCCAAAGGTAACCCCCCCGCGGGTCGCACTGGCCAAACCAGGGCGCGCCGGCGAGGTAGGCATGGTGGTCAGTACCAGCCGGGTCGGGTCGTTGGGGTCCAGGGCAATGTCGGTGATACCCGCCGCTATCGCAGGGTTTGTGCCTTCGCCAAAACCCATGCCACCGCTGACCGCACTGGGTAGCGGCGCGCGTGTTGGCCACACGGGGTTGGTGGTGAGTACCAACTTGCTGATGTCGTTGGGGTCCCGCGCAATGTCTGTGATACCGGCAGCAATCACCGCAGGATTGCTTAACAGGCTGGCCTTGGTCGCAACGATCGCAGCAGCAGCTTGGGCGGCAGTGAAATGCAGGCCAATGCCCGGGACGGGCACACCGAAAAAGCTTGTCGGACCCGTACTGATGCCAGTGATTTGTACCGATTGGAGGGGGTTGCCCAAGAGGCTGGCTTTTTGGGCAACGATGGCAGCGGCCGTATCTGCCGCCGTCGTACCTGCGCCAACGCCGGAAATCGGCAGTCCTAAGAAGCTCACCGCGCCGGTGGCCGTACCACTGATTTGCACCGACTGCTTGGCGTCATTCAGGTAGGCGTCGCTGTAGCTTGCACCAGCGGCGAAGCCGTTGTCCAGTGTCAATACGCTGCCTTGCAATGCGGCATTGCCGGACATGGACTGTCCCACCAGTTGTCTGCCGTCACGGGTGAGTACCTGGATCTGCTGACCTGGCTGAAAGGTGTCCAAATAGATGCTGACGTCCTGCATGCCACTGGGAATGGTGGCGACCGCGGTGGCCGGAATGCTGTTAGACACCACAACGGTTTTGGCAGCACTTGGGTGCTCGTTGTTGACCAACGCAGTGCTCAAAGCAGGTGGGCCCGAACTGGAGTCCGATGCGGGGTCCACATAGGCCAAGCTGGCTTGAGCCACACTTGTATTGTTGGCATCCTTCATCACCCTGAACTGCGCTGCCGCAGCGATGAGCAGGGGATCATCCAATGCAACGGTCACCGCGGCAGCGGCGTTGCTCGCTTTGGGGTCTATGGCAAACAGCGCCTTGCCGGGCTTGCCATAGGCGTCTATGCCTTGTTCATGGATGGCGTTCGTCTGGTTCACAAAGGTTCGCGCCAGGTCGTCCAGGGAACTTTGGGAGTTGACCAAGACCTGAGAGCGAAAAGCCATCAGGCCAGACAGCGTGCCACTGGTAATGCCCGCCAATGTCGTGGCCTTGCCGTAGGGGTCTAAGACCAAAGAGGCTTTTTCCTGGGACGCTGAGTTGTAGTCTGCGCCAATGGGTGTGACGGTCGTGCCGGTTACCACAACGTCTTGGGTGATCGTCGGACCCAGGCTTACCGTGACCCTGCCGTTGGCGGTAAAGGCGGTGTTGACATGCGCGAGGGTGGAGAGCTTTTGTAGCAACAAATCACGCTGGTCTAGCAAATCAGGCGGCTGTGCTGCTTCTGTGATTTGCTTGGTGAGCTGTGCATTGACCACGCCAAGCTGCTTGGTGAGCGTGTTTATTTGTGATACGGCATCGTCCACGGCGCTGCGTGTTTCGCTGTCGATCAAACTAAGTTGCTGCGACAACTGACCAAACCGCTGCGCCACGCCCTGTGCATCCCGCAAAAAACTGCTGCGAAGCACCGTAGACGAGGTGTCGGCTGACAAGGCGCGGGCCGATGAAAAAAACTGGTCAAAGGCAGTGTTGAGGCCCATCGTTTGGCCACCCATCACGTCCACCACGCGGTTTGCGTAGTTGACCATGGGGCCTTGCGCGGAGTAGTCGCTGTTGGTGTTGCGCAAGTTCGACGACACAAAGGCATCGTACTGGCGCTTGACATTGTTGATCGCCACGCCTGAGCCCAAGAACAGGCCCCCCGTCTTGGTCACCGGCAATGCGGCGAGTGCGACGTCTTGACGCGAATAGCCCTCGGTGGATACGTTGGCGATGTTGTTACTAACGGTCGACAGCGCGTTTTGGTAGGCCGCAACGGCGTTGCCGGCAATGCCTGCTATGTCGCTCATGGAGCGTCTCCTTCAGGCTGTGTGGGGTCGGTCTGCAGGGGCAGGTCGCGCTGTGTCAATGGAATCGGTCCACCCACGCGGGGCAGGGGGGCCAGGGGCTGGGCCACGGGCGTCAAGGACATGGGTTTTGCTGGCTCAGGCAGCAAAGACATGGGCTTGGGTTTGAGATTGCGTGCCTCGAGCAGTGCTGCGGTGCTGGGCTGCGGCGCACTGGTGTCGGGCATGTGCTTGACCAGCATGTCCGCCAACCCCAAAGAACTGCGTTTGGCCATGGCCATCGACACTTCTTTGTCAAACATGGCCTCGAAGGTGTCTTTGCCTGCGGACTCCACCAAATCGCTTTTGGGCGTGGCGTCGCGCATGGACTTCATCATCATCTGCAAAAACATGGCCTCAAACTGCTGGGCCGTTTCGCGGGTTGCGGCTTTGGCGTCCGCGTGCGCTTTTCCCTTGAGCTTGCCCAGGCCCCCGAAATCGAGGTAAGACCCGCTCACATCCGCGTTGGCGGGTGCAGGCAGAGGGGCGTTGTTGTTGATGTCCATGGCAGCAGCAGTGCGAAGTCTTGCCTTAAATCACCAGCAACTCGGCGCGCAGGCTGCCGGAGCTCTTCAGGGCTTCCAAGATCGCAATCAGGGCCGAGGGTGTGGCGCCAACCTGGTTCACCGCGTCCACGATCTGGCGCAAATCCACGCCAGGTTGGAACAAGAACATGGGCTTGTCGGGCTCGCTGACTTTGACGTCTGCGTTTTGAACTTCTTTGGTCGTGCCGTTGGACAGCATGCCGGGTTGTGAGACTTCGTTGGTCATGGCGACCGACACGCTGATGGTGCCGTGGCTGACCGCGGCCGCCGTCACGCGCACGTTGCGGCTGATGACCACCGTGCCCGTGCGGGCGTTGACCACCACGCGTGCGGGGGGCTCGCCGGGTTGCACGTCGATGTTTTCAATCATGCTCATGAAGGACACGCGCTGGCTGCTGTCCATGGGAGCACGCACAAAGATAGAAACGCTGTCGAGTGCTGTGGCCACCTCGCCACCAAACTTGGTGTTGATGGCCTGGATGATGCTGGATGCGGTAGTGAAGTCGCCATCGCGCAGGTTCAAGAGCACGTTGTCCGATTTGTCAAAGGAGTTTTCGACCGTTTTTTCGACGGTGGCGCCGCTTGGAATGCGGGCTGCAGTGGTCACACCCGTGAGGACTTTGGAGCCCGCAGCACCCACGTCCACGCTGGTGGACGACAAAGAGCCTTGGGCCAGCGCGTAAATTTGTCCGTCCACGCCGCGCAAACTGGTCAGCAGCAAAGTACCGCCACGCAGGTTGGTGGCCTTGCCGATGGCAGACACATTGATGTCAATGCGCTGACCGGGCTTGGCCATGCCTGGCAGGTCGGCGGTGATCATCACGGCCGCCACGTTTTTGAGGTCGATCTTGCCGCCGCTGGTGGCCGCTTCGTAGTCGGTCAGCGGGTTTTCCTGGTTCACGCCCATGCGGTTGAGCAGGGTTTTCATGCTCTGGGTGGTGAACGACAAATCCGAGCCATCACCCGTGCCTTGCAGGCCCACCACCAGGCCGTAACCGATCAGCTGGTTGCCACGCATGGCGGCCATGGTGGTCAGGTCTTTGATGCGGTCGGCGTGCGCCAGCGTGAATGGCAGCACCCACAGCAAAGCCGCCAGGGGCAGAGTGCAGAAGAATTTTTTCATGGGGGTGCTCTCAAGAGGCCTTAGAACGGCCAGAGTTTCAGCAAACCGCTGGTGGCCCAGCCAGCGCGACTGGCCGCCGCCATATCGCCCGTACCCCGGTAGGTGATTTGGGCGTTGGCCAGACGGCGCGATTGCACGGTGTTGTTGGGTGCGATGTCGTCAGGGCGTACGACGCCCGCGACTTGAATAATCTCGGCGCCTTCGGTGAGGGCGAGTTGTTTCTCGCCGCGCAGCACCAGGTTGCCATTGGCCATGACGTCAATCACCGACACAGCGACAGAACCCGTCAGGCTGGCCGTTTGGTCAGCGGTGCCGGTGCCTTCACTCTTGATGGTGCCGCCCAGCAGGTTGGCGCCTGACAGCAGGCCGCCCCCCATGCCCGCAGGCACCACGTCGTTGCTCGAGGTGCGCTTGACCACGCCGCTTTGCGTACGACCCGCTTGCGTCGATTCGTTCAGCAAAACGGTAATCACATCGCCCACCTGGAAGCCCCGACCGCGGCCAAAGAAGGACTCGCTTTGGGCGCCGTTGTAAATGGCACCCGTGGCCACTTGCGGCGCAGTCTGTGCCACGGGGTACACCGGGCGGAAGCCTTCGGAGTGCGTGATCGGCTCGCGAGGCAAGACTGAGCAGGCGCTCAATGCCAAGGCGGCGAGGGCCATCAAAACATGTTTCATCGAGTGGGCCAATTACATGTTCTGGTTGATGTACTTCAGCATGCCGTCGACGGCAGAGATGGCCTTGGAGTTGATCTCGTAGGCGCGCTGCGTCTCAATCATGTTGACCATTTCTTCAACCACATTGACGTTGGAAGCTTCCAGCGTGCCTTGCATCAGGGTGCCTGCGCCGGCGGTGCCTGGGGGAACGACCTGCGGTACGCCGCTGGCGGGGGTTTGCAACATGATGTTTTGGCCTGCAGCCTGCAAACCGGCGGGGTTCAGAAAGCGGGCGATCAGCACTTGTCCCAGCGTTTGCTGTCCAGCGCCGCCTTGCAATTCAACCGATACGGTACCGTCGCGACCAATGGTCACGCTGGCAGCGGTCGGAGGGATCGTGATGGGCGGCTGCAAAGGCGCGCCATTGGAGGTCACCAACTGTCCGGTTGACGACACCTTGAAGCTGCCATCGCGCGTGTAAGCCGTGGTGCCATTGGCCTGCAGAATCTGAAAATGCCCGTCGCCCGCGATCGCCAGATCGAGCGGATTCTGGCTGTTGATCATGTTGCCCTGCTGGTTCAGCTTTTCGGTGGCGACCACGCGCACACCGGTACCCAGCATCAAGCCGGTCGGTGCCTGGGTGGTCGCACCCGTCTGGCCGCCCGCCTGGCGCACGTTTTGGTACAGCAAGTCTTCAAAAACCGCGCGATCGCGCTTGAAGCCCGTGGTGTTCACGTTGGCCAAGTTATTGGAAATCACATTCATGCGCGTCTGCTGCGCGTCGAGGCCTGTTTTGGCCACCCACATTGATGCGTCCATTGACTGCTCCAGTGTTCGTTAAGTTACAAGGCTATAAGCAAGGCGCGTGCCTAGAAAAACCGTCAGCTGGCTTTCATCATGGTTGCACCAGATTCGTCACAAGTCTTGCTTTCTTTAATCAGGTTGACTTGCTGCTCAAACGAGCGGCTCTGGTCCATGAGCTTGACCATGATGGACAAGGCGTTGACGTTGCTGCCCTCCAAGGCGCCCGCCGTGAGGTTGGGTGGAACAGGTCCGGGCGTAATGTCCGTGCCCGGCTTGGCGCCAGAGACGGCAAACAAGCCGTCTTCGCGCCGCTGCAGCGGGGTCTGGCTGGCGTCGCGCATCAAGAGCGCGCCGATTTGCAGGGGCGGGGTGTTGGTCGGCTGTGCCGGGTCGCTGCCAAATACGGTGCCATCCGAGCGGATCGTGACCCGTACCCCGGGCGGCACGGTGAGCGCACCGCCATTTTGGCTGCGTACCAAGACGCCGGCGCCCGTCTCTAGCGCGCCGTTGGCATTGACGCGCAGGTCGCCCCGGCGCGTGAAGGCCAGGTTTCCGTCGGCCGCAGTCACGCCGAGCACCGTGCTGCCGCTCAGGGCGACGTCCAGGTCGTTGCCGGTGGCAACCACCGGGCCGGCCTTCATGCTGATGTAGTCCTCGGAAAAAGTTTGCGGCTGGTAGCGGCTCTTCATGCCCGCGCCCTCGACCGCGACCGTGCGCATCGCCGCCTCAAAGCTGCGTTTGAAGCCGGTGGTGGTGACGTTGGCCAGTTCATTGACCGACATCTGCCGGCCCACCGTCTGTTCGTTCATTGCCACTGCGGCGTTAAAGGCCAAGCGATCCATGGTCGGGGCTCCTTAAGGTGCTAGCGCCGGGCTTATGAACGCAGGTTGATGATGGCCGAAGTCATCGTCGAGCTGGTTTCAATCGCTTTGGCATTGGCCTGGAAGTTACGCTGGGCGGTAATCAAGTCCACCAGCTCTTGCGTCAAGTCAACGTTGGCCCGTTCGGTCGCACCGGCGCGCAGCGTGCCAAAGCCGGCCGAACCGGCAGTACCGAGAATGGGTTTGCCCGAGGACGCCGAGGCCAAAAAGCTGGAGTCACCAATCTGGCGCAAGCCCGAGGGGCTGGAAAAATTGGTCAGCAAAATTTTGGCCAGCGACTTTTGCGTACCGTTAGAGAACGATGCGCTCACCAATCCGTCATTGCCAATGGTGACACCCACCAAGGAGCCTTCGGGGGCGCCATCTTGCGACTGCGACAGCACTGCGAACGGTGATGTGTACTGGGTTGAGGCCGCGTAGTTCACATTGATGGTCAAAGCGCCCTTACCACCGGCGAGGTACACCGTCTCCAACTGCGTTCCCTGGATGGGGGAGTACAGCTTACCGGCAGTGTTGAAGGTGAGTTCGCCCTTGTCCAAGAAGATGGGCGACCAAGCGGGCAGGCCAGTAAAGCCGTCGCCGTTGGTGGTTTCCTTGCCGTCTTTGTCGATGTATTTGGGTTGCAAGGCGCCGTTGACCACATCCTTGTGCTGGCTGGGTTTGATCCAGGTGGAGGTGGTTCCACGGCCGGCCTCAACTTGGTCCAGGCCCCAGTTGCTGCTGCCGGAAATCTTGATAAAGGAGTCTGAACCTGTGGTTCCCGTGGTGAACACGAAGTTGTTGTTGGCGTAGTCGTAGGTCACCTTCACGCCATTGACCGTGGTGGGCGAATCTTCCAGCACGCCGTCCACGCTTTTGCGTTCTGCCAGCGAGTTGATGCCTTTTTGCAACTCCTTCATGAAGTTGTCCAGCGAGTACGTGGTGCTCGGTGGCACCACGACCGTGCCCTTGATGCCGTCGACGGTGACGACAAATTTGTTGTTGGTGGCGTCCACGACAAAGTTGTTGGCCACGTTCACGGTCGGTGGTTTGCCCACGGCAACAGCGGGTTCTGACGAAATACCGCGCGTAGCGACCGAGGACTTGGTCACTGCCACCGGCACCATCTTGCCGTCGACGACCTTGCTCTCGGCAAAGCCAAACAACGCAGGTGCTGACGAGCCCACGGGCACCGTAATGGCAATGGCTGAGGTGTCACCGGTCGTGCCCGAGGTCACGCTAAAAGATTTGTTGACCGCGTCGTAACTCACCTGGATGCCGTAGCGTTGGTCAGTGACTGCGCGCAGCGGATTGCGGTTGTTGGGGAGCATTTTGACGCCCGACAAGCCGTCGTTGTCCAGGGTGACAGGGATGGTTCCCAGGCCCAAAATCGTGTTGGGCGAGGTGCCCGAGGCCAGCGTGATCACGTTCGCACCGGCGTTGGTGCTGTCGGTGATTTTGAAGCTCTGGGTGTTGTAGTCGTAAGCCACCGTGATGGGCGACCTGGGCAGGCCAGGGCTGAGTGGGGCGCTAGCGCCAAACGTCACACCGCCGTTGGTGGCGGCGCTGATTGCGGTGGGCGTAACACCGGCGCTGGTGGTTAAGCCTTCGTCAATCTGGTTGACTTCGACGGATTTATCACAGGTCACGCCGGTCACATCGGGCGTGAAAACGCTGGGTGCGGCTTGGCTTTGGTCGTAGACCAAAATGAGTTTGCTGGAGTCACTCGGATCAATCTGGATGTCGCGAATGCCCAGGGAATTGGCATTCGGCGACGCATCTACGGTGCTGGCCAGAATGGCGGCTTTGGCGGCAACGATTTTGGAGGCCACCTGGCTCGCCGTGTCGTCCGCGCCGGAACGCGGTATCGCAACTCCCATGAAGGTGGTCGCCCCTGTGGCCGGCCCTGTGAGCTGCACGGTCTGCTTGGGGTACTGGTGGTAAGTCAGCACCACGGTTGTGCCGTCTGCACCGGCCTCAATGCTCTCCAGGCCGGGGTTCGCTGCGATGATGTCTGCAGCAGAGTCAACAATATTGCTGATGGTCTTGACCACGGTGTCGCCCTCTGCCGCACCGCTCACGGTGGCACCCATGAAAGTCAGCGGCGTTGAACTCACAGTGCCCGAGACCGTCACAAACTGGCGCGCGTGGCCACCGAGCACCGAGTTGTCGATCTGGGTCTGCATGATCTCGGTCAGTTCGTCGATCGACACATTGCTCGGGTCGGTAAAACCCGAGAGTTTGATTTCTGTTTTGATGGGCGAGCCGTTGGCTACGCGCGAGTCCGTCAGCGTAAACACCGTGTCGGGATTGACGGTGCTGGCCGTGGTGCTGGTGAAGTTGAAGCTGGTTTCGTCGCCAAATTTGCGGTTGAGGTATTTGGTGGCTTCTGCGGCCAGCGTGGCGCCAGTCAGCACCGTCGATGAATTTTTCATGTAGCTCAAATCGACCTTCACCGGCGCGGTAGAGCCGTCCACGTTGACCGTGAACAGGTTGCTCAGGTCAATGGCCTTGTCGGTGAGGCCGGCAAAGGTATTGGTGCCACCGGTCAAGTCCACTGTCGAGCCCACACCGGTAATGCCTGCAGGCGTGGAGGTGCGTTTGTCGGTCAGCTCGTCGAGCGAAATCAGCTGCGTCTTGGCGGTCGTGAGTTCGTCTTTGACCTCGCTGTAGGACTTGATCTGGCCGTACTGGTTGACGTATTGCAGATCGCCATTGATGTCGGTGGACTGTGCCAGCGCCGCAGACACCTGGTCTTCGCCCACGAACACATGGGTTTGCCATTTGTTGTAGGGGCTGGTCTGGTTGGCGTTTTGGGTTTTGACGTAGTAAATCGTCGCCAAGTAGCCGTTACCCCCGTTGTCATAGACGGTAAAGGCCGTCGATTTGTTGAAGCTTGCCGGGTTGGTGCGGCTAAAGGTCTCAGTAATCACCGCCGCGTCGGCTGGAAAGTTCAGGCCCAAAGACACCTCTGAGGTTTGCTTGGCTTCGCCCGATGTCTTTTGGGGAATGGTCAAGACCACGCGGTCGTTCACGTTGGCGCTACCGGTTGAGTCCACCGTCGCTGCCATCAGGCGCTGGCCTGCCGAGTTCACCACGTTGAACTGCTCGTTGAGCGAGAAGGAGCCGTTGCGGGTGTAAGTGTCGGTCAGACCGTCGGCTGAGCGCAGCGGAAAGAAGCCGTCGCCCGTGATGGCCAAGTCCAGTGCGTTGGATGAGAAGGAAATATTGCCCTGGCTGAACTCCTGGCTCACCTGCTTCAAGGACACGCCCTGACCGACGGTGCTGGAGGCCTTTTGCAAGGGCGAGGTGGCAAAAATGTCACCAAAGTCAGCGCGCGAGCGCTTGAAACCGGTGGTACCCACGTTGGAGATGTTGTTGGCGGTCACGCCCAACATGGCAGTGGCAGCGTTGAGTCCGGTCAGCGAGGTATAGAAAGACATGGTGTTTTACTCCTGGAGTGGCGTAGCGCGAGCGTAAAAAGAGGGGGTGTGGAAGGGGGGTTAGCCGTAAATCTTGGTGACGTCGGAGAGCTTGATCGTCTTGCCCCCGGTGACTTGCAAGACCATGGATTTGTCGGCTTGCTGGCTCACACCCAGCACGGTAGCCATGGTGCTGACCACGGGGGTGATCGTTTTGCCTTGGGATACTGCCTTGGCCACAAAACGGTAGGTTCCGCCGGGCAGCGCATTGCCGACCTCGTCCTGGCCGTTCCAGTTAAAGAGCATGTCGCCCGCCGTTTGTGCGCCCGCCGTTTGGGTGCTGACCAGCACGCCCTTGGAATCAAAGACCTGCAGCTGCACACCATCGGCGCCATTGGGCAGGGCGATGGTGGCAGGCACGGTTTGGCCGCTGACCAAGACGGCCGGACCGTCGGGCACCGATACTTTTGCGCCAATGAGGCCCGCAGTGCTGGTGATCTGGGTACTCGACATGCTGGAGGTGAAGTTCTCCAGGCTGGTGGACATATTGGTGGTGGCCTCGAGTTGCGAGAACTGCGCGAGCTGCGCCACAAAGGCTTCGTTTTTCACCGGGTCCAGCGGATCCTGGTTTTTGAGCTGGGTGGTGAACAGCGTCAAGAAGTCCTTTTGCCCCATGGCCGATTGGCCGGTGGCCGCCGTCATCTTGGCCGCAGCGTCTTGTGCCGTGGTGCGGATGCTGGTGGGCACGGCAGAGGCCCAGGCGCTGTCGCTGCTGGTATTTCCGAGGAGGTTGAGGTTGGCCATGGTGGTGCTTCGCAGTTAAATCAGCTTTTGATGATGTCGAGCGTGCGCATCATCAGTTGGCGCGCGGTGTTGACGACTTCAACGTTGTTTTGGTAGGAGCGCGCAGCGGCCATCATTTCGACCATCTCCGACATCTCGTTGACGTTGGACAGGTAGACGTAACCGTCTTTGTCCGCCGACGGGTTACCGGGGTCGGACATGCGCGAGATCGACTTGGGGTCGTCCGAGATCGCAGCCACTTTCACACCACCCTTGTTGGCCAGGTCGGTGGCATTGAGCTGCGTGTCCATGATGGTTTTGAAGGTGACGCGTTTGCCGCGAAAGGCATCCTTGTCCGAACTCGCCACCGTGCCGGCATTGGCCAAATTGGAGGCGGTGGCATTCATGCGCACCGTCTGCGCATTCAAGGCCGAGCCGGCGATGCCGAAAATATTGTCAAGTGCCATGGCTTAGTCTCCGCGCAGTGCTTTGCGAATACCGCTGATGCGGTTTTCCAGAATGCTCAAGGTGGTTTGGTAGTCGGCGGCGTACTGGCCGAACTTGGCTTGTTCCACCGGCAACTCCACCGTGTTGCCGTCAAAGGCGACGTTAAAAGGGGTGCGGTACTTCAGGCCGCTGCCGTTGGCAATATCGCCCATGGGTATGTGCGCAGCGTCGGTCGTGCGCATGGTGGTGCCTTGCGTGTCTTTCAAGACCTGGCGGAAATCAATGTCCTGGGCTTTGAAGTTGGGCGTGTCCGCATTGGCAATATTGCGCGACAGCACTTCCATACGCTGGCTGCGCATGCCCAGGGCCTTCTCGTGCAGGCTAAAAGCGTTGTCAATGATGTTCATGCGCTCTCCAATGGTCCAGGTTGAACTGCCGGTTTGCCGACACAGTTGCCGCAATACCGCTTCATGCAGGGACTTATTGCAACTTGCATGCCACCTTCGAATTGCCGCTTTTTCAAGGAGGCCAGGGACCCCAAAGCGTGCTTTTCACCGCAGCGCTTGGTGCGCCCGCGCCTGCCAAGCGCTGGGGGTGCGGCAAATCTTTGCCGCTGTCGGAAAAGCAGTTGCCGCCGGCCCTGCCGGTGCGCAGCGCGCGTCGGCTCAGGGCAGGGTGTTTTCGACGTACTGCTGGGCGCGCTGCGCTTGCACGCGCAGCGCGTTCGGCAGCAACTGGCCCAGCCGGGCGGCGGCGTTTTGCAGCAGGCCCTGGCGGATCGATTGGCGGGTGATGGGTGCGGCCGTGTCATTGCCCACATGCAGCGCGCGCGCCTGCTGGCCGCCGATATTGAGCGGTGCGTTGCTTTGTGCCTCAGCCCGGGAGGCGGGGTTGAGCACCGACAAATACAAGTCCTCCAGGCCAGCGGGGCCCTGGCTCTTGAGGCCGACATCGTCAAAGTACTTGTCCACCAGGCTGAGTTGCTTGTGCACGCTCAAGTCCAATATGGCACGTGGATTGGCGCCGTAGCCCGCCGAGGCTGCGCCACGCGCGGGGCCATCGCAAAACTGGATGATGCCGTGGCAGCGCTGGTTGCTGGCACGCGGGTTCATGCCATCGCTCTCCATGAGCGTCATGCGGGCAAAGTCATCCGGGGAAAAGCGGTGGTTGTCCGCCATTTCCAAAATCTTGTCGTAGACCGCCGCCTTCTCCGAGGGCGGAATAAAGCCCTTGGCGACGGCACGGTCCAGGGTTTGTTGCAAGACCGGGTGGGCCGCGCCGGCCACGCCGTTGGCAGCCACTGGCACTGTGGCCGTGGTGTAAATGGGGGCCCGGCTCTGGGCCACCGCACTGGCGGCGGGGGTGAAGTTGCGCGAACGCACGTCATACGCCAGGGGCTGGGCCTTGGCCGGATTGGCAGGCAGGGTTCCGGCTTGCGGGCCCGCATCCAGACGGCGCACGGCGGCCACCGGCATGCTCTGCAAATCGGCGTGGAGGGCCGACAGGTCGATGCTTTGGCCGGGATAGACCAGGTCGGCGTTGCCAATGCGGTTGCTACTGGCCAGCTGCTGGGCCAGGCGCATTTCCTGGGGCCCGCTGAGTGCCACGCCGCGCGCCTGGGCCTGGTCGCGCACCAGACCAATCAGGGTTTCCCCTGCAGAAATAGTATGTGTACCCGTTGCCAGCCGTGGCTGGGGCTTGCTGGCGCTGGGCGAGGGCGTCCCGGCTGCGGCTTTGCTCTGTGCCTGTTGCAACACCTGGGCGAAGGGCTTGGCCGCAGCCGACGTGCTTGCGGGCGAGGGCGCGGGCGCGGTAGCGCCTGCGACTGGCAAAAGCGGTGCGCTGGCGTTACTGGGTGCTGCGTTGCGGGTCCACATGGTGATGCGATGGCCTGTTGGGTTGCTCGGCTTGCAAGACGCGGTACCGGTGGCGCGTGGGTCGCGCTGTATGGCATTGTTCTTGCGCTAAAGGGGTGGGGCTGAATGTCCTGTCACTTTTTCAACACATAAGAACCTTCATGCAATTGCTGTGCCACTTGAACCCAAGACTGCTTCACCGCAAGGCGGTGGGGCTTGCCTGCCTTGTGCGAGGCATGGGCCTGGTGCTTTCCCTGTTTATTACTGCCGCGCTGGCCCAGGTGCCTGGCGTGGCGGCGCCGGACAAGCTTTTGGCCGAAGTCGGCCACTGGGTGCAGCAGACCCAGCAGCTCGAGGCCAGCCAATTCAGCTTTGCCCCGCTGGACAGCCGGGTGCAGTTGCAGACCTGTGACCGCGCGCTGGTGATGGACACGCCTTTTGCCGCGCGGGAGACGGTACGGGTGCGCTGCCTGGGCAATCCGAGCTGGCAGCTCTACTTGCGTGTGCTGCTCAAACCCGGCGTTGCACCCGGCTTGGTGGCGCCCAACGCCCCGGCGTCCGCTGCCACCACGGGCGCTAACAGCGCTACGGCCGCAGCAGCAGTCGGGCCGACGCGCCGGGTCGTGGTCGCCAACCAGACCCTGCGCGCAGGCAGCATCGCCTCGCGTGACCTGTTGCGCGAGGTCGATGTGCCGGCGCAAGGGGTGGAATTGCAGGCGGTCAGTGCGATCCGCGAGGTCGAAAACAGCGAGCTGGTGCGCGACGTGCAGGCTGGCACGCCGCTGCGCAGCTTCGATGTGCGCCGCGCTGTGGTGGTCAAGCAAGGCCAGTTGGTGCTGCTCACGGTGGGCCAGGGCAACGGCTTTAGCATCACCGCGCGGGTGGAAGCGCTGCAGGATGGCAAAATAGGTGACCAAATTCGCTTAAAAAATCCCGACTCGGGCCGATTACTAACGGGGATAGTGACCGGCCCCAACGCTGCCCGCGGTCTGTAAGAAATTTCTTTCCTTTTTTTGCAATCTGCCCTCAAGTTTTCCCTGCTTAGTCCGATTCTGTGAGTAATAAACCCTTTTGACCGACTGAAGTTACCAAAGTGAGCCCACCATGACCGACGCCATCAACCCCCTTTCCCGGCAGGTACCGTCAGACAACCTGGCCCGCAAGGCCTTGGAAAAGTCGACGAAAGCGGCGACATTGGCACCGACCTCCGTCGGTGTGGCCGCCACGCCGGAGACCGAAATCGCCGCCAACAAGTCTGTTGCCGCCGCCAAGGGTGCGGATGTCGCTGGCTTTAGCGCCATCAAGGCACGTCTCAAGCAAGAGCCCGACTTTGACCGCACCAAGGTCGACTCGATCAAGCATGCGATCGAAAACGGCCAGTACCCCTTGAATCCCCGGCGTATCGCCGAGAGTTTTGTCGCCCTGGAGCAACTGATCAGCCATTGAGCGCTGTGAGCGAAGCCGCACTTTGAACGATCCGATCCCCTACGCCACCAAGCTCGCAGAGCAGTTGTCGCACATGCTCGAGCAGGAGTTCGAGGCCTTGCGCAACCAGCAGATCGACCAGTTCGAGCAACTGCAGCCGGTCAAAAACGAGTTGCTCGCCGAAATCACCCGCCTGGCACCCCCCGGCACTGAAATACAGACCCTGCCCGAATGGCATGACTTCCGTGCGCTCATGGTCGATTGCCGGGATATGCACCGGCGCAACACGGTGCTCATTGAGCGCAAGCTCGAAGCGATACGTGGCACCTTGCAAAGCATGCGTGTCGACGACGCAGCCAGCCCGGTCGAGGTCTATGACCGGCTCGGCCACATTTCCCGCTTTTCCCGCAATTCAGGTTACAGCGACGCTTAAAAAGCGTCGGACGCCGTGTCCGCTTCGGCGTCGGTTTCTGTTGTGCTTGCCGTTGCGGTTGATGCTGCTGGCGCCGATTTCTCATCGCCCGGGCGCATGCCTTTGAGCCAATACACCCAGGACAAAATCACCGCCACCGCGGTATAGAGCTCGGGCGGCACTTCCTGGTCCACGTCCAGGCGGCTGAGCAAGGCCAGCAGCGCCGGGTCTTGCGTGATGTAGACGCCGTGTGCCCTGGCCTGCGCGATCATTTCCAGCGCCAGTTCGTCTTCGGCCTTGGCCGTGACCATGGGCGTGGCAAAAGTGCCGTATTCCAGCGCAATGGCCTGGCGACGCTGGCTCATACCCGAAAGTCCAGCACCGTGCCGGGGCGCGCCTGGGCTTGCACCGGCGCACTCGCGCTCGGGCGCGCGCCCGGATGGGCATGAAAGCTGCGCATGGACAGACCCACTTCGCGCAAATTTTCCCGCAGCGCCTGCGCGCCTTCTTGCGCCAGTGCCACCACCGCCGGACGCAAGGCCCACATAGACAGGTCCAACTCAGTGTCGCCATGCAGGTCGGCCTTGAGCCACAGTTCGCCGAAGTCGGGGCTGGTGGAGTGGGCGTTGACGGTGTAGACCGAGGCTTGGCCTGGCGCCTGCGGCTGGCGCTCAAAGCGCAGCTCCACCGGCGCTTGGTTGGCAAAAGGCAGTACCACCGCCAGGGACATCACACCCTCGGACTGGGCTTTGACCGCGCCGATTTGCGCGGCGTCCAGATCACCGAGCGCGCGCTTGATGTGTTGCACCTCGGGGCCGTCGTCCTCGCCGGCCTCTTTGACGGCTTTGAGCAACTGGTGCAGCAGCTGCTTGGGGTCCAGGGGCGCTGGATTGCGAATGCGGCCAATGCTGGTCTCAGAGGCCATGGCGCTGACCAGCGCCATGCGGATGGCCTCGGGCGTCAGGCGTTCCGCGGACAAGCGCATGGCCTGCCACTGCGCCTGCATCTGGGCTTGCATCTGCACTTGCTGCTGCGGCGAGCCCGCGATCTTGGCCAGCAAGGCGTCCAGGCCCTCGCCCGGCGCGAACATCTGGCGCAGGTCGGGCATGCCCGGTTCGCGGTACAACAGGCTGCCCAAACGCGAGAACACTCCGGGAAAACCGGCAAAAGGCGCATTGGCTACGGCGCTGGCGCTCCCCATGCCGGCCAGCGCCACGGCTGTCACGGCTTGGGTCGCCGCCGGTGCCGGTGCCGGGGTCGTCGCAGGTGTTGCCGTCTTGGCGCTGATCTCGGGCGCATACGGCGTGGCGGTTTGCGCCGTGGGCGGGCCGGGCGTGGCGCTGGCCAAGGGGAAGGGGGTCTTGGCGCCCGGGCCCAGCAACTGCAAGGTCACGCTGCCATCGGCATGCGACTGCACCTGAAAGCTCAGGCGCTGCCCCACTTCCCAGCCGTTGGCGCGTGGCACCCCGATTTGCCGTCCACGCAGCAGCAGCGCGAGCTGCTCGCCCTGGGACTGCACGGTGGCCTGCACGATCTGCCCGTCCTTGAGCTCCAGCGCACGCGCCGTGACCGCCTCCACCAGGGGCACCGAGGCCTGGCCCTGCAAAAACAGCGGGCTGGGCCGGATGGGCGCCGTGCTTTCGGCGACGGCAATCACGGGAACTGAACCCAGCGCTTGCGCTCTTCGCTGGTGGACGGGACAAAGCGCGCGTTCGGCGGTGGCGCTTCTACGGGTGCGACCCGGCTGCCCAGATGGATGCGCAGCAATTCGTCGTGGTCCGGCACCCGCAGCGCGACGCCCTTGCGCAGCTTAGGCAGCTTGCCCGGCGCAAAAGCCTGCGGGTTTTGGGCGACAAAGGCCTGGCGCAAGAGGTCGATCTTTAGCGGGCTGTCGGGCAGGGTGTGGGCAATCACCTGGTCGAGCGACTCGGTGGGCTTGGGCAGGTAGCTGCGTGCCACCGGCGCTGGAGCGGGGGTGGCGGTGGCGGTGGCGGGCGCGCCGTTGGGTGTGGCAGCACTGCTTTGCGCATGCGCTGCAGTGCCGGGCAGGGTCAGCAGGTACGCCGCCACCAGCAAGACCCAGGCGCCTGGGCAAGCCCCGGCCTGGCGGGGCGCGCGCGGGGTCCATGGGTGGGGGACTGGCATGGGAATTCCTGAAAAGAAAGGGGGCCGGGGATGCGCGGACTTAGCGCGAGGCCTCTGCCGACCACGCGGTCCAGTGGGTTTGGATGTTTTGCGACTTGCCTGCAATGGGCCGCAGCATGGCGTAGTACGTGCCCACCGACTGCACTTTGGCGAGCACGGATTGGCCTGCTGCGCCGGACTCCAGAGCCCCTTGGACCGCGCTGCGGTCCTGCGCCAGCACCCACTCGTCACCTACACGCACGCCCGACGCACTGCCGGCATTGATGCGCACCAGGGCCCCTGCCGCCTGGGTGACATCGGCCAGCACCGGCAGGCAGGCCAGACTTTGCTGCAAGGTCTGGCTCCAGGCCTGCACTTGCTGCGCCACTTTCTCGCGCGCCAGGGCGCTCAGGCCCGGGCTGCCCCAGTTGTCATCGACCGTGTTTAGCTGCAAAACGGCACTGGACTGCAGCGTGGGTTTGAGCTGGTTGCGCGCGGTGAGCGTCATGCGCAGCTGCACGGTCAGGCTGGCGCTGTCCGGCGATGCGCTGAACAGGCCAGGCAGCTCGGCGCGTGGCGCAGGATTGGGCACAGCCACCGGCGCGTCGGGCGCACGGTTGGGTGCGCCGAGCAGCTGAAAATGAAGCTGCCAGGGCAGCTCGTCCTGGTTGGAGCCCAGCAGTGCCTGCTGGTAACTTGAGCGCCCCTCGGTGCGCATGGCCTCCACCAGGCGCCACTGCGCAGAAGCCGCGCCGGCGCCTTGCAACTGTGCGAGCACGCTGCTTTGCAAGGCATTCAATACTGGTGCTTGGTCTGCGCCCCACGGGCTGTTGCTGCTCCAGCTCCAGGCCAGCACATGCTGCAAGGGCCAGGTGAGCGGGGTTTTGCACTGCGCAGCGGGCTTGGCGCTGCCCTCGCCACCGTCGCTGTGCTGCCACTGCAGCTTTGCGGTGGGTTCGCCCTGGGCGTCGGTGCCGTAGGCCAGCACGCGCACGCCACGCACTTTCATGCCCGAGCGAAAGGCGCTGAGCTCGTGCAGCGCGCCGTTGCCGTCAATCCATTGGGTGGCAGATACCTGCGTCGGGCCTTCGAGTGCGGCTTGCACCAGGCCTTTGCGGATGGCGGCGAGCTTGTCCTCGGGCGAGAGCGTGTCAGCCCACAAGGCACCCGCGCCCAACAGCATCGCTGTGGCGGCGGCAGTGCGCCAGGCTCGGCAGGGGGCGAAAAATGTCATGGCGGCTTTATTTGTTTTTGCTTGCCAACTGTCCCAGGTAGAGCATGCGCAGGTCTTGCACCGTGGCCTTGTCCAGCGTCAGTGTGGTCTCGTAGGTGTCGTCGCCCGAGGGGGTGATGCTCACCAGCGTGGCGCCATAAATCACGCCTTCGACCCGGCTGCGGAAGGTGTCGTTTTGCACCACCATGTCGGCCACCGTGGCAGTGGCGTCCATGCGCAGGCCATAGACCTGTTCGGTCAGCGATCGGTAGGCATCGAGCTTGGCCGCCCGGATGGCCAAGAGGCGCTGTTGCGCGGGCAGGCGGTGGTTTTGCACACTGATGACTGCGTAACCGGTGGCGGTGAGCGACTCGCGCCGCTCCACCAGCGGCAGACTGGCCATGGGAATTTCGACATTGGCGGAGGTGCTAGGGGTGCTGATGGGGGCAGCAGGCGCGGCGTTCAAGCCCGACATCGTGGGCAAGGCCTGGCAGGCGCACAGCAGTGCTGCGGACAGGGAAAGTGCCAGTTTGAGGGGGGGCAAGCGGTTCATAGCGGTGTCCTTAGAGGTAGTCCATAGCAGTATCGGCAGCAAGGGGCAAAGCTTGAGCACCTCCGCGCACCTCTTTATGACACTGCACCAACCGGACCAACCGCACCACGCCGCACCACGCCGCACTTGCGGCTGGAACCTGTGAGCGTCAGGCGGCGCGTCGCAGTTCTGCCGCTGCCGGTGCACCGGCCGCAGGTGCCGCTGCAGGCGCCAGGGCCAGCGCCACGGGCGCAGTGGGCGCCTGGCCGGCCGCGGCCTGGTACCAGCGCAGGGCTTGCGCATAGTCTTGCGCGGTACCCTGGCCGTTGGCGTACATGGAGCCCAGGTTGAACTGCGCAGCGCTGTCGCCCCGTTCGGCCGCTTGCAAGTAGCAATGCAGGGCCTGGCCGAGGTCTTGCGCCACGCCTTCCCCCCAAAAGTACCTGCGCCCGAGTTGCGCCCAGGCGCTGGCTTCGCCCAGCGCGCTGGCCTGGTGCAGCAGTGCCAGGGCCTGGACCGGGTCGGCTTTGCAGCCCTCGCCCTTGTCCAGCAGGGCGGCGAGCTGCAGCATGGCTGGCGCGTGGCCAAGCTGTGCTGCGCGCTCAAAGTGCGCAAACGCCTCGTGGGGCGCGGCGGCCACCGCCTGGCCCTGCAGGCGCAACTGACCCCAGTTGTAGTGGGCCAGCGCGTCGTCCTGGTCGGCGGCGGCTTGCAGGTGCTCCAGCGCCTGGCGCGTGGCAGCGCCCGCGACCAGGGTAGCCGCTTGGCCCAGCGCCAGGACGGCCAGGTTGTTGTGGGCCTGTGCCACGCCGGCCTGCGCGGCGCGTTCATAGCACTGGGCGGCCTGTTCCAGGTCAGGCGCCGTGCCCAGACCTTGCGCATGCAGCAGGCCCAGGTTGAAGGCGGCAGTTGCATCGCCCTGCTCGGCGGCTTGTTGGTAGGCCAGCAGCTGGCGGCCATAGTCGGGCGCGCTTTGCAGGCCTTGGGCTTGCAGCAAGCGCAGCTGGTACAGGGCTGCGGGGTGGTCTTGGGCGGCAGCTTTTTGCAGCCAGAGCAAGGCGCCCATTTCGTCGCTGGGCACATCGCCGCCGCTGTGCAGCAGCATGCCTGCGGCGTATTGCGCCAGGGCATCGCCTTGTTGGGCGGCTTGCAGGTACAGCGCCAGGGCAGCGCTCAGGTCTTGGGCCACGCCCACGCCTTGGGCGTGCATGACGCCCAGGTTGTGCTGGGCCCAGGCATTGCCCAGTTCGGCACTGGCCTGGTAGTAAGACAGGGCGCTCTCGCGGGCAGGCGCTGCGGCAGTGGGCGCGTCGGCCACAAAGGCCAGGCGGGGTGTGGGTTGCGGCTGCAACAGCGGATCGTGCAGGCAGCCCAGGTTGAAGAGGGCGTCGCTGTAGCCGTGTTCGGCCGCGCTGTGCAGCCAGGCCAGGGCTTGGGCGGCATCTTCGCTGGGGGAAGCCGAAGCGGGGGAAGGCGCCGGAGCGCCCCAGGCCTGCGCCATGGCGGCGTTGAACTGGGCCAGGGTGTTGCCCTGTGCGGCGGCCAGCATGAAGTAATGGTGCGCACGCGCCAGATCAACTGCGGCGCCTTGGCCTTGCAGGTGCATCAAAGCCAGGTTGGTCTGGGCCAGCGCGTCGCCCTGGTCGGCGGCGAGCTGGTACCACTGGCGCGCCAGCGTGAAGTCGGTGGACACGCCTAAGCCGCCCTGGTACATCACGCCCAGGTTGCACTGCGCGCGCGCATCGCCCTGGTCGGCGGCGTGGTGGAACCACTGGCGTGCCTGGGCATTGTTCTGGGCCACGCCCTGGCCGGCGCTGTACATGGCGCCGAGCTGGAATTGGGCGACAGCCAGACCCCGGTCCGCCGCCATTTGGTACCACTGCAGGGCTTCTGCATAGTCTTGTGCCACGCCAAAGCCGTTGGCGCTCAAGGTCCCTAAGTTGAACTGCGCCGGCGCGTGGCCCAGCGCGGCGGCCGTGCGGTAGTGGCCCAGGGCGCGCTCCAAGTCGGCACCACCGCCTTCGCCCGCCCCGTGGTCCTGGGCGTACCAGACGCCCAGGTTGTAGTGCGCGTCGCCGTGGCCTTGGGCGGCGGCCAGGCCAAAGTAGTGCATCGCACCCTCGTCGTCGGTGGTGCCGCCCTGGCCTTGCGAGAGCATCAGCCCCAGGTTGTACTGGGCCGGTGCGTCGCCCTGTTCGGCGGCGAGTTGGTACCACTTGCGCGCCAGGGTCGGGTCGTATTGCGGGCTATTCGTGTCGGCGAGCAACAGGCCCAGGTTGAACTGGGCGTAGGTGTGGCCTTGCGCCGCAGCCGATTCAAACCATTTGCGCGCGCTGGCGCTGTCCTGCGCCACGCCTTCGCCTGCGGCGTACATGCAGGCCAGGTTGAACTGCGCGGTGGCATGGCCTTGCACGGCGGCCCGCTCAAACCACACTGCCGCCTGCGCCTGGTCTTGCGCCACGCCCTGGCCGTTGGCAAACATAAAGGCCAGGTTGGTCTGTACGTCGGGCAGGCCCTGTGCTGCGGCCAGTTGGTACCAGTGCAGCGCCTGGGTGTAGTCCTGGGCCACGCCCTGACCGTTGGCATACATAAAGCCCAGGTTGTACTGGGCGGCGGCATAGTCTTGTGCGGCGGCCAGGCGGTACCACTTCAGGGCTTCGGCATAGTCTTGCGCCACGCCCTGGCCGTTGGCGTACATAAAGCCCAGGTTGTTTTGCGCCGCCGCGTAGTCCAGCGAGGCCAGCGGGCGCGAGATGCGCAGGGCGTTGGCATAGTCGCCCCGGCGGTAGGCCGCGTCAGCGTCGGCAAGCAGATTGTTCAAGGCGGGCCTGGCTTATTGCTGCGGTTCGCGCAGTTGCGCCAGTGCGTGGTGTCGCACCGGATGGGCCTGGTGTTCCACCGCGTAGAGCTTTTGCCCGTGCGGCACATGGGCCTGGTGGGAGACGATGGCCGTGGTGTGCGACACCAGGTCCGTACCAAGCGCACGCAGGCCGTGGGCGGCAGCTTCGAGGTGCTGGGCGCCACTGGGGCGGTGTTTCACATCATTCATGGGCAGGTCCTGGTGCGGTTGGGGCGGCGGGTGCGGTGTCCGAATGGTCTGATTTTTGACGATTTTCGCGGTATTTTTGTTTTACGCAAACTGTGTGCCAATTTTCTTTTTGCCGCTGGTGCGCCATCAGCCTGCCGCCCTCGCGCCCAGCAAGCCCTGCACTTCGGTGGGTGACAAGGTGGCCACGCCAAAGTGCTGGTGCTCGGTCAGCAGGGGCGCAAACCAGTGTTCGGCAAAGGCGCTAAAGAGTTCCGCGTTCCAGGGCAGTTGCTTTTGGCTGCTCAGGGTGGCCCAGTTCCAGCGGGTGGTGTGCGGTGCGATCCAGTGTGCACTCCAGGGCAGGTGGGGGTTGGCACTCAGGCGCTCCCAGTCCCAGGCCCAGTCGGCGCGCGCCAGCAAGTCTGCGCTCCAGGGCAACTGCGCGCTGCTGGACAGGCCCGCCCAGTCCCAGTCGGCGGCAAACTGCGCGATCAGCGCCTCGCTCCAGGGCAGGCCGGGGTTCCAGCTCAGGCCGTCCCAGTCCCAGCGGTCTTGGTAGCGTTCAATCAGCGCGCCCGACCAGGGCAGGGCCGGGTTGGCGCTCAGCGCGTCCCAGTCCCAGGCGTCTGGCGTTGCGGCCAACAGGGTCTCGCTCCAAGGCAAGGCGGTGTTTTTGCTCAGGCCGGAACGGCTCCAGCGCGCGTTCCACGCCTGCAAGAGCGCCTCGTCCAGAGGCAGATGCGGGTTGGCGCTCAGCGCGGGCCAGTCCCAATGGGCCGCGTAGCGGGCAATCAAGGCCTCGCTCCAGGGCAGGTGGGCAGCGCTGCTCAGGGCTTTCCAGTCCCAATGCGGCAGGTGGGCGTCGAGCAAGCCGTCGCTGTAGCGCAGGCTGGCGTTGCCGCTGAGCCAGGGCCAGTTCCAGTGCGCTGCAAACGCGGCAACGAGCGCGGCGTCCAGCGGCAAGGACACATTGGCGCTCAGGCCGGTCCAGTCCCAGCGCTCGGTATAGGCGCCCAGAATCGCGGCCGTCCAGGGTACGCCGGTGTTCCAGCTCAGGGCAGTCCAGTCCCAGCGGTGGGCGTTGCTGTGGATGAAGGCGGCCGTCCAGGGCAGGTCGGCGTTGCCGCTGAGCACGGCCCAGTCCCAGCGGTAGGCGTTGGCATCTAACAGCGCGGCGCTCCAGGGCAGGGCCGGGTTGGCGCTGAGGGCGCGCCAGTTCCAGCGCTCTGTGTGCTGCGCTATTAAATCGTCGCTCCAGGGCAGGCTGGGGTTTTTGCTCAAAGCGTCCCAGTCCCAGGCCTCGGCGTGCTGGGCCAGCAGCTCGGGCGTCCAGTCCAGCGCACGGCTGGCGCTCAGGCGTTTCCAGTCCCACGGGGGGGCAAAGCCTGCCAGCAGGTCGCCTGAGAGCGGGTAATGGGTTTGCAGGCAGCCCAGGAACAGCGCCGGGTGTGCACGAAAAAATGCCAGCGTGTGCGCCTCTTGAATCAAGGCCAGTGCGCCCGAGGCAGCGTCCAGGCGCTGCTGCGTGGCCAGCGTGAGCGCCTGCGCCGCCGTGCGCGTGACAGTGAGCTGGTTCATGGTGCGGCGGTGGCTGCAGCGCCGTCTGGCTTGGGATGCGCTTGTGGCTTGCCGCTGGCGCCCAGCGCCTGTGTGTAGCGCTGCAGTTCGCTGTGCAGGTAGCTGGCTTGCTGGTTGAACCACACAGTCCAGTTGCTTTGGGTGCTCAGGGTTTGCCAGGTGGCGCTGCGCAAAATGCCGGCGCGCTCGCGCTGGTGCTGGGCCAGTCGCTCTTTGAGCGCGGCGGCTTGCTGCGCCGGGCTGCGACGGGTGGCTGCGGTGCTGGCACCGGCAAGCGCGGCGCTGGCCTGCGGGGCTTGCTGCAGTTCGTGCGCCAAGGCTTGCAAGGCGGCGAAGTCGTTGTGTTCATAGCTGGCTTGCAGGCGCTGAAACAGGGCTTGCGCCTCAGACTTGTCGTCTTCTTCCACCCGGTCCGGGTGCAGGCGCATGGCGAGTTTGCGGTACAGCTGCTTCATTTGGGCCTGGGCCTGCGGCTCCAGCGCGGGGGCGGGCGCGGCTTTGCCGTCCTGGGCCTGGGTGTAGCGCTCAAACTGGTCTTGCGCTTGTTCGGCCTGGCTGCGCGTCTCTTCGCTGCCCGACTGCGCATGCAGCGCTTGCAGGTGCTGGCGCTTGGCGTCCAGGCAGTCGCGCAGCAAGGGGCCTATTGCCGCATCTTGGGCCTGGTCAAAGGCGTTAAGCGTGCGGTGCATCTCGGCCAGATCGGCTTGCAGTGCCAGGGCATGGGCTTGCAGCAAGGCGGTTTGCCAGGGCGGGGCCCATTGCTGGGGGTCGTTAAAAGTGGTCAAGGCGGACGCTTCTGCGCGCAAGGCGTCGGGTGCAGCGTCTTGCGCTTGGGCGTGTTCTACCGCGAGCTGGCTCAGGCCCCGCGCACAGTCGTCGGCCAGGGTGGCCTTGGTTTGCAGCAGCAGGCCGGCCGATTGCGCCTCGGGCAGCACTTGCAGGCGCGCCAGGTCGCCGCTGAGCACGGTGTGGCCGTCCACCACGCACACGGAAGTGTGCAAGCGCGGCGCCCCCGCGCGCAGCCGGTGCAGCGTGGCCCCCATGGCGCCCAGGCGTTCCCAGGCGATGCCCGGTGCCTGGTCTTGGGGCGCACCCGAGACCACCAGCGTGAGCGCCACGCCTTTGCGGCAGCAGCCCAACAGCAGCTCAAACAAGGGCCGACCGCAGGGCCCGGCCAGGGCGCACAGCACCTGCGCGCGGGCGCTGCCGAGCTGCTGCGCCACCATGGCGTGGGCGTCGGCAAAGTGCAGCGAATCAGAAGCGTCGGTCATGCAGAGCGTGGGCGTTCGGGGCAGGGCGTGAACAGGGGCGGGTTGCAAGGTGCATTTCTGCGGGCTGGCGCGGTCAAGCGCCGGGTGCGCCGGGCGGTACGCAGCGCAGCGCGCCTAGTCAAAGTCCTTGAAATGGTTTTTCTGGCAGGCGCGCGCCATGTCCTGGGCCTGGGCGATCTGGGCGGGTGCCATTTGCTGGGTGACAAAGTCGCGCCCGCTGACCGCTGCCGCGTGGCCACCTACCGCACCCAGGTTGAACCACATGTGGGCGCGCACAAAGTCTTGCAGCACGCCTGCGCCATGGGCGTACAACCAGCCCAGCGCGGCCTGGCCGTCGGCGTGACCCTGCGCCGCAGCCAGGCGGTAGCAGGCCAGGGCCTGGGCGTAATTGGGGGGCGTGCTGGCCTGGTGCAAGGCACCCAGGTCGTACTGGGCCTGGGCGTCGCCCTGGTCGGCAGCCAGTTGCAGCCACTGCATGGCCACTTCGGCGCTGGCAAGCGTGCCCTGGCCGTTGGCAATCATCACGCCCAAGTTGTACTGCGCCAGCGCGTCTCCTTGGTCGGCAGCCAGTTGGTACCAGGCCAGAGCCACCGACTCGTCTTGTTCGATGTCTTGGCCGGTGGCGTACATCAGGCCCAGGTTGTACTGGGCAGCGGCGTCGCCCTGGTTGGCGGCGGCCAAATACCAGTGCAGCGCTTGTTGGGGGTCTTTGGCTGTGCCCTGGCCCAGGCTGTACATCACGCCCAGGTTGTACTGGGCGGCCGCGTCACCGGCTTGGGCTGCGCGGGTGTACCACTGCACCGCGCGCTCCGGGTCCAGCGGGCCGTCCTGGCCGCTGGAGAACATAAAACCCAGGTTGAACTGCGCGTGCACATGGCCTTGCTCGGCGGCCAGCGTGTACCAGTGCTCGGCCTGTGCCGGGTCGCGCGGCACGCCATGGCCGTTGGCATACATCACACCCAATCCGTATTGCGCCGCCGGGTCGCCACTGGCCGCACCGGTCTGGTAGCAGGCCAGCGCCTGGCTGAAGTCTTGGGCTACGCCCTGGCCGTTGGCGTACATCACGCCCAGGTTGCGTTGCGCGGTGGTGTCGCCTTGGGCGGCGGCTGCGCCATACCATTGCAAGGCCTGGGCAAAGTCGACCTCTCCGCCCTGGCCGTTGGCGTAGAGCGCCGCCAGGTTGGACTGGGCATAGGCCAGGCCCTGGGTGGCGGCCGCGCCGTACCACTTGCGGGCCTGCACAAAGTCTTGCGCCACACCCTGGCCGTGGGCGTACATGACGGCCAGATTGGACTGCGCCTGTGCCGCGCCACGCTCGGCCGCCTTTTGGTAGCACTGCAGCGCCTGGGCGAAATCCTGGGGCACGCCTTGGCCGTTGGCATACATCAGGCCCAGGTTGTTGAGCGCTGCGAGTTGAAGATCGGGGGCGTTGTCGGTCACGGGCTCGGGCTGGAATGGGGCGTGGATTGGCTGCGGCGCACAGGCGCTCCGGTGGCGAAAACGCCCTGCGCCATTATGCCGTTTGCACTGGGGTTGAAGGGGGATTTAGGCGAAGAATACGAATTACACATTTTTGTTGTTTTTTACAAAAAAATTGAAAACATCTGTGTACTGTCCAAAAAACGACACTTTTTCTGACCATAATGGTCGCGTTGGCTTGTTGTGCGCGCTGCGCGCAGGCCGGCCACCCCATCCATGCCTGCGGTACCCCACCGCCAACCCATTTTTTGTAGCCAAGCTTCCTTTGTCCAAGTCCAGAGTTCCGTTGCGATTTATCGGTGAAAGCGACGCTATCCGGGCGATCCGCGATTTGCTGCCCGTGGTGGCGGCGTCGAGTTCCACCGTGCTCATCACGGGCGAGAGCGGCACGGGCAAGGAAATCGTGGCGCGGTCGCTGCACGATTTGTCCCACCGCGCGGGCGCCAACTTTGTGCCCATCAACTGCGCCGCCATCCCCAAGGACCTGATCGAGAGCGAGCTTTTTGGCCACCGCAAGGGCGCGTTTACCGGCGCGGTGACCGACCGGGTAGGGCGCTTTGAGCTGGCCCAAAACGGCTCTATCTTTCTGGACGAAATTGGCGACTTGCCGCTGGAGCTGCAAGTCAAGTTGCTGCGCGTGCTGCAAGAGCGCGTGGTGGACCCGGTAGGCAGCACCAAACCCGTGGCCGTGGACGTGCGCGTGATTGCCGCTACCCACCGCGACCTGGAGGCGGAGATTGCTGCCGGGCGCTTTCGCGAAGACTTGTACTACCGCCTCAACGTGCTGCCCCTGAACACGCCGCCGCTGCGCGAGCGTGCAAACGACGTGCCGCTGCTGCTGAACTTCTTCGCCAAGCAACACGCTGCTGCGGGCGAAAAGCCGATCACCTTTGCGCCGGACTTTGCCTACGCGCTGCAGGCCTACCCCTGGCCGGGCAATGTGCGCGAGCTCTCCAACCTGATTGACCGCTTTAGCACCCTGTTTGCCGGGCAGTGCCTGGAGCTCAAGACATTTTCTTCCTCACTCCTGCCCAAGGGTCTGGCGGCCTTCAAGACCCAGGCCGAGGCGGGGGAGTTGCCCGCCATGGACCCGTCCATGCAAAGCACGGCGGGCGCCTGGGTGGATTCACCCGGGACGGGGGGCATGTTTGACGAAGGGGGCGAAGACGAATCCGGCGAAGACGCGCCCAACGCGGTCGAACAGATGACCTTTATGTCGCAAGGCCTGCCCGTCTTGCCGCCCGAGGGCTTGTCGCTTAAGCACCGTCTGGCGGAAATTGAGCGCGATTTGATCTCGCAGGCGCTGAGCCGCACCAATGGCAACGTCTCGCAGACCGCGCGCATTTTGAACGTGCAGCGCACGACGCTGATCGAAAAAATCCAGAAATTCGGCTTGCGCGAGGGCTAAATCCCTGCGGCCCTGCTGGGTTTGGCAGCTGGGGGTGCTCGCACGCTACCCTCGCGCTGCAGGCCGCTCAAGCCAGCGGCCCACTTCCCTGTCCACAGCAAGCCAGGCCTGAACCGGTCAAGGGCTTTCTTTGCCTTGGGGCTGGGTGCGCGGGTATTGCACCAGCGTTTCCTTGGGCTTGGGCGGCGGCGCTGGGGGGGCAGGTGGTGCCACCACCACCGGTTTGGCTGCGGCCTCGGCGGCTTTTTGCTGGCGCAGGGCGGCTTCTATTTCGCGCCGAACCGCTGCCGGATCGGGGCGCGGCGCGGCGGGCGCCGCGCGCACTTGGGAGGACAGGGCGTTCAAGGCACTGGACTGGCTTTGGACCTTGGCGTCGAGCGCCTGGATCAGTTTGGCCAGGTCCGGTGCGCCTTTGGCATCGGCTGGTTTGGAGGCGGCCTGGGCCGCTGCTTGGGCCATGGCGCTCACCACCTCGTCCAAGCGGGCATCGAGCTTGGCCTGACCGCCCACGATGGTGTCTTGGCGCGAGGAAATGTCGCGCAGGGTTTCGCCCGCGCCGGTGATGAGTTCCATGGTTTCATTCATCGTGACAATGCGTTTGCCCACGGCCAGAAGCATCTCGTCGGCCTGGGTGATGCGTGACTGCAGGCGGTAGGACATGATGCCAAACAAGGCCATGGACGTCAGCATCAAGGCACCGAAAGTCGCCAGCACCACGATGCCGTTGATGCGTTGCTTGCTGTGCGACTCGACCAGCGCGGCCGAGGCGGCGTGCATTTCGCCGGTGACATGGTGCATGTCGGCAGTCACGCTATGCATGTCCGCCGCAGATTTGGCCGCCAGGCCAGCGGCGCGGTTGGCCAGTTCGGCCGAGTCCAGCATGGCCGAGCGCATGGCGACCATGTCGGCGTCGTCCTCGTGTATTTCGCCATGTCCTCCTTCATGCCCTTCGTGGTGCTCACCATGTTCGCCATGGTGCCCGTCCTCGACGGTGGGCGCTTGGGCTGCGCTGATGAAACCCTCAGACGCAGGGCCATCGACCGGCAGGTCAAACTGGGCGTCGATCGGGTTGTCGGCGTCCGCTGTCGCCTGAGGCGCGGGGGCGCTAACGCCGGAGATGGCGTCAATCGCCTGGGCCTCTTCGGCAGAGAGTTTGGATGTGGTGTCGGTCATAGCGGTTACCCGGTTGGCAGTGGTGTGGGGCTAGGTGGGGTCTTGCAGCAGGGTCTGCAGGGTTTCAAGTTGCGCGCGCACGGCGTCGTTCTCGACCTTGAGGTGAATCAGGCGGGCCGGGAAATTCATCTCGGGCATTTCGGTGTCATAGACCGGTCGCTCTGGCCCGCCATCGTCGCTGCCGGTGATGCTGCGCCGGCGCGCCTTGGCAGCCGATGCCGGGTTGAGCACCTTGGATGCGCGCTCAATGTTGTCGCTGCGCGGAACTTTGGCCAGGTTGTCGCTCACTGCGCTGGTGGTGAGCAGCACCTGGTGGGCATCGACCGCGATGTCCTGGTCTTGTGCAAAGTGGTCTTTTTCGGTGCGGCGCACCTCGGTGCCGGCTTTGCCCGACTTGCTTTTGGCCACATGGCTGCCCTCGGGCATTTCGACCGAGTGCGGCACGCCGCTGGGGATGAATTGGGGTTCGCTCATGGTGTTACGGTGCGCGGCTGGACTAGGGCGCGAAGTGGTCTTTCATGGAACGGGCCGAGCGGATTTGCGGGTCTTTGGGAACACCGCTGCTCGCGGCAAAGGTGTTGGCCTCGGCCAAGGAGGCAAACGGGCCGGACACCACCGCAAACTGAACGGACGCCTGGCCATTGAGGTAGGTGGCCACGATGCGTGCCCGGCGCAGATTGGCATGGGCTTGCATCCACAGGGTGGCTTCGCTGTAACTCGGCACGATGGTGTGCTGAACCAGGAAGGTGCCCGGCGGCATTTGCTTGACCCAGGACTGGCCGACCTGCGCCTGCGCGGGTGTGGAAATGATTTCTTCAACTTCAGTGGGCGGCGCTGCGCTGCTGCTGCGCGGGGCTGCTACGGCTTCCGGCGCTTTGGCCGGTGCCACCCCGGCCGGGGTGCCCGTGCCCAAGGCGTTAGGGGCTGCGGCAGGCACCAGCGCCGAGGCCGCACCCGAGGCCGGCGCAGGCACTGCGGCACTGGCGTCTTGCTGGGGGGCGGTCGCCGGGCTGGCTGTGCTGGCCGCGGGCAGCGGCTCGGGTGCTTTGCGCGGGCCTATGCCCAGCAAGGCCGCAGTTTGCTGGCTGCCATAGAGCATGAGCACCGCCAGCACGCAGGCCACCAGCAAGGCGGTGATGCCGGAGAGCCACAGCAGGGTTTTGCGCAGGCTGCCTTTGGTTTTTTCTTTTTTGGCAGCGGCTTGTGGGGGTGCAGCGGGCGCCGCAGGTGCATTGGGCGCGGGGGCCGCAGGTGGGGCGCTGGCTGCGGCCACCGGTTCGGGACGCGGTGGCGCAGCTGCCGGGGCGGTGGTGGCTGCATGCCAAGGGGTGATTTTTTTCAGCAATGCGCTGACCGCGCCTTCGCGGCCTTGGGCACGGGCTTGCTCCAGTAGCGCCTGCGCTTGTTCCTCGCTCGGTGGCTCGACTTCCCAGTTCAGGATGCGACGGCCAAACGAGGCCAGCAGGCGCTGCTTCTTGCTGGTGGTGGTCAACAGCATCACGACGCGGATATTGGCGGCCGGAAAGTGCTGCACCAAGCGCGCAAGCAACTGAATCTCATGGTCGGGCAGGGCGGATGCGTCGTGCACGATCCAGATTTTGGGTGGCGCCACCGCCACCTTGGTGCCCATGGCGTCTTCAATGGAATAGGCCTGCAGGACCTCGTTAAAGCGGGTGATCAAGGCTTCGGCACTGGCCGGGAAATACACCTCCAGGCCCATCTGGGGCGCGGCCTCGCGCAGACGGGCCACCAGCAGTTTGCCGTAGTGGTCCAGGATGGCGTCGTGGCTGCTGACGACCGACAGGCTCATGTTGTCGTCGATGAGGGCCGCCACATAGCCTTCGAGGCGCATGCGGTCGGCGACCCGGAAAAACAGGGGCTGCACTCCGGCTACTGCCTCGTCGCCATAAGAGTTGAAGTCGTTCATGCGGCGGCTGCAGAGGTTTGCTGTTTGCCGTCGGCGTCAAACAGCATGGTTTCGGGAATTTTCGGGTTGGGCCGCGCCATGGGCTCGACGCCGGGCTGCACCTGCGCCAGGCTAAACACATAGGCGATCACCTGCGCCACGGCAAAGTACAGGGCCTCGGGGATGGGCTGGTCGAGCTCGGTAGTGAAGTACAGCGCACGCGCGAGCTGCGGCGCCTGGAAAATTTCGATGTGGTTGTTCTTGGCTTCTTCGCGAATGCGCGCAGCCACAAAGTCAGCACCCTTGGCCAGCAAAATCGGCGCGCCGTCGGCCGTCGGGTCGTAGGACAGGGCGATGGCGAAATGCTCCGGGTTGGTGATGATGACGTCGGCATCCTTGACCTTTTGCATCATGCGCACGGTGGCCACTTCACGCTGGCGGCGGCGAATCTGGGCTTTGACCTCGGGTCGGCCTTCCATGTCCTTGTGTTCGTCGCGGATCTCTTGCTTGGACATGCGCATGCGCTTCATGAAAGAGTAGCGCTGGTAGGGCGCGTCAATCATGGCAATGAGCACCAGGCTCAAGGTGAGCCACAGCACCGATTCGGAAATCAGCGAACCGGCCATGCTCAGTGCGGGCTCCAGCGACATGCTGCCCAGGGACATGAGGGCGGCGAAATGGCGGTCGAGCAGCATCAGCAAGACCACCGCAATCAACGTGAATTTCAGCACCGACTTGAGCAATTCGACCGCAGCGTGGCCGCCAAACATGCGTTTGATACCCGCCACCGGATCAAGCTTGGACAGCTTGGGCATGATGGCGTCCCAAGAGAACAGAAAACCACCCGTGGCGCCCGAGGCCAAAATCGCCACCACCATGGTCACCAGCATGAGCGGCAGCACCAGCAAAAAAGCGTGGCTGGCTTGCAAGGCAAAGGCCTGGGGGAGCAGGGCGGGCGTGTCCAGGTACTTGCGGTCCAGGGTGAAGCCGGCTGCAAAATACACCGAGAGCTGGTGAAACCAGATGCCGCCCAGCGACATCAGCATGAGCACGGCGCCAATCATCACGCCCGCAGCGGGCAACTCGGCCGAGCGCGCGACCTGGCCTTCGTCGCGCGCGCGTTTGAGACGTCGGGCTGTGGGTTCTTCGGTGCGTTCGGCGCTGTCGTCAGCCATGGTGCTGCTGCCTTATTGCAGGCCAAACTGGCCGCGAATTTCCACAAAACCCTGCAGCCACAGCCACTGGATGCGCGCGCCCATGCTGGGCAAGGCCACCATCAAAATGCCAAAACCGGCCACGATCATGACCGGCAAGCCCAGCGAAAAAATATTCAGACTGGGAGCGGCACGCGTGGCCACGCCCAGGCCGATATTGATGAACAGCATGGTCACCATCACCGGCAGCGCCAGCAGCAGGGCGCCCAAAAACATCATTGAGCTCCACTGCACAAAATGCGCCCAAGCCCCGGCCGTGACCAGGCCCTTGCCAATCGGCATGGTGGCAAAGCTGTCGATCACCAGGCCCAGCAAAATGGCGTGGCCGCCCATGCCGACAAAAATCAGCGTCGACAAAATCAGCAGAAACTGCGCCAGCACCGGCACATTGCCCAAGTTGGGGTCCATCAAATTGGCCATGGACAGGCCCACAGCGGTGGACACCGACTGGCCGGCCAGCAAAATCGCAGCGGTGATGATTTGCAAGGTCAAGCCCATGACCAGGCCAATGGCGATTTGGTTGAATACTTCCACCAGGCCCGAGGGCGACACCGGATCGATCACCGGCCAGGTGAACACCGGGTAGACCATCCAGGTCAGCGCCACCGCCAGCAAAATGCGCATGCGCACATTGAGTGCGCGCAGAGAAAAAATGGGCGCTGCCATCAGCAGGGCCGAGATGCGCAGCATGGGCCACAGGAACGTGTAAAAACGTTCGATGATGTCGTTGGCCAGAAGGTTCATGCTGCGGAGTTAAACGCCCTTTGGTGGCGTTCAGGCAAACAGGGTGGGAATGCGCATGAACAGGCTGCGCGTGTAATCCACCAGTGTGGCGAGCTGCCAGCCCCCCACAATCGCCAGCGTGATGGCCAGGGCGGCGAGCTTGGGGATAAAGCTCAGGGTGGACTCGTTGATCGAGGTGGCCGCCTGGATGATGCCGATAAACAGGCCCACGGCCAGCGACACGCCCAGGAGGGGCGCCGAAATCAGCACAATCATCCACAGTGCCTGGTGGCCGAGGTCTACGACGGCTGCAATGTCCATGGTGGGGTTCCCGTGAAATGGTGGAGCGCGGCGCGGGCGCTAGTGCACAAAGCTGGCGGCCAACGAGCCCATGATCAGGCTCCAGCCGTCTACCAGCACAAACAGCATGAGCTTAAACGGCATGGAAATCATCATCGGCGAGAGCATGGCCATGCCCATGGACATGAGCACACTGGCCACAATCAGGTCGATCACGACAAAAGGGATGTAGATCAGAAAGCCGATGGTGAAGGCGCTTTTGAGCTCGGAGGTGATAAAGGCCGGTACCAGCGTGGTAAACGGCACTTGGCCTGCGTCGGTCACATCGGCCTTGCGGGCCATTTGCATGAACAGGCCGATGTCGTCCTCGCGGGTTTGCTTGAGCATGAAGCCGCGCAACGGCGCCTCGGCAGCCGCCAGGGCTTTGTCAAACTTCATGCCGTTTTCCATATACGGCACCACGGCGTTGGTGTAGACGTCGGTGAGCACCGGCGACATGATGAACAGCGTCAAAAACAGCGAAATCCCCACCAGCACGTTGTTGGGCGGCGTCTGGCCGGTGCCTAGCGCCTGGCGCAGGATGGACATGACGATGATGATGCGCACAAACGAGGTCATCATCAGCAAGAGCGAGGGCAGCAGCGTGAGCGTGGTCATCAACGCCAGCAGCTGCAAAGACAGGCTGTACTGCGCGTCTTTGCCGCTGCCGGTCACGTTGACCATAGGAATGCCCTGGCTCCAGGCCGCAACCGGCACCACAAGCAGCATGGCCGCAACAGCGGCCCAGATCCATTTAGTTTTCACGCACGGCTTCCTGTTGCGGGCCCGGGTCGTCCCATTGGCCCAAGGCGGTAAATTGGCTGGCGGTCATGCCCACGAGCACCTGGTGGGCGCCGACCCGCACCAGCGCCATTTTTTGGCGGGGACCCACGCTGATGGTTTCCAGCACTTGCAGCATGGGTGCGCCCTTGTGTTGGATTTGCAAGCCCTTCATGCGCTTGAGCGTCCACAAGAGCGCCGCGAGCAAACCCAGCACCAGCAGCATGCTGGCGCTGATGCGCAGCCAATCAATGCTGGTGGTGGCGGTGCCCATGGCGGTTTAGAGGTTTTTCATCCGCTCAGAGGCGGGCACCACACGGGTCAGGCGAATGCCATAGCGCTCGTTGACCAGCACCACCTCGCCCTGCGCGACCACGGTGTTGTTGATCAGCAGGTCCAGCGGCTCGCCGGCAATGCGGTCGAGTTCGACCACGCTGCCTTGCGTGAGGCGCATCAAGTCCTTGATTTTGATCATGGCGCGGCCCACTTCGATGCTCATCGTCACGCTGATGTTTTGCAGCACCTCGGGGTTGATCTGATTTTCCGGGTCTTTGGGGCCGGACAGCATGGGGGTATCGGTGTCGCTCATGGCGTCATTCCTGTGAGGTTTAGTGGTTACCGGGAACTACGGCGCGTTGTATCTGCACGGCAGTCTGGGCGCCCAGGGTGCCGACCTGCACGTCAAAGGCAGGAATGCCATTGGGCTGCAGGCTGGCGAATTCGGGTTTTTTGAAATACAGGATGTCGCCGGGCTGCATCGTCTCGACCACGCGCAAGGTGGTGTTGACCTGGCCCAAAATGACATTGGCTTCAAGGCAGGCGCCGCCCACGGCCTCTTCGAGGTTTTCGCGCCAAACGCGGTCCGAGTCTTCGTTGCCGTCGCCGGTTTGCACCCGGCTGCGCAGCAGTTCGCGCACCGGTTTGAGCGATGCATAGGGGTGGATCACGTCGATGAAACCCAGGTTTTGGGTCGCGGTTTCCGTTTCGAAGCGGCTCAGGATGACCAGGTCGTTTTCATCGGCAATCTGGGCGAACTGGGGGTTGATCTCGGAGCTGACAAACTCAAACTCCAGCGGCATGACCGGGGCCCAGGCCTCGCGCAGATTGCGGAACGTCACGTCCAAAATCATGTTGATGATGCGCGTCTCCATGGGCGTGAACATGCGTCCGGACGATAGCTGCCCTACCGCGCCCTGGCCAAAGCCACCAAAAAAGCTGTCCAGCGAGCTAAACACGATGGTCGGGTCAATCACCACCATGGAATAGCCGCGCAGCGGGTTCATGCGGATGACGTTGACCGACAAGGGCGCGCGCAGCTCTTTGATGTAATCGCCAAACTTGACGATCTGTACCTTGAGCGGGTTGACGCGCGGGCTGCTGCGCAGTACTTCGAGCAAGCCCGGGCGAAAAAGGCGGATGAAGCGCTCGTTGATCATGTCAATCGACGTGACGTTGACGCCCAGGCTGCTGTCTTCGCTGGCAATGTCGTGCTTGCGCACGCGCGCGGCGGTGTTAAAGCCAGTGTCGACCGCGATGGAGCCGTCGCTCACGCCTTCAGCCAGGGCCGAGAGCTCGTCGGCTGAAAGAAGGTTATCTGCCATAAGGATGTACGTGTACCGAGTCAGGCCAGCTTACTGGACGATGAAGGAGGTGAAGTAGATCTCTTCAATGCCACCAAAGTCTTCGTATTTTTCGAGCAAGGTGTTCATCGCGTCGCGGATCTTGATAGCCAAATCTTTGCGGAAATCGGGCTTGGCCAGATCGGGCTCGGTCGTCATGCGCATGGCGTCCATGACGACCGAGCGCAGTGCGAATTCGTGCTTCTTGATGTTTTCGACCACCCGCTCGTCGTACCGCGTCATGACGGCAATTTGCACCGACATCACCTTGCGCGAACCCGCCAGATTCACCAAAAACTCGCGCTCGAGCTGGCTGTAGGTGTATTCAAAGCGTGGGCTGTCAGGCGATTTTTTATTGAGCTTGGGTGGTCCGCCGGCGTCTTTGCCGCCTTCGGCCTTTTTCTCGCCGTGGCCGCCAGCGGCGGGAGCGCCGTGACCGCCTTCGGCTTTTTTCTCGCCATGGCCGTCGGCAGCAGGTGCGCCGTGCCCTTCGGCTGCGGGCGCGCCATGGCCGCCGTCCGCACCCTCAGCCATCATCTGGTCGGCCGTAGGTGCAGGCTTGTTGAAAAAGCCGGTGATAAACAAGGTTCCCACCATCGTGCCGGCGATCAGAACTACCAGTGCAACCACGGCAAGAATGATCTTGACAATGGGCTTTTTCGGCTTCGCTTCCTCTTCCGCGGGGGCTGCTGCTGCATCAGACATGGGGCACCTTTATTTCGTGGTTCATTTCAAATAGTTGCATGGGCTTTGGGCTCAGGCCAGCACATTCAATCCCTCGTCGGCGGCGGTCTGTACACCCTGGGGTGCGGTGACCGCTGCGCCGGCCAGGCTGCTGGCTGGACGCCCTCCCGAAGGAAGGCTGCGGCCTTTGCCCGGTGTCGAGTTTCCGCCGGATTGGCGACTTTGCTCTCCGTTAACGCTTACCGAAGCAACTGTCATGCCAGCCTGGGTGAGGGTGTCGCGCAGCTTGTTGCTGCCTTGGGCCATCAGCTCGCGCGTAACGGCATTGTCGGTGCTAAACAAGGCGTCCAGGCGGCCGGCATGCATATCGAGTTCCACGTTGATGCTGCCCAGCGTCGCAGGCTGCATGCGCATCTGCATTTTCCATTGGCCGCGCTCGATCTGCGCCATCAGGCGTTGGGCTGCGGCCTGTCCCATCTTGTCGGCCAGTTGCTGGAACTGCTGGGCGCGCTGGTCGGCCTGGGCCTGCGCGGTGTCGGCGCTGTTGCCGCCCGCCGCACCGTGGGAGGCGGTCGCCGCAGACAGCGGCCCCGCCGCGCCGGCTTGCGTGGCCAGGTCGCTGGGTTGGGGGGTGTTGGCGTCGGTGGTGCGGGCCAGCACGTCGGGGTCGAAGCCCGCGGGCAACTCCAAAGTCACGGTCTCGATGGGGCCGTGCAGGTCTTGGGCCTGAGGGCCCGAGGCCAGCAGTGCGGCCCAGGTCGTCTCTTTGCCCGTGCCTGACATCTGCGCCAGGCGTTTAGTGATCTCGGGCGCGGGCATGGCCAGTGTCAGGCGCAGCGCGTCTTGGGGTGCCAAGGGCGCCGTCGGCGTGCTGGCGTCAAGCGGCGCCGTCGGCGTGCTGGCGTCAAGCGGCGCCACCGGTGCGCTGCCGATCCAGGCTTGCACGGCCATGGGCATCAGCGTGGTTTGCGCTGCTGTCGTGGAGAGCGCCAGCGCTGGCGCTGCGTTGGGCTCCGGCGTGATGGCGACGGCAGCACGCGGGGCCACGCCCAGCCCAATGCTGATTTCCTGGGTCGCCAGCACCGCTGGCACCACCAAATGGGCGGTGGCCGAGGGGGCAAGTGTTGGAGGAGGCGCGACTATAAAAGCCCCGTTGCCCAGGGCCAGCAGGGCGTCGGCGCTGCTGGGGTCTGGCAGCGCTTGCGCGCTGGTTTCGGCCTGGGCATCCTCCAGCGTTGGCGGTGTCGCCAGGCCGGCCCCGAGGTTTCCCGCGGCGCTGTCTGCGCCCACGGTTGCCAGCACCGTGGACAGGTCTTGGGTGGCGATTTTCACGGTGGCGGGCGTACCAAACAGCGCTTGCACCGCCCCTTCGTCCAGGCCTTGCATGCGGGCGAATTGCGCCAGACTGTCCAGGTCGGGCAGCGGGGCGTCGCTGGTAATGACGTTGAGTTTGCTGCCCAGGGGCACGACTTGCAGTCCCTGGCCAGGCCTGTCCTGGGCGGCAAGGTGTTGCCGCTGGGCCTTGAGGGCTTGCCCGTTGAGCACCTCGGCGAAGTCACTGTGGCCTGCGGGCGCATGCGCCGGGGCCGTGGTCGCTGGCGCCTCTGTTGCCGGGGCGGAAATGGCACGGTTGGCTAAAAAACTGAGGTTCGGTTCCATGAAAACATCGCTCTGGTGAAGGCCACACAAGGTGGCGAATGCCAGCAATGATGCAAGAACCGTGACAGGACAAAACTTGCCACCCCGGCGTCCTGAAGGGCCCGGGCGTTCTGTCGGAAAAGAGTGGCATGGAGTTTGCATTCAGGGCCTCTATGCAAGCGCATTTCCACCCTATCCCGACCTAAGGTCCTGATTTTCATGAATATCCGTCCATGAGCACGATGACCCTGTCGAACATTCGACAAAACCTGTCGAAGTTCAACTTCAACGACCTGAGCATTCCGGCGCTGGTCCTGTTGATCATGGGCATGCTGGTGATTCCGCTGCACCCGATGCTGCTGGACGTGTTGTTCACCTTCAATATTGCGTCGAGCGTGTTGATCATCATGATCGCCATCAAGATCCGCAAGCCGCTGGAGTTTTCTGCCTTTCCCTCGGTGCTGCTGTTTGCCACCATGCTGCGCCTGGCGCTCAATGTGGCGTCCACCCGCGTGATTCTGGTCAATGGTCACGAAGGCCACGAGGCGGCTGGCAAGGTGGTGGCGGCCTTTGGCGAGTTCGTCATCGGCGGCAACTACGTGGTGGGTTTCATTATCTTCGCGATCCTGATGATCGTGAACTTCTTTGTGGTGACCAAGGGCGCAGGCCGCGTCTCCGAGGTCAACGCCCGCTTTACCCTGGACGCCATGCCCGGCAAGCAAATGGCCATCGACGCCGATCTCAATGCCGGCGTCATCGACCAGGAGACCGCCAAAACCCGGCGTGCCGAGCTGGCGCAAGAGTCGGACTTCTTCGGCTCCATGGACGGTGCCTCCAAATTCGTCAGCGGTGACGCCATTGCCGGCCTGATGATTCTGATCATCAACCTGGTCGGCGGCCTGGCCATTGGCATTGGCCAGCACGGTTTGTCCCTGAGCGACGCTGGCCGTATTTATTCGCTGCTGACGATTGGCGACGGCCTGGTTGCGCAAATCCCGTCCTTGCTCTTGTCGCTGGCTACCGCGATTGTGGTGACGCGTGTCACCACCACCGAATCCATGGCCGAGCAGGCCGGCACGCAGTTGGGCAACCCCACGGCGCTGTTTGTGACCTCGTCCATCATGGCCATTTTGGGCCTGGTGCCCGGCATGCCGCACTTGGTGTTCATCGTTTTGTCGGCTGGCGCGGCCGGCCTGGGCTTTATGGTGCTGCGCCGCTCGGCGGCTGCGGGTGATTCACCCGAGCAACTGGCCGCAGCCGCTGCGGCCATGCCCGAACAACCCAAAGAGCTCGACTGGGAAGACCTGGACCAGGTCGACCTGGTGGGCCTGGAAATTGGCTACGGCCTGATTCCCCTGGTCAACGCCGAGACCGGCGGCCAGCTCATGACGCGCGTCAAGGGCGTGCGCAAGAAACTCTCGGCCGAACTGGGCTTTTTGATCCAGCCGGTACGCATCCGCGACGCGCTGAGCATTGACCCCGACAGCTACCACATCGTGCTCAAAGGCGTGATCCGCGGCCGGGGCAAGGTCAAAGTGGGCCGCGAAATGGCCATCAACCCCGGCCAGGTCTACGGCCCGCTCGAAGGCACACCCACGCAAGAACCTGCCTTTGGCTTGGAAGCCGTGTGGATTGAACCCTCGCAGCGCGACCATGCCCGCGCCCTGGGCTACACCGTGGTCGATGCTGCGACCGCCGTGGCCACCCACCTCAATAAAGTGCTGCGCGACAACGCCTCAGACTTGCTCAGCCACGACGAAGTACAGCAGTTGCTCGACAAACTGACCGCCAAGTCGCCCAAGCTGGTGGAAGACCTGGTGCCCGCCAAGCTCTCCCTGGGCGTGCTGACCCGCACCTTGCAAAGCCTGCTGGGCGACGGCGTCTCGATCCGCGACATGCGCACCATCGTCGAGACCCTGTCCGAAGTCAGCGCCCGCACCCAAGACCCCGAACAACTCACCTCACTGGTTCGCCCGCGCCTGGGCCGCATGATCGTCCAGGGCTTGGTCGACGACAAGGAAACCCTGTCGGTCATGACCCTCGACCCGGGTCTCGAGCAATTGCTGCACAATGTGCTGCAACAGCAAGGCCAAGGGCAAAACATGGTGATTGAACCCGGCCTGGCCGAGCGCCTGTTCAGCGCCTTGCGCGATGGCGCCAAGGCAGTAGAAGACCTGGGCCACAGCGCGGTGCTGGTGGTGTCGCCGGCCATTCGCCCCTGGTTGTCCAAGTCGGTGCGCCACCGTGTGAGCGAACTCGTGATCTTGTCTTATGGCGAAATCCCGGACGACCAGTCGGTCAAGGTAATTCACACCGTGCACGCCGAAACCAAAACCAACGAGGTTCGCCGCTAGGGCCCCAAGCCCTGGCCGCCCTGAGCCCCATCCCCTCTATTCCAACCGAAGACTGCCATGGAACTCAAACGCATCCTCGCCAACGACACCAAGAGCGCCACCGAGCGCGCCATGGCGCTGTACGGCCGCAATGTGCTGGTGATCTCCAACCACACCGTGGGCGGCCAGACCGAGCTCGTGGTGGCCCTGGACATCGACGAGCAAAGCCTGGACTCCACGGTCGCGCCTGCGCTCCAAACCGCCCCGTCGCCTGTGGCCGGTGCGGCCGGTGTGGCGTTTTCGCAGCACCTGGCGCAAGCCCAGGCGCCCGGCAAGGAACTGCAGACCAGCGCGCGCCAAGAGCCGGCGCTTGCCAAGGTCGACGACGAGCGCGACTACCTGCGCAGCCGTGAAATCATGGACCTGATCCGCGATGAGCTCGCCAGCCTGCGCCGCGAAATCAGCCTGAGCCAGAAAACCACCGGCTGGCAAGCCAGCCTGAATCTGTCTGCCGAAGTCGAGGACCTGATGACCTCGTTCACCCAGGCCGGCATGCCCACCGGGCTGCGCACCTTGCTGCTCGATACCGTCAAGGACATGCGCAGCGAGCACGAGGCGCTCAGCGCCGTGCGCAGCCAGCTCGAAGACATTGCCCGGCGCCCTAGCCTGGCCCTGCCGCAAACCGGCGTGCACCTGATTGCGGGCCCTTCAGGGTCGGGTAAAACCATGATGGTCATGCGCCTGGCCAGCCAGGCCGCCGCCCAACTGGGGGCGGACAAAGTGGCGGTGATCAGTTACCGGGACGAGCGCACAGGCGCCTGGGCCCACACCCAAACCCTGGCCGAACAGTCGGGCGTCGAGTGCTTTCGCGCCGATACCCCGGCAGCGCTGTTGGCGGTGCTCAACCGTCTGAGCGCCCGCACCATGGTGCTGATTGACAGTTCCGGCAGCCAAATGGCTGAGCGCATTACCGAAGTGCAGACCGCCTGTCCCGCTTGCGAAACCCACGCTGTGGTGTCGGCTGACGCATCGTCTGCCACCTTGCGCCGCGTGTTGCGCAGCTCGGGGATCCGCTGGAACAGCCTGATGGTGAGTAAATTGGACGAGTCGGTCCAGCCCTGGCCTCTGGTCGAATTTCTCTGCGATAATTTTTTATCGCTTTCTGCAGCGAGCGATGGGCCCTCAGTCCAGGCGCTCAAGCGGGATCTGAGCACCAGTGCTTTGGTTGAGATGGCGGTGGCCCAGCTGTCCCGAGTACCCGAGTCGATTGCCCCCATTCAAGTGGCAAAACCCATGCCCCTTAAGCTGCAGCCACCGACACCACGACTTTCTGCGCCCGCAAGCCCCCGTGGTTTGCGTGGGCCGTTCAATTGAGAAACTAGAAAAACACAATGCAAAAGTCAGTTCGTACAGAAGTCATTGGCATCGCCAGTGGCAAGGGCGGTGTGGGCAAAACCACCGTGGCCGTGAATCTGGCCATTTCCCTGAGCATGATGGGCCACCGCGTGATGCTGTTTGACGCCGACCTCGGTCTGGCCAATTCGCAAATCGCCCTGGGCTGCGCTTGCCCCTTCAACCTGAGCCACTTCATGAGTGGCCAAAAGACGCTGCAAGAGATCACCGTCACCTCGCGCCACGGCGTCATGCTGGTGCCCGGCGCCTCGGGCGTGAAAGAGCTCGCGGCCCTTACGCGGGTGCAAGCCTCGCGCATCGTGCAGGCTTTTAGCGCTCTGGAAGACGATATTGACTACCTGATTGTGGACATGGCCGCCGGTATTTCACCGTCGGTGCTGGCCTTTATGGGCGCCTGCCAACGGCGGTTTATCGTGGTGCGCGACGACCCTTCCTCGATTGCGGACGCCTACGGCACCATCAAGGTCTTGATCCAGGACTACGACTTGAACGAGATTTACGTCATTCCCAATGCGGTCAACAGCCAGGCCGATGGCCAAAACCTGTTTCGCCGCATCAACCAGGTGTGCGCGCAGTTTTTGAACTTCACCACCCACTACCTGGGTTCGATCGAAAACGACGACCAGATTTTGGCGGCGCACAAGAAATACGAGCCGGTCATGGAGTTTGCCCCGCGCAGCAACAGCGCGCGCGACTTCAAACGCCTGGCCAAATCGGTCACACAGATGGCGCCGATTGCCAATTTTTCAGGCGGCATGCAGTTTTTTGTCGAACGCCTGGTGCGCTACCAGGCCTGATTTCCCATGGCCGTTTCCACCCGCCTGTACGAGGACGCGCACGACAACAGCGAAGCGCTGGTGTTGGCGCACCTGGGCCTGGTCAAACGGGTGGCCTTGCACCTCAAGGTACGCATTCCTCCCTTTATGGAGCTCGACGAACTGATCCAGGTCGGCATGATTGGCCTCCTGGAAGCTGCGCGGGCCTACAACCCGACCAAGGGCATCGAGTTCGAGAGCTTTGCCTTAAGCCGGGTGCGTGGTGCCATTCTGGACGAGGTGCGCCAGCTCTCGTATTTGCCGCGCTCGGCCGTGGCCTTTAACAAATCTGAAAACCAGGCGACCAACGCCCTGGCCAGCGAACTCGGGCGCGCGCCCACGCAGGCCGAACTCGCCGACCACATGGGAGACGACCTGGACCTGTTCCAAAAGCGCCGGGGCAACGCCAAGCGCTTTGAGACCTTGTCCATGGAAGTGATGACCGACGAGGTACTGGGTATTGCCGACGAGCGCGCGCGCCAGCCCGACGCCATCGTGGAACACCAGCAATTCATGGGTGCGGTGACCGAGGCCATTGCAGAACTGCCCGAGCGCGACCAGTTGCTCATGTCCTTGTATTACGTCGAAGAACTTAATCTCAAGGAAATCGGCGAAATTTTGGGTGTGACCGAGTCGCGCATCAGCCAGTTGCTTACCGCGATCGTCAAAAAGTTGCGCCTGAGTCTGAAGATCGAAGTGGCCGAAAAATCGGCCTCCGTGCGGGCGCGCCGCGATGCTTAGCGCGCACGGGGCGCAAGCCCTCAAGTTTTTCCCGGGGGCGTCGATACCTAGTGGGTACGCAAACCCAGTAGGAGAAACCGACATGCGACTTCAGTTCAAAGCCATGGAATCTTATGGCTCCGACAATTTGGCCTCCCAAGCCTCGGTGGCCAATAACGTGGCCCTGATCCAGATGCTGTTTGACGGCCTGGTGGACACCCTGATCGCCGCACAAGGCCACCTGGCCCATGGTGCGATCCAAGAAAAGTGCAAGTGCATTGCGCGCGCCAGCCGTATCGTCGTGGGCTTGCAGGGTTCGCTCGACTTCGCCAAAGGCGGCGAGTTGGCACAAAACTTGAATGACCTCTACAACTACGTCACCCGCCGTCTGATTTTCGCCAATGCCCATAACGACATGGCCGCTTTGAAGGAAATTCACGGGCTGATGACAGAAATCCGCAGCGCGTGGCAAGAAGTGCCAGCGCTCTTGCCCAGCCAGGCAAGCGCCAAGTACCACTAGGCGCACGGGGCCAGCGGTGTACGCCTCGGGGGCGGCACCGGAATAATTTATTGATGCACCGTCCCGCAGGGCCGGTGTTTACCAGGTGGACGGATCCGACGGCGGATCGTCCACTGTCCTTTTTTGGGAACGACTATGTTTGGCATCATCGGAATCGTGTTTTTGAATGTCTGCGTGTTCGGCAGCTTCTTGGTGGGCGGCGGTAATTTGGCGCCCTTCGTCCACGCGGCTCCCATTGAGGGCTGGTGTATTTTGGGTTCCGCCATCGGCGGCATGCTGATCGGCAACAGCCCGGACGTGGTCAAGGCCGTTATGTCGGGCATCGGGCGCTGCTTCAAGGGCTCCAAGTACCACAAGGACGACTACCTCAACACGATTTTTTGCGTCTCCAAGGTCATGAAGACGCTCAAGGCCGAAGGCGCCGTGGCCCTGGAAGCCCATATCGAAACCCCCGAGTCCAGCGCCATCTTCAGCGAATACCCCAAGCTGCTGGCCGACCATGCTTTGTTGCACCTGATTACCGACACCGTGCGTCTGATGGTGGTGTCGCAGGGCACGCTCAGCCCCATGGCAGTGGAAGAGGTGATGGACAGCGCCATCAAAACCCACCACCACGACGAACTCAAGGCGTCCGACGCCATCGGTACTTTGGCGGGCGCCTTGCCTGCGCTGGGTATCGTTTCGTGCGTGATGGGCGTGGTGAAAACCATGGACGCGATTGACCAACCGCCCGCCATTCTGGGGGGGCTGGTGGGTGCGGCCCTGGTGGGTACTTTTATTGGTGTGTTCTTGGCCTATGGCTTTTTCGAGCCCTTTGCCAAGCGCCTGGCGCAGATCATTGAGGACGAGGCTTGCATGTACGGCGTGGTCAAGCAAATCATCATCGGCACCATGCACGGCCACCCCATGCCCCTGATTTTGGAGGCCGCACGCGTGTGCATCAGCCACCACAACCAACCCAGCTTCGCCGAAGTGTTTGACGGTTTGCGGGGTAAATAAGCATGGCCACGGAGGCTGCTCCTACCAGCGAAGAAGAAAAGCTGGCCGCTGAGGCTGCCGCCGCTGCCGCCGCCGGTGGCGAGGCGCCTGCAGAAGACGTCGAAGCGCCGCCAGCCGAGGAGGCGCTTGCGCCCATCATCGTCAAGAAAATCGCCGCCGGTCACGGCGGTGCCCACGGAGGGGCTTGGAAAATTGCGCTGGCCGACATGATGACGGCCATGATGGCCTTCTTCTTGCTGATGTGGATTTTGGGCGCCACCAACGACTCGCAGCGCAAAAGCGTGGCCGATTACTTCAAACCGGCCTCGCAAAGCCAGATCACCATGGGCGCGTTGGCGGGCTCCAACGGTATTTTGGGCGGGCGCTCCATCATTGACCCGGACGGATTTCCCTACACCGCCAAGCAAACCGCCCCGATGGAACGCCTGACGCCGCGCTCCGAAGGCGGCCCCACCGAAAACGACCCCTCGCCCAACAGCGAAAACGCGCGCGAAAACGACGCCAAAAACCAAAACCAGACCGAGGGCCAGGGCGGCAGCCAGGCCAAGGACAGCGCCAGCTTTGACCAGCTTGAAAAAGAAGTCAAAGAGCAGCTCGCGGCCAACCCGGCCCTGGACCAGGTCAAAAACCAGGTGCAATTTGTGCGTGACAAGGAAGGCTTGCGCATCGAGGTGATCGACAAGGCCGATTTTTCGATGTTCCCCTTGGGTACGACCAAGCTGCAACCCAAGGCGCAGGCGCTGTTGGGCGAAATTGCCAAGTCCTTGGAGGCCATGCCCAACAAGATCAGCGTGCGCGGCCACACCGACAGCGTGGGATTTGCCAACAAGGAGGGCAAAAACAACTGGTCGCTGTCGGCGGACCGGGCTGAAACCACGCGCTCTACCTTGGAGAAAAACGGCATCAAACCCGACCGTTTTGTGCAAATTGAAGGCGTGGCCGATACCGCGCCCTTCAACCCGAACGACCCCAAAGACCCGCGCAACCGCCGGATCAGCATCACCGTCAAGTTCAAAGAAGGCCAGTGAGCGCAAGCCGGTGGTGGTAGCGCAAGGAGAGGCCAGGGGTCGCAAGTCCTAGGCTGCTGCCTGGTACCGGCGCACTGCCGTGGTGGCTGTGCGTGCCGCCCAACGATCCGGCCTTATTCGCAGCCCTGGAATTCGCGCTTGGTACAGGTTTGTGCCATGCGTTTGGCCGCAGCCAGTTGGCTGTCGCTGAGCTCGGCGGCAGATTTGGCGAGCTCTTTTTCCGCCTTGGCGTTGCCCCCTTCTGACGCCATCACAAACCACATAGCGGCGCGCTGGTGGTCGCGGGTGAAACCCTGGCCGTTGGCGTACATGCTGCCGAGTTTGAACATGGCTTTGGGCTCGCCCTGGGCTGCGGCCATGCGCAGCCATTTGATGGCCTGCGGATAGTCCTGGGGCACGCCTTGGCCAAAGGCGTACATGATGCCCAACAAAGACTGGGCTTCGCGGTTGCCCGATTGCGCCACACCGCGCCACTTGGCCACGGCGGCGGCGTAGTCTTTGCGCTGGTAATCCGCATACCCGTCTTCCCAGGCGCCGGCGTATGCGCTCGCGGCCACCATGAGCAGTGCGGCCCCTGCGGCTTGCATCCAAATTCGCATGCGGTACATCCTTTAATTGAACTTGCTGCTTGAAGCGCCGTTGTCCGTCAGCAAAACAGGTGCGGCGGCATCTCTGATGGAGTCGGGCACCGGATTATCCAGCGAGGCGCGGTACAGCGCCTGCAGGCGCGGCAGGCGTTGCAAGATGTCCATCCATTCCAGGTCAAAGGGCAGGCCCAACCAGTCACCCGCGTTTTTTAAGGCGTCCACACACTCTTTGACCGACGTTCGGTGGTTGTCCACCATGGTCAGCTCCTGGGGGGACAGTGCAGTGCGCTCATTGGCGCCCAGATCGGTTTCCAGTGCCTGGAGTTCTTGCTGGCAGCGTGAGCGCTCGGCGCGCAGCATGCTGCTGGCACGCTCGGCCCGGGCCTGAATCTGCAGGCGGTCGACTTCGCGGCGAATATGGGCCAGGTTTTGCAGCGTCAGGTAGTAAAAAATTCCTGCACCCAGCACTGCGGCAAAGAAGAAAAAGGTCAGTAGAACCAGTGTGGTGTTCATGGTGGTGTCCCCTTCAGAAACCCGAGCGTCAAGGCTTGCCACTCCCGGGTGGGTGGTGGCGTTCCAGTCCTTGGTACCTACATCGGCACCAGTCTGGATTTATGAAGTCTACGCTGCCTTGCGGGCACAATAGGCCCATGCTGATCCACCCCCACATTGACCCCGTCGCCCTGCAAGTCGGGCCGCTGGCCGTGCACTGGTATGGCCTGACCTACCTCGCGGCATTCGGCCTGTTTTTGTGGCTAGGCAGCCGGCGACTGCGCCACGCGCCTTTTGCCAGCAGCCAGGGCCAAGCGCCCTGGGTTTACCCCGATGTGGAAGATGTGCTGTTTTTGGGCGTCATGGGCGTTGTGCTGGGCGGACGCCTGGGCTACTGCCTGTTTTACAAGCCGCTGTACTACGCCCAACACCCCTTGGATATTTTGGCGGTCTGGCAAGGCGGCATGAGTTTCCATGGCGGCATGCTGGGCGTGATTGCGGCAATGGCCTGGTTTGCCTATTCCCGCAAGCGTTCTTTTTGGCAGGTAGCCGACTTTGTGGCGCCCTGCGTACCCACGGGCTTGGCCGCCGGGCGGGTGGGCAACTTCATCAATGGCGAGCTCTGGGGCCGCCTGGCTGACCCGGCCCTGCCCTGGGCCATGGTGTTTCGTGGGGCGGGCGATGCGCCGCGCCACCCTTCGCAGGTCTACCAGTTCTTGCTGGAGGGCTTGCTGCTGTTCGTGTTGCTGTGGTGGTATGCGGCGCGTGCGCCCCAACAAGGGCGGGTGGCGGCGGTGTTTTTGCTGGGTTACGGCGTCTTTCGCTTTATCGCCGAGTTTTTCCGCGAACCCGATGCCCATCTAGGCCTGCTGTCGCTGGGCATGAGCATGGGCCAGTGGCTGTGCGTGCCCATGGTGCTCGGCGGCGCGCTGTTGTGGGTCTGGGCGGGTCGGGAACGGTCGCCGGTGTAGCGCGCGCCAGGGGCGTACCCGAGAAGTTATGCTTGCAGCTTGGCAATGTATTTCTTTTCTTGAATAAAAACCCTGAAAGTCAGCCGCCGTGAACCAGCGAGTGCTTATCGTCGACGATACCGATATCAACCTGCGGATGCTTTCTGCCCTGGTCAAACGGCTGGCGCCCGCCCAGGCCCACAGCTTTAGCGATCCGCTGCTGGCGCTGGAGTTTGCCCGCCACACGCCCGTAGATCTGCTGGTGGTTGATTTCATGATGCCGGAAATGGATGGCCTGGAGTTCATCCACCAATTTCGAAGCATTCCCGGCGCGCAGTCCGTCCCGGTGCTGATGGTGACCGCCAACGGCGAGCGCGCGGTGCGCTACCGGGCTTTGGAGTCTGGAGCGGACGATTTCTTGTCCAAACCGGTCGACCCGGTCGAGTTCCTGGCCCGCGTCAAGAACCTGCTCAAACTCAGCGACGCCACCCGCAAGCTCACCAACCAGGCGGCTTGGCTGGCCGAGGGCGTGCGCATTGCCACGCAAGAGGTGCGTGCGCGTGAACGCGAAACGGTAATGTGTCTGGCCAAAGCCGCCGAACACCGCGACGCTGACACCGGCATGCACATTTTGCGGATGTCGCACTATGCGTGCTTGATTGCGCGTGAACTCCAACTCTCGCTTGCGGAGCAGGAGTTGCTGCTGGACGCCGCCGCCATGCACGACATCGGCAAGGTGGCCATTCCCGATCGAATTTTGCTTAAACCGGGCAAACTTGACCCCGAGGAGCTTGCCGTAATGCGCGGGCATGCGGTGCTGGGCTACGAGCTGCTCAAGGACAGCAACTCGCCCTTGCTCCAAGCCGGTGCCGCGATTGCGCTCGGACACCACGAAAAGTTCGACGGCAGCGGCTACCCACAAGGTCTGGTCGGTGAAAACATACCGATATTTAGCCGCATCGTCGCCGTGGCCGATGTCTTTGACGCGCTGAGTTCGGCGCGGCCCTACAAGCGCGCCTGGCCTGTCGAAGACGCGGCGAACCATTTGCGCGCCGGCCGCGGCGGCCATTTCGATCCCCAGTGCGTAGACGCCTTTTTGGGCGCCTGGCCCGAAGTGTTGGAAATTCGCGCGCGCTTTCAGGATCCCGAGGTCAAGCCCGACGCGACCGACCTGACCGCTCTTGCGATTTGAATCGCTAGCGCACCACCAGCACGGCCGTACTGGCGTGGGTCAGCACCTGCTGGGTCTCGCTGCCCAAAAGCAGGCGCGACAGGCCCCGACGCCCGTGAGATGCCATCACGATCAAGTCGCAGGCGTGTTTTTTGGCAGCGGCAATGACGGCGTTGGACACCACATCCGAGCGGCTGGTGATGCCCTGCGCCTTCACGCCTTTGGCCAGCGCGGTTTGCACAATGGCGTCGACGTTGGCCCGCGCGGCGTCTGCCCAGAGGGCCTCAATGCGTTGGATTTCGGCGCCGTCGATGGCGATGCCACCTTCAAAGTAGCTGATGGGGTAGGGCGATACCACTTGCAGGGCCACCAGTTCGGCCTTGCAGGCCGCGGCCAGATCAATGGCGCTGGCGACGGCTTTTTGCGAGAGCTCGGAGCCATCGGTGGCGACCAGGATGCGTGCGTACATAAAGAGTGCCCTTTCGTGTTGATGGCACGGAGGCTATCAGCGAAAAAAATTTCGCTTTTGACCTGGGTCAAGAGCCGTTCTTGCCGCTCAGGCACACTCAGGGGTCCTTTTCTTGCCCCCGCGCGCGCTGAACCTGGCGTGTCTGTTTGCTGCCTTCATGCCGTCTGCTGCCCACTTTCAACTGCTCGATGATCCCCAGGAATGGGGCGCTTTTAGCCGCTTGTTGGATGCCGGCACGGGCCTCTGGGAGTCGCAGGTGGTGGTGGGGGGCATGCACTGCGCGGCCTGTTCGGTCACCGTCGAGAACGCCTTGCGCCAGGTGCCTGGCGTGCAGACCGCAGCGGTGAGCGCCAGCGGCCAGCGCGCCACGGTGCAATGGCGCGCGGGTGCGGTGCTGCCTTCGCGCTGGATGCAGGCTGTTATTGGCAGCGGTTACCAGGTCTTGCCGGCCAACAACGCTTTTGCCGCTGACCAGCGCAAATGGGAAAACCGCGCCGCCCTGTGGCGCTGGCTGGTGGCGGGTCTTTGCATGATGCAGGTGATGATGTACGCCTACCCCGCCTACACGGCGCGCCCAGGCGACCTGAGCACCGAGATGGAGGCGCTCTTGCGCTGGGCGTCGTGGGTGCTGACGCTACCGGTGGTGTTCTTTTCTTGTGGCGGCTTTTTTCGCAGTGCCTGGATGGATGTGGTGCAGCGGCGCGTGGGCATGGATTTGCCGGTGGCGCTGGGCATTGCCGTTACTTTTGCGGTCAGCACGGCGGGCACGTTTGAGCCCGCAGGCATCTTTGGGCGCGAGGTGTACTTTGACTCGCTCACCATGTTTGTGTTTTTCCTCTTGAGCGGACGCTGGCTGGAGTTGCGCTTGCGCGCTCGCACGGCAGGCGCGCTGGAAGCGGTGATGAACCGCTTGCCCGAAGGCGCCGAGCGCCAGTTGGCCGACGGCAGTTTCGAGCGCGTGGCGGTGCGCCGCCTTGCGGTGGGCGACTTGCTGCGGGTGCAAAGCGGCGAGTCTTTTGCCGCCGACGGCGTGGTGGAGCAGGGCAGCAGCAGCGTGGACGAGGCGCTGCTCACCGGCGAGTCGCGGCCCCTGGCCCGGGGTGTGGGTGCACAGGTGCTGGCGGGAAGCTTCAACCTGGGCGCCACGCTGTGGGTGCGGGTGCAGCGCGTGGCAAGCGACACACGCTTTGCGCAGATCGTGGCTTTGATGGACGCGGCTTCAAGCACCAAGCCCCAGTTGGCGCTGCTGGCCGACCGGCTGGCCAAGCCCTTTTTGCTGGGCGTGATGCTCAGCGCTGCGGGCGCCGCCCTGTGGTGGTGGGAGCGCGACCCGGAGCGCGCGCTGATGGTGGCCGTGTCCGTGCTGGTCGTGACCTGCCCCTGCGCCCTGTCGCTGGCCACGCCCGCGGCCATGCTGGCGGCGGCCGGACGCCTGGCGGGCGGTGGAATATTGGTGCGCCGCCTGCAGGCGCTGGAAGCGCTGGCGCAGGTGGACACGGTGGTGTTTGACAAAACCGGCACCCTGAGCCGCGACCGCCTGTGGGTGCAAGCCGTGCAAACCCGCACAGGTGTGTCAAGGGCGCAGGCGCTGGCCTGGGCGGGTGCACTGGCGTGCCACTCGCAGCACCCGGCTTCGCGCGCGCTCACCGAGGCGAGTGCGCAGGAGGGCGAGGGCACGGCTTGGGCCTGCGCCAGCGTGGTGGAAGTGCCCGGTCAGGGCCTGAGTGGCCAGGTGCGGCGTGGCGCCGGCGGTGGCGCGGCAGACCGTGCTGCAGACCGTGCGACCCCGGCGGCGCAGGACTTGCGCCTGGGCTCGGCCGCGTTTTGCGGCTTGCCCGCTGCGGCCGACGCCGACACCGAGGTGTTGCTGCGCGACGCAAAGGGCTGGGTTGCCACTTTTTCGCTTTCCGAGGCGCTGCGCAGCGACGCCCAGGCCTGTGTGGACGCGCTCCAGGCGGCGGGCCTGAAGGTGCAAGTGCTCTCGGGCGACAGCCAGCGCGCGGTCCATCGGGTGGCCCAGGCGCTGGGGATTACCCAGGCGCGTGGCGGCTGTTCGCCCGACGACAAGTTGCAGGCGCTGCGCGCCTTGCAGGCCCAAGGCCACAGCGTGGCCATGGTGGGTGACGGTTTGAACGACGCCCCGGTGTTGGCTGGAGCGCAGGTCTCGTTTGCGCTGGGCCAGGCCGTTCCACTGGCCCAGGCCCGGTCGGACTTTGTGGTGTTGGGCGCGCAACTGCTGCCCGTGGCGCGCACCGTGCTGCTGGCGCGGCGCACCATGGCCGTGGTGCGGCAAAACCTGGCCTGGGCCCTGCTGTACAACGCGGTGTGCGTGCCGCTGGCCGTGGCGGGCCTGTTGCCTGCCTGGGCTGCAGGCCTGGGCATGGCGGCGAGTTCCTTGCTGGTGGTGGGCAACGCTTTGCGTTTGTCGCGCGTTACGCCGGGCAAAGTGACACCTGCTGCGGACACGCCTGCGACCTGA
>CANFLX010000003.1 GCA_947447985.1 Comamonadaceae bacterium
ATCAACGCAGCCCAGCTGCGCGTCACGGGCGCCAAGTCCATTGACAAGGTGTACTACAGCCACTCCGGCTACCCCGGTGGCATTTCCGCCATCAACTTTCGCGATATGCAAGCCAAGTTCCCCGGCCGTGCTTTGGAAAAAGCCGTCAAGGGCATGCTGCCAAAAGGCCCCCTGGGCTACGCGATGATTAAAAAACTCAAGGTCTATGGCGGTGCTGAGCATCCCCATACCGCCCAACAGCCCAAAGTGCTGGAAATCGCAGGAGCAGGCAAATGATCGGTGATTGGAACAACGGAACCGGCCGCCGCAAATCCAGCGTTGCCCGCGTTTTCCTGAAAAAAGGCTCCGGCCAGATCGTCGTCAATGGCAAGGCCATTGAAAACTTCTTCGGTCGTGCCACCTCGATCATGATCTGCAAGCAACCTCTGCTCTTGACCAACCATGCCGAAACCTTCGACATCATGGTCAACGTGGCAGGTGGTGGCGAGTCGGGCCAAGCCGGTGCTACACGCCACGGCATTACCCGCGCTTTGATTGACTACGACGCTTCGCTCAAGCCCATGCTGAGCCAAGCAGGCTTCGTGACGCGTGACGCGCGCGAAGTGGAACGTAAGAAGGTCGGCTTCCACGGCGCTCGCCGTCGCAAGCAGTTCTCCAAGCGTTAATCCCCCTGCGGATTGCAAATCAGCCGCCCGGGCATTGTTTGGGCGGCTTTTTTATTGGGAGTTCCTTCCGTGCGATTTCGACTACTACGCCGCCGCCTCACCATCAGCGCGCCCCGCATGGCGGTGCGCAGCGCCATGCCCTGGCCGGTGCGCTGGGCCATCGTGGCCTTGGTCTTTGGCTTTTGCGCTGCGATCGGCCTGTGGGCTTTCGAATTTGGCAGGGACATCGCTGGCCTCGAAAACGGCACCCAGACTGAGTTGCTGCAGCTGCGTGAGAAGGTGAAAACGCTTCAAACCGACATGGACGCTGCTATTGAGCAGCGCAACCAAGCCCAGTCGATTGCCAACACGGCGGGCGCCTTGGTAGCGGCCGAAAAAGCATCGAGCGAACGATTGGCCGCACAGGTCAAGCAACTCGACGACGACAACCGCCGACTTCGCGACGACCTCGGGTTCTTTGAGAAACTGATTCCCGCTTCCGCCACGGAAGCCGTGGCGATTCGTGGCATGCAGGCCGAAGCGGTCGCCGATGGCAAGATTCGCTGGCAGGTGCTGGTCATTCAAAGCAAAAAAAATGCGCCGGCGCTCACCGGGCGCCTGGAGATCAGTTTCACCGGAACGTTGGCAGGCAAGCCCTGGAGCAACCCCGCGCCTGGCATCAGTGTGCCGCTCAATGTGCAGCAATACGGGCGCTTGGAAGCTGTGTTTGAGGTGCCCGCGCAAGTCAGCATCAAAGGCATGTCGGCCAAAGTGTTTGAGGGCAATGTGCTGCGCGCAACCCAGACCATCAAGCTGTGACGGCGTGGCCGCGGGTTAACATTCAGCGCTCAGGAGGATTTGTATGTTCAATAAAAAAAAGCAGCCCCCCCTTAAAAGCCTGGTCGCCCAGGGAGCGCGCGTGGTCGGAGACATTTACTTTGCCGAAGGCATGCGCGTGGAATGTTCTATCACGGGCAATATCCGCCCGGTCGACAACAACCCCAGCATTTTGGTGATTGCCGAATCGGCGGTGATCACCGGCGGGGTCTGCGCGGACCACATCATCATCAACGGAACGATCAAGGGCCCGGTGTCGGCCCGCATGATGCTCGAACTGCAACCCAATGCCCGCATCGAAGGGGACGTCGAGTACGGGGCGCTTGAAATGCACCAAGGCGCGCTGATAGCCGGGCGTTTGACCCCCATCCTGGGCGATGCACCAATGCCCGCACTGGCAACAGCGGTAATGCCGGATGCACTGTAATTCCGAGCGATTCACTGTACTATTACGCCATCTCTCAATTTTTTCGGAACGACCTGTATGAGCGCTATTGCTGAAGCCCTGCCCACGGAAATGCCCGCCCCCATTTTGTTTACCGACAGCGCGGCGGCCAAAGTGGCTGATTTGATTGCTGAAGAAGGCAACAACGACCTGAAACTGCGTGTTTTTGTGCAGGGCGGTGGCTGCTCGGGCTTTCAGTATGGCTTCACTTTTGATGAAATCACCAATGAAGACGACACCACCATGACGAAAAATGGTGTGTCACTGTTGATTGACGCGATGAGTTACCAGTACCTGGTGGGCGCCGAAATTGATTACAAAGAAGACCTGCAGGGAGCGCAGTTTGTGATCAAGAACCCCAACGCAACCACCACCTGCGGTTGCGGCTCGTCGTTCTCGGTCTAGATCAAGCTTCTCTCAAGCCGGGTATACGGCACCTAAGATACGGGCGCCTCTGGCGCCCGTAACGCTTGCTACGCTGCCGGTTTGTCGCAAGATGGTTTGCTGTGCCAGCCACGCGAACGCCAAGGCCTCAACCTGCATCGGATCAATGCCAAGTTCTGCGGTGCTGCACACGCGCTTGCCCCCCAACTGCGACTGCATGCGTCGCATCAAATCGTCATTCAGGGCGCCACCACCACAGACCAGCACGCGCTCGGGTTGGGGCTTGGCCCCCTTGAGCGCTTGTGCGCAGCCCCAGGCGGTGAGTTCGGTCAGCGTGGCCTGCACATCTTGTGCCGCGATATCCTCAAAACCCTGCAGGCGCTGGCGCAGCCACGGCAGGTTGAACAAATCCCGCCCCGTGCTTTTGGGTGGCGCTTTGGCAAAAAAGGCCTCGTCTTGCAAGGCCGCCAGCAGTTGCGGGTCCACGTGGCCCTGTGCTGCCCAGTGGCCACGATCGTCATAAGCGGCGCCTGTGTGCAGTTGGCACCAAGCATCCATCAAGGCGTTGCCTGGTCCGCAGTCAAAACCAATCAGTGCTGCGCTTGAGCCGCCGGCGGGTGCGGGCAGGAGCGTGACATTGGAAATGCCGCCAATGTTCATCACCGCGCGGTTCTGCGTGCCATCACCGAACACGGCCCGGTGAAACGGTGGCACCAACGGTGCGCCTTGACCGCCCGCTGCCACATCGCGGCTGCGAAAGTCGGCCACCACATTGATGCCGCACAGCTCCGCGAGCAAGGCGGGTTGGTTGATCTGAACCGTGTAGCCGGTGGCATCAAATTCCTGGGGCCGGTGGCGTACCGTTTGCCCGTGGGCTCCGACGGCACGCACTTGCGTGGCCGAGACGCGCGCCTTTTTTAGCAGATCGCCGACCACCTCCGCATAGAAGCGCACCAGCGCATTGGCAGCCAATGCGCTGCGGTGTAACTCGTTGTCGCCGGGGGTGTTCAAGGCCAGAAGCTCGCTGCGCAGCGCGGGGTCAAAGCTGTGGCTGGCGCTGGCAAGGATGGTGGGCGCTAGGCCGTCGGTGCTACGCAGGTCTGCGAGGACACCATCCACACCGTCAGTGGATGTGCCGGACATGAGTCCGATGAAAAGCGCTGGCGCGGACACCTGCGCGGGCACTTACTGCACGTTGCCGGCTTGGATCTGGGCCGCAGCGCTGAGCTGGGCACGCACCATGTGGGCCGATTGGTCAAACAAGGGTTTGTAGGCGGCCGCCAAAGGCACGGCGGCATGGCTGCGGGCCAGCGTCAGCGGGTCTTTGTGCACGCCGTTGACCCGGAACTCAAAATGCAAATGCGGGCCAGTTGCCCAACCAGTGGCTCCCACCAGGCCGACGTTTTCGCCTTGCTGCACCCGCTGTCCCGGGCGGACATTGATTTTGCTGAGGTGGGCATACAGCGTGGAGTTGCTGCCGTCATGCTTGACCATCACCACGTTGCCATAGCCGTTTTGCACACCCGCAAACTCCACCACGCCGTCACCTACGGTGCGCACCGGCGTGCCGGTGGTCGCCCCATAGTCCACACCCAAATGGGCACGCCAGGTTTGCAAAATCGGATGAAAGCGCATCGAAAAACCACTGGTCACGCGCGAGAACGCCATGGGCGAGGTCAAGAACGCACGGCGCAGGCTTTCGCCCGCCAGGTTGTAGTAGCCGCCCTTGCTCAGGTTGTGGGTGGCCGCGGTCGCGCTGCCGGCCAGTGGCTCCTGGAACCACATGGCCTGGAAAGTCTTGCCCGCGTTCACGAACTCGGCGCTCAAAACGCGGCCCGGGCGCAGCGGTTCACCGTCGCCCTCCAGGGTTTCGTAGACCACCGAGAAGCGGTCGCCCTTGCGCAGTGCGCGGTGAAAGTCGATGTCGCCCGAGAAGATTTCTGCCATTTGCACTGCAATGGCGTCGGGAATGCGCGCGTCGTCGGTGGCCGCAAACAAAGAAGACTGAATGGTGCCGCTGGCCATGCGCGAGCTCACGCTCAGCGGCAGGGTCTCAAGTTGGGAGCCATAGCCCTGGGCGGACTTGGCGACGGTCAGGCGTTTGAAGTTGCCGTCATCTTCAGGGCTCCAACGGGCGCTCAAGGCAAGCAGGCCGCCACGTTCGTCCACTTCCGCACTCACACTGCGTCCGGCACGGCCCATCAAGGTTTGTTGCACCAGACGGTCGCTGCGCAAAAATGCGGCTGCGGCGACGTCAGACACCCCCAGGCGCTTGAGCAGGGTGTCCGCAGTGTCGGTGCTGCGGGTCAGGTCGGTACGGTACAGGCGCATGGCCTGCGTGGCCAGTGCCTCGTATTGCGGCTCCAGAGGCAGGGCTTGCACTGCTTCCACCACCGTGCGTTTGGGCAGCGTGGCCACGTCCGGGCCCAGGTTGGCCACGGCGAAACTGGCGCCCGCGCCGCCCAGCAGCAACGCCGCCACACCGGCCAGCACGCGCTGCGGGTGACGGTGCACTGCCAAAGCAATGCGCTGTGCGGCTTCCACCGCCAGGGTCAGGTTCAAACTCATGTTGGGGCTCCTCGCAGGGCGGGGGGCCAAGCGGCCACCGCACCGGGGTGCGCTTCGGCGGCGACTAAAATCGTCTGCCTGAGCCGAAACGCGCGTGAAATTCAGCGCCCAGTATATCGGGCTTCGCCATTTACGCCTAGAAAACGCGCCAGCCTCCTCTAGCTTTACACCTTCCTTATGAACCACGCCAGCCAAGCCCCCCAACCCATGACAGACAGCGTTCGCGAGGCGCTGGCGGTATCCCTGCGCGGCTGCGATGAGCTGATTCCGCAAGAGGAGTGGGTCAAAAAGCTGGCACGTTCGCAGGCCACCGGCAAGCCGCTTCGCATCAAGCTGGGCTTGGACCCCACCGCCCCTGACATCCATCTGGGCCACACCGTGGTGCTCAACAAGATGCGCCAGTTGCAGGATCTCGGCCATACCGTCATTTTTTTGATTGGCGACTTCACCAGCATGATTGGTGACCCCTCCGGGCGCAACACCACCCGCCCGCCGCTGACTGCCGAGCAAATCAAGGCCAACGCCGAGACCTATTACAAACAGGCCAGCCTGGTGCTGGACCCCGCCAAGACCGAGATTCGTTACAACAGCGAGTGGAGCGACCCCCTGGGCGCGCGCGGCATGATTCAGCTCGCCAGCCGTTACACGGTGGCGCGGATGATGGAGCGAAACGACTTTCACGACCGCTTCAAGGCGGGCCAGTCGATCAGCGTGCATGAGTTTTTGTACCCCCTGATGCAGGGCTACGACAGCGTGGCACTGCACAGCGACCTGGAGTTGGGCGGTACCGACCAGAAATTCAACCTCTTGGTCGGGCGCCAACTGCAGGCCGAATATGGCCAGGAGCCCCAGTGCATTCTGACCATGCCGCTGCTCGAGGGCTTGGACGGCGTAGAAAAAATGTCCAAGAGTAAAAACAATTACATCGGCATATCCGAGGCGCCCAACACCATGTTTGCCAAGGTGCTGAGCATCTCCGACGTGCTGATGTGGAAGTGGTACACGCTCTTGAGTTTCAAAAGCGAGGCCGAAATTGCCGCGCTGCAGGCCGAAGTGGCCGCCGGACGCAACCCCAAAGACGCCAAAGTGGCGCTGGCCAAAGAAATCACGGCCCGCTTTCACAGCGCCGCCGCTGCCGATGCAGCCGAGCAGGACTTCATCAACCGCAGCCAGGGTGGCATTCCCGATCAGATTGATGAAATGCAGATCGCGCTGGGCGAGGGCGCCGCGCCCATGGGCATTGCCGCTTTGCTGAAAACCGCCGGGCTGGCCGACTCCAGCGGTGCGGGCAACCGCCTGATTGACGGCGGCGGCGTGCGTGTGGACAGTGCGGTGGTGAGCGACAAAGGCCTCAAACTGGACGCGGGCACCTATGTGCTGCAGGTGGGCAAGCGCAAGTTTGTGCGCGTCACCCTGGCCTGAAACGCCATGCAGGCGCTGATTCAGCGGGTGCGCCGCGCCAGCGTCACCATTGACGGCGCGGTGGTTGCGCGCATTGGTGCGGGATTGTTGGTCTTGGTCTGCGCGGAGCAGGGCGACACACAGGCGCAGGCGGACAAGCTCTTGGCCAAGATCCTCAAGCTGCGCATATTCAGCGATGCCGAGGGCAAGATGAACCGCTGTGTGCAAGACCTGGACGGAGCGGGGCAGCACGGCGGCCTGCTGCTGGTCAGCCAGTTCACCCTGGCGGCCGACACCTCAGGCGGTAACCGCCCCAGCTTCAAAAACGCGGCGGCACCGGACGCAGGCAGGGCGCTGTACGACTACTTTGTGCTGCAGGCCCGCGCCAGCCACAGCGAGGTGCAAACGGGGGTGTTTGCAGCGGACATGCAAGTGGAACTGGTCAACGACGGGCCCGTGACCATCCCCATGCGGGTGGTCCCGCCGACAGGAATCGAACCTGTATTTCACGCTTAGGAGGCATGCGCACTATCCATTGTGCTACGGCGAGGAGTGGGGCATTTTAGAGGCCGGGTCCTGAGTGGAGGCCGAATGAAGGCGTCACCAATGACCGCACCGTATGCAGCCTGCGCAATTCCGACAAGGGTTTCCCCCAGCTTGCTCTTGGGATGTGAAGGCGGCTAAGGTCTCTGTTGATCCTAGCGCAACCCCCAACGGAGAATCTGCATGCAAGTTCATTTGAAGGTCAATGGCCACGACAAAGCGGTCGATGTGCCACCCCATACCACGCTGGTGCAAGTATTGCGCGAGCACCTGCAGCTCACGGGCACCCATGTGGGCTGTGACACTGCCCAGTGCGGCGCCTGCACGGTGATCAAAGACGGCCACGCCATCAAGTCTTGCAATGTCTTGGCCGCCCAAGCCAACGGCAGCGAGATCACCACGATTGAGGGCTTGGCCAAGCCTGACGGCACCATGCACCCCATGCAGGCTGCGTTTAAAGAGTGCCACGGCCTTCAATGCGGCTTCTGCACCCCGGGCATGGTTTTGAGCGCGATTGATCTTTGCGCCCACCACCCCAAAGCGGACGCGCACGAGATCCGTGCGCTGCTGGAAGGCAATATCTGCCGCTGCACTGGTTACCAAAACATCGTTAAATCCGTACAGCAGGGCCAGGCGGCCATGACTGGCGCTTAAGGAGCAATCATCATGGGTGCCTCAGACTTTTCCAAACTGCCCTTTATCGGCGAGTCCGTCCGCCGCAAGGAAGACTACCGCTTCCTCACGGGTGCCGGTCAATACACCGACGACATCAACCTGCAAGCGCAAACCCATGCGGTGTTCGTGCGCAGCCCCCACGCGCACGCGCTGATCAAAAACATTGATATCAGCGCTGCCCAGGCCATGCCTGGCGTGGTCCACATCTTTGTGGGCACCGACCTGGAAGGAAAAATGGGTGGCTTGCCCTGTGGTTGGCTGATCACAGGCACCGACGGCAAGCCTATGAACGAGCCCCCGCACCCGGTGCTGGCCTTGGGCAAAGTGCGCCACGTGGGTGACCAGGTGGCCATGGTGATTGCTGAAACTGTCGAGCAGGCTAAAAACGCCGCAGAAGCCGTGGTAGTGGACTATGAGCCTCTGAGTGCGGTGGTGGACGTGCGTGACGCAGCCGCTGGCGCCCAATTGCATGACGCTGCCCCCAAGAACCATTGCTACAACTGGGCCTTGGGCGACAAAGCACAGGTGGACGCCACCTTTGCTAACGCTGCGCATGTGACCCAATTGGACCTGATCAACAACCGCTTGGTCCCCAATGCCATGGAGCCGCGCGCGGCGATTGGCAGCTACAGCCGTGCCACGGAAGAATATGTACTGTATGTTTCCAACCAAAACCCGCACGTCGAACGACTGTTGATGACGGCCTTTGTGCTGGGTCTGCCTGAGCACAAAGTGCGCGTGATTGCGCCTGACGTAGGCGGCGGTTTTGGCTCCAAAATTTACCTGTATGCCGAGGACGTGGCGCTGACCTGGGCTTCCAAACAAATCAACCGCAGCATCAAATGGACCTGCGAGCGTTCGGAATCTTTCTTGACTGATGCCCACGGCCGCGACCACGTCAGCCATGCCGAAATGGCAATGGACAAAGATGGCAAGTTCCTGGCGATGCGGGTACACACCCATGCCAATTTGGGTGCCTATCTGTCAACCTTCTCCACCGCAGTGCCGACCATCCTGTACGCCACCTTGTTGGCAGGTCAATACACCTGCCCACAAATTTATGTGGAGGTCGATGCTTGGTTCACCAACACCGCGCCAGTCGATGCTTACCGAGGGGCAGGTCGCCCTGAGGCCACCTATCTGGTGGAGCGTCTGGTTTCGCGCTGCGGTTGGGAACTGGGCCTGGCGCAAGATGAAATTCGCAAACGCAACTTCATCAGCAGCTGGCCTTATCAAACCCCCGTGGCCTTGCAATACGACGCGGGCGACTATCTGGGATGCTTGACCTCTGCACAAGCGCTGGGCGACACCGCGGGCTTTGAGGCACGCAAAGCGGCCAGCGCAGCCAAGGGTCTGCTGCGGGGTATCGGCTATTCCAGCTACATCGAGGCTTGCGGTCTGGCACCCAGCAATATTGCGGGCGCATTGGGCGCGCGCGCCGGATTGTTTGAGTGCGGCGAGGTGCGGGTGCATCCCACCGGCAGCGTGACGGTGTTTACCGGCTCACACAGCCATGGCCAAGGCCATGAGACCACATTTGCCCAAGTGGTGGCTGCGCGACTCGGTATCGCCGTGGAAGCGGTTGATATTGTTCATGGCGACACCGGTCGCGTGCCTTTTGGCATGGGCACCTACGGTTCGCGCTCGATCTCCGTGGGTGGTGCGGCCATCATGAAGGCGCTGGACAAGATCGAGACCAAAGCCAAAAAGATTGCAGCCCATTTGATGGAGTCGAGCGACGCCGATGTGGAGTTTGCCAACGGCGAGTTCACCGTCAAAGGGACCGACAAAAAGGTAACTTTTGGTCAGGTGGCGCTCACGGCCTATGTTCCTCACAACTATCCGCTGGACAAGTTGGAGCCCGGTTTGAACGAGACCGCGTTTTACGACCCCACCAACTTCACTTTCCCTTCGGGAACCTATATCTGCGAGGTCGAAATTGATCCGGCGACGGGCGTCACCCGCGTGGACAAGTTCACCGCGGTGGATGACTTTGGCACCATCATTAATCCGATGATTGTGGAAGGCCAGGTGCATGGCGGCTTGGTTCAGGGCATTGGCCAGGCGATGTTGGAAAACTGCATCTACGACCGCGAAACCGGCCAGTTGCTGACCGGCTCCTTCATGGACTACACCATGCCGCGCGCCGACGATTTTCCAGAGTTCAAGATCGGCAATATCTGCACACCTTGCACCCACAACCCGTTGGGGACCAAAGGATGCGGCGAGGCGGGTGCTATCGGCTCGCCTCCGGCCGTCATCAATGCGGTGCTGGATGCGCTGCACGGCGTGGGCGTCAAAGAGTTTGACATGCCCGCGTCCCCGCATCGCGTGTGGGAAGCCATTCAGGCGGCCAAAGCCTAAAGTCCCAAGGAGACAACACCATGTATGCATTCACCCTTGATCGTCCCGCTTCCACTGCCGACGCTGCGAAATTGGCCGGTGCGGGCGCCAAAGTACTCGCAGGCGGGCAAACGCTGCTCGCCTCCATGAAACTGCGCTTGTCGCAACCCGGCCACCTTGCAGACTTGTCGGGCATTGCCGAACTCGCGGGCATTTGCCGTGAAGGAAATGCCATTGTGATCGGTGCTATGACGCGTCACATGGACGTGGCCAGCAGTGCCGAAGTGAAATCCACCATCCCCGGACTGGCCGATCTGGCAGCCCACATTGGCGACCGCCAGGTGCGCACCATGGGCACGCTGGGCGGCTCTGTGGCCAATAACGATCCGTCGGCCTGCTACCCCAGCGCCGTGCTGGCCCTGGGCGCCACGGTGCGGACCAACCAGCGGCAGATTGCGGCAGATGATTTTTTTACCGGCATGTTCAGCACTGCCTTGCATGACGGTGAAATCATCACTGCGATCAGCTTTCCCATTCCTAAGCGTTCGGTCTACATGAAGTTTGTGCAGCCGGCCTCGCGCTTTGCGTTGGTGGGTGTCTATGTGGCACAGACAGATTCCGGTGTGCGCGTGGCCGTGACGGGAGCCGGGCAGTGCGTGTTCCGCCACCATGGATTGGAGGCCGCGCTCAACCAGAGCTTTACCGTGGCGTCTGCAGCGTCGGTGGCAATTGATGCCTCTGAGCTCAACCACGACATTCACGCGACCAGTGCCTACCGCGCCAACCTGATCAGCGTGCAAGCGCAGCGGGCCGTCGCTAAGCTTCTGGGCTGAGGTCCCGCGTTTTGCACGGCGCCTGCCGTGCGAGCAAGAGGCTCTGTGCCGGTGGGCGCGGAGCCTTTTTTTTGGAATGAATATGCTTGCTTTTTCGACTGTCGATGCGCTGATGGATGCCTTGCGCCAAGCGGGGTATTTTGCTGAGCGGCGATTGGCCACGGCTGTTTTTTTAGCGCTGAAGCTTGAGCGTCCGTTGCTGCTCGAGGGCGAGCCCGGTGTTGGTAAGACCGAATTGGCCAAGGCTTTGGCTGCGGCTCTGGGCCGGGCGCTCATACGACTGCAGTGCTATGACGGCCTAGAGCAGCGCGAAGCCTTGTACGAGTGGAATTACGCCGCGCAATTGCTGCACATGCGTGCCGCACAAAGCGGTACGGGGGGCGAATTGGAGGCGCAGCGGGTCGAACGCGAGGTCTACCAGGAGCGTTACCTGATCCGGCGTCCCTTGCTGAAAGCCTTGCAGACGGGCGCGCCGGGTGCAGTGCTTTTGATCGATGAGGTCGACCGCGCCGACGAGCCCTTTGAGGCCTTTTTACTGGAGTATCTGGGCGAATACCAGGTCAGCGTGCCCGAGATCGGCACGGTGAGCGCGCAGTTCAAGCCAGTCACCATACTCACGAGCAATCGCACCCGCGAGTTGAGCGATGCGGTCAAGCGCCGTTGCCTTTACCACTGGCTGGACTACCCTGATCGGGAGCGAGAGCTGTCCATCATCCGCGCGCAGGTGCCCAATGCCAGCGCAGACCTGAGCGAGCAGGTGGCCCTGGTGGTGGATCGCTTGCGCAGTCAGCCTTTTGCCAGTGCCTTCCAGCGGGCTCCGGGCATTGCCGAAAGCGTGGAGTGGGCCAAGGCGTTGATTGCGTTGGACACCTTGGCGCTGGACCCTGAGGTAATGGCAGACACGGCGGGCATCTTGTTCAAGCAGCGCGAAGACGTGGCTGCCCTGACGCATGCATTGGCCACCGATTTGCTGGCGCCGCCCGAGGTAGACGGCCCGGCTAGCTGAGTAACAACGGCCATGCAACTGGGCGATTCCCGAAGCGGCAAACTGGCCGAAAACCTGACGGCATTCGGCCGAAGCCTGCGCCGTGCCGGTGTGCAGGTGGACAGCGCGCGCATCGCTCTTTCGGCACAGGCAGCCCTTAGCGTGGGCTTGGATGATAAAGACGATCTGGAGGCCGCGCTCGAGGCAGTGCTGGTCAGTCGCGAACAAGACCGATGGGTGTTCCGCGAGCTGTTTGACGCCTTTTTCCGCAACCCCAACATGGCCCACAAGCTGCTGTCACAGTTACTGCCCAGCGCCGAAGGCAAGGCCGAACCGAGCAAACGCCGACCGCGGGTGCGTGAGGCCTTGTCGCCCCAACAAGGTTTTGCCAAGCAGGCGGGCCCCAAGCAAGAGGATCAGAAAGTCGACTTTGACGCGGCCATGACCGCCAGTGACGCGCATCGCCTTAAACATGCGGATTTCAATGCGCTTTCGGCGACCGAGTACCGCCTGGTCGAGCGCTTGGCGCGTGACATCCGAATGCCCCTGCCGACGTTTGCCTCCAGGCGCGCGCAACAGGGAACACGCGGCGCTGCTTTGCACTGGGCCGGAGTGCTCAGGCAAGGGGTGCGCACCGGCGGCGAGCCCATGGTTTTGCCGCGCTTGCAACGCAAACGCCAGCCCCTGCCGCTGTTGATACTGGTGGACGTTTCGGGTTCGATGGAGCGCTATGTGCGACTGCTGCTGGCGTTTTTGCATGCAGCGACCCGGCGCCATAGCCGTCGTGATGTATTTGCCTTCGGCACCCAGCTCACCGACCTGAGCCCCTCTTTTGGTCTGGCGGACACCGATGCCATGCTGGCGCATGCCAGTATGGCGATCGAAGATTTTGCCGGCGGAACCCAACTGGGTGCCTCTCTGGCCCAGCTGCGGCTGCAGCACGCGCGCAGATTGGTCGGTCGACGCTCCATGGTGCTGGTGATCACCGACGGCCTGGACACCGGTGCGCCTGGCGAACTGGCAAAGGAGCTGCTTTGGCTCAAGCGCCACAGCCGCCGAGTGCTGTGGCTCAACCCCTTGTTGCGCTTTGAGGGATACGCGCCCATAGCGCAGGGTGCCGCTGAATTGCACCGTGCCGCCGATGCCATGCTGGCCGTACACAACCTCAGTAGCCTGGAGCAACTCGCTGCCAGCCTGGCCGAGGTGATGCGGCGCTAGGCGATGGACGTGCACGCAAGCTCAGGCACAATCTTCTTCAATGTGAATCTTTCAGGAGCAAATCATGGAAATGCAAGGCAAACGCTTACTCGCAATCACCCAGCAGCAGGCCTGGGATGCGCTCAACAACCCCGACGTGCTCAAAACATGCATCGCAGGATGCGACAAGGTCGAGCGCAGCGCAGACAACGAGTTCACGGTGGGCGTGTCTATCAAAATTGGTCCGGTATCAGCCAAGTTCAGCGGCAAGATTGCATTGGCCGATATGCTGCCCCCGCAAAGCTACACCCTGAGCTTTGAAGGCCAGGGCGGCCCGGCGGGGTTTGGCAAAGGCAGCGCCAAGGTGCAACTCACGCCGGTGGACGGTGGCACCGAACTGAATTACAGCGTGCAGGCCTCGGTCGGCGGCAAGATTGCGCAACTAGGCCAACGCTTGATCGACGGCGTGGCCAAATCGATGGCGGAAGACTTTTTCAAGCGCTTTGACGATGAAATGCAAAAGCAATATCCGCCGGCCGACGCGCCTGCGGTTCCGGCGGCGCAAGCCAGTGCGCCTGCAACGGGTTTCACATTGCCGGGCTGGGCCTGGATCGCTGGAGCCGTGGTGCTGGGCCTGCTTGTTTGGCAACTCCGCTAGCACTGGCGGTTCGACTTCAACTCTAAAGTCAGCACCTCGACTTTGCGCAGTTGGCGTGATTGGGCGTTCCAAATGCGGTCCAGAGGCTTTGGGTCGTGCAATTGTTGCGATCCAGAAATGCTAGTTTGTTACACGTATAACGCCGTAATGACCAACCGACTTTTCAAAAACAGTTGCGTTGGTTTTAGTATTTATAATTTTCAGGCCCAATATTAAATTATCGCTTGAATTTTGCGCCTTGATTCCAAAGGTGCTTCGCAATGGAACCGTAAATCCAACACGATACGAATCTTGCCCCAAACTGCCAATTTCCCAAGGTTTTAAAAGACGGTAAGACGAGCCATTTCTTAGCTCCAATTCAGTATCTACACCACTTCCGCCACCGGAAAAGCAGGCGAGAATATTTATGTGGTCATTATTAAAGCCGCAAGTGAATATTGCTTGGTAAGGGTATTCTTGCGCAAACGCCTCAAGTCGTTTCTCCTCTTCCCGTCGCTGCTCTTCTCGCGCCAAGCGCTCTCGCTCAAGTCGCTGCGCTTTTTGCTTTAATACAGATATTTTATTATTGGATGCATCTGCGTAATCTTGCAAATAGAAAAATACTGTAGTTGGTTCTGAATTTCGAGAGTAGCCTGACTGCAAGACATCATTGATTATTTTTTCGTATTCAGGTTGCGTCCCAACTCCGAATTTTTTTAGCTTTAAAATCTGAGCCGGAGTCAATCCAGCGTTTTTTGCAAAGACATAATCTTGATTATTCGAAAATCCAAATCCCGCGGCATATCTATCTTTAACTGCTACGATAGGTATTAATTTCCCATAGGCTGACGTGTGTTTGTTATCCCGAACGAGCGCATTTTTTATTTGCACTAGATTTTCTGGATAATCTACAATGAGATTGCAATTCCTATCAGAATTAATGGCAATATATAATGAGTTTAAATCTTTAAATGTTTTTTCTGCATTGGCTCTCTTTGGTTTTCGCCACTCCTGCCTAGCTCGCGGCAGATGAGCGTTGACATCTTGGAGCATGGCAGATTTAGCCAGAGCATCGATATCAAAATCAAGATAGCTCAAGAAAAGCCCTGACTCCTCTTGTGAGTAATTGACGCTGCAATATCTGAGCTCGCCTTGAGGTGTCTCTCTATCAAGCCCTAAGAAAAGTGAGCCAATCCACTCCTTGTTACCGGCATTTGCTTGACCAATGTACTCGTCATTGATTTGCTGAATGGCTTTTTTTGCCGCGGCCGCTTCATTGGCAATTTTTTGTGAGGATATTTGAATCGTCTGAAAATCAATACTAAACAAAGATACCGCGTTTTGTAGATTTAATTTTGAGATCAGATTATTTTTAAATGTCGTAGGAACTGCAATAATGTCACTGCTGAATCCGCAATAGGTTTCGATAGAACCATTCCATCCCATTTTTTTCAAAACGCTTTTAGCCTCTTCAGTCAACGCTTCTTTCGTACTGTCGGAGGGAAAAACTGATGCAAGTACTTTGGACATACTTAACCAATCGTCTTCAATTTTTTCTTGCCTGCTTGAAACAAAACTGTAAGGAGCAAGGGCGAGGCAGAGTCTACCTCTGTAGCCATCGGACGGGCGGAAACTTAGGGAGCCATCGATGTTCTTTGCCAAGAAGGTTTTTTCATTCCTCGCCACCATCAGAAATTCGAATGCTCCTTTGGCCTCACCATTTTGTATTGGCACCCAAAAAGAAGAACTTGAGATCATTTCGCAGGCTGGTAATTCACTCGTAAAAAAACCACCTGGAACGGTAATCCCTTTCGCTTGTACAAGATACCCTTTGGAATCTGGGAATCTATGCTTGTATGTGAATTGAACTGGTCCTATTTCTGCGTCTTCGAGATTTAATATATCTCTTGCATATGTTCCGTCGCCAAATGAAACTGATAGGCCGCAATCTTTATGGTTTTTATTGTCGACAAAGATGCCGATTTGGTATTCGTTTATTGTGTCTGTAAAAGCGAAATTTCCGGCGATTTTTTCGCTGTTGGCTTGACAAAGGGTTGAAGTCGTAACGAATAAGAAGAACCCGATACGGAATGCAGCAGTATTTAAATATTTCAGCATATCTTTTGGTTGATGGCTCTCGCCGACGGTGGAGGTTGCCAGCAATATATTGATGCCCAATTTCTGGCGTTCAATACAGGTGGGGCTTGTCTGGTTTCGCCGTACGCGCTCCAGCGGGGTTCCTGGAAACTGGCAGCCCTGGGTATGGTTAATTTCGCAGCGCGCTGGTTATGGGCCATTCGTAGTAATCGCCATGACATTGCTCTGCGTGAAGTTGTTGCTTACTTCGTCAACATCCGCATCGCCTCTTCCAGCCCTTTGAGGGTGAGCGGGTACATGCGTTGTTGCATGAGTTGCTGAATCACGCTGATGCTTTGACGGTATTGCCAGACGCCCTGGGGTTCGGGGTTGATCCAGGCGAATTTGGGGAAAGCGCTGGTCAGGCGCTGCAACCAATCGGCGCCGGGCTCTTCGTTGTTGTATTCCACGCTGCCGCCAGGTTGCAAGATCTCATACGGGCTCATGGTGGCGTCGCCGACAAAGATGAGCTTGTAGTCTTTGTTGTACTTGCGGATGATGTCCCAGGTCGCAAATTTTTCGGCAAAGCGGCGCCGGTTGTTCTTCCACATGAAGTCATAGACGCAGTTGTGGAAGTAATAAAACTCCAGGTGCTTGAACTCGGTCTTGGTGGCGCTGAAAAGCTCTTCCACCCGGGCAATGTGGTCATCCATGGTGCCGCCCACGTCCATCAGCAGCAGCACCTTGACGTTGTTGTGCCGCTCCGGAATCATTTTGATGTCCAGGTAGCCTGCGTTCGCCGCTGTGCTGCGGATGGTGTCGTCGAGGTCGAGTTCGAGCTCGTTGCCTTCGCGGGCAAACTTGCGCAGTCGGCGCAATGCCACCTTGATGTTGCGTGTGCCCAGTTCCTGGGTGTCGTCATAGTCTTTGTAAGCGCGCTGGTCCCACACCTTGACCGCGCTGCGGTTGCGGCTCTTGTCCTGCCCGATGCGGATGCCCTGCGGGTTGTGTCCGTATGCGCCAAATGGCGAGGTACCGCCCGTGCCAATCCACTTGCTACCGCCTTCGTGCCGCTCTTTTTGTTCTTCAAAACGCTTCTTCAGCGTCTCCATGAGCTCGTCCCAGCCCATTTTCTCGATCTTGGCCAGTTCTTCTGGGCTGAGTTGCAACTCCAGGTTTTTGCGCAGCCATTCCAGCGGCACTTCTTTGGTGAAGTCGGCAATCAACTCCACACCTTTGAAATAGGCCGCAAATGCGCGGTCAAACTTGTCGTAGTGCTTCTCATCTTTGACCAGCGCTGCGCGGCTCAGGTAATAGAAGTCGTCCACTTTGTAGCCTTGCACCTCTTCACCGTCCGCGGGTTCAGCCGCATTGGGGCCCACCACGCCTTTTTGCAAGGCTTCGAGCAGCGTGAGGAACTCTTTGACTGAGACCGGCAGTTTGGCGCTTCGCAGCGTGTAAAAAAAATCGAGCAGCATGGTGGTGTGTGTTTAGCGGGGCTTGGTCAGGCTGTGCAGCAACTGGGCTTTGACTTCGGGCCACTCGCCGCTGCGCAGGCTGTACATCACGGTATCGCGAATGGTGCCGTCGCGGCGCAGGGCGTGGCCGCGCAGCACGCCGTCTTTGCGCGCGCCCAGGCGTTCAATGGCTGCTTGCGAGGCAAAGTTGAAGTTGTCCGTGCGCCAGCCGACCACGTGGCAGCCCAAGGTTTCAAAAGCGTGCGTCATCAGCAGCAATTTGCAGGTCGTGTTGACATGGCTGCGCTGCACACTCTTGGCGTACCAGGTGTAGCCAATCTCGAGGCGTTGGACGGCAGGCACGATGTCGTGGTAGCTGCTGCTGCCCAGCACGCGGCCACTGGCTTCGTCGATCACGCAGAAGGCAAATCGGTTGCCCGCCTCGCGCATGGCCAAAGCGTCTTCGATGTACTTGCGGGTGTCTTGCGGCTCCGGCACCGACGTCACGCGGATATTCCACAGCGCGCCGTCGGCCGCAGCTTGGCGCAGGCCCTCTTCGTGCTCCAGCGCCAGGGGCAGCAGGCGCACGCCGTTTTGCGAAAGGGTGATGGGTTCTACAAATGCCATAACAATGCCCTATTTGTCATCCGATCGGCTTTGCTGCCAGCGCCGTGCCAATTGCAATCCGAGTCCACCGCCCCAGCCGACCAGCAAAATCGCGCCGATGCTGGATGCGCCGTAGCCGGGGGCAAAGGTGTCCAGCCCCAACAGCCTGCCCAGGCCGTATCCGGCCAGCGAACCTGCCAAAAAGCCGAGTGCGTCGGACAGACCGACGGCGAAGAAGTCGAGTTTTTTGGGCTTGGTCATAGATCAGCGGTTGTTGCGCTGCATGAACATCAGTTTTTCGAACAGACTGACGTCCTGTTCGTTCTTTAACAGCGCGCCCACCAGCGGTGGCACCGCCATTTTTTCGTCTTTGGATTGCAAAGCCGACACCGGAATGTCCTCGGCCAGCAGCAGCTTGAGCCAGTCCAGCAGCTCGCTGGTGGAAGGCTTTTTCTTCAGACCGGGCAGGTTGCGCACCTCGTAAAAGGTTTTCATGGCGGCACTGAGCAGCTCTTTTTTCAGTCCGGGGAAATGCACATCCACAATGCTCTGCATGGTGGGCGCGTCGGGGAACTTGATGTAGTGGAAAAAGCAGCGGCGCAAAAACGCGTCGGGCAGCTCTTTTTCGTTGTTCGAGGTAATAAATACCAGCGGGCGGTGCTTGGCGCGGATCAGCTCGCGCGTCTCGTAGCAATAAAACTCCATGCGGTCGATTTCGCGCAGCAAGTCATTCGGGAACTCAATGTCCGCCTTGTCGATCTCGTCAATCAGCAAGGCCACCGGGGTGTCGCTGGTAAAGGCTTGCCACAGCACGCCTTTGACAATGTAGTTGTGGATGTCTTTGACGCGCTCGCCGCCGTCGATGTCGGAGAGCTGCGAGTCACGCAAGCGGCTCACGGCGTCGTATTCGTACAGGCCTTGCTGGGCCTTGGTGGTGGACTTGATGTGCCACTGGAGCAGGGGCAGGTTCAGCGCAGAAGCCACTTCCTCGGCCAGCATGGTTTTGCCCGTTCCGGGCTCGCCTTTGACCAACAAGGGGCGCTGCAGGGTGGCTGCGGCATTGACCGACAGCATCAGGTCCTGGGTGGCAATGTAATTTTTGGTACCGTTGAATTTCATGGATCAGTCAATCGAACAAGACAAGGTGGATTCCTCCAAAGCCCGGCGCGCGGTGCCATAGGGGCACTGTCCGCTGGGCAACAGGAGGCTGCGGGAAGTACGTCAGACTGGCCGATATAATTCGCGCAGTCAATTTATACCAATTCCCTTTCGATTGTCTGCGCAAAATGAATCTATCGCTTCGTTCCCTGACTGCTGTTCTTGTCGCTTCTGTGACGGTCTTCTCTGCCCAAGCCCAAGATATCAAGGGTGATGCTGCTGCCGGATCCAAGAAAAACGCCATGTGCATCGGCTGCCACGGCATTGCTGGTTACCAAGCCAGTTTTCCTGAGATCTACAAAGTTCCCAAGATTTCAGGTCAGGGTGAAAAGTACATCATCTCGGCGCTTAATGCCTACAAAAAAGGTGAGCGCAAACACCCCTCTATGCGCGGGATTGCGACGACTTTGAGCGACCAGGACATGGCCGACTTGGCAGCCTTCTATTCGGAAAGCGGTGTGGATGCCAACGCCAAGCCTCTAGAAAAAGCGGCGGATGGCTCAGCCAAAGCGGTGGAGTTGGTTGCCAAAGGCGCCTGCACTTCCTGCCATGGTGAGAGCCTGAGCAAGCCGATTGACCCCAGCTACCCCAAGCTGGCGGGTCAGTACAGCGACTACCTGTACGTTGCTTTGAAAGCCTACAAAACCGAAGGCAACCCGCAAGTGGGCCGCGGAAACGCCATCATGGGCGGTGTCGCCAAGCAGTTTTCTAATGCAGAGCTCAAGGTTCTGGCCAATTACGTGGGCGGACTGCCTGGCGAATTGAAAACGGTCCCGCAAAACCGTTTCCGCTGAGTCCCAGTCATTCATAAAAAAACCGCCTTCGGGCGGTTTTTTTATGCGTCTTTGGTGGCGTGGCGCTGGACGCAGGCGATATAGGCATTGCCATCGGGCGGTCGCCCTGCGCGCTGGCTTTCCCACAGCATGGTTCCCAGGCACTCCATGGCGTCATGGTGCGCGCTGTGCAGCGAGTTGCGCTTGTGGGCGAGCAGTTCCACCGCCTGTCGAATGCCACGCGGCTGGTCGATCGAGCTTTGTTCACTGATCGACAGGTGCATGGACAAATGCAAAAAAGGGTTGGTGTACCCGTCGCTGCCCCCGTACACCGCAGCCACGGCCGCCTCGGCGTCCCGCAAATCGGCGTGGTATTCGGGATGCTCGTCAATCCACTGCGCGGCGATGGTTTCGAGCGCTTCCAAAGCCTGTCCGGCGCGCGACTTGGCGTAGACGGCGCAAAAGTAGCGGCGAACGTCGGCTTGGGAGGGGTTGAACATGGTGGGAAGGTTACCATGGGGCTTTGCCTGTATGACCGACGCCTGGCCCCTGATCACCGACCCGTTTTTCTATGCCGTGGCGGTTCCTGCGGTGCTGCTGCTGGGCATCAGCAAGAGCGGTTTTGGGGCTGGGTTTGGGTCCCTGGCGGTGCCCATGATGGCCTTGGCAGTGACGGTGCCCGAGGCGGCAGCCATCTTGATGCCGGTCTTGTTTGTGATGGACGTGCTGGGCATGGCCGCCTACCGGAAAGACTTTGACCTGCCGCTGGTGCGCCAGATACTGCCCTTCGGTGTGCTGGGCATTGGAGTCGGCGCGCTGCTTTTCAAAATATTGCAGGCCCATGCGGTTGCGGCAATTGTTGGCGGTTTCACCCTCTTGTTCTTGGCCCAGCGCTTGCTGTTCCCGCCCAAAGCGGGCAGTGCGCCGCCCCCGCCATGGCTGGGAGCGATTCTGGCCACCACGTCCGGATTTACCAGTTTCATTGCCCACGCGGGCGGGCCGCCCATCAACGCCTATGTCATTGGCTTGCGCTTAAGCCCAGTGAAATTTACCGCCACCATGGCCTTCTTCTTTTTCGTGGTGAACCTGTGCAAATGGATTCCCTATGCCTGGCTGGGTTTGCTGGACCTGCGCAATATGAGCACTTCGCTGGTGCTGTTGCCCTTGGCGCCTTTGGGCGTGTGGATCGGTGTGCGCCTGGCGCGGCGCATCAGCGAGCTGCTTTTCTACCGATTTTTGTACGCGGGGATGCTGCTCACGGGTGTGAAACTGCTGTGGGACGGTTTGTCTTAGCTCCGCGACATTCCATAATGCAGTCCATGTCCCCCTTGGAATTCAGGAGCGCGCCATGAGCTTTATCGTTGTCATCAACCCCAAAGGGGGTGCAGGCAAATCCACCTTGTCCACCAACATTGCCGGTTACCTGGCTTCGCAAGGCCATGCCGTGCGCTTGGGCGACGCGGATCCGCAAAAATCCTCGAGTCTGTGGCTGAGTCTGCGTCCTGCCCATGCGCATCCCATCGCTGAATGGAAGGTGGACCCGGACGATCTGGCCAAGCCGCCCAAAGAAGCCGGTCATGTGGTGCTCGACACCCCAGCAGGCTTGAGTGGCAGGGCGCTCAAAGACGTGCTCAAAATGGCGGACAAAGTCGTGGTTCCGCTGCAGGCCAGCATTTTTGACATGTACGCCACCCGCGATTTTTTGGACACGCTGGCCAAAAGCCGCCATGCAGACCGGCTCGACGTGGGCATTGTGGGCATGCGCGTCGATGAACGCACGTTGGCTGCTGAGCAGTTCAGCCATTTCGTGAGCGGCTTGGACTTGCCGCTGGTGGGCACGCTGCGCGATACGCAAAACTATGTGCATTTGGCGGTCGGTGGCCTGTCGGTGTTTGATGTGCACACCAGCCGGACCGAGCGCGACCTGGCACAGTGGCAATCGATTTGCCAATGGCTATCGCAAGCCGTCTGAGCGCCCAATACCCCTTTTCCAACACCCAAGCCCTTTATGAAAACGATCAACACTTTGCAAGAACTGGCCGCCATGGCAGGCCAGGCCGTCGCCACCAGCGACTGGATCACCGTCACCCAAGAAGCGGTCAACCAGTTTGCAGAGGCCACGGGCGACCACCAATGGATTCACGTGGACGTGGAGCGCGCCAAAGCGGGGCCTTTTGGGGCGCCGATTGCCCACGGGTTTCTGACGCTGTCGCTGATTCCGAAGTTTTTTGATTCGGCACTGCATATCGCCGACGTGCGCATGGGTGTGAACTACGGCCTGAACCGGGTGCGCTTTATGGGTCCCGTGCCAGTCGGCAGCCGCCTTCGCGCCAGCCTGACCTTGCTCAAAGCAGAGGCCATCGAGAACCATGGCTTTCAACTGACCTGGGAAGTGACCACCGAGCGTGAAGGCACGGCCAAGCCCGTGTGTATCGCCGAATCGATTTCCCGGCTCTACGCCTGAGGGTCGGGCGAGGCAGCGGCGGCAAAGCCGTTTTGCCGCCAGGCTTCGAACACCGTGACGGCGACGGCGTTGGACAAGTTCAAACTGCGCTGACCGGGCAGCATGGGCAGCTTCAGGCTCTGGCCCGGGCCGAAGGATGCGCGCACGGTGTCGGAGATGCCCTTGGTTTCTGAGCCAAACACCAGCCAATCGCCCGGTTGAAAGGCGACTTGGTACGGGCTTTGGGTGCCCCGCGTCGTGAGCGTGAACATGCGTTGCGGGTCTGGCCTCTGCGATTCAAGAAATGCTTCCCAGCTCGCATGGCGCAGCAGCGCCGCGTATTCGTGGTAATCCAAGCCCGCGCGTCGCATGTGCTTGTCCTCCATGGAAAAGCCCAGCGGCTCCACCAGATGCAAGCGGCAACCGGTGTTGGCAGCGAGGCGAATGACGTTGCCGGTGTTGGGTGGGATTTCCGGCTCAACCAAAACGATGTGAAACATGCGTCGATTGTCGCCGCCTTGCAATTCTGGCAGTGGCGACTCAAGCGCCGCGTTCTGCCCGTGCGAAGACCAGCGCGGTAATGTGTGCCGCGCCAGCTTGGCGCAGGCATTGCGCCGCCGCCGTTAAAGACGCGCCGCTGGTCATCACATCGTCTACCAGCACGACTCGCTTGCCCGCCACGGCTACGGGGTACAGGGGTTCCATCGCAAAGGCGTGTCGCACATTGTCCAAGCGTGCGGCCCTAGAAAGGCTGCTTTGAGGCGGTGTTTCGCGCACACGCAGCAGCAGGTTCGCCTGCGTCTTGGCGGGCGCCAATGCCTGCGCCAGCAGCAAAGCCTGGTTGAAGCCGCGCACCCGCAGGCGTTCGCGCGAGAGCGGCATGGGCAGCAGCAGGTCGGCATCATCCAGCGCAAGCTCCACCCAGGGCGCGCTGCGCATCAAAATCGCCATGCTGCGTGCCCAGCCTGGATGCTGCGCAAACTTGAATTCCAACACCAGTTTCGACCAGGGGAAGGCATAGGGCACCGCCGCCAGCGCAGCGTCCAAAACAGTGTTCGACGTGGCGCAAGTCCCGCACAAGGATTGGCCCGCAGGAACGGGCAAGGCACAACGCCGGCACCGTGCGCAGGGTTGCGCGAACACCTGCACACAGGCTTCGCACACTGGCGCACTCGGCCAGGAGTGGCACACCGCACACTGGCTGGGCAGGCGCAGGGAGAGTTGGTGAAGCCAGGGCCACGGCATGCAGCCAATATACTGCGCTCTGCCACTGCGTGCAGCCTCGCTCGCAGCAGTTTTCTATGCCCCCACTTCCCTCCCAGCGCCCGCCCACCCTTGACGCCATTGCTGCTGCGCGCTGGCAAACTTTGGCGGGCTCCACCTCGCGCACTTCCTCCCCGTGGCTGCACGAAGAAGTCGCCCGCCGCATGGAAGAGCGGCTCCAATGGATTGTCAAAAAACCCGAACGTTGGGTGCACTGGGAGCCGCTGCGGGGTGGTTTGGATATTCATGCGCAGCTGGCGAAACGCTACCCGCAGGCCGAGTGTTTTGTAGTCCAAACGCCGACCCACGCAGTACCGGCCGTTCGCCGCGCCTTGTCGCCGCCATGGTGGGACGTGCGCCGATGGCGAAAACCCGCTTTGCGCTTTGATGCAGGTCTGCAGCCCGTTCAAATGCTGTGGGCGAACATGGCATTGCACATGGCTGCCGACCCGCAGTCCCTGATCGCGCGCTGGCACAGCATGCTCGAAGCCGACGGATTTTTGATGTTTTCCTGTTTCGGGCCGGACACCCTGCGCACGCTGCGTACGTTGTACGGGCAAAGGGGCTGGCCCGCGCCGGCCCACGAGTTCACAGACATGCATGACTGGGGCGACATGTTGGTCGAAGCCGGATTTGCGGAACCGGTGATGGACATGGAGCGGATTACCCTGACGTTTTCATCGGCAGACCGCTTGTTGGCGGAGTTGCGCGGCTTGGGGCGTAATTTGCACGCTCAGCGTTTTGCTGGATTACGCGGCCGACGCTGGCATGCCGATTTGCAAGCGCAAATCACGCAGCGCCTGGCAGACCCCAGCACACCGGGGCGTTTGCGGTTGGAGTTTGAAATTATTTACGGGCATGCGTTCAAGCCGCAGCCCCGAATCGCGGTTCGACCCCAAACCAGCGTGTCTTTGGATGACTTTCGTACCGCATTGCGAAATAACAACGGCGCCGGCCACAAGTAGCCGCCCACGCCTGCGCGTCGGGTCTTTTGGCACTGCCTTTGGGGGTGAATCTGACGAAAACGTTGGGCTACAATCATTGGCTAACGTTGAGATGGCTTTTGTTACTGGGTTTGCATACTTTGAGGCATTGAAAGTGAATACGATGAAGAGCATTTGGAAAAATCTGGCTTCAATGTTGGCCACCGCCACCTTGTGGTTCGCCAGCGCCGGTATCAATTTGGCGCATGCCGTCAACGATTTGCCCGGCGGCCCTGCCGTCAATCAACTGAATTTGTATCCCCCAGTCACCTCGGTGGCGCGGGATCAGCAGTGGTTGCACTGGTTCATGTTGATCCTGTGTGCTGTCATTTTTGTCGCCGTTTTCAGTGTGATGTTCTATTCCATCTGGAAACACCGCAAATCGGTGGGTCACAAACCCGCGACTTTTCATGAGTCCGTGACGGTGGAAATCATCTGGACGGTGATCCCCTTCATCATCGTGATCTTGATGGCGCTGCCCGCGACCAAGTCGGTGGTGGCCATGAAAGATACGACCAATGCTGACCTGACGATCAAGGTCACCGGTATGCAGTGGAAGTGGGGTTACGACTACCTCAATGGCGAAGGCGAAGGCATCGGCTTTTTGTCCACCATTGATGCCGATCAGCGCGAAATGTCCAACAATGGCGGCCCCAAAAAGGGCCAGGACGTTGACAACTACCTGCTTAAAGTGGATCACCCTCTGGTGGTTCCGGTCGACAAGAAAATTCGCCTGATCACGACGGCCAATGACGTGATCCATGCGTTCATGGTGCCCGCCTTTGGTATCCAGCAAGCGGCTATTCCTGGTTTTGTGCGGGACACCTGGTTCCGCGCGGAGAAGGTCGGCGACTTCTACGGCCAATGCTCGCAGCTGTGCGGAAAAGAACACTCCTACATGCCCATTCACGTAAAAGTGGTGTCGGCTGAGGATTACACACAATGGGTCGCTGCGGAGCAAAAGAAAATGGCCGCCTTGGCTGATGACCCCAGCAAAGTGTGGACTTTGGACGACATCAGCAAACGCGGCGAAAAGGTATATGCCCAAAACTGCGTGGCCTGCCACCAAGCCAACGGCAAAGGCGGCGGCGCTGTGAAGCCTTTGGACGGTGCAGCGGTGGTGCTCGATGCTGACAAGTCCAAGCAGATCATGGTTCTGCTCAATGGCCAGAACAATGGCGCGATGCCTTCATGGAAAGCGCTGAGCAACACTGACATCGCTGCGGTGATCAGCTTTACCAAAAACCACTGGTCCAACAAGACCGGACAGCTCGTGCAGCCCTCGGATGTCGCTGCCTTGCGCAAGTAAGACGCGCCTCGGCCGTTGCTTGCAAATTGATTTAAGAATTGTGAAAAGGAAGTTCGTATGAGCGCTGTTTTAGACCACCATGACCACGGTCATGCACACCACGACGACCACGATCACCACGCTCCCACTGGATGGCGCCGTTGGGTGTTCGCGACCAACCACAAAGACATTGGCACGCTGTATTTGCTGTTTGCCTTCTCGATGTTGATGGTGGGCGGTGTTTTGGCGCTCATCATTCGCGCCGAACTGTTCCAGCCAGGCCTGCAATTGGTCAATCCTGAGTTGTTCAACCAGCTCACCACCATGCACGGTTTGATCATGGTGTTCGGCGCCATCATGCCGGCCTTTGTGGGCTTCGCCAACTGGATGATCCCGCTGCAAATCGGCGCGTCTGACATGGCTTTTGCCCGCATGAATAACTTCAGCTTCTGGCTGATGATTCCAGCAGCACTCATGATCGTGAGCTCGTTCTTCATGCCTGGCGGCGCACCGGCTGCGGGCTGGACGCTGTACGCCCCGCTGACCCTGCAAATGGGCCCCAGCATGGACGCCGGTATTTTTGCGCTGCACATCTTGGGCGCTTCGTCCATCATGGGTTCGATCAACATCATCGTCACCATCCTGAACATGCGCGCACCTGGCATGACGCTGATGAAGATGCCCATGTTCGTGTGGACCTGGTTGATCACCGCCTACTTGCTGATTGCTGTGATGCCTGTGTTGGCCGGCGCGATCACCATGACGCTGACAGACCGCCACTTTGGCACCAGCTTCTTTAATCCCGCGGGCGGCGGCGACCCCGTCATGTACCAGCACATTTTCTGGTTCTTCGGACACCCTGAGGTGTACATCATGATCTTGCCGGCCTTCGGCATCATCAGCCACGTGGTACCCACTTTTGCCCGCAAAAAGCTCTTCGGCTACGCGTCCATGGTGTACGCAACTTCCAGCATTGCGATTCTGTCGTTCATCGTGTGGGCACACCACATGTTTACCTCGGGCATGCCGGTCACCGGACAGTTGTTCTTTATGTACGCCACCATGTTGATTGCCGTGCCAACGGCGGTGAAGATCTTCAACTGGATCGCGACGATGTGGCAAGGCTCCATGACCTTCGAGACGCCTATGCTGTTTGCAGTGGGTTTCATCTTTGTGTTCACCATGGGTGGCTTCACCGGTCTGATTTTGGCCATGGCCCCCATCGACATTCAAATCCATGACACCTACTACGTGGTGGCGCATTTCCACTATGTGTTGGTGGCGGGCTCTCTGTATGCCATGTTTGCCGGTTACTACTACTGGAGCCCCAAGTGGACGGGCGTGATGTACAACGAAACACGCGGCAAGATCCACTTCTGGTGGTCACTGATCGCGTTCAACGTGACCTTCTTCCCCATGCACTTCTTGGGTCTGGCCGGTATGCCACGCCGCTACGCTGACTACCCCATGCAATTCGCTGATTTCAACGCGATTGCAACAGTGGGTGGTTTCGCCTTCGGTTTTGCTCAGGTGTACTTCTTCTTGTTTGTCGTCTTGCCCACCATGCGCGGCCAAGGTGCGAAAGCAGCCCAGAGCCCTTGGGAATCGGCGGAAGGCCTGGAGTGGGAAGTTCCCTCGCCCGCGCCTTTCCACACCTTCGAGACGCCTCCTAAGTTGAACGCTGCTGCCAACAAGGTGATCGGCTAAGCCCTTTCGGCTGAGAACATCAGGCCACCGATGAATCCGACCCAGAAAAAGTCCAACCTCAAGCTTGCGCTGATACTGGCGTCGGTGGCGGTCGCCTTTTTCTGTGGATTTGTGTTCAAACTGGCTGTGTTGGGCGTTTGACCCTGCGATGAACCTGCAGCGCGCAAATTTCCAGATGGTGGGCAAACTGGCCGTCGTGGTCAGCATGATGTTCGCTTTTGGGTATGCGCTGGTGCCTTTGTACCGTGCGATTTGCGAAATGACAGGCCTTAATGTGTTGGCCTTGAATGAGCAGGTCGTTGCGGGCGCTAAACCTGCATTCGCGCAAAACACACAGGTCGATACATCTCGAACGATCACGGTGCAATTTGATGCCAATGCCAATGGCCCGTGGGACTTCAAGCCGGCCCAGCGTTCGGTCAAGGTGCATCCTGGCGAGTTAACCACGGTGATGTACGAGTTCCAAAACGTGCAAAACCGCCGCATGTCTGCGCAGGCCATTCCCAGTTACGCGCCCCAACAGGCCGCAGCGCATTTCAATAAGGTGGAATGTTTTTGCTTCAACCAGTACACGCTGGAGCCAGGTGAGAAAAAATCATGGCCCGTGGCCTTTGTGATTGACCCGAAACTGTCCAAAGATGTGCGCACCATCACCTTGTCGTACACCTTTTTTGAAGTGGGTGGCAAGACGCCCGCGGCGCCGCTGGCACAGTTGCAAACTGGCAACGCGGCATGGAGTGGCACATGATGGCAGCGCAGAACAGCAAAGTGTCCACTTCGTCGTTTTGGCGTAGCGTGAAATTGGTGGCATGGTCGTTCTTGGGGATTCGCAGCCGAGCGGGTTACGAGGAAGACCTGGCCAAGGTGAATCCCATGCACGTCGTGGCCGTGGGGTTGATTGGCGGTCTGCTGCTGGTGGTCGGGCTGATTGCTTTGGCCACTTGGGTCGTTGGAAAATAAAGTGCTGCCTTGGTGGTGCTGTTGAGCTTTAGAAACGTATTCGGAAAAATGGAGTTGAAATGAGTACAAGCGCACACGGAACAACACCGTACTACTTTGTCCCGGGTCCTTCGCGTCATCCAGCGATGGCCGCTTTGGGTTTGTTGTTTGTGATCATGGGTGCGAGCCAGTGGATCAACGGCGCCGAGTGGGGTAAATATGCCCTGGCGTTCGGCCTGGCCTTCTGGCTTGTTGTGCTTTACCAGTGGTTTGGTGACGCCATCGCCGAGAGCGAAGGCGGCCAATATGGTCGCAAGATCGATCTGTCCTTCCGCTGGAGCATGAGCTGGTTCATTTTCTCGGAAGTGATGTTCTTCGGCGCCTTTTTCAGCGCTCTGTGGTGGGCCCGATCGCACTCGGTTCCCTCGCTGGGAAGCCTGGACAATGCGCTCTTGTGGCCTGACTTCAAGGCCGCATGGCCCAGCCTCGTGGCAGGCGCCACGGGTTCACCTGCTGGCATCGTGGAGCCTTTCACCACCATGGGCCCCTTCTGGTTGCCCACGATCAACACGGCCCTGTTGTTGACCTCGGGCGTGACCTTGACCATCGCGCACCATGCTTTGTTGGACAACAACCGCAGCAAAACCGTCGCATTCATGTGGCTGACCGTGCTCTTGGGTGTGACTTTCCTGTTTGTTCAAGGCTATGAGTACTACCATGCGTACACCGAGTACAACCTGAAACTCAGCTCGGGAATCTACGGTTCGACCTTTTTCATGCTGACAGGCTTTCACGGTTTTCACGTGTTTGTCGGTATGTTGATGCTGTTGGCCACTACTTTGCGCTTGCAAAAAGGCCATTTCTCAGCGGAGCGTCATTTCGGCTTCGAAGGCGCCGCTTGGTACTGGCACTTTGTGGACGTGGTCTGGTTGGGTTTGTACGTCTTGGTGTACTGGCTGTAAACCGCGTCTCCCAAACAAAAAAGGCACCGTGGGGTGCCTTTTTGTTTCCTGAGATGCTGGGAAGTCGGTGTCTTATGTCCCTGAGGGGATGCCGGTCGGGTGAATGATTCCTAACTTCCACGCCAGCAGAATCCCCGCAAACAGCAATATGGAGACACCCACGCGCAGCGCGAGCGCCCGCGCCATGCGCCGTGATTGGCGCGGCCCGGTGTTGGATCCACGCAGCATGAAGAACAAGGCAGTGCCCAGACTGGCGAGAATGGCGAAGAAGGCAAGGCTTACAAGGTAGGTCATAACTCGGATTATCTTTTGAAGTTCACGCGAAAGTTTTATTTCATCACGGCAGCAGCCGTGTTTTTTACCGGTTTGGCCATCATCCTTGGGTTTTGGCAGCTGGGTCGGGCTGCGCAAAAAGAGGCTCTGCAGGCGCAGATCCAAGCCCAGGCAGGCCAGGTGCCACTCACGGCCCTGGAGTTGCAGGCAATGGCACCAGGAGCAGCGCCCTTGTACCGCCCGGTGCGGCTTTCCGGCACCTGGGAGCAAGCCTACACGGTGTACTTGGACAACCGCCAAATGAATGACAAGGTGGGCTTCTTTGTAATGACGCCGTTGCGCTTGCAAGGCACTGGCCAGGTCGTCGTGGTCCAACGCGGCTGGGTAGGGCGCAACTTCGAAGTGCGCACCCAGATTCCGCACGTGGAAACCCCGCAAGGCCTGGTGTGGGTAGAGGGCCTGATTGCCCCGGCGCCGTCTAAGCTTTTCGAGCTCGGGGCAGCAGCAAGCGGGCCCCTGCGGCAAAATCTGGACTTGCGCCAATTCAGCCAGGAAACGGGCCTCTTGCTGGCGGACTTTACGATTCGCCAAACGGGGGCGGCCAGCGACGGTTTGCTGCGCGCCTGGCCCGCTGTGGCACTGGGGGTCGAGAAACACTACGGCTATGCCTTCCAGTGGTTCGCCTTGGCGGTGTTGATCATCGGCCTGTATTGTTGGTTTCAAATTATTCGCCGATCACCGGCCCGGTTTCAGGAAAAGCCCCACGATGTCCCATCCCCCCGCCTTTGATGACCAGCCCTTGGGCATGACGGTGCACTCCATGCCCACCGCCCAAGACCTGGCCGCACCTGAACAAACGCGCATGGGTCGCTGGAAGATGCTGTTGGTCTTGCTGGTGTGTGCAGCCCCCGTGATTGCGTCCTACCTCACCTATTACGTGGTGCGCCCAGAGGGACGGCGTAACTTCGGAGAATTGATCGAGCCCCAGCGCCCCTTGCCTGACTTGGTCGCCCAAGGGCTGGACGGTGCGCGCGTCAATCTGCGCGAGCTCAAGGACCAGTGGTTGCTCATCAGCGTGGCGGGGGCCCAATGCGACTCCATCTGCCAGAGCCACCTGTATTTGCAGCGCCAATTGCGCGAAGGCCTGGGCAAAAACAAAGACCGTTTGGACTGGGTTTGGCTGATTGACGATGCCGCGCCCGTTCCCGCAGAAATTCTGCCTGCGCTCAAAACCGCGACCGTGCTGCGTGTGCCAGCGCAAGATTTGCAAACCTGGCTTAGCGCAGCGCAAGGTGCCAAGCTCAGCGATCACTTGTACCTCGTTGATCCCTTGGGCAACTGGATGATGCGCTTCCCTGCGCTGTTGACGGCCGAACAGGCGCCGAGTGCGAAGCGCGACCTCGAGCGCTTGATGCGCGCCTCCGACTCCTGGGACAAGGCCGGGCGCTAAGTTCCGATCCCTGCTGAACCGACCATGCAAATCGCTTCTTTTGACTGGATGGCCTTGCTGCGGCTCGCGGGCGCGGGCCTGGCTGTGGCGGCGGTGCCGCTGGCTTGGTGGCTCTGGCGCCAGCGCAATGCATTGCCGGTGGGGCGCATGCAGTCCCTGACTTTGCTTACCTTGTTTTTGACCTTCGATTTGGTGTTGTTCGGTGCCTTCACCCGTTTGACGGACAGCGGCTTGGGTTGCCCCGACTGGCCTGGATGCTATGGCCATGCCTCTCCGGTGGGTGCGCAGCTACCGATTGATGTGGCGCAGACCGCCATGCCCGATGGTCCGGTAACGCACGGCAAAGCGTGGATTGAAATGGTGCACCGCTACCTCGCATCCAGCGTCGGTTTATTGATACTGGTCTTGACGGTGAGTGCATGGGCACAGGCGCGTCGTACGCGAGGGGCCGAACAGGCTGCGTCTATCAGCCCGTGGTGGGCGACGGTCACCTTGGCCTGGGTCTGCCTGCAGGGTGCGTTTGGTGCGCTGACGGTCACCATGAAATTGTTCCCTGCCATCGTGAGCTTGCATTTGCTGGGGGGTTACGTGCTTTTGGGCCTGCTCTCGGTGCAGGCGGTTCGCCAGTCGCAGCTTTTGGATTCTCATCGGCCCTGGCAAATTTCCACGACCGCACGTGCCTCCATGGTGGCAGTCTTGCTGGTCTGGCTGGCGCAATCCAGCTTGGGGGCTTGGGTCAGTACCAATTACGCCGTGCTGGCCTGCTCGGAGTTTCCCACCTGCCAAGGCAGTTGGTGGCCAGAGATGGACTTTGCGCAGGGCTTCACGCTGTGGCGCCCCTTGGGCTTGGCGGCTGACGGGACACCTTTGAGCTTTCAGGCGCTGACAGCCATCCATGTGTCCCACCGATGGTTTGCCGTGCTGGCAGTGCTGGCACTGGCTTGGCTGGCCTGGCGCCTGCGACACGTTCCTGCGCTGGTGACTCCGGTGCGTTGCCTTTGGGGCCTGGTGATTTTGCAGGTCGCCACGGGACTGAGCAACGTGGTGCTCGGCTGGCCGCTGCTCGCGGCAGTGCTGCACACCGGTGGCGCAGGGGCGATGGGCGCCGTGTTGGTGTGGCTGTTGGCTGCGACCCGCGTGCCAGCGCGAACCCTCTCTGCGCAACAGCGCAACTAGAAAGTACTTCCGTGACCGCTTCGACTCCCGACCCCACACCCGCAGCACCGACCCTGTCGGTGCTGCGCCAGTTCAATGCGCTGACCAAGCCGCGCGTCATTCAACTGATCGTTTTTTGCGCCCTGATTGGCATGGTCTTGGCAGTGCCAGGCGTGCCGTCCTGGGACCAAGTCGGCTTGGCCGCCCGTGCATGTCTGGGCATTTGGTTGGTTGCAGCGGCTGCTGCGGCTTTTAACTGCATCGTGGAGCAGGGCATAGACGCCAAGATGAAACGCACCGCGTGGCGCCCTACGGCGCGCGGGGAACTGACCAACACCCAAACCTTGCTGTTTTCTGCGATTTTGGGAACGGCAGGCTCGGCCCTGCTGTACTGGTGGGTCAATCCGCTGACCATGTGGTTGACCTTTGCAACGTTTGTGGGCTATGCGGTGATTTACACCGTCATTCTCAAACCCCTGACACCGCAAAACATTGTGATCGGCGGCGCATCGGGCGCCATGCCACCGGTGCTCGGCTGGGCGGCGATGACCGGTGATGTAGGGCCTGAAGCCTTGGTCTTGTTCCTCATCATTTTTTTGTGGACGCCACCGCACTTTTGGGCACTGGCGCTGTACCGCGTCGAGGATTACCGCAAGTCAGGCTTGCCCATGCTCCCCGTCACGCATGGCAGCGAATTCACCCGGCTGCAAATAGTGCTCTACACCTGGGTCTTGTTTGCCGCCTGCCTCTTGCCGTTTATGCTGGGTATGAGTTCGTGGCTGTACCTGGCGTCTGCCGTGGTGTTAAGTCTGGGTTTCTGCTGGTACGCATGGCGGTTGATGCGCGACTACTCCGACGCACTGGCACGCAAGACTTTTCGCTTTTCCTTGATTCATTTAAGCGCCTTGTTCGCCGCGCTGCTGCTGGACCATTACCTGCTATGAATTCCATTCGCCGATTGCTCAACGCGCTGCTCGCACTCGCCGCGACCTCTCTCCTGCTGGGAAGCCTGGCCGCCTGCGGAGAGCAAAAAGCGGTGTTCAGCTCCATTGATATCACCGGCGCCGACTATGGCAAGACGGTGGCCCTGGCCGACCACAACGGACAGGTGCGGCATTTATCGGACTTTGCGGGCAAGGTGGTCGTGGTATTTTTTGGCTACACCCAATGCCCCGACGTCTGCCCCACCACACTGGCGGAGCTGGTCGAAGTGAAAAAACTGCTGGGCAAGGACGGCGATCGCCTGCAAGCCTTGTTTGTCACCGTCGACCCGGAGCGCGATACGCCTGAGTTGCTCAAAGCGTACATGGCCAACTTCGATGCCAGCTTTTTGGCCTTGCGCCCGACGCCCGGAGAACTGGAAGCCGTCGCCAAGGAGTTCAAGATCTATTACAAAAAGGTAGCTGGCGCCAGCACCAGCAGCTACACCATGGACCACTCAGCCGGCAGCTATGTGTATGACACCCAAGGCCAACTGCGGCTGTTTACGCGCTACAACAGCGGTGCACCCCTCTTGGCGGCGGACATCGCGCAGCTGATGCCCAAGTAGGCAGGTTCAGGCGTAGTCGACCAGCGCCGTTTTCATCTTCTTCATGGCCGCCACTTCGATCTGGCGGATGCGTTCGGCGCTGACACCGTACTCGGCCGCCAGGTCGTGCAGGGTCATGCCGCCTGAGTTGTCGTCGTTCACTTTGAGCCAGCGCTCTTCCACAATGCGGCGGCTGCGTGCGTCCAAGGTGTCCAGTGCACTGGCGATTCCGTCGGAGGCCAGCACATCGCGGCGGTGTGCCTCGATCATGGCCAAAGGCTCATGGTTGCTGTCGGTGAGGTAGGCGATCGGGCCGAAGGCGTCTTCGCCGTCTTCAGAAGCCGTCGGGTCGAGCAGCACGTCACCGCCCGAGAGCCGTGTTTCCATCTCCAGCACTTCTTCGGGTTTGACGTTGAGCTCGCGCGCCATCGCGTCCACCTGTTCGGGGTTGAGCGTGTCGCGGTGCGTTCCCAAGTCGGCCGCAGCGTCGTCGGATTTGAAGCGCTGCTTCATGGAGCGCAGGTTGAAAAACAGCTTGCGTTGGGCCTTGGTGGTGGCCACCTTGACCATGCGCCAGTTTTTCAGGATGTATTCATGGATTTCGGCCTTGATCCAGTGCAGCGCATAGCTCACCAAACGCACGCCCTGGTCGGGGTCGAAGCGCTTAACCGCCTTCATGAGGCCGACATTGCCTTCCTGGATCAGGTCCCCATGGGCCAGACCGTAGCCCAGGTACTGGCGCGCCACCGACACCACCAGGCGCAGGTGCGAGAGCACCAGTTTTCCAGCGGCTTCCAGGTCGTTGTTGTCCTTGAATTGGCGTGCGAAGCGCTGCTCTTCTTCCAGCGTCAGCATGGGCATGCGATTCGCCGCAGAAATATAAGCGTCCAAATTGCCCAGCGACGGCACCAATGACCAGGGATTGGCCGGGGCCAGCGCGGTGCTTGTTCCGATTGCGTAAGACATTGCAGCACTCCTTGTGTCCATGGCCATAATATTAGCACTCAATGGCGAGGAGTGCTAATTCCCTACTGGTTAACCCTTGATTTAACGCATCTACACTGGGGACATGAACGACTTATCCAGCCTGTTGCAGCAAGGGGGCGCCAGCGCCTGGCTGTTTCTTCCCAGTGCGGTCGCACTGGGGGCCTTGCATGGGCTGGAGCCAGGGCATTCCAAGACCGTCATGGCGGCGTTCATCATTGCGATCCGGGGCACCGTCGCCCAAGCGGTGCTGCTCGGGCTGGCAGCCACCCTGTCGCACACCGCCGTTGTCTGGGCAGTGGCCATGGGCGGGCTGTATTTCGGCCAGCACTGGAACGCCGCCACCAGCGAGCCCTATCTGCAACTGGCCTCCAGCGTGCTGATTGCGGGAACCGCACTGTGGATGGGGGTGCGCACCTGGCACGCAGTGCATGGCCACGATCACGATCACGCTCATCACCATGACCATGATCACGACCACCACCATGACGACGATCATCCGTCCCCCGCCTTGGACAGCCACGCGCAGGCCCACGCTGACGATATCGCACGGCGCTTTGGCAAGGCGGGGCAGGAGGTCACCACTGGACAAATCGTAGTCTTCGGCCTGACCGGGGGCTTGATTCCTTGCCCTGCGTCGATCACCGTCCTCTTGCTGTGTCTTCAGCTCAAACAAGTCGCGCTGGGGGCCACCCTGGTGCTGGGCTTTAGCCTGGGTCTTGCGCTCACCATGGTGGCGTCCGGTGCGCTGGCCGCGCTCAGCGTGCGCCACGCCGCGCGGCATTGGGGAGGTTTTGGCAAATGGGCGGACAAAGCGCCCTATGTGTCGGTGGTCTTGATGCTGGTGGTGTCCGCCTGGATGGCCTGGGAAGGCTGGCACGGACTGGCAGCGCTGGTCTGAGCGGTGGCCTGCGGCGCGCAATCGCCGCGTCAGGCAAATGCGGCATGATGCAGATTCCCTATTTCTGCGAACCATCAAGCCGTGAAACTGGCGCTGCTCTCCGACATCCATAGCAACCTGCAAGCGCTGCAGGCCTGCCTGTCGCACGCGCGGGCCCAAGGCGCCGAGCAATTCGCATTTTTGGGCGACATGGTGGGTTACGGTGCGCAGCCCGGCGAAGTGCTCGACAGCATCATGGCCCTGCAGGCCGAGGGCGCCTGGGTGGTGCGAGGCAACCACGATGCCTTGGCCGTTGCCCCGCCCGCGGCCGTTCAAAAAATGGGCGACATGGGGGCCCAATGGACCCACGACCAGCTCACGCCAGCACAAAGGCGATGGCTCACCGAGTTGCCCCTCACCCACGCGGCCGGCAATGTGCTGCTGGTGCATGCCAGTATCAATGAGCCTGAGCGTTGGCGGTATGTCACCGATGCAGTTACCGCCACCGCGAGCCTGGACGCTGCACAGGACTGGCCGCAAGCACGCTATGTGTTTGGCGGCCACGTCCATGCCCAAACCCTGTACTACCGCGGCGCCGAGGGGCGGCTGATGCCCTTCCAACCACAGGCCGGCATGGCGATTCCGGTGCCACGGCACCGGCATTGGCTGGCCACGGTTGGCTCGGTAGGGCAGCCGCGCGATGGAAACCCGCAGGCCATGTACGCCTACTTGGACACCAGCGCCCAGGTGCTGGCATTCCACCGGGTGCACTACGACCATGGGGCCGCGGCGGACGCCATCCGGCGCGCCGGCCTGCCCGAGATGTTCGCCTCCCGCTTGGAGATGGGCCGATGAAACTGCTGACGCCAGGCACCGAGCTCAATGGCTTCACGATCGGGGAGTGCATTCACAGTGGCGGCATGGCCCACATCTACCATGTCGTCTATGCGCAGGGCAGCCATGACCCCGGTTTTCCCATGGCCATGAAAGTGCCGCGCATGGCCACCGGCGACGGCGCCGAAAACATTGTGAGTTTTGAAGTGGAGTGCCAGATCCAGCAGGTGCTGAGCGGTACCCATGTGCCACGCTTTGTGGCAGCGGGCGACTTGGAGCGCATGCCGTATTTGGTCATGGAATACATCCAGGGCCGCACGCTGCAGCATTGGCTGGATGCGCCGCAGCCTTTGGATGTCGATGTGATCTGCCGCCTGGGCGTCGCCATGGCACGTGCGGCCCACGCCTTGCATCTGCAAAACACCGTGCATTTGGATCTCAAGCCGCAAAACGTGCTGTTTCGGCCTGCGCCCGGGGCTTCGGAAGAAGAGACGGCGAACCAGCCGCTGAATGCGTTTGGCGCTGCTGTGCTGCTGGATTTTGGGTTGTCGCACCACGCGCATTACCCCGATTTGCTGGCCGAGCAGCTGCGCAAGGCCGTGGGATCGCCCGCCTGGATCGCGCCTGAGCAAGTGGTCGGGGTGCGGGCTGACCCGCGCAGCGATGTGTTTGCCATTGGCGTGATGCTGTACCAGCTGTGCACTGGCGAACTGCCCTTTGGCGAACCACAAACGGCCGCGGGTATGCGCCAGCGCCTGTGGGTGGACCCGGTGCCGCCCCGCAAGCGCCGCAGCGATTTGCCGGCCTGGTTGCAAGAGGTGGTGCTGCGCTGCCTGGAGCCAGAGGCGGCCAAGCGCTATGCCTCTGCAGCCTTGCTGGCCTTTGACCTGTCGCACCCCACGCAAGTGCACGTCACCGCACGGGGCACCAACACCGAGCCCACACCGTTTCGCACCCATTTCAAGCGCTGGATCAAGGCTGCGGGCATGCACTACCAGCCCAGCCCCTTGCCCGCCCAGCAAATTGACGAAGTGCCCATCGTGATGGTGGCCGTGCCTTACCGCGACGCCACGGATGCGACTTTGTATTCGCTGCGCCAAGCGGTGGCGCGGTCTTTGGGCACCCGCCCGGGTGCGCGGCTGGCCTGCGTGACGGTGATCCCCAGCAGCCTGAGCAGCAGCACCCATGAGGAACGCAGCGAAACCCAGTTGCACCGCCGTTACCTCACACAGCTGCACCATTGGGCCCAGCCCTTGGACCACCCGGGGCACCAAACCTCGTGCCACGTGCTGGAGTCTGGTGATGTGGCCAAGGCCTTGCTGGACTATGCCCGTGGCAACCAGGTGAGTGTGATCGTGATGGGTGCGGCCACGCACGGTCTGAAGACCCAGCGCTTTGTCGCCACAGTCCCGATCAAAGTGGCGATGGACGCGCCCTGCACCGTGATTCTGGTCAAGCAGGCGCTGCCGTTTGAGCAGCTCGCTGAACTCAACACAGACGGTGCACTGGAGGCTGAAGCCCGCCACGAAGCGCAAGGCCCGGGGTCGAGTCTGTACGGCGACGACCTGGGGCCGCTGGGATAGTAGGGGATACTCGTGGGCGTCCATGCCCGATTCATTGTCTGTCTCCCCTTCTGTTAGCGCGCGCGACTTCGGCCTCTTGATGCTGGTGGTGCTGGTGTGGGGCATGAACTTCGCGGCCATCAAGATTGGCGTGGCGGGTGTGCCGCCGCTGTTGTTGGGCGCTTTGCGCTTCATGCTGGCGGCATTTCCCGCGTTGCTTTTTTTCAAGGCGCCCAAAGTCCCGCTGCGCTGGTACCTCGCCTACGGCCTCACCATCTCGGTCGGGCAATTTGCATTTTTGTTTTCTGCCATCCACGTGGGGATGCCTTCGGGTCTGGCGTCTTTGGTCTTGCAGTCCCAGGCCTTCTTCACCCTGGTGTTTGCGGCACTGTGGCTGCAGGAGCGGTGGCAACTCAACCAGCTCGCGGGCCTGGTGTTGGCGGGTGCCGGCCTGGTGCTGATTGGCAGCGCACATGGGCTCAGCATGCCGCTGCTTGGATTTGCATTGACCGTGGCCGCCGCGCTGATGTGGGCGGCAGGCAACATCGTGACACGCAAGTTGGCGCGCTTTGCGCCGTTCGATCAGCAGGCCTTTGTGGTGTGGGCCAGTCTGGTGCCGCCCGTGCCATTTTTGGTGCTTTCTGCGTGGATTGAAGGCCCGCAAGCCATTCAGGAGGCTTTGCTGAATTTCCACCTCTCCTCGGTGCTGGCGCTGGTGTACCTGTCGTGGGGCGCGACCTTGTTTGGCTATGGCGTATGGACACGCATGTTGCAGCGTTACCCCGCCAACCGCGTGGCGCCTTTCAGTCTGCTGGTGCCTTTGGTCGGTCTGAGCAGTGGCTGGGTCATTTTTGGGGAAGCTTTGCAAGTGGTGCACTTGGCCGGCGGCGCATTGCTGATGGCAGGATTGCTACTCAATGTATTTGGCGGGCGGTGGTTGCCAGCCCGCTCTGCTGCGCTTCTCCCCTGACTGCCTATTGGAGTTCCATGCACCCTCAAGCTGACACCCTGTGGCGCCTTCCGCAATGGACCTTTGCCGTTTTGCTGGCCGTCTTGGGCATGCTAGGCCCGTTTTCGATTGACACGTATTTACCCGCTTTCTCGGATATCGCCGCGTCGCTGGGCGCCACGCCGCTGCAAATGCAACAAACCTTGTCGGCGTATTTGCTGTGCTTTGCCTTTATGGCGCTTTTTCACGGGGCCATATCAGACAGTTTTGGACGGCGTCCGGTCGTGCTGTGGGGCTTGGCGGTGTTCACGCTGGCCTCTGCGGGTTGCGCCTTGTCCCAAAGCATTGGCCAACTGATCTTCTTTCGGGGTTTGCAGGGTCTCTCGACCGGCGCAGGCACCGTGATTGCCCGTGCCGTGGTGCGTGACATGTACGCGCCCCATGACGCGCAAAAGGTGATGAGCCAGATCACCATTTTCTTCGGACTCGCACCTGCCATCGCACCGCTGTTGGGGGGTTGGTTGTTAATTCACAGCACCTGGCATGCCATTTTTTGGTTCCTCACCGCCGTAGGCTTGTTTTTGTGGGTGGCGAATTACCGCTTCTTGCCCGAGACATTGCACACCAGCCAGCGCCAGCACTTCAATGTCAAAAACTTGCTGGCAGGCTATTGGCAACTGGGAGCAGATCCGCGCTTCTTGCTGTTGGCTCTGGCCAGTGGCATCCCCTTTAACGGCGTTTTTTTGTATGTGCTGAGCGCGCCCGTCTTTCTGGGGGAGCACCTGCATCTCTTGCCCCAGCAGTTTTTTTGGTTTTTTCTGGTGGTCATTGCCGGCATCATGGCGGGCGCCTGGGTCAGTGGCCGGGTGGCAGGCACGCGCACGCCCAAGCGCCAGATTCGCGATGGCTTTGTCATCATGCTGTGTGTGGGTGTGCTCAACCTGATCGCCAACCTGCTGTTCACCGCCCACGTAGCCTGGGCGCTGCTGCCGTTGGGAATCTTTGCCTTCGGCTGGGCCATGATGGTGCCGGTGGTGACGCTGCTGGTGCTGGACTTGCACCCTGCACGCCGGGGCATGGCGTCTTCATTGCAGATGTTTATCGGCTCCACGGCCAACGGCATCGTCGCTGGTTTGATTTCGCCATGGGTGATGCACTCCACCACGGCGCTGGCGGGCGCCTCGCTGTGCATGATGTGCATAGGTCTGTGCGCCTGGATGTGGATGCGCCGACGCTGGCCCCGCATTGGAGCGGACGTGGTGACCGCGGAGTCTTAAGTGGAAAGCGTGCGCTTGCGCACCCGCTAGAGATCCAGCGCTGGACGCAGTGCGCTGCGTGGCACATAACGCCAGCGCCCCCATGCGGTGGCTGCCAACGCAGCGATGGCTGCGGCCATGAGCACCTGATGCCAGGACGTTTGCCATAGGCCATCAAAGGCACCAAACAGGCTGGCCTTCAGCCCGTGCACCACCCAGGTAATCGGAAGCCAGGGACTCACAGTCGCGAAAAATGTCCCACTGAGTTCGACCGGCAGCACCCCGCCGGACGAGGAGAGCTGCACCGCCAAGAACAGCATCGACAGCGCTTTGCCCGCATCACCCAGCAGCCGCGTCAATGCGCAAACGATCAGCAAAAATGCCAGTGCTGCCGTGATGACGGTGCAGGCCAGTGCAGCCGGTTGCAAGACCTTGATATGCAAGACAAGTTCTACCGTCACCAGCACCAGCAGCGCCTGTAACAACACCACGCATGCAGGCAGAAGGAGCTTTCCGAGCAGGCGGGTGATCGGGTTGAAATTCTGGGCGAAACCTGGCAGGACGCGCAAGTTGACTAAAAAAGCGGCGATCCCCGCGCCCAGCCACAGCGCCGCGGGGATGATGTTGGCAGAAAAGCCGCTGCCGCTGTTCTGCACACTGGCCTCGACCTCCAGCACCGGCTGCACGGAGTTGGCCAGGCCTCGCGCACTGCCCAGGGGAGCTTCCTGGGAAGCGGGCAGTGCATTGACCAGCAGAACAGTTCCATCCAGCAAGGTACGACTGGCGCCGCTGATTTTGTCGTTGGCTTGTGCCAAGGTGGAGCTGGCGCGGGCAAGTTCATTGGCCCCTTCGGTGAGGTTTTCAATTTGAGCGTCTTCGGGCAGCCTGCCCACCATAGACCGCACCGCACCGTTCATGGCGCGCACGCCGTTGGTCAGCGCGCCGACACCGGCGCTCAGTTGTCCCGTTCCATCGCTGATTTTTTGCTGGCCCAGGCCCGCACTGCGCAAGCCGCTGTCAAGTTGGGTGAGACCCAGCGCCAGGTCATTGACCGCATCACGCACCGCAGGGCGGACCAGCAAACTGCCGTCAGCGTCCTTTTTAAAGGCATCAACGCCTGCACTCAGCGCCTGGCTGCCCTCTTGGAGGCTTTGAAGGGCCCTGCGCATATCGTCCTGGCTGGCCGCCAAAGTTTCTGCGCCCGCGGCCAGCGCAGTCATTTCGGAATTGCGGGGGCGCTTAGCGTCCAGTGTGCGCAGGCCGGTTGCCACCTGGCGCATGCCATTCCCTAATTGCGTCACACCGTCACTGAGTCGTGCTGCGCTGGTGCTGAGCGACCCCGCACCCATGGCCGTTTTGGAAGCGCCGCTGCTGAGTTGTTCTGCGGCATCGTGCAATTGCGCTGCGGCTTGGCGCAGTCGCTCCACGCTGTTTTTGGAGCCCGCTGCATTCAGTAGTACCAGATTCCATCGCTGCTCGTTCAAGCTCTCGTTGACCTTGTGCCCTAGCTCGGCGGCAAAGAGTTGAGCAATGCGTGCGCCCTCAAAACTGTTGCCTTCTGAGGCGTACACCACCAACTTGCCAGCACCGGGTTGGGCGCCCGGGACCGCATTGGAGCTGAAGTCCTTGGGGATGATGAGCGCAAAGGCCAAGCTACCGTGGCGCACCTGTTGGCGCGCCTGATCGGCGTCGTCCATTCTCAGATAGCCGAAGCGGGGGCTGCGTTCCAACTGCGCCAGAAGTTCCCGCCCCATATTGACGTCTTGTTCGCGGTAGACCACGCCCTGGTCCAGGTTGACCAAACCCACTTGCAAGGCTCCGCTGTTGGCCACGGGGTCCCACACACTGGAGAGGTAAATCACCACATAGAGCGCTGGAATCAGCGCGACGGCCACAAGCGCCAGCACCGAGCGGACGCTTCCGAAAAAAAAGGGCATTTCGAGTCGCACCAGCCACCTGATTTGGCGCACCCAAGCCCAGGGGTGTCGGACCCAAAGACCGATACCCCGCGGGCGATCTGCCGGTTTCACCAACGCACGCCCAAGCGCAAAAAGAGTTTGCTCAAGACAAACAAAGGCCCGACCAGCAGGTATTGCAGGTCTTCAAAAAAGGAGGGTTTTTTACCTTCGAGGTGGTGGCCAATGAATTGAAAAATCCAGGCCACCACAAACACCGCCACCGACACCGGCAGCAGCACGCCGCGTGCGTCCAAGGCATCCACAGCCGCCAGCAAGACCGAAGTCACCAACAGCATGCACACCGTGAAGCGCCAGGACAGGCGGATGTAATACACCATGCTGGCCGCAGAAAACAGCACAGCGAGTGCCGGATGCACAGCGAACATGATTCCAATCAGGCTGAGCATGATGGCAGGGATGGCGATGAAATGAATCACCTCGTTGACAGGGTGCGTGTGGCTGGTGCCGTAATGGTTCAGCAAGGCATCCACTTTTCGTGCAGGCGCAGCGTCGTTCAGAGCATCATCATGGGCTTGGGCGGTCGTAGGCATTGCGGTGTCCTGTGGGGGGTGAAAAAAGAGTGTCTGCGAAATCCTAGGCTTTGAAAAGCTGCTTGAGCCAACCCGCCAGCCGGCCTTGCACGCAATGGCCGCGCCAGACCGCCAATGCATGGTCGGCGCCCGCATACAGGTAGTGGGTTTGCGGCGGTTTGGCGATTTGCAGGCGTGCGGGCTCGGCCTCCATCACTGCACGCAGATTGCCCGGCAGTACCGCACTGTCCTCTTGCACGAAAAATACCTCCGGGTGGCTCATGCTGCGTTGGTGCGGGTCGATCAGCAAGTGTTGCCCCAGGGTGAGCGAGCTGTCTGCACTGTCAGCCAGACCCGTGTCTTGCAGCCAAGCCGGGGTGGACTGAGACAGCACCAGCAGGGGAACGTCACAAGCCAGTCGGGCGCCGCTGGCCAGCACCACATCGTCACGCTCAAAAGCCGCGACAGGCTCGTACAGCATCGTCACGCGCTGGCGGCGCAGGGTGGCCAACATGCGCTGGTGCAAGGGGTCTGCGTTGTCACGGGGCCTGTCTTGGGGCGCTGGCACCCAGGTCACTGCAGCGGTTGGCATGCGTTGGCGCACTGCCAATGCCAACTCAAATCCGGTCAAGCAGTGGCCAACGACGGCGATGCGCAAAGCCCGGCCGCGCCCCATGTCACAGACCTTGGGCCACATTTGGATGAAGCCCTCGATGGGGGGAACAAAAAGTCCGTGTTCTCGGGCACCTGGCATCGCCCGTTCGACCGCATCGCGGTGCGGCTGAGCGCCGATGTTGATAGACAAAACGTCGTAATCCAAGACCTGCCGGTCGTCGAGCAAAACGGTGCGCGAATCGGCATCCATCGCGCGCCCCTGGCGACCCGCCCAGCGCACATGCGTGCCCTCCAGCAGATGTGCAATGTCGGTGAGGCACTGCTCCATCTCGACTTCATGGGCCATGAATCCGGCCAGCATGCGTGGCGAAAAAACCTGGGTATGCTGGGTCAGCAGCGTGATTTCCGCCTGGGCAATCGGGCGCTTTTGCAGCGATTTCAAGAACCGCAAATGCGCCGGCCCAGCCCCCCACAGCAGCAGACGGGTGGGGCGGCGGTACGACGCGGTGTTGGCCGCAGGTGCAGGTGCATTCAACTCCGGTACGGCCGTGGCCGGGTCGTTGGCCGCTGGTAGGGCCTGTTCAGTGGGGGTGCCTGTCATGGCCTCTATTGTTCCACGAGCCAGACGCTGGACGGCGTTTGCTTGGTGGCACGTACCTGCGCCACAACGCGGGTGTGCGGGTAGCCTGCTGCGCGCAGTGCGATGACGCAATCTTCAGCGCGGTGGGCTGGCACGCTGCACAGCAGCCCACCGGCCGTTTGAGGGTCAAACAAAAGATCCAGCCGTGCCTGGTGTCGGGGCTGGGCGCTGCATGCTGCATAGTTGCCAATCGCGCCGGCCTGGCGCGCATTGGCAGTCTGCAGTGAGCTGTGAATGCCCGCCTGCAAGCACTCCAGTGCACCCTCCAGCAGCGGCAGTGACTGCAGGTCGAGCAGCACCTCCACCTCCGAGGCCCGTGCCATTTCCACCAGATGGCCCAGCAGACCAAAACCGGTGACGTCGGTACACGCTTTGGCACCGTGGGCTTGCGCAATCTGCGCCGCTTGCCGGCTCGATTGGGCCATGCAGTCCAGCGCCGCCTCCACCCAGCGGCCACGGGCCTGGCCCAGCGCATGTGCGGCAAACAGGGTCCCGGTACCCAAGGGCTTGGTCAGGAGGACGGCGTCGCCCACCTGCATGCCACCTTTGGTCATTACACCGTGCAATTGGCCGTGGGCATCGATATCGACCAGGCCGTTGATGGCAAAACCCAGCGCCAGTTCCTGGCCTTCGCCGGTGTGGCCACCCACCAGCGTGCAAGCGGCAGCGTTGAGCACATCAACGGCCCCCGCCATCATCTGCGACAGCAGCCTGCGGGTTTGCCGGTCTAGGCCCGGGGGTACCGTAGCGATGGCAGTGGCGGTATGCGCTTGGGCGCCCATGGCAAACATATCGCCCAGTGCGTGGTTGGCTGCGATCTGGCCAAACCGGTAGGGGTCGTCCATGAATGCGCGAAAGAAATCGACGGATTGCACCAGCGCCTTGCCCGGTGGCACGCGCACCACCGCAGCGTCGTCGGGCGCGCCCAGACCGATCAGCACATCCGCGTTGGGCAAGGGGCACAGCGCGCCCAGCGCCTGTGAGAGCACGGTGGCGCCCACCTTGGCACCGCAGCCGCCGCAGCGCATGGCCTGCGCCGCTTGCGACTGCTGCGCTTCACCCTCGCTCAGACCGGCAAACACCGGAGCTTCAGCGCCTGCAGAGCTTGCCATGCCGGTGAGACCCAGCGGAGAGAAGCGCTGCATAAAGCGCCGGTCAATCCAATCTTTCCAACGCCACACCCAGGCTCCGGCAAAGTCCAGTGCCCCGCGCGAGGCCACGGCATAGCGGTCGCCGGTGCTGATCAAGGCCAGCCAGCGCCGCTGCGGACGGTAGGGCCGCAGGGGCAGCCCCAGCAGCGCGTGGCACAGATTGCGCGCCAGCGGCATGCCCATGCGCACCGCAAACACACCGGCTTTTTCCAGAGTCTCGCCTTCCATGTGGGCGACATCGCCCGTGGCAAAAATGTGCGGGTCGGTGATGGACTGCAGTTGGCTGTTGACCCGTATGCAGTGCGCCTCGTCCAATGCCAGCCCGGTGCTCGGCAGCCAGGAGCCGCCACCGGCTTGGGTCACCCAAAAAACGGCATCGGCGTCCACCCATGTCCCGCCGGTATGACCCTGACCTTCGCTGCTTTGTACTTGCACGCCCTGGGCGCTGACCTGCGCCACCCGCACACCCGTGTGTACCTGCACACCGCGGGCTTGCAGCACCTGGGCAAAGCGGCGCTGCACCCGGGGGTTGTGGGTGGGCAGTACCGATTCGCTGGCCGAAAAAAGCGCAAACACCGGCTCATGACTTGTCAAACCGAGCGACTTGCGTTCTGCGCGCAGCCGGTATTGCATGGACAACAGCAACTCCACCCCACCTGCGCCCGCGCCTACTACGGCAATCCGCTGGGGCCCCTTGCCGGCCCGAACCGCCGTGAGCAATTCCAACCAGCGCTGGTTGAAGGCGGCGATCGGCTTGACGCGGATGGCATGTTCTTTTGCCCCCGGAGTCGCCGCCGTTTGCGGCGTGGAGCCGGTGTTGATGGCCAGCAGGTCGTAGTCCAAGGCCGGACGGTCGCGCAGCAACACCTGGCGGCGCGCGCGGTCAATGCCGGTGACCTCTGCCCGCACAAACCGGGCACCGGCGAACACGCACAAGCGCACCAAGTCCAGGTGCACCTCATCGAAGTCGTAGTGGCCTGCCACATAGCCGGGCAACATGCCGGAGTAAGGGGTGTGCGCATCGGTGCACACCAAGGTGATGCGCAGACCCGGCACCGGCTGCATGGCAAAGGCTTTAAGGACGCCCACGTGGCTGTGGCCACCGCCCACCAGAACGAGGTCACGCAGGATGGGAGGGGTCGCGGCTTGCATGCGGGGTATTGTGCAGTGGGGTGCTCACAGCCGGCTTCAGCCCCGGCGCCAGGTGTGAAACCAGCGCGCGCCGCGCAGCAGCCACGCTGGCACATGCGCGCGTTGCCAATTGCCAGCTGCATATTTGTTGGCCTCGGTGAACGTGGGGTAGGCATGCACCGTGCCCAGCACCGCCTTCAAGCCCAGGCCTTTGCGCATGGCCAGCACGTATTCGGCCAGCATTTCTGCTGCCCGGTCGGCGACGATGGTCACACCCAGAATGCGGTCGCTGCCCGGCACCGTCAGCACGTGGACAAAGCCCCTGGGCGCGGCATCACCCGCTTCGCACAAGGCACGGTCCAGGTCGGCCAGATCGAAGCGTGTGAGCTCAAACGCCACGCCTTGGGCATCAACCTCCCGCGCGTTCAAACCCACCCGGGCGACTTCGGGCGAGACAAAGGTGGTGACGGGCAGATGCCGGTAGTCCGCGGCAAAGCGCTTGAAGTCACCCCACAGTGCGTTGACAGTGGCGTACCAGGCCTGGTGCGCCGCAGCGTGGGTGAACTGGTAGGGCCCGGCTACGTCACCGGCGGCGTAAATCGTGGGAAACACAGTCTGCAGGTAGGCGTTGGTCGGAACAGTCCGCTCGGTGGCAATACCCAGCGTTTCGAGACCGTAGCCTTGCAAACGTGCACGCCGGCCCACGGCACAGACCAGCAGGTCGAAGCACAGCGTGTGCTCCAGTCCGCTGCGCAGGTCGCGCACGAGGAGTGACTTTTGCGCATCGTCCCCCGAGCCCTTGGTGCAGCGCAGGGCCTGGTGCTGGGTGAGGACCTGGACGCCATCACCTTGCAGGGCGCTTTGCACGAGGTCGCTGACCTCAGGGTCTTCGCGGGGCAACAGGCGCTCGCCCGCTTCCACCACCGTGACCGCGGCACCCAAGCGCGCAAAGGCCTGGCCCAGCTCACAGCCGATCGGCCCACCCCCGAGCACCACGATGCGCGCAGGCAGGGTGGCGCAAAGTGCGAGCTGGCTCCACAGCGTGTCGCTGGTGGCAAAGCCCACGTCGTGCAGACCGGGCAGGTCGGGCACGACAGGTTGGGCACCGGCCGCAATCACGATGGCACGGGTGCGGATGCGCTGGGGGCCTTGGCCTGGCCGGGTGACTTCCACCGTCCACGGGTTGATGATGGTGGCGTGGCCTTGCAGCACGTCCACGCCCAGCGCGGTGTACCGCTCGACGCTGTCATGCGGCGCAATGCTGGCAATCACTTTGTGGATGCGCGCCATCAGCGCCGGAAAATCCAAATCAGGTGCAGGAGCCACCACGCCAAATTGCGCTGCGTTGCGCACCTGCTGCGCCACCTTGGCGCTGTGAATCAAGGCTTTGCTGGGTACACAGCCATAGTGCAGGCAGTCGCCGCCCAAAGCGCGTTCTTCGACCAAGGTGACTTTGGCCTGCGCAGCAGCGGCCACATAGGCCGATACCAAGCCCCCCGCGCCGCCACCGATCACCACCAGGTTGGTGTCGAACCGGCGGGGCCGTTGATTGCGCCACGGTGCGAGCAGGCGGCGTTGTTGCAGACGCGCCAGTACCTGTTTGGCCACGAGGGGCAAGAGGCCGACCGCCAGACCCGCCACGGCCAGCGCCAGCAGCAAGGCGGGGCTGAGCACCTCGCGCGCGCTGCTCAGTGTGCCCAGTTGCTGGCCAGCGGCCACATAAATCACTGTGCTTGGCAACATACCGATTTGGCTCACCCCATAAAAGGTGCGGGCGCGCAGGGTGCTCAGGCCCATCAGCAGATTGACCAGTCCAAAGGGCACCACGGGAATCAGGCGCAAACCCAGCAGGTACAGCGCACCCTCGCGCGACACGCTGTGGCGCATCGCCTGCACCCTGGGCCCCATGCGCGTGCGCAGCCAGTCTGCAAACAAATAGCGCGCCAAATAAAACGACAGCGTCGCGCCCAGGGTGGAGGCAAACGACACCAGCAGCACGCCCCACCCCAGGCCCAGAACCGCGCCTGCGGCCACCGTCAGCACCGCAATGCCAGGCACAGAAAAAGCGGCAACCAGCAGGTAAAGCGTGAAAAATGCGGCGCGAAACTGCCAGGGAGACGCCTGGTGCCAGCGCTGCAAATCGGCCAACTGGCTTTTCACCAGGGCCAGCCAGGCCGCTTCGTCGGGCGCCTGCCACCACCACAGCCATACCAACATGCCAAGGCCCAGCAGCAGGCCGGTGCGCCAGACCCAAGCGCTGCGATGCTCGCGCGGGCTGTGGACCTTAGTCATGCGCACCCTCTTGCGGGGCCGCAGGGGCACGCGGCGCAAACGCCTGCACGCCCCAGCGCACGCGGGTGACCAGTGTCAGAGCGCACAGCGCGGCGAAGCCATAGGCCAAAGGTGCGAAATGTGCGGGCCAGAGGCAGGCCGCCGCAAAAAACGCCAGCGTTTCGGTGCCTTCGGTCAGTCCACCCAAAAAATAAAAGGATTTGCCGGGATAGGCCAGGTTGGTCATGCCGCGCTTTTGCGCCAACACGGCAAAGGCCAGAAAGCTGCTCGCCGTGCCCACAAAAGCTGCCAGCACCACAGCGGCAGCAAGCGCGTTGTGGTGGGGGTCGGCCAGCGCAAATGCCAGCGGAATGCTGGCGTAAAACACAAAGTCAAGCGTGATGTCTAAAAAACCGCCCAGGTCGGTGGCTGTGGTGAGGCGCGCGACTGCGCCGTCGAGTGCATCGCACAGACGCGACAAGCCAATCGCCAGCAAGGCCGCTGCAAACACGCTTTGGGTCACGAGCAAAGCGCCCACCAGGCCGATGGCAAAGCCAATCCAGGTCAGCGCATTGGCACCTACGCCGGCGCGCACCAGCATGCGGGCCACGGCCTGAACCGGTGTGTGCATCAGTGACAAGGCAAAGCGATCAAGCATGGGGGCATTGTCGGCGCTCAGGCAGGCCGCTTAGTCCAGCACGGTCAGATGCTGGGGGTCCGCCACGTCGGCCGCATCGTGGCTCACCAGAATGGCCGGGATGCCGCGTTGTGCCACCGCAGCAAACACCAGCTCGCGCATGCGCTGGCGCAAAGGCGCATCGAGCTTGGAAAAAGGCTCGTCGAGCATCAAGGCCAGCGGCTCTGCGAGCAGGGCACGGGCCAAGGCCACGCGCGCGCGCTGACCGCCCGACAGGGTGGCGGGGTCGGCATCGGCAAAGGACTGAAGTTCCACCTCGGCCAGCGCGTCCAGCGCCCGAGTTTGGCGTGCAGCCTGTGGGCCCGCAGGCACGGCAAATAGCAGGTTTTCCAACACGGTCAGGTGTGCGAACAGCAGGTCGTCTTGCATCAGCAAGCCCACGCGGCGCTGGTGCGTGGGCAGGGTGTCGATGCGCTTGCCGTTCAAAGCCACGGTTCCGTCGAAGGTCACTGCGGTATCCAAGGTGCCGCAAACGGCCGCCAGCAGGCTGGATTTGCCCGAGCCGCTGGGGCCCATCACGGTATGCACCACGCCACCCGGAACCGTGAGTTCCAGTGCAGCAAGCAGCACGCCCGCAGGCGTTTGCAGACGGTGCACATCCATGTGCAGCAGCTGGGCAGGGTGGTCGTGGGCCATGGGCGCGCCTATGCTACTGCAGGGTCTGGCGGGGGCTGAATCGCCGCGCACGGCCCAGCACTGCAGCCATGGCAAACACCAGGGCGGGTAGCGTCCACAACAAGACGGCATACGCCGCCATCAGCGAGCGCTGCCCGCCAGCGGCCAGGGCGACCGCTTCGGTGTTCACCGTGGCGAAGCGGCCTGCGCCCACATACACCGTGGGCAAGTACTGCGCCACGCTCACGGCAAAGCCCACCGCCAAGGACGCGGCCAAAGGCGCCCGCAGCAAAGGCCATTTGATGCGCCAGAGGAAGGCCGCGTGCGAACGTCCCAGACTCGCGGCCACCGCCTGCAGCCGTGGATCAAAGTGGCCATAAGGCCCTTGCAAAGTCAGCAGCACATAGGGCAACACACACAGGGTGTGCGCCAGCCACAGGCCCTTGAAGCTGCCATCCACGCCCCAGGCCAGTGCCAGCTGGTGCAGGCCCACGGTCCACAGCACCGTGGGTAGCAGCAGCGGCAAGAACCACAGGCCTTGCAGGCGCTGCTGCCACGGTGGGGGCGCGCATTCCAGCCAGGCCACACACCCCAGCAAGGCCAACGCACTGCTGGCCAGCGCCAGCGCCAGCGTGTCCCCCACCACGTCGGCGCTTTGCGCCACGGATTGCCATGCCTGGACCGTCCATCCCTGCGGCCACAAGGCAGGAAATAACCATGGGCCCATGGCACTGCCCAAAACCAGCGCCGATGCAACCGCCGTGTAGGCCAGCGCAAGCACCTGCAACAACACGGGGGGACGCTCGATTCCCGATGTCGCGCCTGTGCGGTCTTGGGTGGTGAAACCGCGTGTCCATCCCACCGTGGCCCCCTGGCGCCACCTGCTTTGCAGGGCGATGCCCGCCAGGGCCACCAGCGCCACGACGCCGGTGAGCAGCCAAGCGCCCGCCGCACCCATGGCATTGCGTGCTGGATCGGGGTCTTGCAGCCATTGCCAGGTCAGCACGGCCAATGGCGCCGGAGTGGAGGGCCCCGCCAGCATCGCCACGTCCACCACCGTGATGCTGTAGATCCCTGCGGCCAGCAGTGGCGCCTGCAAGCGCGGCAGCAGTTGCGGCCACACCACGCGCCACCAGGCCGTGCGCGGGCGGTAGCCCAGACTGTGTGCCACTTGCATTTCCATCCTTAGCCTGCGTGCCAGGTCCGGGCGGCCCAGTTGCGCTGCTGCTGCCCAGAGCAAGAAGGGAATTTCTTTGAAGGCCAGCACGGCGATCAATCCCAGGCCCCAGGGGTCTTGTGCGCTTTGCCACGGTGGCGGGGTGTCCAAGCGCAGTGCCAAGCCATCGTTGAAAGGGGCTAGCAAGGCGGCGCCCAGGCGCACCAGCCACCCTGAAGGTGCGAGCAGCAGCACCAAGCCGATGGCAAAGGCCGCATGGGGCAGGGCCAGCATGGCGGGCACGCGGCGCAGCAGCACAGGCCACTGTGCCGTGCCGTGCGTCGCCGCAAGAATGAGTGCCGTGCCTGTGAGCGCCAACGCAAAAGCCGCGCCCCCCGTGTAGAGGCTGAGCCAGAGGGCCGGTACCAGCGCAGGCTGGGCCAGAAGATCTGCCCAGGCGCGCGCGTCGGCGGCTGCCCAAAAAGCGGCGGCCAAGGTCCAGGCCAAAACCAGTGCGGCGGATCCTGCCAGCGCGAAGGCGGCTGCGCGCGGGCCCGATTCAAACCGCATCGCCCTGCGCGCCGCGTGGGGTGTTGTTTACTGCGCGGCCCAACCGCCGTCCATGTTCCAGGCCACGCCACGCACATTGTTGGCCGCGGCGGAACACAAAAATACGGCCAGTGCGCCGAGTTCATCGGGCGTGGTGAATTGCAAGGAGGGCTCTTTCTCGCCCAAGAGCAGTGCGGTGGCTTCAGCGTTAGAGACGCCCAACGCAGCCGCTTTGGCGTCCACTTGTTTTTGCACCAGGGGTGTGAGTACCCAGCCGGGGCAAATGGCGTTGCAGGTCACGCCGGTGGTGGCGTTTTCCAGCGCGGTGACCTTGGTCAGACCCACCAGGCCGTGCTTGGCTGCCACGTAGGCTGACTTCTCGGCCGAGGCCACCAGTCCATGGACCGAGGCCACGTTCAAAATGCGGCCCCAGTTGCGCGACAGCATGCCGGGCAGCGCAAAGCGGCTGGCGTGGAAGGCGCTGCTCAGGTTGATGGCCAGCACCGCGTCCCAGCGCTCGGGTGGGAAATTTTCGACCCGCGCCACGTGCTGAATGCCGGCATTGTTCACCAAAATGTCGACGGCACCAAAGGTGGCCTCGGCGTGGCGCACCATGGCTTCGATCTCGGCGGGCTTGCTCATGTCGGCGCCGTGGTAGCTCACGGCCACGCCGAATGCTGCGATTTCTGCCTTGGGGCCTTCGACGTCGCCAAAGCCATTCATCACGATGTTGGCGCCCTGCGCGGCCAGCGCTTTGGCCAGCCCCAGACCGATGCCGCTGGTGGAGCCGGTAACGAGAGCGGTTTTGCCTTTGAGCATGGGGATTCCTTCTTTGTCAGTGCGGGGCCGGGGCCCTGGGGGTTGCATCCATTACGATCACCGCATTATCAATCTGCCGCACTGCGGGTCGTCGACGCCCCGCCTGCCCCCACCACATGTCCCAACCTACTTTGCACTTCTTGCCCTGCAGCACGCCGGAGCCTCACCGCATGGCCTATTGGCAGTGGGGCGACCCGGACGCGGCGCATACCGTGATCTGCGTGCATGGTCTGACGCGCCAGGGCCGCGACTTTGACGTGCTGGCCCAGGCGCTGGTGGAACGCGCCGGTGGTGCACTGCGGGTGGTGTGCCCCGATGTGGTGGGCCGGGGAAAAAGCGATTGGCTCAAAGACCCGATGGGCTACCAGATTCCCCATTACGCCGCCGACATGCTGGCGCTGATCACCCAGCTCAAGCCCACGACGCTGGACTGGGTGGGCACCAGCATGGGTGGCTTGATCGGCATGGTGGTCTGCAACCTGGCGGGCAGCGTGGGGGTGCCGGTGCGCCGCCTGGTGCTCAATGACGTGGGTCCGGTGATTGAATGGTCGGCCTTGCAGCGCATTGGCCAGTACCTGGGCAAGAGCGGCCCGTTTGCTTCGGTGCAGCAGGCCGCAGACGCCATGTGGGCTATCTCGAGCAGCTTTGGCCCGCACACGCCAGCCCAGTGGCTGGCGCTGAGCCAACCCATGCTGCGCCAGGTGAACCAGGCGGTTCAAGGCGCTTTGCAAGAAGCGGTCTACGCCATGCATTACGACCCGGCCATTGCGTTGCCCTTCGGGCAGGCCACGCCCGAGACGGCAGCGCAGGGCGAAGCCTTGTTGTGGCAGGCCTATGACGCCATCACCGCGCAGACCCTGTTGATCCGGGGCGCTGATTCTGATTTGCTGTCCAAAGCCACGGCCTTGCAAATGACGCAGCGCGGCCCCCATGCCCGCTTGGTCGAATTTGCGGGTGTGGGCCATGCGCCCACGCTGGTGGCGCAGGACCAAACCGAGGCCGTCGCGTCCTTCTTGCTTGCGGCGGGCGTCTAAGTACCCAACGCAACACCGCATGCAACGCCACGACCACGAGGGCTCCAGCACACCGTCGGCATTGATAGCCGCCACGGCCGACAGCCTGCCTGCCCAGGCCGATGCCCTGGCGCGCGCGCGCGCCTTTGCCGAGCCACTGTTGGCCAATGCGGTGCTCGATACCGGCGAAAATATCCTGGCCCATGCCGACGCCGTGGCCGCCATCTTGGCGTCCATCGGCGGCTCGCAGGCCATGCAGGCTGCCAGCTACCTGGTCTACGCCTGCGAGCACCTGAACAAACCGCACGAGGTGATCGCCAAAGCCTTTGGCGACAGCTTTGCCGACCTGGCGCTGGAGACCACCAAGCTGGTGCGCCTGCAACGCATGGCACGCATTGCCCAAAACGCCGCCAGCCGCAGCGCGCAGGCCGCGCCCATGGCCCAAACCGCCGCCGCGCAGACCGAGAGCGTGCGCAAAATGCTGCTCGCGTTTTCGCGCGACTTGCGCGTGGTCATGCTGCGCCTGGCCTCACGCTTGCAAACGCTGCGCCACTTCGCTGCCAGCAAACTGCCCTTGCCTGCGGGCCTGGCGGCGGAGTCGCTGCAGGTGTTTGCGCCCTTGGCCAATCGTTTGGGGATTTGGGAAGTCAAGTGGGAAATTGAGGACCTGTCGTTTCGCTTTATGGAGCCCGACACCTACCGCCAGGTGGCGCAGTGGTTGGACCAAAAGCGCGCCCAGCGCGAGGCAGCGGTGGAGACCGTTCGGCAAAATTTGGAGCGTGACCTGCGATCCCAGGGGCTGGACGCGCAAGTGCAGGGGCGCCCCAAGCACATTTACAGCATCGTCAAAAAGATGCGCGGCAAATCGCTGGGTTTTGAACAGGTGTTTGACATACGCGCTTTGCGCGTCATCGTGCCCACGGTCGACGATTGCTACGCGGCACTGAGTTGGGTGCACAGCCAGTTTGTGCCCCTGACCGAAGAGTTTGACGACTACATCGCCAAGCCCAAAGGCAACGGCTACCAGTCTTTGCACACCGTGGTGCGCGACGCCAAAGGCCAGCCGATTGAAGTGCAAATTCGCACCCAGGCCATGCACCAGCATTCCGAGCACGGCGTGGCTGCGCACTGGGCCTACAAAGAAGCAGGCGCCAAGGGCTATGCCGGGGTGTCGGCCAGCGGCGCCTACGACGCCAAGATTGCAGTGCTGCGCCAGCTCCTGGCGTGGGAGCGTGAGCTCTCCAGCGGTACTGCCGGACGCCCCCTTGCCGAGTCGGCCAGCGGCGACAAAGCCCCCGCATTTGACGACCGCATTTATGTGCTGACCCCCGAGGCGGCCATTGTGGAGTTGCCCCAGGGTGCCACGCCGGTGGACTTTGCCTACAGCGTGCACACCACCTTGGGGCACCGCTGCCGGGGTGCCCGCGTGGACGGGGCGCTCGTGCCTTTGCACACCCCACTGAAAAACGGCCAAACGGTGGAAATTACCACCGCCAAAGAGGGGGGGCCATCACGCGACTGGCTGAACCCCGAACTGGGTTTTCTGGTCAGCCCCCGGGCCCGCGCCAAGGTGCGCGCCTGGTTCAATGCGCTGGCCATGGGCGACACCGTGGCCAAAGGGCGTGAGGCGGTGGAGAAGCTCTTGCAGCGCGAAGGCAAAACGGCGCTCAAGCTCGACGACCTGGCTGCGCAACTGGGCTTTCATACCGCCGACGATTTGTTTGAAGTGGTGGGCAAAGACGAGTTCTCGCTGCGCAACATCGAAATCCTGCTGCGTCCGCCAGAGCCTGTTGCGGTCGATGACGACTTTGTCGCCCTCAAAAAACCCCGCCAGGCCGGTGTGTCGGGCAAAGGCGGCGTGCTGGTGGTGGGGGTGGATTCGCTGCTCACCCAACTGGCCAAGTGCTGCAAACCTGCGCCACCCGATGCCATCAGTGGATTTGTGACGCGCGGCAAAGGCGTGAGCATCCACCGCGCCGATTGCTCCAATCTGCGCAACATGGTGAGTCGCAGCGGCGAGCGGGTGATTGAGGTGCAGTGGGGCGGGGGTGGCACCGACAGCAAAGACGGCAATGTTTATCCCGTGGATGTGGCCATTGAGGCGATCGACCGCCAAGGTCTGCTGCGCGATATTTCTGAGGTGTTCACCAAAGAAAAAATGAACGTGATCGGCGTGCAAACCCAGTCGGTGCGGGGCATTGCCTGGATGACGTTTACCGTGGAGGTGGCCGACGCAGGCCGTTTGGGACGGGTGCTGCGCAGCGTTGGCGATTTGGCAGGTGTGCGCGCAGCGCGCAGGCGCTAGGGGCGGTACGACAAGCACTACAACGGTTTTTATTGGGTTCCGAAAATGCGGTCACCCGCGTCGCCCAAGCCGGGCAGGATGTAGCCGTGGTCGTTGAGCTCACGGTCAATGGCAGCGGTAAAAATTTCCACGTCGGGATGCGCTTCATGCAGCGTGTTAATGCCTTGTGGAACCGTCAGCAGACATAAAAATTTGATGGATTTGGGCTTGCACTCTTTGAGCCGGGTAATCGCCGCTGCGGCCGAGTTGCCGGTGGCCAGCATGGGGTCGACCACGATGATGTCGCGCTCCTGCATGTCTTTGGGCATCTTGAAGTAGTACTCCACAGCCTGCAGGGTGGCAGGATCGCGGTAAATGCCGATATGGCCCACCCGCGCGCCGGGCACCACCTGCAAGACGCCGTCCAAAATGCCGTTGCCTGCGCGCAAGATCGACACAAACACCAGTTTTTTGCCGTTGATCTCTTTGGCCTGCATGGTTTCCAGCGGCGTTTCAATCTCCACGGTCTGCATGGCCATGTCGCGCGTGACCTCATACGCCATCAGGCTGCTGAGTTCGCCCAGAAGACGGCGAAAACTGTTGGTGCTGGCCTCTTTTTTTCGCATCAGCGTGAGCTTGTGCTGAACCAATGGGTGGTCAATCAAATGAACGTGGGGGCGAGCGGAGTCGGATATTTGAATCATGGCGCAAACTCTACCCCAAACCACTCCCTACCCCCCCCCGGCGCCCCTTGGCAGACAGGCTTACATCCCAATGCCCAGCGACTCTTCGAAATTTTGCAGCGGCCCCAGTGGAATATTGCGGTCTATGGTGGTGTGAATTTGCGGCTCACCACTCCATTGGGTATAGACCACCTGCTGGTCGATCACCACGATCAGCGCCGAAAACTTCCACCCTGTGGTCACGCTTTGGCGATGGAAATTGAGGAAATCGAGCACAAAGTTTCCCACCCGCCGCTGTTCAATGCGACTGGGCGTCATGGCATAGGCCATGCAGGCGGAGCCGGCCTGCATGCATTGCAAGACGCCTTGGGGTACGGTGCTTCGCTCCTGCAGCGGGGAGGGCAAGACGGCTTCAATCACCTGCGCCTGGTTGAGCATCTGCACATTGGGCGTTTTGTCCGGATCAAATCCGAGCGCACGGACCTGGTCCATGGAGGTTTGAAACGGTGTGATGTGGTCAAAACTGCGCTTGACTGCGGCAAAGTCGGGCCAGGGGTTGCTGACCTCGCGGTGCACTGCGGGAAGCCAGCTGCTGCAGGCGCTCAACAAGGCCATCGCCAGAAGCAGTGCCGCGCAGGTTTGCATGGGCCGGGTTCGAGAGGGAGTCAAGGGAGGCACCATAGGTTTGCCGCAGTCTAGGGTGCATGGGCGCGCCGCTGCTTGACCCCTGTCAAGTGCGCTTGGATGGCCTCGAAAAGTACAATCGCTCCTCAGAACGAACGATTAAAGAAGGATTTCGCGTGGCAGGACACAGCAAATGGGCCAATATTCAGCACCGCAAAGGTCGCCAAGATGAAAAGCGCGGCAAGATTTGGACCCGCATCATTCGTGAAATCACGGTGGCGGCGCGCGCCGCTGGTGGCGATCTCGGGATGAATCCCCGCCTGCGCCTGGCCGTCGAAAAAGCCAAGGCCGCCAATATGCCGGCCGATCGCATCAAGTACAACATCGACAAAGCCACCGGCAACGCCGAAGGGGTGAGCTACGAGGAAATCCGCTACGAGGGCTATGGCATTGGCGGTGCGGCCATTATTTTGGACACCATGACCGACAACAAGGTGCGCACCGTGGCCGAGGTGCGCCATGCCTTGAGCAAGCACGGCGGCAATATGGGCACCGAAGGCTCGGTGTCCTTTCAGTTCAAGCATTGCGGACAAATGATTTACGCCCCCGGCACCAGCGAAGACCGGGTGCTGGAGGTGGCACTCGAGGCTGGTGCGCAGGATGTGATTACCCACGAGGACGGTGTGATTGAGGTACTGACGTCTGCTGCTGATTTCGAGAGCGTCAAAGCCGCATTGGACGCGGCCGGTCTGGTCTGCGAAGAAGCCGCGGTCACTATGCGTGCGGAAAACACCATTGAGCTCGCAGGCGAGGACGCGGCCCGCATGCAAAAACTCCTGGATGTGCTGGAAGACCTGGACGACGTGCAGGAAGTCTTTCACAACGCTGCCTTATGAACGTCCTGGTCATAGGCGGCGGTGGCCGCGAACATGCGCTGGCTTGGAAGCTCGCCCAGTCGCCCAAAGTGCAGAGGGTCTACCTGGCGCCTGGCAATGGCGGAACCGCCTTGGACGACCGCCTGAAAAACCTGCCCATCACAGACATGGCCGTGCTGCGGGATTGGGCCCTGGAGCACAAAATTGCACTCACCGTCGTCGGGCCCGAAGGCCCGTTGGCAGCAGGGGTGGTGGACGATTTCCGAGCCCATGGCTTGCGCGTTTTCGGCCCCACACAGGCCGCAGCGCAGCTGGAAAGCTCCAAGGCATTTTCGAAGGCGTTTATGCAGCGCCACGGCATTCCTACCGCCCACTTTGCGGTGTTTTCAGACCCTGCAGCCGCCCACGCCCATCTGGAGGCAACCGGCGCGCCGATCGTGGTGAAGGCCGATGGATTGGCTGCGGGCAAAGGTGTGGTCGTGGCCAGCACCTTGGCCGAGGCGCATGCGGCGGTGGACTTCATGCTGGCGGACGGCGCTTTCGGTAGCGCGCCAGCGGGCGGTGAAGCGCGCGTGGTGATTGAAGAATTTTTGCAAGGCGAAGAGGCCAGCTTCATCGTCTTGTGCGACGGTAAAAACGTGCTGCCGCTGGCGACCAGCCAAGACCACAAACGCCTGCAAGACGGCGATGCGGGCCCCAACACTGGCGGCATGGGTGCCTACTCGCCCGCGCCTATCGTGACGCCCGAGGTGCACGCCCGTGCCATGCGCGAGGTGATCTTGCCCACGGTACGCGGCATGGAAAAAGACGGCATTCCCTTCACCGGTTTCTTGTATGCCGGGCTGATGATCGACGCACAAGGCAAGGTCAAAACCCTGGAATTCAATTGCCGCATGGGCGACCCCGAAACCCAGCCCATCATGGCGCGCCTGAAAACCGATTGGCTCGATGTGCTTTGGGCCGCGACGGAGCCGGTAGGCGCTGCGGGTCTGGCTGACCTGGAACTGCAGTGGGACAGGCGCACGGCGCTGGGCGTGGTACTGGCCGCGCACGGCTATCCCCAAACCCCTCGCGCAGGCGATGCTATTCAAGGCATTCCCACAGAGACCGAGGACCTGGTGGTGTTCCATGCGGGTACCCGCTTGCATGACGGTGTGCTGCAAACCTCCGGTGGGCGTGTGCTGTGTGTCACAGCCCTGGCGGACTCGGTGCGGCTGGCCCAGGCCCGGGCTTATGAGGCGGTGCACCAGATTCAATTCGATGGCATGCAGTTCCGCACGGACATCGGCTTTCGCGCCGTCAAGGCCTGAGGACAGCGCCGCATGCCAATGCAGTCTCCCTTGACGCCGCCCCATCCGGTGCAATTGGTGGGCAGCGCGCTGGCACGCAGGCTGCTCAGTGCCTTGGGCTGGACGCAGAAATTCGAGGGCTTGCCGACGCTGCAAGGTGTTTTTGTGGTGTATCCGCACACCAGCAACTGGGATTTTGTCTACGCCGTGATGGCCAAATGGGCGCTGGGAGTGCAGCTGAACTTTTGGGCCAAAGACACGCTCTTCAAAGTGCCCCTGCTCGGTCCTTGGATCCGTTGGTTGGGCGGAATTCCTACCGTGCGCAATGCGCCGGGCGGATTGGTGGGACAAGCCGTTGCGGAGTTGAAGGCGGCGGCGCGTGAGCAGCGCTACTGCTGGCTGGGACTTTCTCCCGAGGGCACGCGCAAACGTACCGCAGGCTGGCGCAGCGGTTTTTACCAAACCGCGTGGCAGGCTGGTGTGCCGATTTGTCTGGTGCGTTTGGATTACGGCCGCAAGGAGTTGGTGGCCACGCATTTCTATCGACTCAGCGGTGACATGGTGGCTGACATGGCCGTGATTGCCCAGAGCTATGCCGGTGTGCAAGGCTACAGGCCGCACGACGCGTCGCCCGTGGTGCTGCTGGCCTCGGCACCGGAATCCGCTGCCAAGGCGTCCCGGTCACAAGGAGCAAGTCCCCATGTTTGAATCGATCTCCCCGGATACCGTGCGTCAGTATCTTTTGGATTTGCAGTCCCGCATCACCGGTGCGGTTGCGGCCATCGATGGCGGCACTTTTGTTGTCGACCCTTGGCACAAGGCACCCGAAGAGCCTTTGCAGGGCAACGGCGTTACGCAAATTTTGGAAAACGGCGCCGTGTTTGAACGTGCGGGTTGTGGTTTTTCGCATGTGCGCGGGCCCCGTCTGCCGCCCAGCGCCACCCAGCACCGCCCCGAACTGGCGGGCGCGCCGTTTGAGGCCATGGGCGTGTCACTGGTGTTTCATCCGCGCAATCCCTACGCCCCCACCGTTCACATGAATGTGCGCATGCTGGCCGCCAAGAATCCCGAAGGCCAGACGGTGTGCTGGTTCGGCGGTGGCATGGACCTCACGCCGATTTACGGGTTTGAAGAGGATGCCGTGCACTTTCACCAGAGTTGCAAAAACGCGCTCGCACCGTTTGGCGATGACAAATACCCCCGCTTCAAGGCCTGGTGCGACGACTACTTTTTCCTGAAACACCGCAACGAGCCGCGCGGTGTAGGTGGCGTGTTTTTTGATGATTTTTCTGAGCTGGGACAGGAGCGGAGTTTTGCCATGCTGCGCGCCATCGGCGACGCGTTCATCGGTGCCTACATGCCGATTGTGGAGCGGCGCAAAGACCTGTTCTATGGCAGCCGTGAGCGCGATTTCCAGCTCTACCGGCGCGGCCGCTACGTGGAGTTCAACCTGGTGTGGGACCGTGGTACCCACTTTGGCCTGCAGTCCGGCGGGCGCACCGAGTCCATCTTGCTGTCCATGCCGCCACACGCGAGTTGGTCGTACCAGAACGTGCCTGCGGCGGGAACGCCGGAAGCGGCGCTGTATTCACAGTTTTTGGTGGCGCGGGACTGGGTTTGAGCAACAAGCCTGTGCGCATCGGCGTGTTTGGCGGTGCGTTTGACCCGCCCCACCTGGGCCATGTTGCCCTGGCCCGCGCGGCGGTGGCACAGTGGGGTTTGGAGCGCTTGTACATCGTTCCGACCGGACACGCTTCTCACAAAACCCGCAGCCTGACGCCCGCCCCGCACCGCTTGGCTCTGTGTGCCTTGGCCTTTGCCGATGTGGCGAAGGCGACGGTGGACGCGCGCGAAATCGAGCGCCATGGGCCCAGCTATACCGTGGACACCTTGGAGTCTTTGCAGCGCGAGCATCCCGACGCCCAGCTCTATTTGTTTGTTGGCCAAGACCAGGCCCAGACCCTGCAACACTGGCATCGCCCTGCGGATTTAGCCCGCCTTGCTATAATTTGTGCAGCTCACCGCCCCCCGTCGGCGGACTCCGAGAAACATTTTGACGTGCTTGCGGCAGCGAAATTTGCCATCCAAAACCTGCACATGCCGGCCATGGCACACAGCGCAAGCGACATCCGAGAGCGCCTGGCGCAGCATCAAAGCATAGAAACTCTGGTTCCTCCCTCGGTTGCACGCTATATTGCCCACCACCACCTTTACCAAGCACCCTGATGACCACTACCGCCAAAAAAAATGACATCCAAAAGCTCCAGCGCGCGATCGTGGACGGCTTGGAGGACGTGAAGGCCCAGGACATCGTGGTGTTTGATACCGAGAATTTGTCGGCCCTGTTTGAGCGGGTGATTGTGGCCTCTGGCACCTCCAACCGCCAGACCAAGGCGCTGGCCGCCAGTGTGCGCGATGCCGTGCGCGACGCCGGTTTTGCCAAGCCCCGCGTCGAGGGTGAAGTCAATGGCGAATGGATCATCGTGGATTGCGGCCAGGCCGTGGTGCACGTGATGCAACCCAGCTTCCGTACCTATTACAACCTCGAGGAGTTGTGGGGCGAAAAACCCGTGCGCTTGAAGCTCGGCGTGGCCAAGCCTGCGCCTGTGGCCAAAGCGCCTGTTACCGCCGCTGCGGCCAAACCGGCCACCACGCTGCGCCGCTCCAATGCCGCAAAAATCGGTGTGGCAGAAGCCTTTCCGTCGCGCGCCCAAGCTGCAAAAACAGCCGCTGCCAAGGCCGCTGCGGCCAAGCGCGACGCCGTGAAGGCTGCTGCGCCCGCCGCAAAGACGGCAGTGAAAAAAGTGGTAGTCAAGACGGCTGCAGTCAAGAAAGTCGCTGCCAAAAAAGTAGCCGCCAAGAAGACCGCACCACGTCAGGCCTGAGGCGTTCGTGCGGCTGGTCATCGTTGCCGTCGGCCAGCGCGTTCCCGATTGGGCGCAAACTGCCTGGGACGATTACGCCAAGCGCTTTCCCCATGAGATCAAGATTGAACTCAAGGCTGTCAAAACCGAGCCCCGGGGCTCCAAAACATTAGAGACCTTGTACGCCGCCGAGCGCGCGCGCATTGAGTCCGCCATCCCCAAGGGCGCCCGTATCGTGGTGCTCGATGAACGCGGTACCACGCTGTCGACCCAAGCCTTGGCCACGCGACTGACCGACTGGCAGCTCAGTGGCGGCGATGTGGCGCTGGTCATTGGCGGTCCGGACGGCATTGAGCCCGCCTTTCGGCAATCTGCGCACGAACGCATTCGCCTCTCGGATCTGACCTTGCCCCACGCTTTCGCCCGGGTGCTGCTGATTGAGCAGCTCTACCGTGCCTGGTCTATCAACGCCAACCACCCCTACCACCGGGAGTAGACGCGCGTGAAACCCTTTATTTATCTGGCTTCGCAAAGCCCGCGGCGCAGCCAATTGCTGGCGCAACTCGGCGTGGAACACCGCCTTTTGTTGCCGGACGCCAGCGAAGACAGTGAAGCGCTGGAAGCGGTGCTGCCCGGCGAGGCCCCGCTGGACTATGTGCAGCGCGTGACGGCGCTCAAGCTGCAAGCCGCACTTGTGCGCCTCAAGCGTCTGCAATGGCCTGTCGCGCCGGTCTTGTGCGCCGACACCACCGTCGCGCTGGGGCGCACGATTCTGGGCAAGCCGCAGGACGCTGCGCATGCCGACCAAATGCTGAAGCATTTGGCGGGGCGCAGCCACCGGGTGATGACCGCGATTGCGCTGGCTGAGGGCGCGCGGATCGTGCGTGAATGCAGTGTCTCGCGGGTGCGATTTGCGCCCTTGTCGGACGCCGAGCGCGCGGCCTATGTGGCCAGCGGCGAGCCCATGGGCAAAGCGGGGGCCTATGCGGTGCAGGGCTTGGCCGCAGCATTCATTGAGCGCATCGAGGGCAGTTACTCTGGCATCATGGGCCTGCCATTGTTTGAGACAGCGCAGGCCCTGCGCGCCTTGGATTGTCTGGAGTAAGCCCTTTGCAGCAAGATATTTTGATCAACTGGTCGCCCCAGGAAACCCGTGTTGCCATGGTCGAGCACGGTGCCGTGCAGGAGCTGCATGTGGAGCGCACCTTGGAGCGCGGCCTGGTGGGCAACGTCTACATCGGCAAAGTGGCACGGGTGTTGCCCGGCATGCAATCTGCGTTCATTGACATTGGTCTGGAGCGCGCTGCGTTTTTGCATGTGGCCGATGTGTGGCACCCCCCCGCGGAGGGCGAGACCATCAGCGCAGCTCGCAGCGCGCAGGCGCTGATTCCGATTGAGCGCCAGGTGTTTGAAGGCCAGGCCTTGATGGTCCAGGTGATCAAAGACCCCATGGGCACCAAAGGCGCGCGGCTGTCGACCCAGATCAGCATTGCGGGGCGGTTTCTGGTGTTTTTGCCGCAGGACGATCACATCGGTGTTTCGCAAAAAATACCCCTGGCCCAGCGCGAGGAATTGCGCCAGCGCGTCCAGACGCTGGCGGGCACCGAGGGCGGCGGCTTTATTCTGCGCACCAACGCCGAAGACGCGCAGGATGCGGAGCTGTCTGACGACATTGCCTACCTGCGCAAAGCCTGGTCCCGTATCAAAAGCGCATCGCTCAAATTGCCACCCCCGAGCTTGTTACACCAGGACTTGAATCTGCTGCAACGTGTGCTGCGTGACATGGTGAGCGAGACCACGCAGACCATTCGGGTTGACTCTCGTGAACAGTTTGAGTTGTTGCAAGCCTTTGGGGCGGAATTCATGCCGCAAGCCGTGAAAAAGTTGCAGCACTACAAAGGCGAGCGTCCGATATTTGACCTCTACGCCATTGACGAAGAAATCGCCAAAGCGCTGGGGCGTCGCGTCGATTTGAAGTCGGGCGGTTATCTGATCATCGACCAGACCGAAGCGCTGACCACGGTGGATGTGAACACCGGTGGCTTTGTCGGCGCACGCAATTTTGACGACACGATTTTCAAGACCAACCTGGAAGCCGCGCAGGCCATTGCCCGCCAACTGCGCTTGCGCAATCTGGGCGGCATCATCATCGCCGACTTCATTGACATGGCGCGCGCCGACCACCGCGAGGCGGTGTTGGCAGAGTTCAAAAAGCAGCTGGCGCGTGACCGCGTCAAGACCATGGCGGGTGGTTTTTCGCAGCTCGGTCTGGTGGAGATGACGCGCAAGCGCACCCGCGAATCATTGGCCCATATGCTGTGCGAGCCCTGCCCGGTGTGCGAGGGCAAAGGCATCGTTAAAACCGCACGCAGCGTGGTGTACGACATTTTTCGCGAAATCTTGCGCGAGGCGCGGCAGTTCAATCCGCAAGAGTTCCGCATCGTGGCTGCACCCAAGGTGATTGAGCTCTTTTTGGATGAAGAAAGCCAGCACCTGGCGGGCCTGAGCGAATTCATCGGCAAACCTGTGTCCTTGCAAAGTGAAACCGCCATGGGCCAGGAACAGTACGACATCGTGCTGCTGTAGCCCATGCGCCAAAAGATTGCCGTCCTGAGCCGCAATTTTTCGACCACCGGGGGGGGTGCGGAACGCTATGCCGTGGCGGTGGTGGAGCAGCTCGCGCAGCGCCACGAGGTGCATGTGTTCACGCAACAGGTGGGCAACAGGCTAGCGGGGGTGACCTACCACCGGGTGGCCCTGCGCTTGGAGCGGCCGCGCTGGATCAACCAATGGATTTTTGCCATCGCCACGGGGTGGGCAACGCGCAAGGGTTTTGACGTCGTTCACTCCCATGAAAACCTCTGGCACGGCAATGTGCAAACCGTCCATGTGCTTCCCGTGAAATACAGCCTGAGCCACGGGAAAACGGCGTGGGCGCTGTGGCGGGCTTACCTGAAGGCGGCAAGCAGTTTGCGGCTGCTGACTTATTTGTGGCTTGAAAAAAAGCGCTTCACGATCCAAGGCGGCCGGCGCATTGTCGTGACCTCCGAAGCGCTGCGCCTGGCGATGCTGGAGGCCTATCCGGCGGTGGTCGGCGCCATGGAGGTGATCAGCCCGGGCGTGGTGATGCCAGCAGCCGCCACTGGCGCGCAGGACAAGCAGCAGGCGCGTGCAGAACTGGGATTGCCCTCGCAGGGGACTTGCGTTTTATTTGTCGGCAATGATTTTCAAAAAAAGGGTTTGCCCAGCCTGATCAAGGCGCTGGCCCAGCTGCCGCCTGACTGTTTTGTGGCCGTCGTGGGGCACCCTCGGCAGCGGGAGTCCATGCAGCAGTTGGCACAAGAGCTTGGTGTGCTGCCGCGGCTTGTTTTTCTGGGTGCTCTGCGCGACATGGAAAACGCCTACCGCGCGGCCGATGTACTGGTGCACCCCACCTTGCAGGACAGTTACGCCATGGTCGTGCTGGAGGCCATGGCCCATGGGGTTCCGGTGGTGGTCAGCGGCCTGCCCTACTGTGGCATTGCGGGTGAACTGACGCACTTGGCGCAGGCATGGATACTGTCCGATCCGCAGGACGCGGACGCTCTGGTGCAGGCAGTGGGCACGGTGCTGGGGGATACCACGCTGGCGCAGGGCCTGGTTGCCCAGGGACTGGCTTTTGCCCGCGCGCATTCCTGGGCCCACGCCGGTTACCAACACGAGCAGCTGTTTCAGCGCTTCGGTGGGTAGAGAAAGCGAACGATGCGCTCGATTCCAATACTGATGTACCACCAGATCGATGTGCCGCCGCCCAAGGGCAGTACCTTGCGCGGTCTGGTTGTGGCGCCACGCAATTTTTGGTGGCACATGGCGGCGCTGCGGCTGTGTGGTTACCGCGGCCTGTCGATGACGCAGCTGGAGCCCTATTTGCGAGGTGAGCGCCAGGGCAAGGTATTCGGCATCACCTTTGACGACGGCTATGAAAACAATCTGCGGTGCGCGCTGCCGGTATTGAAGCGTTTTGGTTTTTCCAGCACCTGTTACGTGGTGGCGCAAGCGGTCGGTCAGACCAACCGCTGGGATGCCGAGCAAGGCATCGGGCAAGTGCCAATGATGGACGCAGCGCAACTCCAGCGTTGGGTGGACGCCGGCCAAGAGATTGGCTCGCACACGCTGAACCACGCCAAACTTACTGCGCTCACCGATGAACAGCAATGGCACGAAATCGCAGAATCAAAACAGGCGCTTGAAGCCTTGGTAAAACAAGCGCAAGGTGTGCGGCATTTTTGCTATCCCTATGGCCTGTATGACGCGACAAGCATCGATGCGGTGAAGTCCGCAGGCTATGCCACTGCCACGACCACGGTACGTGCAAGGGTCGCCGTGGATGCTGCAGCGCAAAGGTCTTTGCGGCTTCTGGAGTTACCGCGGGTCTTGGTCAGTCGCAGCACCACGTTCTTGCATTTGCTGCTCAAGTGCTTTACGTCGTATGAAGATCGCCACACCCCTTCCCACTGATGCCGCACCGCCCGCCACCATGAACCCCAAGAACATTCTCTTGATTAAGGCCCACAGCATGGGTATTGGCGACTTGCTGCGAAGCTCGGCCGCATGGAGCGCCTTAAAGGCGAAGTGGCCCTCGGCACAGCTGCACTTTTTGATGCTGAGCAACCACGCGGGCTATCCGTCGGAGGCGCTGATCGAATCGCACCACTTGCTCAGCAGCGTCAATTTCGTAACGGTGAAGCAGGGCCAACCCGGAGCGCAGAAGCAAGTAAAAGTACCCCTGGCCCAGACGCTGCACACCGTGCTCGAGCGGCTGGCGCACCAGCCCATTGATCTGGTGATTGACTTTGAGACCGGTGGCCTGAAGACCTCGTGGCTGACCTGGCGGATTGCGCGGGCCAAGCGCGCCACCTCGGTGGGCATTGCGCAATTTCCGCTGCGGCGGTTTTTTTATGACGTGGCGGCACCCTCGAGCCGGGACTACCAAGCCCGGCACGGTTTGCCACGCTTGATGGACTACACCGAGAAAGATTTCGTCGCACTGGCGGCCTTGGGTATTGAGCGGGGCGAGACCCGCATTGCCCTGCGTCCGGCGGCCCAGGGGGTGCTGTGGCAACAGCAGCACGCGGCAGCGTTTTCTCAGGCGATGACCGTGGTGCTCAACATCGGCTGCGGAACGGCTGACGCTTTGGTCAAGCGCCCGCCCATGGCGCACATTGTGCAATGCTGCGCCGCACTGCATGCCCTGCGACCCTTTCATCTGCACCTGTCAGGCGCGACTTTTGAGCGCGAGGTGAACCAGGAATTTGCCGAATTGTTTGCAGCCCAGGTGCGAAGGGCAGGGCAGCAGGCGCAGGTGACAGACTGGTCAGGCCAGTTGTCTTTGGACCAATTGGCGGGCTTGTTGGAGCGGGCCGATTTGGCCATCAGCAGCGACTCGGGGCCCTACCACATGGCGGTGGCGCTGGGGATTCCTACGCTGTGCTGGTTTAACTTTGATACGCCTGCGTCCTACCACCACCACCACGATGTCGTCTGTCTGGTGATGCCAGAAACCGATGCCTTTGTCAGCGCCGCACAGCAGCTGCTTGCGGCTTAGCTCAGGCGGATAAAGTCCTCGTAGGCACCACCCTGGGCGATCAGCTCGTCGTGGCTGCCGCTCTGCAAGATGCGGCCGTGCCCCAGCACATAAATCACATCGGCATCGCGTATGGTGGTGAGCCGGTGGGCAATGGCAATCGTTGTGCGTCCCACCATGGCGGCACGCAGCGAAGCCTGCACCAGACTGTCGGTGTCCGTGTCCAGCGCCGAGGTCGCTTCGTCCAATATCAAGATCGGGGCATCTTTGTAAATGGCCCGTGCAATCGCCAGACGCTGGCGCTCGCCACCGGACAAGAGGCTGGCGTTGTGGCCCAGTAAGGTGTCCATGCCCTGGGGCAGAGCCGCGACGCGCTCTGCCAGATTGGCCGCTGCAAGTGCCCGCTGCGCGCGTTCGCGGTCCAGTGGCTGACCCAGCGCGATGTTGTTGAGCACCGTGTCGTTGAACATCACCACGTGTTGCCCCACCAGCCCGAACTGCTGACGCAAGGCCTGCAAATTCCAGTCGCGCAGTTCCACGCCATCGAGAAGCACCTGGCCTTGGGTGCAGTCCACAAAGCGCGGCAGCAGGTTGGCCAGCGTGGTCTTGCCCGAGCCCGACAAGCCGACCAACGCAACGAACTGGCCCGGGTGGACCGTCAGGTTGATGTGCTCCAGCGCAGCGGCTGTGGCATCAGGGTAGGTGACCCCCACACCTTTGAACTCGATCAGCCCGCTGCTGCGCTCTTTCTGGAAAGTGCCTCCCGACTCGGACACCACGGTTTCCACCAAGGCAATGGCACGCTCCGCCGCCACCACGCCGCGGGTGATGGTGCTGGTGACCTCCGACAAATGCTTGATGGGTGCGATCAGCATCAGCATTGCGGTGACAAAGGCGACAAATCCACCGGCCGACAGCGAATTGGAATGGCTTTGAATAATGGCCACGGTGATCACGGCCGACAGGGCAATCGAGCCGAAAAAATTGGTGATCGGTGCCACCGCCGAACCCGCAATCGCGGACTTCATGGCCAAGCGCTGCAGCAAGGTATTGACGGCGCGAAAACGCTCGCGCTGCTGCGCTTCGGCCGTTTGGATGCGAATTTCCTTGTGGGCCAGCACGTTTTCTTCCACCACATAAGCCAGTCGGTCCACAGTGGCTTGAGATGCCTTGGTCAGGCTGTACAGCCGTTTGGACAGCGCGCGCATGGCAAAGGCCACGATAGGAAAAATGAAGAGGACGATCAGCGTCAATTTCCAGTTCAGGTACAAGAGATAGCCCAACAGCGCCACCAGGGACAGGCTGTCTTTCACCAGCGTGGTAATGGACTGCAACAGCAACACGGCGCCGTTGGTGGCCTCGAAAACAACCGTGTTGGCCAATGCAGTGGCGGGCTGCTTGCGGTAGAGATCCAATTCGGCCACGCTGATGCAGTCAAACATCTTTTGGCGCAAACTGTGCAGACTCGTTTGGGCAATTTTTGCCAGTGCCACATCGGCCAAAAAGGAGGCCGACGAACGCAGGCTGAACAGACCCACCACCGCAAGGGGAATGACCCAGTAGTTCAAATCAGGTGCGCCGAAGCCGTGGTCTAACAGGGGTTTCATCAACGCGGGGATGGTCGGCTCCAGGGCGGAGCCCACGATCACCGACAGCGTGAGCGCAATCCAAGCGCTGCGCGGCTTGGAGAAGTAGCCCAAAACCTTAATGAAGCGCTCCCACACCGTGCGGCTGTCCGATACATTAAGAGTCTGCGGCATAAAATCTATTTGACGTGGTTTTGAGACTATTGTGCCTTAATGCGAATGCAGGCATGCGACGCCAAAGAAAAATCGTACAATCATATGGCGATATGAATATATTTTTAAGGTAATAGAAATACATGAAATGGCGTTTCTTGTACCGCGGTATGAAAGCACGGTTTCGTAGCCAGCGGGTGGAGTTGATTGCACTCACGGAATCGCTGGCCTCCGGCGATTATGCGATTGACGTTGGCGCGAATAAGGGGAGTTATCTGTGGGCCTTGAGTCGAGCCGTGCCAAAAGGCTGTGTCTTCGCGTTTGAGCCGCAGCCGATATTGGCAGATTATTTAAATCAAGCGTGTGAAGCAGCTGGGATTAAAAATATCCAAATTGAAAATATGGGTATTTCTAATCAATCAGGGGTGCTTCAGCTAGCGATCCCGGGTACGGGTTCAAGTTCGCCTGGCGCATCCTTTGAGCGTGCTGTGGCGTCACGGGAAAATTGCAGGAGCATTGATGTCAATGTTTCAACCTTAGACGCTTATTTCCTGAAGATGTCGAATAAAATCGGAGCGATCAAGATTGATGTCGAAGGACACGAGCTGGCCGTGCTCCAAGGTGGATCAGAGTTGATAAAAAAGCACAGACCGGTCGTGGTATGCGAGTCTGAGCAACGGCATATGACTACAGGTTCGGTGAACGATATATTTGATTTTTTTAATAAACTGAATTATCAAGGGTTTTTTTGCGCCAAAGGCAAGCTGATTCCAGTGGAAGAATTCGATCGTTCAATACACCAAAAAGAATCGGATGGTGAGTATTGGAATGCCAAAGATTATTTCAATAATTTCGTTTTCAAGCCGCGCACCTCCTCGGACTTTTATCAATGAAATATGGCGCTGAAAAAACGGTTGCGCGATTTTTAGAAATCTCGCTTTGGTTGTTCGCATTTTCCGTTGCGTGGTCGAGTGCCTTGTACCGGATCAGCCTCCTTTTTATTCTCGTTGGGGTGCCGGTCCATGCCATCCTGCGCATGGTGAACCCAGATTTCCAGCTCCGAGACGTTCTCTCAAGAAATGCGGAAAAAATTTATTATTTGCTGCTTCCGGTCGCCCTCTATGGCTGGATTGCGCTCACCTGGTTCTGGACGCCTGCAAATGCAGAGCTGTACACCAATGACCTTTGGGCCTACACCAAACTGCTGGCGATACCGCTGTTTTCGATCTACCTTTATCGATTATTTCCAGATCGTTTGGAAAGTTTGCTTTACGCCTACTGTTTAGGCGTTATTGTCTTGATGATCCCTACGTATTTGGATTTCATGGGGGTTTTTCGAGCCCTGGGCCTGCATGTTGAGGGAAACTCCAGCTATTTCCCCGAAAATGGCGTTTCTCGGAATTTGGTTTATTGGAAAAATCAAATCATCCATGGGTTTCATGTTTCCGTTTTGTTGGCTTTTTTGGTGCATATGATGCCTGCCAAGGGCTTGCGACGGTACGTGCATTTCTTTGTCATCGCACTGTGTGTATTTGACATCGGGTATCTGATTGCCGGCCGTATGGCAATATTCAGTCTGCTCGTTGCTGCCATCTCGGCGGTGCCTCGCCATTATTTCAGCCAGAGGCGGGGTCTGCTCCTGTTCGCGGGCTTTGCATTCTTGGCGGCTGTCATGGTGAGCGTTGACTCCAGTGTGAGTTCGCGTCTGTATTCCATATGGGATCAGAGTGCGCGGTTCTTCCAGAACAATGACATCACGACTTCCAGTGGAATCCGGCTCTACTACTGGTCGCTCAGCTTGGAGAATTTCATGAAACATCCGCTGCTGGGTGCGGGTGCCGGATCATTCAGAGAGGCCTTGGTCAGTCTCAATCCTGAACTGGCGTCGCAAAACCATTTCCACCCGCACAATGAATACATCACGTTGATTTCCCAATTCGGGCTCATCGGGTTCTCATTGTTCCTGATGATGCTGGGCGGGCTTTATTTTGGCGTACGGCGCACCCCCGCCGGGGTCGTCCGCTCTTGTTTATTGAGTTTCATTGTCGTGTTTTGCGTGAATGCTTTGTCGGACGCGAGTTTGCATAACATCTGGGAAGGCTGGACGTTTGTTTTGCTCTCCAGCGTTGGACTGGCTTTAATATTCAAGAATCAGCGCGATGTGGCCACATCGATTCATTGAGTTATTTCTGAGTCAGGTGGAATTTTGATTTTTATCTCGGATTGGCTTTCAAGACTGGGGCGGTTGGTCGTCACCCAGCCCCTTTCCGTGGAAGTTGCCGGCTGTCAGGACGAGTATGCGCGCTCGGTTGGATTAAGAAGGTTGGGCCTGAGAGTGCTCTGGCGAAAGTTCTTACTCATTCTTTGGGGTCAGTCCTCTCGTTGCGTTGAGCGACTGCAGCCGCAATGGCGCAAGGGTTTGTGGATTTACGCCCGGACTGCCCAGGTGGGGGATTCGCTGATGGACCTGGCTTGCCGCAATATCTACAAAGATGCGGGCATTCAGATCGATTTGTTAACGTCCAAAAATCTGGCTGAGTTTTACGCGGGTGACGCGTGGTTTGATCGCGTCTCTTCTTCGCCGCAGGATTTTTTGGAAGAGCACTACGATTTCATCATTATTCAAAGTGTGCACCACCGCGCCTTGAAAGCCAAAGTCAAGTTCTTCAAGCAGGTGCCCTGGGTATGCATTCAAGGGTTTTATGATGTTCCCGATTTTTCGCGGACCGAATGGGGGGCGCGACGGGTCTTCGATTTGCTGGGAAAGTCGCCTGCCCCCGAATATTTTGATTACAGCGCGCTGCAAAAATCTTCGGTGCAAAGCACGCAATTCCAAACGCCATCAGAAATTCCGCTGGTGATTGCCGTAGGGGGTATGGATGCCGTGCGGACCTTTAAGGGGTGGAGTGCGTTGATTCAGATGCTGGCCCTGGATGCCAGCTTCTCTGAAGTCGTTCTCATCGGTGCGGGAGAGAGTGCCAACTTGGCGTCTGAAGAAATCATGCAACTTGACATCGGTGGACTGAAGATTACCAGCTTGGTTGGTAAAACCACACTGGCTGATTGCTTCAATATATTAAAAAGAGCGCAGCTATTCGTCGCTGCCGACGGTGGATTGCTGCACCTCGCGGTTGCCGCGTCGGCGAAACGCATTGTGAGTTTGTTCATTGTGGGTATCCCGCCCGAATTGAGGATTCCCGTGAACTACCGTTCGGACGCGTTGACAAGCGCCTCAGGTGATGTCAACGATATCGCCGTCCGTGCCGTGGCGAACAAAATACAAGCGCGTATCTAGGTCTTTTATGAAGCAGCGAAGTCAATCCGGCCTCAGCGTCATCGTCATTACGCACAACGAATCTGCGAATATCCGCGCTTGCCTGGAGTCGGTGTCCTTTGCGGATGAGCTCATCGTGCTTGACTCGGGCAGCTCCGACGACACGGTGGCGATTGCGTCGGAAATGGGCGCGAAGGTGACGGTCTCAGAGAGTTGGCCTGGTTTTGGCCCTCAAAAAAACAGGGTCCTGGCCTTGGCAACCATGCCCTGGGTTCTGTCCTTGGATGCGGATGAGCGGATCACGCCGGAGCTGGCTGTCCAAATCCGCAAAGCCATAGATTGCGGCGAAAGCGTCGCCTACGCCATCCCCCGCAGCACCCAGTTCTGCGGCCAATGGATTCGCCACTGTGGTTGGACGCCCGACTACGTCCTTAGGCTGTTCCAGCGTCAGGGCGCATGTTTCAGTGCGGACCTGGTCCATGAGCAGGTGCTCGTCGGCGCTACGGTGGTCAAAAAGCTCCAAGCCCCCATGCTCCACTACAGCTATCCCACGCCCGGACATTACTGGCGCAAGCTCGAGCAGTACAGCCAGGCGTGGGCGCAGCAGCGCCACATTCGAGGGCAGCAAACCACCATGACCCGTGCGGTTTTTTCGGGCCTCACGGCGTTTGTCAAAAGCTATATTTTTCGCTTGGGCGTGTTGGACGGTGCCATGGGCTTTGCCGTTTGCACGCTGCAAGCGCAGGCCGCATTCGGCAAGTACTTTGCACTCTATTGCTTGAACCAAAAAAACCACAAGCCTCCCCTGTGATTTGCGCCAGGGGTGCAATCTTTCTTCCATAGCGTGGTGGGATAATCGGCAAGCATGAAAAAACTCTTGTTAGTCATCGTCAGTTGGACGCTGAGCCTCAGTGCCTTTGGTCAGTTCCGGGTGGAAGTGTCCGGTGTGGGCATGACGCAGCTGCCCATTGCCTTGCCCGCTTTTAAGGGCAACGAGCCGCTCAGCCAAAAAATGGCGGCGATTGTTCAGGCCGACTTGGAGCGCAGCGGCCAGTTTCGCGGGCTGGACACCGCCGGCGCGGTGTTGGACGAATCGTCACGCCCCGACATGGCGCAATGGCGTAAACAGGGTGCGGACGCGCTGCTCACCGGCAGCGTCACGCGGGTGGCAGAAGACCGTTACGAGGTGCGTTTTCGGGTGTGGGACGCTGTGCGGAACCAGGACCTTGGCGGCCAAAGCCACAGTGCCAGCAGCACAGAGTTGCGCCATGTCGCCCACCAGATTGCCGATGTGGTCTACGAGAAGTTGACCGGTGAAAAAGGCGTTTTCTCGACCCGCATTTCCTATGTCACACGCAACACGGGTGTCTACAACCTGTGGGTCGCCGACGCCGATGGTGAGGGCGCCCAATCCGCATTGCGCAGCACCGAACCCATCATTTCGCCTTCCTGGTCCCCCAATGGAAGCCAGCTGGCCTACGTCTCGTTTGAATCACGCAAACCGGTGGTCTATGTGCACAACGTGGACACTGGTAAACGCCGCCTGGTGGCCAACTTCAAAGGTTCCAACAGCGCACCCAACTGGTCGCCCGACGGTAAAACGCTGGCCCTGACGCTGAGCCGTGACGGTGGCTCACAGCTGTATTTGCTGGACGCCAATGTCTCCGGTGCCGAGCCCCGCCGTTTGGCAAACTCTCTGGCCATCGACACCGAGCCCACCTTTACGGCCGACGGCAAAACCATTTACTTCGTCAGCGACCGGGGCGGTTCACCGCAAATCTACCGCCTCCCCGTGGGGGGTGGAACGCCGGAGCGCGTCACCTTTACCGGCAACTACAACATCTCGCCTGCGCTCAGCCCGGACGGTCGGTGGTTGGCTTACATCTCGCGCATCAATGGCGCCTTCAAATTGCATGTGATGGACCTGAGCTCAGGCCAAAGCACGGCCATCACTGACACCACCGCCGACGAAAACCCGAGTTTTGCCTCCAACAGCCGTTTGATCTTGTATGCCACCCAGCAAGGCAGTCGGGAGACCCTGATGACGACAACGCTGGACGGCAAAGTGAAAGCCCGTCTGGCAGGCCAAAGTGGCGATTTGCGTGAACCCGATTGGGGCCCCGCAGTACGTTAATGTTTTTTTGTAATCAAGAACCTCAACCGGAGTTTGGAATGAATAAATTGAATCAGTGGATGCTTGCGGCGGGGGTCGCCGCAGCGTTGGCCGGATGCGGGTCCACCGTGAAGCTGGACGACGTTGCCGTGGAGGACAAAGCGGGCCAAGCGGTCTCGGTGGACGCCAACGCAGGCGCGAACCCCAGCGCCACCGCGCAAGCCAGCTCCAATGTCAAAACACTCACGCCGACCAACAATGCCAACAGCGCGGACATGGTGGTGGCAGGCGGGCGCGTGGTGTACTTTGACTACGACAGCTTTGCCATTCGCTCCGAGTTTCAACCCGTGATCGAAGCACACGCCCGCGTCTTGAAAGCCGACAAGGCGCGCAAAGCCAGCATTGAGGGCCACACCGACGAGCGTGGCGGACGCGAATACAACCTGGCGCTGGGTCAAAAGCGCGCCGAAGCCGTGCGCAAGGCACTGACGCTGTTGGGTGTGGCCGACAGCCAACTCGAAGCGGTGAGCTTCGGCAAAGAGAAGCCCGCAGTGCTGGGTGGCTCGGATGCGGCGATGGAGAAAAATCGCCGGGCTGAAATCGCGGTTCGGTGATGCGCAAGTGGTGTAGCGCTTACGCGCTGGCGCGCTCCCTCATGCCAGTGCTGTTGTGGGCAGTGGCAAGTCAGGCCGGGGCCGGCATGTTCGATGACGAAGAGGCCCGCCGGGCGATTTTGGACGTGCGCCAAAAGCTCGAGAGCCAGCGCCGCGAGACCGACCAACGCTTGAACGACATCGTCACGCGCCAGGCCGATGAGCTGACGGGCTTGCGCCGCAGCCTGCAAGACCTGCAAAACCAATTGGAAGCCAACGCCAGCGAGACGGCCAAACTTCGGGGTCAGATGGAGCAGCTCACGCGCGATGTCGCAGAGGCGCAGCGTCGACAAGCCGATGGCAGCAAAGCGCTGGAGGAGCGGCTTCGCAAGTTGGAGCCAGTCAAAGTGAGCTACGAGGGCGTGGATTTTCTGGCCGATCCACAAGAAAAACGCACGTTTGAGCAGGCCCTGGTCAGCTTCAGAAAAGGCGAGTTCGAAACTGCACACGCCGCGCTGGTGGATTTGCTCTCGCGCTATCCGCAAACCGGCTACGCCAACGCCGCCTTGTTTTGGATCGGCAATGCCAAGTTTGTGGGCAAAGACTTCAAGGGCGCTTTGTCTACTTTTCAAAAACTGATGGCCCAAGACGCCGCCTATGGGCGTGCGCCCGAAGTCTTGCTCGCGCTGGCCAATTGCCAGCTTGAGCTCAAAGAGACAGCGGGTGCCCGCAAGACGCTGGAGTCACTGATTGCGGATTACCCACGCAGCGAAGCCGCAGACGCAGCCAAAGAGCGCCTGGCGCGGTTGAAGTAAATGGTTCCCGACCCGCAGTGCGGGATTCCTGCGGCCGAGACCGATGCACAGCGTCGTTTTTCAGGACTGGACCGCCTTTATGGGGCGGGTCCGGCCCAATCGGTGCGCAATGCCCATGTGGTCGTGGTGGGCGTGGGAGGTGTCGGCTCCTGGGCTGCAGAAGCCTTGGCGCGCAGCGGCGTCGGTCGCATCACCTTGATCGATATGGACCATGTGTCCGAGTCCAACATCAACCGGCAAATTCATGCACTCACACCCACGCTGGGCATGGCCAAAATCGAGGCGATGGCACAGCGCATTGCGCTCATTCACCCTGACTGCCAGGTTACCGGTGTCGATGCCTTTGTGGATGGCGAAAACTGGTTGCAGCTGCTTCCAAACGATGCTGACGCGGTGATTGATGCCTGCGACCAAGTCATTGCCAAGACGGCCATGGCGCAGTGGGCGCGCAGCACGCGCTGCCACTTTGTCACGGTAGGTGCGGCGGGTGGCAAACGCCAAGCACACACGGTGACCTTGGGCGATCTGAGCGCCTGCAAATACGATCCCTTGCTGGCCCAGGTGCGCTACCGCTTGCGCAAGTTCCATGGGGCTCCGAAAGAAGGTAAAAAAATGTGCGTGATGTGCGTCTCCAGCCCGGAGGCGGTGCTGCGTCCCGAGGCTGCTGCGCAAGGCGACAACACCCTCAACTGCCATGGTTATGGCTCCTTGGTCACGGTCACCGCCACCTTCGGTTTGTGCGCCGCAGGTTTTGTGATGGACCAGCTTTCAAAAAGCGCATAAATCGCGCTATACTGTAGGGCTTGGCAGAAACCACTTTGGTCTCTGACGGGACGTTAGCTCAGTTGGTAGAGCAGCGGACTTTTAATCCGTTTGTCGTGGGTTCGACCCCCGCACGTCCCACCATCCATATTCTTGCAATTCGGGTTTTTAGCTCAGTTGGTAGAGCAGCGGACTCTTAATCCGTAGGTCGCGTGTTCGAGCCACGCAGAACCCACCAAACCCTTCAAAGTCAAAAGCCACAGTGTTGTCACTGTGGCTTTTTTGTTTGTGCTTTACTCGGGTGTCTTTCAACTTTTTAATTGGCGAAAGTGGCAATCATGATGAATATTAAAAAGCAATTGGGAAAATTGGCGCTTTGGTGTCTGGTTCTGTCTATCGCTGGCACCGCGGGAGCGAGCACAGTAGCGACGGTCAACGGTGCAAAGATTGACTCCGAGGTGCTGGACTATGTGGTGGCCAACAGCGTCGCGCAAGGCGCAAAGGACACCCCCGAATTGCGCGCTGCCTTGAAAAACGAGCTCATCGCACGCGAGGTGATGGCGCAAGAAGCGAAAAAGCAGAATGTCGACAAAGAGTCCACCTTCAAGTTGCAGATGCAAATGCAACAAAACTCTTTGCTGATTGATGCGTTACTGGCCAAACATGCCGCCAAGTTGAGCATTACGGATGAAATGCTGCGCAGCGAATACAAGCGCCAGACCGATTTGCTGGCCGATGTCGAGCAGTACCAGATAAGCCATGTCGTGACCGCTACGGAAGCGGACGCAAAGGCCGTGATCAAGGCGGCAAAAGATGGCGCCGCTTTTGACAAGTTGGCGCGAGAAAAATCGATCAACGCCAGTGCGAAAAATGGTGGAAGTTTAGGCTGGCTGATGGCTGATCAAATCATTCCCGCCTTGTCCAACGTTGTCGTCAATTTGAATGTGGGCAGCGTGACCAGCATGCCGATTGCGACCCCAGACGGCTGGCAAGTCATCAAGCTCGACGGCAAGCGCAAGTTCAAAGCGCCCACCTTTGAAGAAAGCAAGCAGCAGTTGACCAACGCGGTGTACGCCAGTCAGCGCGCTGAATTTATTCAGAAGCTGGTGAAGGCCGCTAAGGTCGAGTAAAGAGCGGCGCGTTTTGCCGTACTGAGGGTACGGCAAATGGATAAATGTGGTGAGATATCTAAACCAAAATTCACACCGAGAGATCTAAGCAAGTTCGGCAGCAATAGTACGGGTTAACGGTCACCTTGATAAAAAAAGGGATGCCAAACGAATGAGTAACTCTACTGCAACGTTGCGGTGCGAGCACACCACTCAGGTCAGTAATAGTCATCGGCAGCAAATTCTGCCAAAGTTTCTTATATTGAATAAATGATTAAAATCATAACGGTATTTTTTATTTATATGGCGGTCGCGCTATGTCTTATGTCTTGCGGTGGAGGTGGAGGTGGAGGCGCAAACTCGCATACGACCTATACCGGCCAGTACATAGACGCGCCAGTGCGAGGACTGAGCTACGCGGCAAGCCCATCGGGATTAGTCGGAACGACTGATGTCAACGGAAATTTTCAGTTTCAGGCGGGCGATACGGTGATTTTTAATATTGTGACCCCTGGGGGGAATATTGGGGTCGGATCTGTGACTCCAGTGCCCCCCTCTTCACCTTCGGAAACTGTACCGGTTAGCGTCATTTCTTTAGCAAATGGAACTCAAGTCGCTCAGATTTTGCAAACATTAGGTGGAACTGGATCGACTATTGATGTTGGTAATACCAATCAAAATATTGCCGCCATTAACTCAGGTGATGCTGTTGCAGCTCTAAATAATTTCGTTTCAACAACCGGATCGTCAAACGTCTCGACTATTCTTCCTAATCTGATTGATCCGATTACAGCCTTTGGCAATGCGATCAATAGTATTGGAAGTATAAATTCGTCGCTTTCCGCATCACTGACTGAACTCATATCAGGCCGAAATTATTATTACTATGAAGCCATATCGAATCCATCTCAGTCCATCAATGGAGGTGGATTTACGAGTGTAGGTAGTAATGTTTCCACATCAACTTCAGGAACGCCTGGGGCGTTGGCGGTAACCGGTGAAAAGTCAATTACCGTGACCACTGAAAACGCGACAAAGGCGGTCTCCTTCCTGTATCTTGATGGAAGAGAAGGTATATTTAACGATACATCCATTCTGTTCGGTGACTTATACACAGGGGTAGGTATTTACAAGAGAATACTTAAATCATCGGAAGGTGGATTCTCGGTTGGGGTGGCGTTAGGTAACTCGACGTTTAGGATTGGAGGGCTGAATGTTTTGTGTGCCCAGCCAACGTCTCAGTTCAAATTGAGGTTTAACTCAGCGGCTACGGGCTTCTCGGCTTTTTGCGGTAATGATTTGCTGACAGCAGGAACTGTGGTGAATAATTCTTATGTTTCAGGTGTTATCGAATTGCGTAGTAATTTTTTGGGCACTGTAGCCATTGGGTTGGCACACGACGCGGTATTTGACACTTTAACGCACCGAATAATTTCGGGTACCCTTGCTGGAAGCCAACTTGGCGTGTCATTTTCTAGCGCAAATTTAAATCAAATGCTTCCCGTTGGTCCAAAGCTCTACGATCTCAAAAACTGCGCTGATTATTCGTGTACACAATAGTTTTTGTGGCTGGTACTCAATTCTCTGCATTCTGGGAGTCCGATATTTGGTGCATCCGATTGGAATGCTCAGAATTGATGCAAGGGGCTGATTGATATTTTGGTTTGAAGATCGCAGCAAGGTATTTGCGTTAAGCATGCGCATTCACCCTGCATCGCCGTTTGAGCGCAATGTTGGAGTTGATGAAAAATAGAAATGGTGCTCATGCAGACGGCACATGAATAGACACCCCAATAAACGGCTGCCGAATTAATTCAGAAGCGGTGAAGCTGGCCTAAAACCAATTATTGGTTGTGCAACCAAAACTTCGCCCGTCTTGGTCTTGGCCAGCCGCATTTCATAAACCAATGCACTTCAGATCGTTGCCTCGTCCTGGCTGCTGGCCTCGAGATGGCTGGTGTCGGCCCAGCCCACCAGGCTCAAGCCCTGCGGTGTCCAGAGCAAGCGGTTGATGGTGCAGTTGCCCAGGTCCCAGGTGCGCACGGCGTTGACGTCTTGGCCTGTGGCCAGGCGGTACAGCATGTCCAGTACGCCACCGTGGGCCACCAGTGCGATGTGTTCGCCGGGGTGGCGTGCGGCGATGTCGTTCACGGCATGGGTGATGCGGTCCCGCAATTGCAAGGGCGTTTCTCCGCCCTGCGGCGCCCAGTCGGGCAGGCGCTGGTGCCAGCGCTGGGCCTCTTCGGGCCACTCGGCCTCAATCTCCGCATGGGTCTTGCCTTCAAACACGCCGAAGCCGCGTTCGCGCAAGCCGGGCACCAGGACCACCGATTCAGGGGCAAACCCCGCATGCTGGGCAATCGCTGCCGCCGTGTTGCGGGCCCGCGCCAAGTCGCTGGTGTAAATGTGGTTCAGGCCCACGTCGGCCAAAGCAGCGCCCACTTGCTGGGCTTGCTGCTGTCCCCGGGCATTGAGGTCAATGTCGATGTGGCCCTGGATGCGCGTGACTGCGTTCCAGGCGGTTTCGCCGTGGCGCACGGCGGTAATGCGCACCGGCGCAATCGTGGCAGCCCCCATGGCTCAGACCACGCGCAAAGGCAAGCCCGCCACTGTGGGCAGTGCAAAGGACTCGGCATCAAAGGCCGTGTCACCGTCCGGCTCGGGCACGCCGGTGGTGCGCACGGCTTCAAAGTCATGCAAGCCGGTGTCCATCAAATGCGAGGGCACCACGTTGTGCAGCGCGGTAAACATGCTTTCGATGCGGCCGGGGTATTGTTTCTCCCAGTCGCGCAGCATGTTGCCGATTTGCTTGCGTTGCAGGTTTTCCTGGCTGCCGCACAGCGTGCAGGGAATGATGGGAAAAGCGCGGTGTTCGGCCCAGCGCACCAGGTCTTTTTCCACCACATTGGCCAGCGGACGGATCACGATATGGCCGCCATCGTCGCTCACCAGTTTGGGGGGCATGCCCTTGAGCTTGCCGCCAAAGAACATGTTCAAAAAGAAGGTTTGCAAGATGTCATCGCGGTGGTGGCCCAGGGCGATTTTGGTCACCTTCAGTTCGTCTGCCACGCGGTACAAAATACCCCGGCGCAAGCGGCTGCACAGGCTGCACATGGTCTTGCCCTCGGGGATCACCTTCTTGACGATGCTGTAGGTGTCCTGCGTTTCGATATGAAACGGCACGCCCAATTCCTTCAAGTAAGCGGGCAGGATGTGGTCGGGAAAACCGGGTTGCTTCTGGTCGAGGTTGACCGCAATCAGTTCAAAGTTGACCGGCGCGCGCTGCTGCATTTTCAGGAGCAGGTCCAGCATGGCATAGCTGTCTTTACCGCCCGACACGCAGACCATGACCCGGTCGCCTTCCTCGATCATGTGGTAGTCCATGATGGCTTGCCCCACCTGGCGGCACAGGCGTTTTTCGAGCTTGTGGTTCTCATAAGCGGCGCGCTGCGCGGCTTCCTGGGTCTGGGGCGACGCGCCAGCGGGGGTTTGCAGGCTGGGCGCAGCCAGGTCGGTATCAGTCCAAAGGGCAGTCATGGAGGTCTCGCTCAGGTTTACCACTGTCCGGTTTCGATCCGGATCGCGACTTCACAGTCGTCAAAAATTTCGAGTTTGGCGATCTTCACGCGCACGCCCAGCACGCCGGGCAGTTGCATCAAGCGGTCGGCGAGTTTGCCGATCATGCTTTCCAGCAAATTGACGTGTTCGGCGGTGCATTCGTTGATGATGATCTGGCGCACTTTGCGGTAGTCCAGCACATGGTTGATATCGTCGTCGCACGGCTGCAGCGGCTGGGTGCCCACGTGCAATTCGGCGTCGACCAAAATCGGTTGCGGGGCGGTGAGTTCGGACTCGAGGATGCCCAGGTTGGCCTCAAAGCGCAGACCGGTCAGGGTCAGGGTTTGGGTGCCGGTGCTTCGTTGCTGCATGCCATGTGCCTTACATCAGGGAAAAATCGCGCTCAAAGCGCATCAGGTGCTGACCGCCGTCTACCAACAAAGTGGTGCCCGTGATCGATTGGTTCTCCATCGCAAAGCGCACGGTGGACGCCACATCGGCGGGCGTGGAGGAGCGCCCCAGGGGTGAAAGCTTGTGCAGGGCAGCAAACTTGTCGTCGCTCAGCAAGTGGCTGGTCAGCGTCAGGCCTGGCGCAACACCCACCACCCGCACCAACGGGCTCAGGGCCAGCGCCAGCATGGTGGTGGCGGCCTCCAGCGCGGCCTTGGACAGGGTGTAGCTCAAAAAGTCGGGGTTCTGGTTCCACAGCTTTTGGTCCAACATATTGACCACCACGCCGCTGCAGGCCGCCAGTTGCGTTGGGTCGGGCTGCGCCCGGTTGCGTGCGTCTATGTGCGTGTGCAGCGCTTGCGCCAGCAAAATCGCCGCACCCGCGTTGGCGCGCAGGTGTTTGTCCATGGCGGCAAAGCTGAAGCTTGCGGCGTTGTCGTGCTCAAAGGTGGAGGCGCTGTTGACCACGGCGTCTACCGTGCCGAACTGCTCGATCACCGCGGGCAGCAAGTTGCGCACCGCGGCCTCATTGCTCAGGTTCGCCCGAAAGCTGGCGGCGCCTGGCGTCAGTTTGGCGCATTCGGCGGTGGTGCGCGCGGCGTCTTCTACCGAGTCGCGGTAGTGCACGGCCACCCGCCATCCGCTGGCGGCAAGGGTCAAGGCAATCTCACGCCCCAAGCGCTTGGCGCCCCCGGTGACCAGCACACTGGGGCGGTTGGCGTGGGAAGTGGGTGCGGGCGGGGCAGACATAAAAGGGGACAATCCGGTAAATGCTGGCGCAGTGCCAGTCTAAGAATCACGATGAGAAGCCCTGAGTTTAACGAGCGTCCCCTGATTTCGTCGGGTGTGTGGCCATGAGCGACACACCCAGCGTCAGCACCGCACTGCAGCAGCACATTGCCGATGCCATTTGCGCCCAAGGCGGTTGGCTGGGGTTTGACGCCTTCATGGAGAAGGCTTTGTACACGCCCGGCATGGGCTACTACGCCGCAGACCTGCCCAAATTCGGCACCATGCCGGGCGGTGAGGGCGGCGCGCCGGGCAGCGACTTTGTCACCGCCCCTGAGATCAGCCCCTTGTTTGGCTACGCCCTGGCGCGCCAGCTGGCGCAGGCCCTGCAAGCCACCGGCACCAACGAGGTGTGGGAATTTGGCGCAGGCACCGGCGCTTTGGCCGAGCAGGTCTTGTCGGCGCTGCAGGAAATGAAGGTGCCACTGGCGCGCTACACCATCGTCGATCTGTCGGGCTCGCTGCGCGCCCGCCAGCAAGTCCGATTGGCGCCTTGGGGCGACACAGTGCAGTGGGTGAGTGCCTTGCCTGCGCAGATGCGCGGCGTGGTGCTGGGCAATGAATTGATGGATGCCATGCCGGTGCAACTGCTGGCGCGGGTGAGCGGCGTGTGGCATGAGCGCGGCGTGGCCCTGTCGCCGGACGCGAGCCAATTGGTTTGGGCGGATCGCCCCACCGCTTTGCGCCCGCCTACCGAGGTGCAGGGCGACCACGATTACCTGACCGAAATCCACCCCCAAAGCGAGGCCTTTGTCCGCACCCTGGCCCAGCGTTTGGAGCGTGGAATGGTGCTGCTCCTGGACTATGGCTTCCCCGAGGCCGAGTACTACCACCCCCAGCGCCACATGGGCACCGTCATGTGCCACCAGGCGCACCAAAGCGACCCCAACCCGTTGGTGCGGGTGGGCCAGAAAGACATTACCGCCCACGTCAACTTCACGGCCCTGGCCCTGGCCGCGCAGGACGCGGGCATGGAGGTGCTGGGCTACACCAACCAAGCGCACTTTTTAATCAACTGCGGGCTTATCGATCTGATGCAGGCCGCCAGCCTTCCAGTGCGCAGTGCCGCGCAACGGCTGATTCTGGAGCACGAAATGGGCGAACTCTTCAAAGTGATTGCCCTGGGTGTAGGCCCCGTGTGGCAGCCTCTGGGCTTTGTGCATGGCGACAAAACCCACCGCCTGTAAGCCGCTGTAACCGCCTGGTAAATCGTCGCCGTTGCGCGGGGTTAGCATTGACGCCATTCACGCCCATTTCGCCTGTTTTACCGAAACCTGCCCATGTCCGCTGCCGCACCGCTCATTCACTTCCCACCGTCCATGGCACCTGTGGCCTGCGTCGATATTGGCGGCACCAAGGTTGCGGTCAGTGTGGCCGATGCTCGGGGCGTGCGCGGCAAACTGTCCGAGCCGACCGCCAAAGTGGGCGACCGCGGGGCCTTGGCCGCACAAATCATTCGCATGGTGGGCCAAAGCTGCGGCAATGCCGGCGTGCCGCAGTCTGACATCGCGTCGGTGGGCGTGGTCTCTTGCGGCCCCTTTGTGATGGCCGATGGACTGATTGAACTGGCAGCCCCCAATATCTGCGGCGGCATTGCGGGCAAAGCGCGTGGCCTGCCCAATGACTGGCCCACCGCCTATCTGGAAGCGCCGCTGCGGGCCGCCTTTGCCAATGTGCGGGTCGAAAACGACGGCGTGGGTGCGCTGGAGGCAGAGCGCCGCTGGGGTGCCCTGCAAGGCATGGACCACTGTGCGTATGTCACCTGGAGCACCGGCATCGGCATGGGTGTCTGCGTCGACGGCCACATCTTGCGTGGCAAAAACGGCAACGCGGGCCACGCGGGCCACACCTTCGTCAGCGACAACCACGACGCCCTCTGCGGTTGCGGCAATGTGGGCGATGTGGAAGCCTTGATTGCCGGCAATGCGATTGCGCGGCGGTTTGCGCCGCAGGGCTTTGGCGATGCGGCTGTCTTGCTCGAGGCTGCGCGCTCTGGAAATGCTGACGCCCTGGCGCTGGTTGATGAGTTGTGCCGCGTCATGGGCCGGGCCATTTACAACATGGTCGTCACGCTGGACTTGCAGCGCGTGAGCATGGGCGGAAGTGTGTTTTGGCACCACCGTGATTTTCTATTGCCCAAAGTGGCAGTCCATGTGCAGGGCAAATTGACGGCGCTCACCGACGGTGTGGAGATCGTCCCCGCTGGCCTGGGCAATGCGGTGGGCGACTATGCAGCACTCGCCCTGGTCATGGCCCACGGCGGCCATTGAAAGTAGCCATGGGGGACTTGATCACCCTGCGAAAGCAGGACCTGCGCTGCGAGCTTGCGCCTGCCTTGGGCGGCAGCCTGACGGGTTTCTGGTGGGGCGATGTGCCGGTCCTGCGCGAAACGCCCGTAGCGCAGATGGGCTCAGCGCTCGAATCAGCCTGCTATCCCTTGGTGCCGTATTCCAACCGCATAGGCCATGCGCAGCTCCAATGGGCGGGGCAGCACTACCCCTTGAACAAAAATTTTCCACCCGAGTCCCATGCCATCCATGGCACGGGCTGGGAAAGCGCGTGGTCGGTGGAGCGTATCGACAAGGAGTCGGTAACGCTTAGCTTGGACCACACCCCCAACGCCTCGTGGCCGTTTGCGTTTCGTGCAATACAGACCTTGCGGCTGGAAGACGATGCGCTGCACATGCAGATCAGCATCACCAACACGCACGATGCGTTGGTGCCGGCCGGCTTGGGCTGGCACCCTTATTTCGCCAAACGGCCCGGTGCGCACATCGCCTTTGCCGCGACAGGCCGATGGGAGATGGGGCCGGACAATTTGCCGCTGGGCTTGGAAGCCCACACGGGACTGGACCAAGACCTTGCAGCGCTCTCGGTAGACCATTGCTTTGAAGATTGGAATGGTGTCTTGGCGTGGAGTGACCCACTGCTGAATGTGCAGGTGCAATCGGACCTTCGGCGCTTGGTCGTGTTCACGCGCCCAGAGCTGGACTGCATCGCCATTGAGCCTGTCAGCCATGCCAACAACGCCTTTAATCGCCTGGCCGATAGGCCCGCCCCAACGGACACGCTGGGTGTGCAATTGCTGCCGCCCCTGCAAACCTTCAGTGCTCAGATGTGCATCGCGATTCAGCCGAATCGCACCGTGCTTAAGGGTTAAACCTATCGGGTCTGCAGCGGCTGTTCTTCGATAATTCGTGCAGCCTTCAAACTATGTCGTCCCTGTGAAAGTTGCCCCCTTGAAATCCTTTTTTTCCCCCTTCTACAGGCTCGCGCCGTGCTGCGTTGTGGCGTCGCTGGCTTGCTGCTTTGCGCTGGCCACGAATGCGCAGGCAGTCAAGACGCCGTTGGCGATACCCAAGTTCCATGAAGAGACTGCAACGGCCGGTTTGCAAAGCCGTTTTGAGGGCGAGGACGAATACATGGTCGGCGGCGGCGTTGCCACCTTGGATTGCGATGGCAGTGGACTGCCTTCGGTGTATGTCACTGCGGGCGTGAACAAGGCCAAGTTCTACCGCAACCACAGTCCCCGTGGCGGGGCCATCAAGCTGCAAGAGGAACGCTCGGGCCTGGAGTTGACCAACGCCATAGGCGCCTATCCCTTGGATATCGACGGCGACGGCAACCTCGACCTGGTCGTGTTGCGGGTGGGGGAAGTGCAGGTGTTTCGCGGTCTGGGTAACTGCAAATTTGAAAATGCCAACGACCGCTGGAACGTGCACAGTGGCAACGGCTGGCACACCGCTTTTTCGGCGACCTGGGAGCGGGGGCAGAAGTGGCCCACGCTGGCGATCGGCACTTACATTGACCGCAGCAAACCCGAGTTCCCCTGGGGCAGTTGCACACCCGGCCAGCTGCTGCGTCCCAATGCGGAAGGCAATGGCTTCGCCGATGCGGTGCCTCTGGTGCCGGGCCACTGCGCTTTGTCCATGTTGTTTTCGGACTGGAACCGCAGCGGCGAAGCCTCGCTGCGAGTAAGCAACGACCGCGAGTACTACAAAAACGGCCAGGAACAACTGTGGTCACTCAAGCCCGGCCAAGCACCCACCCTGTACGGCCCTGCACAGGGTTGGAAGCCCTTGCAGATTTGGGGCATGGGCATCGCCAGCCACGACATTGACGGAGATGGATTCCCCGTTGTGTTTCTGACCAGCATGGCAGACAACAAGTTGCAAAAACTCGATGCGGGCGCGACCGGGCCGACCTATTCCGACATTGCGTTCAAGCGGGGTGCAACCGCGCACCGGCCGACCTGGGGCGGCGATATTCATCCGTCCACCGCCTGGCATGCGCAATTTGCCGACGCCAACAACGATGGCTACGCCGACTTGTTCATCGTCAAAGGCAATGTGTCCACCATGGCCGCGTTTGCCATGCTGGACCCCAATAACCTGTTGCTGCAGCGGCCGGACCATAGCTTTGAAGATGTCGGCCAGGCCGCCGGCATGGCAGGCGTTAAGCGCGGACGCGGCGGCATGATGGTGGACCTCAATGGCGACGGCTTGCTCGATATCGTGGTGGTGAATCGCTGGGACAAAGCGCAGCTTTGGCGCAATGTGGGCGCAGGCACGGCCGAGCAGCCCGCAGCCATGGGCGCGTGGTTGCAATTGCGCTTGCAGCAAAAAGACGCTAACCGCGACGCGGTGGGCGCCTGGGTCGAGGTCGATACCGGCGGGCGTGTTGTTCGCCAAGAACTCACAGTCGGTGGCGGACATGCCAGCGGCCACATGGGATGGATGCATTTTGGTCTCGGTGCAGTGCCGAGCGACAGCGGGTCGGTACGCATGCGGGTGCACTGGCCCCAGGGTGATTGGAGCGATTGGCAGCCGGTGCAGGCCAAGCAGTTTTACTTCTTCGACAAGGAACAAGGTCTGCGCCTTGTGAAAACACCATGATTCGCCTCACGAATACATTGCTTGCCACGCCGGTGTTGCGCCTTCGCCAAACGGCGATGGCAGCGCTTGTGGCCGGTGCGGCGCTGCTTCCCCTGGCCGGGTGGGCCCAGGGGTCGGCTCCCGCCGTGATGGTTGCGCAGCCCGCCAGCAGTTTCAGTGCTGCCGTCGCAACCGACTGGATGCAGCTGGATTTGCTTCTGGTACAGCAAACCCCCGGCTTCAGTCCCCCGGTGGCGGCCCGCGCATTGGGCTATTTGGGTTTGACGCTGTACGAGTCCATGGTGCCGGGCATGCCGCAGTACCGCAGCCTCAGCGGTCAGCTCAATGAGTTGGAGTCGCTGCCCTGGGCCCAGCCCGATGAACCCTTGCACTGGCCCACGGTGGCCAACGCGGCCATGGCCGCCATGTCGCGCATGATGTTCAGCAATGCCAGCGCAGAGAACAAGGCCAAGATTGACCAGCTCGAGCGCAACATCCCGATCAAATGGGAGCGTGACTTCGATCCCGCAACCGTGACGCCGGACATTACCAACCGCTCCGAAACCTTTGGCCGATTAATGGCCATGGCCATCATGACCTGGGCCCGAACCGACGGCGGCCACGAAGCCTGGGGGCCATTGCGCCGCAGTCGCCAAAACTATGTGCCCCCCAGTGGGCCCGGCAAATGGTCACCCACACCGCCCGCCTTTGCGCCCGCTTTGTTGCCGTGGTGGGGCGAGGTACGGCCTTTTGTTCTCAAGTCGGCAGCCGTCTGCGAAGCGCCACCGCCGCCCCCGTATTCGGAAGACCCGCAATCGGTGCTCTACAAGGAGGCGGTCGAGGTCTACAAGGTCGCCAAACAGGCGACACAGGAACAGCGCCAATTCGCGCTCTACTGGGCCGATGACCCGCTGAAAACCCCCACCCCGGCAGGGCATTGGGCCTACATTGCCAACGACGTACTGAAGCAGCGCAAGGCGGACCTGGCCCAGGCCGCACAGACGTATGTGCAGCTCAATATGGCGATGGCAGACGCTTTTATCGCAGGCTGGCGCACCAAGTACCTGACCAATGTCTTGCGCCCGGTGACCTATGTGCAGTTGTTGATTGACAGCAACTGGACGCCCGAGTTGATGCCGACTCCGCCGTTCCCGGATTACCCCTCGGGCCACTCGGTGCAGTCCAGCGCGGCCTCAGGCGTCTTGAGTCAGCTGTTTGGCGCAGACACGGCCTTCACGGACAACGCCCACAACGACCGGGGCTGGGGCCCGCGCACCTTCAAGAGCTTTAAGGCCGCCGCCAACGAGGCAGCGCTGTCCCGCATGTACGGCGGCATTCACTACCGCAACGCCGTGGTGGGCGGTCAGGTGCAGGGCGAGTGTGTCGCGCAGCAAGTGCTGGCCCTCAAATTGAAACGCTAAGGCGCGCGCATTTGGGGCGGGAATTGGCCTCAATGTGCGGTTACCACGGCATTACTAAGCGTTTCTCCCTAGGTGGTGCCCAATCAAATTCAGCGACACTTCGTTTTGCGGAACAACTAAATTGCAAACTGCATATTTCGAACCGCTGGCAAGCCAATTCAAACCGATGCCCTCAGGGGCTTTATTTCTGGAGATACCCATGAATTTCAAACGTCAACTTACCGCTGTGGCGCTGGCAATTGCTGCCACATCCTCTTTTGCGGAACTGGTAGTTGGAGTGAGCTACGACGCCTTCCAAGAAGAGCGCTGGAAGACTGACGAAGCGGCCATCAAATCTGAGCTGGCCAAGTCCGGCGCGAAGTACATCATGTCGGACGCAGGTGCCTCCACCGAGAAGCAACTGTCTGACATCGACGGATTGATCGCCAAAGGCGCCAAAGTGCTCATCATCTTGGGTCGCGACAAAGACGCCATCCTGCCCGCCGTGAACAAAGCAGCCCAGCTGAAGATCCCAGTGATCGCTTATGACCGCTTGTTCGAAGCACCTGGCGTGACTTACATCACCTTCGACAACAAAGAAGTGGGCCGTATGACTGCCCGCGCGATTCTGGCTGTCAAGCCCAAGGGCAACTACGCCATCATCAAGGGCGACCCAGGTGATGCAAACGCCAACTTCCTGCGCGAAGGCCAAGGCGAAGTGTTGGCTGACGCCATCAAAAAGGGTGACGTGAAGATCGTTGGTGAAGAGTTCACCTCCGGTTGGAACCCCCAGAACGCCCAGAAAAACATGGAACAAATCTTGACCAAGAACGGCAACAAGGTTGACGCCGTGGTCGCTCAGAACGACGGCATGGCCGGTGGCGTTGTTGCTGCTTTGACCGCCAAGGGTCTGCAAGGTATCCCCGTGTCGGGCCAAGACGGTGACCACGCCGCTCTGAACCGCGTTGCACTGGGTACCCAAACCGTGTCGGTCTGGAAAAACTCCGCTGACCTGGGCGTGGCAGCTGCCCGTGCAGCCGTTGAACTCGGCGCTGGCAAGCCTGTGACCGGCGCCGCTGACTGGGCTGGTGGCGAGAAGAAAATGACCCTGAAGTCGATTTTCTTGAAGCCTATCCCTGTGACCAAAGACAACCTGGATGTGGTTCTGAAAGCCGGCTACATCAAGAAAGAAGCACTCTGCAAGGGTGTTGACGCATCGAAAGTTGCTGTCTGCAAATAAGCTTTTAAACGGCTTTTTTGGTGAGTGAAACCGCGGGCTTTTTGCCCGCGGTTTCTTTTGGAAGCTCTGGGAAAAGAGCACACCCGCGTGGTGAGGTGAAAGGGAGAAAGCGATGAGCAGTATTTTTCAGACCGTCAAGCGCGCGCAGGTGGACTGGCGCATGGTGCTGATGTCGGCCGTGTTGGTCGTCGTTGCGCTGATTTTTAATATTCTGTCGGACGGCATTTTTATGTCGCCCGAGAACTTGTACAACATTGCCCAACAGACCGCTGTTGTGGGCATTTTGGCCACCGTCATGGTGCTGGTGATCGTGACCCGGCATATCGATTTGTCGGTCGGGTCGGTCATGGGTTTTGTCGGCGTGTTGATCGCCTACCTGATGTACTCCGAGAACTGGTCCTGGCAGGCTGCCAGTGCAACCGGCTTGGCCGCCTCGATCGTTGTCTACATGTACCAGGGCGCTTTAGTCTCGTTTTTGGGCGTGCCCGCCTTTGTCGTGACGCTGGGTGGTTTGATGTCGTTCCGTGGCGCTGCCTACATCGTGGCCGACGGCAAAACCCAGCCGATTTCCGATCCCTTTTTCCTCAAGCTCGGTGGCGGATTTAATGGTGGCATCGGTACCACCGCGAGCTGGACGATTGGCGCAATCCTGTGCGTCGGCCTGCTGCTGTCCATGGTCAGCAAGCGCCGCGCTAAAAAAGCCTATGGCGTGCCCACCAACTCCCTGTTGGTGGACGGTGTGCTGGTGCTCTTGCCGATGGTGATCGTGCTGGCTTTTGTGGCCGTCATGAACTCCTACCAAATTTTGAACAAGCCTGAAGCCCAGGGCATTCCGATTCCGGTCTTGATCTGGGGGGGCGTGGCCTTGTTCATGTCCTTCCTGGTGCACCGTACCCGCTTTGGTCGCTACATCTTTGCCATGGGTGGCAACCCTGATGCGGCTGCTTTGGTAGGTATCCCGGTGCGTCGCGTGACCATGCTCTTGTTTTTGTTGTTGTCGGTGCTGACCACCGTGGCGGCCATTGTTGCGATTTCGCGCCTCAATGCAGGCACCAATTCTTTGGGCAACAACGCCGAGTTGCTGGTGATTGCCGCCACCGTGATCGGTGGCACCGCATTGGCCGGGGGCAGTGGCACCATCATCGGGTCGGTGCTGGGCGCGCTGATCATGCAATGTATTGACAGCGGCATGTTGCTGCTGGACGTGTCCATCGGTACCCGCTACGTGGTGATCGGCCAGGTGCTGATTGCTGCCGTGGTCTTTGACGTGGCGTATCGCAAGTGGACGGGAGACGTATTGTGAGTACCACCATGACTTCAAACCCATCGCAATCAACTGCCAACGACACCTGCCTGGTAGAACTGCGCCATATCAATAAAGCCTTTGGTGGCGTACAGGCCGTGGACGACGTCAGCCTGAACCTGTATCCAGGCGAAGTCGTCGCAGTGCTCGGCCACAACGGCGCGGGCAAATCGACGCTGATGAAAATGCTGGCCGGCGCCTACCCCATCGACAGCGGTGACGTGGTGATCTCGGGCGAAAAAGTGAGCGTTCGCACGCCCTCCGACGCGCAGGCGCTGGGCATTGAGTCGATCTACCAAACGCTGGCGCTGGCCGACAACCTGGACTCGGTCGCGAACCTGTTTCTGGGGCGTGAGTTGCTTACCTCCTGGCGCACGCTGGACGACCACCGCATGGACGCCGAAGCGCGCAAGGTCTTTCACCGTCTGAACAAAAACTTTACCAATGTGCGCATCCCGGTGCGCCGCCTGTCCGGCGGACAGCGCCAGGTCGTGGCTATCTCTCGGGCGATTTATTTCAACGCACGCATTCTGATCATGGACGAGCCCACCGCGGCTTTGGGGCCGGAAGAAACGGCGATGGTGGGCAATCTGATTCAGCAGCTCAAAGCCGAAGGTGTGGGCATCTTCTTGATCAGCCACGACATGCATGACGTGTTTGCCTTGAGCGACCGCGTCGCAGTCATGAAAAATGGCCGCATGGTGGGCACCTACAACACCCGGGACGTGACCGAGGATGAGGTGCTGGGCATGATCATCAGTGGCAAAAAGCCCGACGGCAAAGAACAGGCACCTCGCAATCCGGGCGGCCGGTCCTAGGCCGTGAAAACGGCGGCCGATCAGCAGTTGGTCAAGCGCATCAACCGCAGTCTGTTGCTGCGATTGGTGCGAAAGCAAGCTGGCTTGTCGCGCGCCCAATTGGCTTCGGAAGCAGGCTTGACCAAGTCGACCGTCAGCGCCCTGGTGCGTGAGTTGGTGCTTGAGGGCTGGCTGGCGGAGACGCCCAGTACCCAAGGCAGGGGCATGGGCCGGCCTTCGACCCCTCTGCATTTGAATACGAGTTCCCGCGCCGTGGTCGGAGTGGATGTGGCTGTCGACCAGCTTCGTGCGGTCGTCGTCGCGCTGGATGGTACCCTTCTTTGGTCGACCCACATACCCTTGAAGGACACCGATCCCGATTGGGTGTGCCAAGAGGTCGCCCGCCTGGTCGTGCTGGCGCAAAGCCAAGCGGAGTTGTCATCGATGCATCTGACCGGCGTGGGTGTGGGTTTGCCGGGCCCGGTGGACGAGTCCACAGGCCGCGTGCGCTTTGCACCCAATCTAGGCTGGCGCGATGTCGATGTGCTGCTCAAGCTGCGGCGCGCATTGGCCCAGCTTGGCATCGTCAACGTGCCGGTGCATGTGCAGAACGAGGCCGATGCCGCAGCGCTGAGCGAAACCGAATTTGCGCCTGGCAACGCCGATGAAAACCTGGTTTTTGTGGTCTGCGATGTGGGGGTTGGCGCGGGCATTGTGCTCAATGACCGCTTGTTCACCGGGGCGCACGGCATGGCGGGCGAAATCGGCCACAGCGTGCTGCACCTCGACGGGCCCCTGTGTTCCTGCGGTCGTCGCGGTTGTGCCGAGGCATTTTTCGGTGCGAGGGCCTTGCAAGGGGTCGCTGATCTGTCACTCGCGGGTCGTTGTCTGGGCTTGGTTTTGCAGAACTTGTGGACCAGCTTTGACCCCAGCGTGATTGTGCTTGGCGGCGCGTCCTGCATTACCCATCACGATTTGGTCCAGCAGGCCCAGGAAACGCTGCAAGCCTACGCCCGCAGCGCAGGGGTGGCTCCACCCCGGGTGCGCCAGGCGCGTTACGGACGGCTCGCATCGGCGGTGGGCGCGGCCTCCTTGGTCTTGCACCACTACCTGCGACCCTTGCAGCACACGCGCCAGGATGGCGCGGCGCAGACCCGAGCGTTGGCTGCAACTGCAGGCTATTAAATCTTTTTTGCTTTTATCTGAGGTTCTTCATGTCAACTTACTTTGCCAATGTGGCACCCATCGCGTTTGAAGGTGCCAACTCCACCAACCCTCTGGCCTTCAAGTGGTACGACCGCGATCGCTTGGTTCTGGGCAAGCGCATGGAAGAGCATTTGCGCTTTGCGGTGTGCTACTGGCACAGCTTCTGCTGGAATGGGCTGGACCCGTTCGGTGGGGACACCTTTATGCGCCCCTGGCAGCACATGGCCGACCCCATGGCAGCGGCCAAGGCCAAGGCCGATGTGGCCTTTGAATTCTTTTCCAAACTCGGCGCCCCCTTTTATTGCTTCCATGACCGTGACGTCGCACCCGAAGGGGCCACGCCGCAGGAAAGCGTGAACAACTTGCGCGCCATGGTCGATGTGCTCGGTGCCAAGCAAGAGGCTACCGGCATGAAACTGCTGTGGGGCACGGCCAATCTGTTCAGCCACCGCCGCTTCATGGCCGGTGCGGCGACCAATCCAAACCCCGAGCTCTTTGCCATGGCCGCCTTGCAGGTCAAAGAAGCGATGGATGCCACCCGCAAACTGGGCGGCGCGAACTATGTGCTGTGGGGCGGGCGCGAGGGCTACGAAACCTTGCTCAATACCCGCATGGGCCATGAGCTGGACCAGATGGGCCGCTTCTTGAACATGGTGGTGGAGTACAAACACAAAATCGGCTTTGAGGGCACCATCCTGCTCGAGCCCAAGCCGCGCGAACCGTCCAAACACCAGTACGACTTTGACACCGCCACGGTCTACGGCTTTTTGTGCCGCTACGGTCTGGAGCGCGAAATCAAAGTCAACATCGAAGCCAACCACGCCACCTTGGCGGGCCACAGTTTTGAGCATGAAATTGCGGTGGCCAATGACCTGGGAATTTTTGGTTCCATCGACATGAACCGCGGCGACATGCAGTGCGCTTGGGACACCGACCAGTTCCCCAACAGCATTGCCGAAACTGCGCTTGCGATGTACCTGATTGTGAAAGCCGGTGGTTTTACCACCGGTGGTGTGAATTTCGATGCCAAAGTGCGCCGTCAATCCATTGACCCCGAGGACATGTTCCACGGCCACATCGGTGGCATGGACGTTACTGCCCGTGCGCTGCTGATTGCCGAAAAAATGATTCTGGATGGCAAGCTCGAAGCGCACATCGATGCCCGCTACGCCGGTTGGAAATCAGAGTTCGGCCAAAACGTGCTGGCGGGAAAAATGAGCCTCGACGCTGTGGCCGCGCGGGTGCTGCAAGGCAATACCGATACCCTGCCGGTCTCCGGTCGCCAGGAGTACCTGGAAAACCTGCTCAACAGCTACCTGTAATCGGACCCCATGATGCAGGCTCAACTCCAAGAATTTCTCGCGGTCTTTTTCAGTTTCAAAGCCTATGTGATGCTGCCGCTGATCATGCTGGTGATCGCACTGGCGGTCGGGCTGCCGCTCAAGCGTGCGCTCTTGGGCACGGTGGCACTGGCCGCGGGCTTTGCCGGTGTTTTTATCGCGTTCAACTTTTTCGTCGCCAATATCAGTCCGGCGGTGCAGCAAGTCTCGGTGGTGCGGGGCTTGGATTTTCCGGTGCTCGACGTAGGCTGGCCGCCCTTGGCTGCCATCACCTGGGCCTCGCCGCTCGCGGCGATTTCGATTCCGCTCATCCTGGTGCTCAATCTGCTGATGCTGGCCGCCGGTTGGACGCGCACCATTTACATCGACATCTGGAATTTCTGGCACTTCTCCCTGGTAGGGGCGCTGGTCATGGCGTCGGCAGACAGCCTGTGGCTGGGTTTGTCGGCCACCTTGTTGCTGGCTGCGTTTTGCTTCAAGATGGCCGAGTGGTCCTCGCCCGATGTGGAGCGCGAAATGGGGCTCAAAGGCGTGGCGGCTTCGCCCTTGTCGGTCAACAGCTGGGTGCCCTATGCGGCGGCCATGGACTGGGTGTTCGATCGCATTCCTGGCGTGCGCCATCTCAACTACAACCCCCACAACGCCGCAGCGAAGGCGGCCGATACCGACGACTTGAGCCTGGTGGATTTGCTCAGCGAGCCCATGGTGATTGGTTTGCTCATGGGCCTGGCCTTGGCGCTGGCGGCGGGCTATGGGCTCAAAGAGACACTGGAGCTCAGCGTCCACGTGGCAGCGGTGATGTACTTGCTGCCCAAGAGCGCGGGCCTGATTGGCGAGGCCACCATGCCCATCACCACCGCATTGCGGGACCAGGTGGCGCGGCGCTTTCCGAGCCGCCAAAACCTGATCGTTGCGCTGGACACGGGCTTTTTGATGGGCCACAAATCGGTCATCATGACCGGCCTGATTTTGATGGCCTTGGCCATTGTGATTGCCCTGGTGTTGCCGGGAAACCAGGTGCTGCCTTTGGGCGATTTGCCCAATCTGATCTCCATCATGTCGCTCTCGGTGCTGATGTTTCGTGGCAATGTGGTGCGGGCGGTGCTCGCCGGTATTCCGGTCGTCGTGCTGTTTTTGCTGATCTCGTCCAACATGGCGCCCTTGTTCACCGAGTTGGCACGCAAAACCCCCTCCTTTGATGCACCGGCCACCGGACTGATCACCGCGTTCACCGATGGCGGCAATCCGCTGCGCTACTTTGTCTATCAGCTCTACCAAGGCCACACTTGGGCGGTTGGCGCGGTGGCCGGGGTACTGCTGGCCAGTGTCTATGCATGGCGGCGTTTTGTGCGCCTGTCTGCCTCCACCCTTTGATGCTGAGAAACTCAGCATGAAAAAAGTGGTTTGGGGCGTGCTCAGCACCGCCAACATTGGTCTGGAAAAAGTCATTCCTGCGATGCAAAAAAGCGCGTGGTGCGACATGCGCGCGATCGCATCGCGCTCACTGCCCAAAGCGCAGGCGGCTGCGGCGCAATTGGGCATGGCGCGGGCCTATGGCTCCTATGAAGAATTGCTGGCCGACCCTGAGATTGAGGCGGTGTACAACCCCTTGCCCAACGACTTGCATGTACCCCTCACGCTGGCTGCAGCCCGCGCGGGCAAGCATGTGCTGTGCGAAAAGCCTTTTGCCATGAATGCGCGCGAGGCGGCGCAAGTGCGTGAGGTGGCCGACAAAGTGCACATCATGGAAGCCTTTATGGTGCGCTTCCACCCCCAATGGTTGCTGGCGCGCAGCGAGGTGCAGAGTGGCGCTTTGGGCGATTTGCGAGCCATCCAGGTGTTTTTTTCTTACTTCAACCGCGACCCGCTCAATATCCGCAACCAAGTCGCCACGGGCGGCGGCGCTCTGTATGACATCGGTTGTTATGCGGTGGTGGCAGGACGTTTCTTTTTTGGCGCCGAACCGCAGCGTGTGGTGGCTTTGATTGACCGCGACCCTGCGTTCCACACCGACCGCACCATCAGCGCGCTGTTGGACTTCGGCCAGGGCCGGCGGCTGGAATTCACGGCCTCCACCCAAACCGTGCCCTACCAGCGTGTGCACCTGATAGGCACCGAGCGCCGCATGGAGATAGAGATTCCTTTCAACGCTCCCTTGGGTGGCAGCACGCGGGTCTATCTGGACGACGGCGCGGCATTGGGCGACGCGTCTGCCCAGGCCCAGACCTTGGATGCGTGCGATATGTACACCTTGCAGGGCGACGCGTTTTCGCGGGTGGTTCGGGGTGAATTGGCACTGCCGTATGGCGTGGAAGATGCCATTCTCAACATGAAGGTCATCGACGCGCTCTACGCGTCGGGCCACAGCGAACAGTGGGAGCGCGTTTAAGCTGACGCGCGGGCCACTGCGTCGGTGCGCGCCGCACTGACGGCCTTGCCAATCTGCGGGCCTTGCAGCCCGTCGGCTGCGGCCTGGGACGCAAGCGACGCGGTGTCCACAGCGAGTGCGGCGCTCAGCGCTTGCAACAAGCGCTCACCTTGCGGATAGGCCGCTTCTTCTTGACCCAAACGCCCCCGCGCATCGCATTCGCAGGCCTGCACGATCTGCGCAAAGCGCTGCGGCTTGCGAAAGGCATCGCAGCGCTCCAGCAGGCGCACGGTGGCAGCGGCATCCAAACTGGCACTGCGGTGGATGTTGCCGTGCTCGCGTGCCACTACCTCGGCCAGTTCGGAACAGTCGCGCGGCACGCGCAGGCGCTGGCACAGGCGCTGGATCAGGGCCACGCTGCGCCCCTCATGGCCGATGTGGCGCGGCCACTCGGCCGCAGGCGTGGTGGCCTTGCCCAGGTCGTGCACCAGGCAGGCAAAGCGCACTTCCAGCGCGGCTCGCGAGCGCGCCGCCTGGTCCACCACCATCATCACGTGCACGCCGGTGTCGATCTCGGGGTGGTGCTCAGGCGGTTGGGGCACGCCCCACAGCGTATGCACTTCGGGCAGCACCACGGCCAGCGCGCCACAGTCGCGCAGCACCGCAAACATGCGCGAGGGCTGGGCTTGCATCAAGCCCTTGGACAGCTCCTGCCACACCCGCTCGGCCACCAGGTGCGCCGCCTCGCCGCTGTGCACCATGGCACGCAGCAAGGCCTGGGTGTCTGGCGCCACGCCAAACTGTGTGAATCGTGCCGCAAAGCGCGCCACACGCAGAATGCGCACCGGGTCTTCGGTGAAGGCGGGGCTGGCATGGCGCAGCAGGCGTGCCGCCAAGTCCTGCTGGCCGCCGCAGGGGTCTACCAGGGTTTGCAGATCGGGCAGGCCACTGCCGTCGGGCATTTCCCGTGCCGCCATGGCGTTGATGCTCAGGTCGCGCCGCGCCAGGTCTTCTTCCAGCGTCACACTGGGGTCGGCGTGCACCACAAAGCCCCGGTAGCCGCTGCCACTCTTGCGCTCGGTGCGGGCCAGGGCATATTCCTCATGGGTCTGCGGATGCAAAAACACCGGAAAGTCCCGCCCCACGGGCACAAAGCCCTGCGCCACCATGTGCTCCGGCGTGGCACCGACCACCACCCAGTCGCGGTCGTGCACCGGCAGACCCAGCAAATGGTCACGCACCGCGCCGCCGACAAGGTAGGTTTGCATCGCGGTGTGGGGTCTCAATCAGCGGTGAAGGCGGTAAGGCTCTTCAAAGTCCAGAAAGTCTTGTTCCGCCAAGGCGCCGTCAATCCAGGCCTTCACGCCGGGTAGATTGGAGACGCGCTCCACATAGGCGCTGATGGCTTCGGGCACGGGCAGGGCATAGGTTTTCAGGCGCATGCATACCGGCGCAAAGTAGGCGTCGGCAATGCTGAATTCACCAAACAGCAGAGTGCCGCCATGGCGCTGCAGCAGCGCAGTCCACATTTGCACCAGGCGCGCCACGTCGGCACGCACCGCCGCGTTGTCGCGCCAGATCAGCGCGCCGCGCTCGGGCAGGTGGGCCTCGATGTTCATGGGGCAATGGCCGCGCAGGCCGGTAAAGCCTGCGTGCATTTCTGCGCAAATACTGCGGGCATGTGCGCGCGCGGTGGCGTCTTGGGGCCACAGCTGTTTTTCGGGAAAGCGCTCGGCCACCGTCTCGGCAATCGCGAGCGTGTCCCAGACCACCAGCGCGCCGTCTTGCAGCAGCGGCACTTTGCCCGTAGGGCTCAGCGAGGCCAATGTTTGCTTGAATTGGGAGTCGGGGCTGAACGAGTCAAAGCGCACCACCACTTCTTCGAATGCAATGCCCGCTTGGGTCAGCAGCACCCAGGGTCGCATCGACCAGGACGAGTAGTTTTTATTGCCGACATACAGCTTGATCATGAAACACCTCCCTTTGATTTTTGAATCATTGCATTCAAGGCAAATCCAGGCCCTGCTCCGGTGTGGCTGCGTCCAGCGGCCCCACCGTTCCCAAACGCGCCTTGATGGATTGCGGCTGGCCACTGAGCAGCGTGGCGTACATCGTGGTGTTGGACAGCACTTTTTTGACGTAGTCACGCGTCTCGTGAAACGGAATGCTCTCGGCCCAAGCGGCCCCCTCCATGGTGGGGCCGCCGCTGGCGCCGCGCCAGGCACGCGGGCGGCTGGGGCCTGCGTTGTAGGCCGCAGCGGCCAACGGCATGGAGCCGTTAAAGCTGTCGAGCACCAGCTTGAGGTAGCCGGTGCCGATGGCAATATTGGTGTCGCGCTCGCTGAGTTTGGCGGGCGTGAAGTCGGCAAGGCCGATTTTCTTGGCGGTCCATTTGGCGGTGGCGGGCATGACCTGCATCAGGCCCGACGCGCCCACCCCCGACTTGGCGTCCATGATGAAACGGCTCTCCTGGCGGATCAGGCCATAGACATAGGCCGGATCCAGCCCGATGCTTTGCGCGCGCGCCACCACGGCGGCCTTGAAGGGCATGGGAAAGCGCTGTTCCATATCGATGACACCCTTGGTGCGCTCACTGGTGTTGATGCAGCGGTCCCAGACCTCGGCGCGGCAGGCCAGGTCGGCGGCGGCCAACAGGCTGCGGTCGTCCATGCCACCCTTGATGTGCAAATTCACGCTGTAGTTCCATTCGCGCACACCCTCAGAGCGCAGGCCGATGCGAATCGCAAGCAAGGCGCGTTGCAGACCGGGGTTTTGCTTTGCAGCTTCTTTTTCCTCAGGCGTTGGCGCAGCAGGGCGGGGGGGCACGGTGCTGCGCTGGCCTAACTCGTCGGCTGCCAGTTGCTCATAAAAGCCGCGCAGCCCGGAAATGCTTTGCAGGTCAGTGAGCGCCTGGTTGCGCACGGCTTCGCCCCCGGCTTGGGCCAGTACCGCCCGGGCATGCCAGTACACCCAGGTGGGCTCGTTGCGCAGGGACTGCGGCAGTGATGCAATGGCCTGCTGCACCTGGGGCCACCGGCTGGCGCGCAAAGCCGCCCGCGCGGCCCAGACCACGTGGTCTTCGTGCATTTGGTCAAAGCGGCCTTTGGCGTAATAGTCCAGCGCGACCGGCTCACCTTTTTGGGCCGCGCGTTTGCCAATGACGCCCCAAATCCAGCTGCGCTCCTCGCTGCTGAGCTGGGCGCGCCAGCGCAGTTTTTCCACCTCTACCGCCGCTTCTTGGGGCTCGAGGTAAGCCTGGCGAATCAACGCCAGGGACACCAGCTCCCGGGTTTGCGGGCGCAGCGCCGTGAGCTTGTCGTTGAGGTATTTGCCGGGGTTCAGGTAAATCGCGTTAACGGTTTTGACCCATTTGTCGTTCAGCATGCCCACGGCCTGGGTGGCCATGCGCAGCCTGTCGTTTTCAAAACCGATGCGCGCACGCACCCAGGCCGCCTGGGCCGGGAGTTTTTTGGCGTTGATCAGTTCTTCGGCAATACCGGCGCAGGCTTCGTCTGGCTCGCGCTGGGCCAGCCACAAGTCTTGGACTGCTGCGGCCACGTCCGCGCGGCTGGTCGCCCAATCGCTCCACAGGCCATAGCACTGGATGGCGCGGTCATCGCCCATGCGGTACTGCGCAAATTGCTGGCGAAACGTGGCCCACTCGCGGTTGCGCCCCAGCTGCAAGAGCCAATCAGCCCGCAGGCGATCTTCCTGGTAGCTGCCACCATAGCGGCTTAAAAAGCCTTCAATCTCCGATTTGGAAGCCTCGTCCAGGCGCGTGCTCAGTTCCCAATAGGCCGCCCAATGCTCCAAGGTCGAGCCTTTGGCGGCGGACAGCAGATTGCTCAGGCGTTTGCGGTCGTGCTGTTTGTAGGCCTGGGCCATGTCCAGCACGGCCTCATCGGCACGTGAGAGGTCGTTGCTTTGGGCACGGGCAGAGGCTGTGGCCAGACTCAGCGCCCCGCCCAAAGTCAAAGCTGCCAAAATAGATCGGAATAACTGCATAGGCTGATTATGGACAACTCGATGAACGACAAGCCCCAGGACAAACAGGCCTTGCGCAAGGCATTGCTGCAACAGCGCAATGCCTTGCCCGATCGCCTGCACCGCGCCGAGCTCTTGCTGCGGGTGATGCGCATCTGGCTGGTCGGACGCACCGACACCACCATCGGCGCCTACTGGCCCATCAAAGGCGAGTTCGACCCCTTGCCCGCCCTGCACCGCTGGAAAGAAGACGGCGAGTTGAGCGACGCCCCGCAGCGCAGACGCATTGCCCTGCCGGTGATCAACAAGCAGCACAAGACCATGACCTTCCACAGCTGGTACCCCGGCTGCCCCATGGAAGAAGACGCCTACGGCATTCCCAAGCCCAAGGACACGGAGATGGTCGCGCCCAGCCTGTTGTTTGTGCCCTGTGTGGGCTACAGCGCCGGTGGCTACCGTTTGGGCTATGGCGGTGGCTTTTATGACCGCATGCTGGCCAGCCTGGAGCCCAAGCCGTTCACGGTGGGCCTGGCCTTTGGTGTGAATTATTTGCCCGACTTTGAGCCCGAGGCGCACGACGTGCCGCTGGACGCCATCCTCACCGATTACGGCGTGGCTTGGCCGGTCGAGCCGCCCTCGCGCGAGCTGCGCTAGTCAAGGCGCAGCGGCCATCAGGCTTTGCACATCGCGTGCGTAGCCCTGCAGCGCTGCCACCATGGCATTGCGTTGCTGGGCCGTGGTGCTGCGGTGCAGTTCAGCCATGGCCTCACAGGTTTGGCTCACCGAGGCTTCTCGAGACGCGCGGTATGCGGCGTCACTGCTGTGAAAGTAGCCTTGTGCCAGCTCGGCGAGCGCCGCTTGCGCGTGAGTGGTATCGGTCTGGCGCAGCTGGGCCAAGGTTTGCAGCAGCAGCTGTTGGCGTCGCACGATTTCGCGGTAATGCAAAGGCTCGTCCTGTGCGGCGCGTTCTAAGCGGGCTTGCAATGGACGCAGCTGGGCGGGGGACAGCGTGCCGTAAAAATCTTCCAAGCGCTCGCGAATTTTCTGGCTGCGTTTGGCCACGCCGTCGGAGTCGGTGGAGAGCCACTCATCGCGCCACTTGCGGTTGTTTTTGTCGTAGGCCGCCGCCATGGACTTCAGTTGGCTCTGTTGCAAGCCCGGTGCGATGGCTGCCGCCGTGGGCAGCGCGCGCTGCACCCACAACTCCATGCGGCTTGCACCGCGCTCGTACAAACTGCAAATTTGCTCCGCAGAGACTTGCGGCTGGCTGGCCAGTGTTTGGGCGCTTTGCAGCAAATCCGCCACCTGGGGCAGCTCCTCTTTACGGTGCCACCGCGCCAAGGCGGCCAGATCGGCACGCACACGCTGGCTTTGTGCCTTGTCAAAGTCCACAAAACCATCAAGCCACCAGTACATCAGCTCCGGCGCATTGTTGTAGCTCAGGCGCACGGCCGAGCAGGCGCTCAGGCCCGCAAGCAGGGCCATCAACCCGCCCCAGCGCAGGGCGCGGATAATTGCGACCAAGCGCCCCGCGCCCGCCGCGGGTGCACTGTTCAATAAGAGAGACATGCCTGTGAGTCTATTTCAGCCCTCCCCATCCCCTGCGTCCTCTGGCGCACTTGCCCCGCCCGTGGACGTGGTCATCATGGCGGCCGGCAAGGGCACGCGCATGAAAAGCCGCCTGCCCAAAGTGCTGCAGCGCCTGGCCCACAAGCCACTGGTTTTGCATCTGCTTGCCACCGCGCAGCAGCTGCAGGCCCGCTCGGCGGTGGTGATTACCGGCCACGGCGCTGATGCGGTGGAGGCCGCACTGGCAGGCCAAGGCGGTGCCTTGCAACTTGAATTTGTGCGCCAGGAGCCCCAGCTCGGCACCGGCCACGCGGTGCAACAAGCGGTGCCGGTGCTGGCGGACGACGGCGTGGTGGTGGTGCTCTCGGGCGACGTGCCCTTGACCCAAGCTTCGACCTTGCAAGCATTGATCGAGGTGTGTGCGGGCAAGCACCTGGCATTGCTCACCATTGATTTGGCCGACCCCACTGGCTACGGCCGCGTGGTGCGCGCAGGCGACGCGGTGCAAGCCATCGTGGAGCACAAAGACGCCAGTGCCGAGCAGCGCGCCATCACCGAAATCTACAGCGGCATCATGGCCGTGCCCGCCGTATTACTCAAAGCCTGGTTGGCGCGTTTGGACAACCGCAACGCCCAAGGCGAGTATTACCTGACCGATATTGTGAAATTTGCCGTGCAAGATGGCGTCACGGTGCTGGCCCAAAAAACCACCGACGCCGTGCAGGTCGCGGGCATCAACAGCCCGCTGCAACTCGCAGAGCTGGAGCGCAGTTACCAGCACCGCCAGGCGCTGGCGCTGATGGAGGCAGGCGTGCGTCTGGCCGACCCTGCGCGGTTGGATATTCGTGGCCACCTGGTGTGCGGCACCGACGTGGACATTGACGTGAACTGCGTGTTTGAGGGTGATGTGTCGCTGGGGGACGGCGTGACCATAGGCGCCCACTGCGTGATTGCCAACTGCAGCATTGCAGCCGGTGCGGTGATCCATCCCTTCACCCACATCGACGGCGGTGCCCAGGGCGTCACGGTGGGCGAGGGCGCCTTGGTCGGGCCCTTTGCCCGTCTGCGCCCCGGCGCGCAGTTGGGTGCGAACGTGCACATCGGCAACTTTGTGGAAGTCAAAAATTCCACCCTGGCCGAAGGCGCCAAGGCCAACCACCTGGCCTACTTGGGCGACGCCACGGTGGGCGCGCGGGTCAACTATGGCGCGGGCAGCATCACCGCCAATTACGACGGCGCCAACAAGCACCGCACGGTGATCGAGGCCGATGTGCATGTGGGCAGCAACTGCGTGCTGGTCGCGCCCGTCACGCTGGGTGAGGGCGCCACCGTAGGCGGCGGCTCGACCATTACCAAAGATGTACCCGCGGGTGCGCTGGGCGTGGCCCGTGGCAAGCAAGTGACCCTGGCGAACTGGGTAAGGCCTGTCAAGACCCAAAAATAAAGAGAAGCGCTTGTACTGCTGGGCGCTCAGCCCGCGGCGCCCAGCGGCCAGGTGGCGCTGAACTTGGCGCGCTTGGTGGCAAAAAATGCCTTCACATTGCGCACATTGGCGTCCTGCGTCAGCAAGCGGGCGGTGGTGGCCAGGTAGTCGGGCATGTCACGCGCCTGAATGACGAGCACAAAATCCGGCCCCGGCGACACACGCCAGCATTGCTGGACAGCCACGTCTGCCACGGCGCGCGCTTCAAAGGCATCAAGGTGCTCTGCCCCCTGGCGGTCCAGCGTGACTTCAACCAAGGCGCTCAGTCCATGGCCTTGCAGGGCGGCGATGCGGTCGGCACTGAGCACTGCGACCTGGCGCTCTATCCAGCCCTCCTCCTGCAAGCGCTTGACGCGGCGCAGGCAGGTCGGTGGCGTGAGGTGCATCAGCTCAGCCAAAGCCAGATTGCTGCGCGAGGCATCGTGTTGCAAAGCGTCCAGCAGCTTGAGATCTATCGAGTCAAGATAATTTTGTTCCATAAAATAATCATAAATGATTCATAATTTCATTGTATTGATTTGACGCAATATTATTGCAATGGCAAAAATATTTCGTTCATTTATTTCTTGAGACTGTGCCTACACTGCGCGGCATCAACCCCTGTGGAGGCTCTTTATGTGTGGCATCGTCGGCGCCGTTTCTACCCGCAACATCGTTCCCATCCTGGTGCAGGGCCTTCAGCGCCTGGAATACCGCGGGTATGACTCCTGCGGCGTTGCGGTGCATGCCGCCAGCCTGGGCCAGCCCCAAGGCGGCTTGCGCCGCGCGCGCAGCACGGACCGTGTCTCAGAATTGATGGCACAGGTGCAGACCGACCATATCGAAGGCGGCACGGGTATCGCCCACACCCGCTGGGCCACCCATGGCGCCCCTGCGGTGCGCAATGCCCATCCCCACTTCAGCCACGGGCCGCACGCCAGCGACACCGACAGCGCCCCCCGCGTGGGCCTGGTGCACAACGGCATCATTGAAAACCACGATGCCCTGCGCGCCGCCTTGCAGGCCAAAGGCTATGTGTTTGTGAGCCAGACCGACACCGAAGTCATTGCCCACCTGGTGGACAGCCTGTACCAGGGCGATTTGTTTGACGCCGTCAAAGCCGCACTCGACCAATTACAGGGGGCCTACGCGGTGGCCGTGTTCCACAAAGACGAGCCGCACCGGGTGGTGGGCGCGCGCGCGGGCTCGCCGCTCATTCTGGGTGTGGGCAAAGACCACAGCGAAACCTTTCTGGCCAGCGACGCCATGGCCCTGGCCGGTGTGACCGATCAGATCGTCTACCTTGAAGAGGGCGACGCGGTGGACATTCAGCTCGGCAAATACTGGATTGAAGACCGCGACCGCCGCGCAGTGACCCGCACCGTGCAAACCGTGCAAGCGCACAGTGGTGCGGCCGAACTGGGCCCCTACCGCCACTACATGCAAAAAGAGATCTTTGAGCAGCCGCGTGCCATTGCCGACACGCTCGAAGGCATAGCCGGCATCACGCCCGAGCTGTTTGGCGACGGCGCCTACAGCGTCTTCAAAGCCATAGACCGGGTGTTGATCTTGGCCTGCGGCACCAGCTACTACAGCGGCTGCGTGGCCAAGTACTGGATCGAGGCCATTGCCCACATCCCCTGCCAGGTCGAGATTGCCAGCGAATACCGCTACCGCGACTCGGTGCCCGACCCGCGCACGCTGGTGGTCACCCTGAGCCAGTCAGGTGAGACGGCCGACACCTTGGCGGCCCTGCGCCACGCCCAAAGCCTGGGCATGCACCACACGCTCACGATTTGCAATGTAGGCACGTCTGCCATGGTGCGCGAATGCAGATTAGCCTATGTGACCCGCGCAGGCACCGAGATTGGTGTGGCGTCCACCAAGGCCTTTACCACCCAACTGGCCGCCTTGTTTTTGCTCACGCTGGCACTCGCTCAAACCAAAGGTTTGCTCAGCGACGCGGACGAGGTCGCACACCTCAAGGCCATGCGCCACTTGCCTGCGGCTTTGCAGGCGGTGCTGGCCTTGGAGCCGCAAGTGATTGCCTGGGCGCAGGACTTTGCGTCCAAAGAAAACGCGCTCTTTTTGGGTCGGGGCACGCACTACCCGATCGCGCTGGAAGGCGCGCTCAAGCTCAAAGAAATTACCTACATCCACGCCGAGGCCTATGCCGCCGGTGAACTCAAACACGGCCCGCTGGCGCTGGTCACCAGTGCCATGCCGGTCGTCACCGTGGCGCCCAACGACGCACTCTTGGAAAAGCTCAAAAGCAATATGCACGAGGTACGCGCGCGCGGCGGCGTGCTGTTTGTGCTGGCCGATGCCGACACCCACATCGAGAGCAGCGAAGGCATCCACGTCATCCGCATGCCCGAACACTACGGCCTGCTCTCACCGATATTGCACGTCGTGCCTTTGCAACTGCTGGCCTACCACACGGCCTGCGCGCGCGGGACGGATGTGGACAAGCCTAGGAACCTGGCGAAGTCGGTCACGGTGGAGTAGTTTCGCTTTCAGCGCGAGGGGGTTGCTGGCGCCAGCATCCACTCATGTGCTGGGTCGTTTTTGAACACCCAAAAGCGGTTCGGGCCCGCCATCACGTTCAGGTAATACGAGTCGTAGCCGTGGGGCGCTACCACCGGGTGGTAGCCGCGCGGCACCATGACCACGTCGTGGTTTTCGACGGCGCAGGCCTCGTCGATGCTGCGGTCGTCGGTGTAGATGCGCTGAAAGGCAAAGCCCTGGGGCGGGTTCAGTCGGTGGTAATAGGTTTCTTCCAGCTGCGTTTCTACAGGCGGTTGCTCGACATCGTGTTTGTGCGGCGGGTAGCTGCTGGAGTGGCTGGCGGGCGTCATCACCTCCACCACCAACAGATGGGCCGCAGTGGGGTCATCGTGCGGCAGGATGTCGCACACATAGCGGGTGTTGGTGCCCTTGCCACGCACGGTGCGGCGCATGGTGGCGGGGTCTAAGACCTTGACCCCACGCGCCTGGGTGTCGGTGGGTGCGGTGCACAGCGCCACTTCAGCAGCGCGCAGCGCCTGCACGGTCACCGATTTGCCCGCGGGGACATAGACCGCAGCGGGCGACTGCGCGTCAAACACGCTGTCGCGTGTGCCTAGCCCCGCATAGACCACACCATCCACCGTCACGTCCACGCTGCCGGTGAGCACCACCAGGCAGAGCTCACGCGCACCGGTGGTAACGGTTTCGCTGTGTCCGGCGTCGAGCCGTATGGCGCGAAAGCCCACGTGCGTCCAACCGGCGCGCTCGGGGGTGACATCCACAATCTCACGCCCGGTGGGCGCTGCTTTGGCTAAAAGGGGGCTGACCATGGTGGCTCCTTGCGCGTTCAGGCCAGGCTGCGAACCAGGCCGCTCAGGGTCTCAAAGCCCTTCTTGGCGTACTGGTAGCTCGGGGCGACTGCGGGGTCTTGCTCGGCCTCCACCACCAACCAACCCTCATAGCCCGCATCGCGCAGGACCTTGAGCGCTTGGGCATAGTCAATGCTGCCGTCCCCGGGGACTGTGAAGGTGCCGTTGATAACGCCGTTCAAAAAGCTCCAGCCTTCGTTGCGGGCCTGCGCAATAACGGGGGTGCGCACGTCTTTGCAGTGCACATGGACCACGCGTTGCACATGCTTTTTCAGCAGCGCCACGGGGTCGCTCGCCCCACCAAAATAGGCGTGACCGGTGTCAAACAGCAAAAACACTTTGGTGGGGTCGGTCAGCGCCATCAGGTGGTCGACGTCGGAGGGAGACTCCACATACGCACCCATGTGGTGGTGGTAGGCCAGGCGGATGCCATAGGTCGTGAGCAGGTGCTCGCCAAAGGCATTGAGCCGCTGGGCATAGGCCTGCCACAGGGCTTCGGACTGAAACTGGGGGCGCTTGTTCACTGGCGTGTCGATTTGGCCCTGCACCGTGCCTGCGCATTCGCCGTAGACCACCACATTCACGCCGTTGTATTGCAGCTTGCGCAGGTGCTCTTGGCACCGTGTGATCTCGGCTGCGACCGCATCCGCGTTGCTTTGGCCGGGCGCCACTTCGGCCAAAAAGCCCGAATACCAACCCGACACGCAGGCCAGGCCGAACTCGTCGAGCTTGGCCTTGAGGCCCGGGCCGTCTTTGGGGAACTTGTTGCCCAGCTCAAAGCCTTCGTAGCCAATTTCTTTGCCTTCGCGCAAAGCGGTTTCCAAGGGCGTTTCGCCACCCAGCGAGGGCAGGTCGTCGTTCATCCAGGACAGGGGGTTGATACCAATACGGACATTCCAGGTCATAGCGAGGTTTCTTTCAGTTCAAAGTTCAAACACGTTGGTCTTGCTTGCCACGCACATAGTCGGCGTGGGCGGCGCGCACTTCGGCACGCTCGGATGTTTCGGGGATGGCCACTTCCCACCAGCAGCCGCCCTCGGTGGTGCGGGTGTGGGTGGTGTCAATCACCAGCACCTGGCTGCGCTGGGCAGCGCGGGCTTTCACCATCGCAGCCTTGAGTTCTGCCACGTTGGCCACGTGCACCGCATCGGCACCCATGCTGCGTGCGTGCAGGGCGAAATCAATCGTGCTGGCCTCGCCGCCCTCGGGCACACAGTCGTCCAGCAGGTTGTTAAACGCGGGGGTGCCGCAGGCCGTTTGCAGGCGCTGAATGCAGCCATAGCCCCGGTTGTCCAGCACCACCACAATGATTTTTTTGCCCAGCAGCACCGAGGTCGCCAGCTCGGAATTCATCATCATGTAAGAGCCATCGCCCACCAGCACAATCACCTCTTGCTGCGGGCGCGCCATCTTCACGCCCAAGGCACCGGCAATCTCATAGCCCATGCAGGAGTAGCCATATTCCATGTGGTAGTTGCCCGGTCGTGACGCACGCCACAGCTTGTGCAACTCGGCGGGCAGCGTGCCTGCGGCACACACGGCCACATCGTGCACGCCGCTGTCGCCACCGGCGTCGTTGAGCGAGTCGCGCACCGCGCCAATCACTTCGCCGTCGTAGGGCAGCACGCCGGGCTGCAGGGCCGCGGTGGTGATCGCCGTGACCCGCGCGTTCCACTGCGCGGCTTGCTCTTTGGCGCGCAGGGTCCAGTCTGTGTGTGCCGCCCAGGGGCCGAGCGCGGCACTGAGCGCCTCCAGCCCGACGCGGGCGTCTGCCACCAAAGCCGCACCGCGCCATTTGCTGGCGTCAAAGCTTTGCACATTGAGGCTGAGCAAGGCCGCGTTGGCAAACAGCGCGTGCGAGCCAGTGGTGAAATCTTGCAAGCGTGTGCCCACGGCAAACACAAGATCGGCCTCACGGGCCAGCACGTTGGCGTTGGGCGCGCCATCCACGCCAATGGCGCCCAAGTTGAGCGGGTGGTCCCAGGCCAAGCTGCTTTTACCGCCATGCGACTCGACCACCGGTACGCCGTGTTGCTCGGCAAAAGTGCGCAGGGCTTCGCCCGCATGGCTGTAGAGCACGCCGCCGCCCGCCACGATCAGCGGGCGTTTGGCGCTTTGCAACAAGGCCACGGCGCGCTCCAGCTCGTGGGCGTCGGGCGCGGGCCGGCGAAAGCGGATCAGCGCGGGCTGCAGAAAGTCTTCGGGGCAATCAAAGGCATGCGTTTGCACGTCTTGCGGCAGCGCCAGGCAGACCGGCCCGCAGGCCGCGGGGTCGGTCATGATTTGGATGGCGCGGGGCAGCGCGCTCAAGATTTGCTCGGCCCGCGTGATGCGGTCAAAGTAACGCGTCACCGGACGCAGCGTGTCGTTGGCGCTCAGGTCGCCTTGCTGAAAGCTCTCGATCTGCTGCAACACCGGGTCGGGTGCGCGCGATGCAAAGGTGTCGCCAGGCAGCAAGAGCACGGGCAGGCGGTTGACATGGGCTACCGCGGCCGCGGTGACGAGGTTGGTGGCGCCAGGGCCGATGCTGGTGCTCACTGCCATGATGCGTTGGCGCATGTGCGCCTTGCTGTAGGCGATGGCCGCATGCGCCATGCCTTGCTCGTTGTGCGCGCGGTAGGTGGGCAGCCGCTGGCGCTCGCCCCACAGGGCTTCGCCAAAACCGGCCACATTGCCGTGGCCGAAGATGGCAAACACGCCGCCGCAATAAGGCGCGATGCTGCCGTCGTGCATTTCCACTTGCAGCGCGGCCAGATGTTTGACAAGGGCTTGCGAAAGAGTGAGTCGTTGGGTGTGTGCCATGGTCGGTCCGTACTGCAAGTTTCAGGGTGCGCGCCGCTTGCGCCAGGCATGCACCAGCGTGGTGAAATTGTGGGCCACTTCGGCCACCAGTTGGGCGTCGGTGCTGCGACCGGCCAGCCATTCCAGCGAGGCATGCGCCCACAGGCTGCGGCCCACCATAAAGCCCTTGACCACCGGGTTGGTGGCCTGGCGAAAGCTGTCCACCAAATGGGCGATGGGCTGGTTCAGGCCCAAGATCACCGCGCCCCGACAGGCCGGGTCCCGTTCGTCAATCAAAGCCTGCAGAGATTCCCAACCTTGGTGTTGCATGGGTGCGAGTTTCCACCATTCGGGCTTGACCCCCAGGTTGTAAAAGCGCTTGACCGCGCGCAGCACGGCGGCATCTTCTTCACCTGCCACCACCAGGGCTTTGGGCAGAATAATTTCCATCAGCAGTTCATGACCGCTGGCGCGGGTGGCCTCCCACAGCTCCAGCACTTTTTGCTCTTGCTCCAGGCGCAGGCCATAGGCGTCGTCCGGGTGGTAGTGCACCAAGCATTTCACGACATGCTCGCTGGGCCAATGCACCAAGGCGCTGCCAATGGAACGCGTGCCGTCAAAGCGCAGGGGGCGTGCACCAGGCAGCTCCACCGGGCGCCCCACCCACCAGCCCCGCCCGGTCGCGCTGGCCAGGGCGTCTGCGCCATAAGCGCCACCGTCAATCAATACCCCCGTGGCGCCCTGCAACTGGCAGGCGTCAACCACCTGTTCGGCTGCGTTCACCAGCAGTTTTTTGAGGGCAGGAATGCGCGACTCAGGTGCGCCCGCTTGCATGCACAGGTCGTAAAACTGGCTGCGGTGGTCAAACGCCATCACGCAGAGCTCGTTCCACACCGGGCGCGCCGCCGTGACGCGGTGCAAATGGCTGAGCTCGCGGTCGGCGTCCACCTGCGGGTTGCGACTGCCGCTGAACCAGTGCGCCAGCTCCGGCGGCGTGGGCATGGCCTGCGAGCAGGCGTGGCGCGACACCACGATGGCACCGCAGGCGTTGGCGGTTTGGGTGGCCTCTGCCCAATCGCTGCCGCGCAACAAGCTGGCCAGCAGACCCGACAAAAACGCATCGCCTGCGCCCAGCACATTGAGCACTTCGACCCGCTCGCCGGCAAAAGTGGGGGCGTCGTCAATGGCCTGGGGAATGTCCCCTTCGATCACGGTGCAGCCGGCCGCCCCGCGTTTGACCACCAGGGTGGCGGGGCACAGCGCCCGCACCGCGCGCAGGCTGGCCATCAGATCGTTGGGCGCGCCACCGGCAATAAAAAACTCTTCTTCGGTGCCCACCAGCAGGTCAAACTGCGGCAGCACGGCCTGCAGTTTTTGGGTGACGCTGGCATCCGCCACATAGCGGTTTTCGCCCGCACCGCGGCTGGTCAGGCCCCACAGCACCGGGCGGTAGTCGATGTCGAGCACGCGCACCACGCCGTGCTTTTTGGCGTAGCTCAAGGCGGCGTGTGACGCCGCCAAGGTGCCGGGCGTGGACAAGTGCGTGCCGGTGATGGCCAACGCGCGGCAGCGGGCAATGAAGTTCTCGTCGATGCCCGCAGCGTCAATCGCCATGTCCGCACAGTTTTCGCGCATGAACAAGAGGGGAAAGGTGTCGCGGTCTTTGATGCCCAGCAGCACCAGTGCGGTCAGGCGCTGGGGGTCGATCTGCACCTGGCTCACGTCGCAACCATTGCTTTGCAAGGTGCGGGTCAAAAAGCGCCCCATCTGTTCGTTGCCCACGCGCGACAGCATGGCGCTGCGCAAACCGAGTCGTGCCACGCCAAAGGCCAGGTTGGCGGAACTGCCGCCCAGATACATGGCCATGGTGCGCGCATCTTCCAGCGGGCTGCCAAATTGTTCGGCGTACAGGTCAACGGCGAGGCGACCCAGGCAGGCCAAGTCAAAGTCCCGGCCTTCTGGAAATGTCAGTCGTGTCATGGTGTGGGTAGGGTGGTGTGAACAGGCGCAGCGCCCAAAAGCAGTGTACGAACATTGCCAAAAAATAGAAATACTTTTCTATTAAGTGTAAACCCTAGCAAAAATTTTCTTTTCACGGCAAGGGATCGTCGATAATTTGTTCTAGAAATTTCCACCCATGGCACCCACTTCCGCACCCCCTGCGCCCACCACCGAGGACGCCCTCATGGCCGCCATCGAGGCGGAGTTTGCGGGCCTGAGCCGCCAGCTCAAGCAAATTGGCAGCTATGTGGACCAGCACCGCAGCTACCTGGGGATTCAGTCGATTCAAGAAGTGGCCGACCACTGCGCAGTGCAGCCCAGTGCCGTGGTGCGCTTTGCCAAGCACTTTGGCTTCAGCGGCTTTACCGACATGCAAAAGCTGTTTCGCGACGGCCTGGCGCGCCAGATTTCGCCGAGCAAAGACTACCAATCGCGCATCCGCAGCGCCATCGAGTCCGGTGCCAAAGACTTGCGCAGCGCCGACATCGTGCACGCCGTGATTGACGGCGGTATCTCGGGCATGCAGGAGTTGCGCAGCAGCTTGCAGGAGCCTGCCTTTGACGAAGCCGTGGAGCTTTTGTTTGAGGCCGACACGGTGTGGCTGATGGCCTCGGGCCGCTCTTTTGCGGTAGCCACCTATTTGGCCTACGCCTTGCAGCACACCCAAAAGCGGGTGCAGCACATCACCGCCCTGGGCAGCATGCAAGACGGCCAGCTGCGCGGCCTACGCGCTGGGGATGTGATGGTCGTCATCTCTTTTGCGCCCTATGCGCCCGAGACCGAACACATCGCAGCCCAAGCCCACGCGCAGGGCGCGCACATCATCAGCATCACCGACAGCCGCCTGGGTGCCATTGCGCGCGTGGCGCGCACCTCCCTCTTGGTCAAGGAAACCAGTGTGTTTGGCTTTCGGGCCCTGACCAACACCATGGCCGTGACGCAAAGCCTATTCATGGCGCTGGCCTACCGGCTGGAGCTGCAGTACCAACCCACCCGGTCGCGGCCCGCGTGAGCCCCAGGCATTTCTTTCGCTTTCTTTCCTCTTTATTTCTTTACCTTCAGCACACACCACCATGAAAAAAGTTGCACTTTTCGGCGCAGGCCGTATCGGACGTATCCACGCTGCCAACCTCGCGGCCATGCCGGGCATTGAGCTCACTGCCGTCAGCGACCCGGTGGCAGACGCCGCCGCAGCGCTGGCCCACACCCACGGCGCGCGGGTCGACAGCGTCGAGGCCATCTTTGCCGACCGATCGATTGACGCCGTGGTGATTGGCAGCCCCACCACCACGCACAGCGACCTGATTACCCGTGCCGCACAGGCGGGCAAGCATGTGTTTTGCGAAAAGCCAGTCGACCTGTCCGCCGAGCGCGCCAAGGCCTGCGCAGCCGTGGTGGCGCAAGCGGGCGTGGCCTGCATGATTGGTTTTCAGCGCCGCTTTGACCCCACCTTCAACGAAGCCAAAATCCGCTTGGACCGGGGCGATATCGGCAACCCCGAGATGCTGGTCATCACCAGCCGCGACCCGGGCGCGCCGCCGGTGGAATACATCCAACAATCGGGCGGCATCTTTCGCGACATGCTGATCCACGACTTTGACGTGTTCCGCTGGATCTTGTGCGGCGACGGCGACCGTGCGGCCTGGCTCAGCGCCACCGGCTCGTGCCTGGTCGACCCGGCCATCGGCGAGGCGGGCGACTTTGACTGCACCGCCGTGACCATCAAAACCGTCAAAGGCCGCTTGTGCCAGATCAACACCACGCGCCGCGCCGCCTATGGCTACGACCAGCGCTTTGAAGTCATCGGCTCCAAGGGCATGCTGCAATGCGGCAACCACCGCCCCAGCGAAGTGACCCAAGCCACCGCGCAGGGCACGCAGCAAGACAACCCGGAAGCCTTTTTCTTGCAACGCTACGCCGCAGCCTACCGCCTGGAAATTGAGCACTTCTTCACCCAGTTGCAAAACGGCGGGAGCTTTCGCACCACCGTGCAAGACGGTGTGGACGCCCAAATTTTGGCCGACGCTGCGGCCCAAAGCGCGGCAGAAAATCGCATCATCACCTTGTAAGTGGGGGTCGAGGCGTTATGCAGCAGAACATAGTGATTGACGGTATCGACGTCATCATCGAAGGCGAGGGCGAGCGCACCGTCGTGATGCTGCATGGCTGGCCTGATACCTACCGCGTGTGGGACGCGCAGGTGGCGGCGCTGCAAGCCCACTACCGCTGTGTGCGCTTCACCTTGCCTGGCTTTGATGCCCGCAAACCGCGCCGCGCATACGGCTTGGACGAGATGGTGGCGACCATCGCCAACATCGTGAACGCCGTGTCGCCCGACGACAAAGTGATCTTGCTGGTGCACGACTGGGGCGCGGCGTTTGGCTACCAGTTTTGCGCGCGCTATCCACACCGGGTGGAGCGCTTGGTGGGGGTGGACATTGGCGACACAGGGTCGCCGCAGTTCTTCCAATCACTCACCTGGAAAGCCAAGCTCGGGATTGCGGGCTACCAGCTCATCCTCGCGCTGGCATGGAAGCTGGGCGGCCGCCTGGGCACCCGCATGACGCGGGGCATGGCCAGGCTGCTGCGCGCGCCGTCCGAGCCGCAGACCATTACTTCGGACATGAACTTTCCGTACTACATCACCTGGACCGGGGCCTATGGCTCTTACCGCCAGATGCAGGTGCTGGAGCCGCAGTGCCCCATGTTGTTCATTTACGGCCGCAAGAAGCCTTTCATGTTCCATTCGCCGCAGTGGGCGCAGCGGCTCAATGAGCGCCCCGGCAGCCAGGCCCTGGCCTTTGACGCCGACCACTGGCCCATGGTGCGCCAGTCGCAGGCCTTCAATGCGGCGGTGTTGCAGTGGTTGGCACAGCCTTAGCCGCATCGGGTTCGGCCAACACGCCCGCTAAATAGTCCATCAGCACCGCCACCCGGTGCGGGATGTAGCGGTTGCTGGGCAGCACCGCATAAATGCCCAGGGCGGGCGACTCAAAGTCGCGCAGTATTTCCACCACTTCCTTGCGCTGCAAAAAGGGCTCGGTCAAAAAATCGGGTTGCAAAGCGATGCCCATGCCTTGCGCATTGGCCTGCATCAAGGCGGCGCCATTGTTGGCCGTCAAGCGGCCGCGCACCGCAAAGGTTTGTACTTGCCCGTCCACCAGGTAGGGCCACACCGAGGTGTTGTTGGTCATGGAATAGACCAGGCACTCGTGGTGTTGCAGTTGCGACGGGTGGCGCACCTCGCCGTGCAACGCCAGGTAAGCCGGCGAGGCGGTGGTCAGCAGGCGGCACTGGCCGAGTTTGCGCACGATGTCGCCGGGCTGCAGGTCGGCCGTGATGCGGATGGCCAGGTCCATGCCTTGTTCGATCAGGTTGGCGCGCTGGTCTGAAAAGTTGAGCAGCAGCTCAATGTGGGCATGCGTCTGCGCAAACGTGAGCAGGTGCGGCATCAGGCGCTGCAGGCCAAAGCTCAAGGGCAACGCCAGGCGGATGCGGCCGCGCGGCACCGCTTTTTCTTCCACCAGGCTGGACTCGGCGGCGTCCACCAGATTCAGGATCACGCGGCACTTTTCCAGGTAGGCCGCGCCGGCTGCTGTGAGGGTCAGGCTTCGTGTGCTGCGCGTCATGAGCTTGACTGCCAACTGCGTCTCCAAGGCGGCAATCTGGCGCGTCACGACCGAGCGGGCCACCTGCATTTGCTCGGCCACCGCCGTAAAGCTGCCGGCCTGCGCCACCCGCACAAAGGTTTGCATTGCATCAAGCTTGTCCATTGTTGCGTATTGTGCAACAAGCTTTTGTTGATTTGTGTCTTGTTATGTTCTAAATAGACGCCTACAGTCCCACCCATCACGAGAGAGCCCCCATGCAAACCCACCGCAACGTCCTATTTGTGCCCCACGGCGCACCCACTTTTGCCCTGCAGCCTGGCGCTGCCGGGGCGGCCATGAGCCAGTTGGTGCATTCCTACGGCACACCCCGCGCCATCGTGGTGGTGAGCCCGCATTGGGAGACCGCCGTTCCCACCGTAGGCACAGCGACGCAGCTGGACACGATTCACGACTTTGGCGGCTTTGATCCGCGCCTGTACGACTTGCGCTACCCCGCCACCGGCTGCCCCGAGGCGGCCCAGCAGGTGGTCGCGGCCTTGCAGGCCCACGGCTTTACTGTGCAGCAAGACGCCCAGCGCGGCCTGGACCATGGCGCCTGGATTCCGTTGCGCCAAATGTTTCCCGACGCCGACATTCCCGTCATTCCTTTGTCAGTGCAAACGCATTTGGGCCCCGAGCATGCCTACCGCGTCGGCCAGGCGCTGGCGGATTTGGCGAAGCACGACTTTTTGATCGTCGCCTCGGGCAATGTCACGCACAACCTGCGCGACTACCAGGTGGCACGCATGGCGGGCGGCCAAACGCCAGACTACGTACAAGCCTTTGCCGACTGGGTGCAAGTGCACATGGCCCGCAAAGACCTGGCCGCTTTGCTCGACTACCGCCGCGCCAGCCCCAGCGGTGCGCGTGCGCACCCCAGCGAAGACCATTTGTTGCCCTTGTTCACCGCCTTGGGTGCTGCAGGCACAGACGCGCAACCCGAGGCTTTTTACCGTGGCATCAGCGACTATGTGATTGCCATGGACGGCTATGCATTCCACTAAGGACGCCTCCATGAACACGCACTACACCTCCACCGCCAAAGGCCTGCACTGGCTGATGGCATTGATGATTTTCGGCTTGCTGGCACTGGGCTTTTATATGTCCGACCTGCCGTTTTCGCCCGAAAAATTGCAGTACTACTCCTGGCACAAATGGGCCGGCGTGACGGTGTTTGTGCTGGTCTGGCTGCGCCTGGTCTGGCGCTTGACGCACCGCCCCCCGGCGTATCCGCTGAGCATGTCGCCCCTGCAGCAAACGCTGGCCCACGGCGGCCACCTGCTCTTGTACGGTTTGATGATCATCATCCCCTTGAGCGGCTGGCTCATGAGCTCCGCCAAGGGGGTGCCCACCGTTTGGTTCGGCGTGCTGCCGCTGCCCGATCTGCTGGCCAAAGACAAGGCGCTGGGCAAGCAACTCGAAGAGCTGCATTCGGCGCTCAACATCGGGCTGCTGGTGCTGATTGCAGGGCACGCTGCTGCCGCGCTCTACCACCACCTGGTGCACAAAGACGACGTCTTGCGCCGCATGCTGCCTGCCCGTTCCTCCTCCACCCTTTAAAGACAACCATGTCCTCAATTTTTAAAACCATTTCCCTGGCCGCTGCGCTCGCCACGATCGCGTTGGCGTTTGCGGCACCCAGCCATGCAGCCCCCTACCAGGCGGTGCAAATGGACAAAAGCCATGTGAAGTTCAGCTACAAGCAAATGGGCGTGGGCATGGACGGACACTTCGCCAAGTTCACGCCGCAAATCAGTTTTGACCCCGCCAAGCCCGAGCTCACCAAGGCCAGCATTGAGGTCGACCTCACCAGCATCGACACCGGTTCGGGCGAGGCCGACCAGGAAGTCGTGGGCAAATCCTGGTTCAACGCCCCAGCCTTCCCCAAGGCGGTGTTTATAGCCAAACAGGTCAAGCAAACCGCGCCCAATGTGTACGAGGTGCTGGGCTCGCTCAGCATCAAAGGCCGTTCGCGCGATGTGAAGTTTGAGCTCAAGCACAAGCCCCAGGGTACGGTGGGCGTGCTCAGCGGCAGCTTTACCTTGCAACGCGCCGACTACGCCATTGGCGAAGGCTCGTGGTCCAAATTTGATGTGGTGGCCAACGACGTGGTCGTCAGCTTTCAAATCACCGCCCTCACGGGCAAATAAACGCCGCTTGCGGCATCTCTTTTTTTAACTGGAGTCCCTTTATGAAATCATTCAAACAACTCAGCGCGGCCTTGGCCTTGGCAACACTGGCAGCCGGTTCTGCGTTGGCAGCCCCTGTCACCTACACGGTGGACAGCTCGCACACCTTCCCCCGTTTTTCGTATTCGCATTTGGGCTATTCCACCCAGCTCAGCAGCTTTAGCAAAACCACCGGCACCGTGGTGCTGGACGCCCAAGCCAAGACCGCATCGGTGGACATCGTGATTGACATGACCACGGTCAACACCGGTTCCACCGACTTCAACGGCCACATCCAAGGCGAAGACTTTTTGGACACCGCCAAGTTCCCCAAAGCCACCTTCAAATCCACCAAAGTGGTGTTTGATGGCGACAAGCCCGCCTCCATTGAAGGTCAGCTGACCATCAAGGGTGTGACCAAGCCTGTGACCCTGACCGTCACGTCCTTCCAGGCCGTGAACCACCCCATGATGAAGGTTCCTGCTTTGGGCGCCAACGCTTTCACCACCATCAAGCGCACCGAGTTCAACGCCGGCAAATACGCCCCTTACGTGGGTGACGAGGTGCGTATCGATATCGCGATCGAAGCCATGGGCAAATAAGGCGTTTCCCGCCAATAAAAAAGGGGCTGATTCAGCCCCTTTTTTTTATGCCGGCACCGCCGCAATCGCCTGTGCTGCAATGTCCAGTGAACGCAGCCGCAGCGACTGGTCAAACACATCGCAGACCAGCATCAGCTCATCGGCACCGGTGTCGTCGGCCAGCTGCGTAAGGCCTGCGCCCACCGTGTCGGGGCCGCCCACCACGGCAGCACCCAAAAAGTCGGCAATGGCCGCGCGCTCTTGCGCACTGCACTGCGCCATGAAGTGGGGCACCGGTGCCTGTAGGCGCCTGCGGTCGCCGCGCAAGATGCCCAGCACCCGCTGGTACACGCTGCTGGCCAGCAGTTGCGCTTCTTCATCGGTAGGCGCAGCCACCAGCGGCACACCAATGGCCACATAGGGCTTGGCCAGGTGTTCGCTGGGCTGAAAGAGCTGGCGGTAAATGCCAATCGCCTGGTGCATCAGGCGCGGCGCAAAGTGCGAGGCAAAGGCGTAGGGCAGGCCGCGTTGCGCGGCCAGTTGCGCAGAAAACAAACTCGAGCCCAGCAGCCACAGTGGCACCTGGGTGCCCGCGCCCGGCATGGCCACAATGCGCTGCCCCATCTGCGGGGGCGAGAGCAGAGCTTGCAGTTCGGCCACGTCACGGGGGAAGTCGGCTTCGGTCTCGGGGCGGTCCCGGCGCAGGGCGCGCATGGTGGCCGGGTCGGTGCCCGGCGCGCGGCCCAGCCCCAGGTCAATGCGGCCGGGGTAGAGCTCGGCCAGCGTGCCAAAGGCTTCGGCCACCACCAGCGGTGCGTGGTTGGGCAACATGATGCCGCCCGAGCCCACCCGAATGCGCTGCGTGCCCCCCGCCAGGTAGCCCACCAGCACGGCGGTGGCTGAGCTGGCAATGCCTTGCATATTGTGGTGCTCGGCCACCCAGTAGCGTTTAAAACCCAGGCGCTCGGCATGTTGGGCCGTGGCCAGGGCGGTGGCCAGGGCCTGCGACACCGTGGCGCCTTCGCGCACGGCCACCAGGTCCAGCATGGACAGGGCAAAAGAGGGAGCGTGTTGCATCCGCCCATTATGCGCAGGCTGGTGGGCGCAGCCCTGCTCTAAGATCACGCCTATGCACACCACCGCCCTAGTTTTGTTTTCCGGAGGCCAGGACTCCACCACCTGCCTGGCCTATGCCTTGGCACGCTACGAACGCGTCGAGACAGTGGCTTTTGACTACGGCCAGCGCCACCATGTGGAGTTGGACGCCCGCCTGAACGTGCTGCGCGAACTGCGCGCACGGTTTCCTGAATGGGCGCACAAGCTGGGCGAGGACCATTTGCTGGATTTGTCGGTGCTTGGCGAGGTGAGCGAAACCTCGCTCACCCGTAACACGGCGATTGCCATGGAAGCCAGCGGCCTGCCCAACAGCTTTGTGCCGGGGCGCAACCTGCTGTTTTTGACGCTGGCCGCCGCACTGGCCTACCGCCGTGGGTTGCAAGTGATCGTGACCGGCGTGTGCGAGACCGATTTTTCGGGATACCCCGACTGCCGCGACGACACCATGAAGGCCATGCAGCTCGCGCTCTCGCTGGGTATGGACCGGCGCTTTTTGATCGAAACCCCGCTGATGTGGATCGACAAAGCGGCCACCTGGCAATTGGCCCACGACCTGGGCGCCAAGGCCGACGCCAACGGGGGTGGCCAAGCCCTGGTGGACTTGGTGGTGGAACACACCCACACCTGCTATTTGGGCGACCGCAGCCAGCGACACGCCTGGGGCTATGGCTGCGGCAGCTGCCCGGCGTGCGATCTGCGCGCCAAGGGTTTTGCCGCGTTTAGCGCGAAGCTATAAGGCCGTTTCCTGCACGCTAAAGCGGGCATCCGACCCGGCGGCTTTTGGCTCCAGCACCCAGCGCTTGGTGTGAAATCGCGCCACACCCTCGCGGTGCGCAATCGACACCAAACCACCTTGGCGGGCGGCCAGCAAATCGACCAGGCGCTGGTACAGCAGGTTCTCCGTTGGCGCATCCAGCGCGCTGGTGGCCTCGTCGGCAAATACCCACTGCGCTTGCTTTAAGAACACCCGTGCCAGCGCCAGGCGCTGCTGTTCGCCGCCCGAGAGTTTTTGGCCCCAGGTGTTCCACTGGTCCAACTGGTCGGCCAAGTCGGGCAGCAGTGCCCATTGCAGAGCCTCTACGAGCTGCGCATCGGTGTAGCGCGTGGGCAGCTCGGGGTAGGCCAGTGCATCGCGCAGCGGCCCGTTGGGGAAATAGGGCCGCTGCGGAATAAACATGGCGTCCACCGGGCGCGCCACCTGGCCGCTGGCAAAGGGCCAAATACCGGCAAGCGCCCGAAACAGGGTGGACTTGCCCGCGCCAGAGGGGCCTTGCAGCAGCACCCGGTCTCCGGCTTGCGCATGCAGAGCGGTGTGGGCCAGCAATGCCAGGCCGCCGGGCAGGGACACGGTCAGGTCTTCGGTGTGCAGCGTGTCGGACGCAGTGTTAGACAGAGCAGGTGTGGCCGCCTCCAGGCTTTGCAGCGAGGCCTCAAAGTGCGTCAAACGGTCGGTGGTGGCGCGCCAGGTGGCCAGGTTGGGGTAGCTGTCCACCAGCCAGCTCAAAGCGCCTTGCACCTGGCCAAAGGCGCTCGATATTTGCATCACCTCACCGAGCTGAATCGCACCGCTGAAAAAACGCGGCGCCGCCACGATGAACGGAAAAATCACCGCCGCCTGCCCGAAAAAGCTGGTGAACCAGACCAGGTTTTTTTGTGCGCGGATCAGCTGCAGGTAATTTTTCAGCACCGCGCCAAAAAGGCCTTCCAGTTGGCTGCGCTCCACCGCTTCGCCCCGATCCAGGGCAATCGATTCGCTGTATTCACGCACCCGGATCATGTGGTGGCGAAAGTCAGCCTCCACCCGCTGCTGCGCAAAGTTCAGCGGAATTTGCCGCCGCCCGATCCGATGGGTGAGCCAACTGCCCACCGCGCTGTACAGCAGCGCCATCCACACCATAAAGCCTGCGATGACGTATTCCTGTCCGCCAAAGGTGAACGAAAACCCGCCCGACAGGCCCCACAAAATGCCCACAAAGCTCAGCAGCGTCACCAGCGAGTTGAGCAAGCCCATGCTTAAGTTCAGCGTGAGCGCCGTGAATTGGTTAATGTCTTCGGCAATGCGCTGGTCCGGGTTGTCGGGCGTGGCATTTGCGTCCCCCTGCGGTGTGGCAAATCGCTGCAACTCCAGGCGGTAAAACGCCTGGCCCGCCAGCCAACGTTGGAGCGTGGTGCGCGTCATCCAACTGCGCCAACGCATTTCCAGCAGTTGGGTCAGGTAAAACTTGTAAACCGCAATGACGATGAAGGCAAACGCCAGGTAGCTAAAGCGCCCCAGCTGGGTCCAAAAAACTTCCTGATTTTTTTCTTGCAAGGAGTCGTAAAACAGCTTGTTCCAGTCGTTGAACAAGACCGCCATGTAGACCAGGCCCAGGTTGAGCGCCACGATGGCGGCCAGCAAACCGCGGCCTTGCCACTTTTCTTCCGACGCAAAGTAAGGCCAGGACAGCGCCCAGACCCGGCGCAGTTGCGCGCGGCCGTTGCTCCAGGTGCTGGTCTCTGGCGGGGGCGTGGTGTTGGTGCTCATCGCGGCTGCCCTTAATTGCGCACGCCGCTGGCCACATGGCCGGATGGCACATGGCGCGCTGCAGATTCGATGTGGCCGGTTTGGTCGTCAAAAAAGAAGTCGGGCTCGAACTCCCGCAAAAACGCGCCTTTGTCCAGCCCGCCCAAAAACATGGCTTCATCGACCTCGATGTTCCAGTCCATCAGCGTGCGGAT
>CANFLX010000004.1 GCA_947447985.1 Comamonadaceae bacterium
GCCCACAAAAACAAGAGCCTGGTGATGGTGCCCTTGCGCGAGAACGGCAAGCTGCGCCCCGGCATCGAAGTGGCCAAAAAAATCCGCAAGATCGGCATGAACTCCAGCGACACGGGCCTGCTGTACTTTGACGAAGTGCGCGTGCCCCAGCGCAACCGCATTGGCGCAGAGGGCCATGGCTTTATCTACCAGATGCAGCAGTTCCAGGAAGAGCGCCTGTGGGCGGCGGCCAGCTGCCTGCAGTCTTTGAACAACTGCATTGAGTGGACCACCGAGTGGGCGCAGGAGCGCAAGCTGTTTGGCGCCACCTTGGCGGACCAGCAGTGGGTGCAGTTCCGTCTGGCGGAGATGAAAACCGACGTGGAAGCACTGCGGGCCCTGACCTACCGCGCCTGCGAAATGTATGTGGGTGGACAGGACGTGCTGGAGCTGGCCTCCATGGGCAAGTTGTTGGCAGGGCGCTTGAACCGCACTATTCCCGACGGTTGTCTGCAATTTTGGGGCGGCATGGGCTACACCTGGGAAAACAAAGTCGCCCGCATGTTCCGCGACGGCCGCCTGGGCTCTATTGGCGGCGGGGCGGACGAGGTCATGCTGGGCATCATCGCCAAGACCATGGGCGTGGCCAAGCGGCCTCAGCGCTAAGCAGATCGGATACGTCCATGCAAAGCACAGCCCATGCGCAAGACATTGCCCACCTGCAAGACAGCGCCACCCGTTTTGTGCGCCAGGAGGTCAGCGCCCATTTGGCGGACTGGGAGGCGGCAGGCACCTTTCCACGCAGTTTGTACGGCCGCGCGGCCGCACTGGGCTGGCTGGGAATGGGCTATCCCGAACACCTGGGTGGCACGCCTGCGCCCAGCGTGGTGCGCAATGCCTTGACGCACACGCTGGCGCGCGAAAGCGGCAGCGGTGGGCTGATGGCCAGCCTGTTCAGCCACAACATCGGGCTGCCGCCGGTGCTGCGTTGGGGCTCCGACGCACTGCAACAAGAGGTTATCCCTTCGGTGCTGCGCGGTGAAAAAATCGCCGCACTGGCCATCACCGAGCCAGGGGGTGGCACCGATGTGGCCGGCTTGCGCACCACGGCGCGTTTGGATGGCGACCACTATGTGGTGGACGGCGAGAAGACTTACATCACCTCGGGCGTGCGTGCCGACTGGTTGACCGTGGCGGTGCGCACCGATGCGGCCAACAAAGGGCGCGGTGGTATTTCGATGTTGGTGATTCCGGGTGATTCGGCGGGCCTGTCCCGCAGCCCGCTGCAAAAAATGGGCTGGCACTGCTCGGACACTGGCCATTTGCGCTTTGAGGGCGTGCGCGTGCCGGCGCGCTTTCTGGTGGGGCAGGAGGGCAGCGGCTTCAAGATGATCATGAGCAACTTCAATGGCGAGCGCCTGGCCATGTCGGTCATGGCCCTGGGCTTTGCCGAGTGCTGCTATGCCGAAGCCCTGGACTGGGCGCGCACCCGCAAAACCTTTGGCAGCGCCTTGGTGGACCACCAGGTGGTGCGCCACAAGTTGATGGACATGAAGATGCGCATCGAGTCCACCCGTGCCTGGGTCGATGCGGTGACCGAGCGCCTAGACGGCGGCGACGAAGGCGCGGAGTGGGTCTCGCAGGTCTGTTTGCTCAAAAACCATGCGACGCAGACCATGCAGTTTTGCGCCGATCAGGGCGTGCAGCTGCTGGGCGCCATGGGCTTTATGCGCGGCACAGCCTGTGAGCGAATTTACCGCGAGGTCAAGGTGATGATGATTGGTGGCGGTGCCGAGGAAATCATGAAGGAGTTGGCTTCGCGTCAACTGGGGCTGTGACAATAGGCGCATGACCCCAAAGACCCCCACCGGTGCCGACCATGCACCAGATACCAGCATCTTGCCTTTAAGTACCCCCGTGGTTTTCGAAGAGGAGTTTGTTGCTGGACTCAAAAAAATCTTCGAAGAGCGCATTGCCTTCAACCAGGTCCTGGGCTTGAAGATCACCGCGGTGACGCCCGAGCGGGTAGCGGCCCGCATCGACATGCGCCCAGAGTTGGTGGGCCATTACGCCTTCAACCGCATCCATGGCGGCGTGATCAGCGCCGGGCTGGACGCCATGGGTGGGCTGGCCGTGATGGCCGCCATCGGTGCCCGCCACATGGACGAAACACCCACCCAGCGCCTGCACCGCTTCGGCCGACTGGGCACCATTGATTTGCGCATTGACTACATGCGCCCCGGCATCAGCCCGTATTTTGAGTTGCACGCCTATGTGCTGCGCCTGGGTTCGCGCGTGGCCAACACCCGCATGGAGTTTTTAGACGCTGACGGGAAACTGCTGTCGACCGGGGCGGCAGCGTACATCGTGTCTTGAGCGCTGAATCAATGCGGAGCAAACCTTATTTATTCGCCTTGGCGGCCTCAGGCTGCCTTGCTTGTTTTGTGATTTTGTCTGCGCATGCACCTGTGTGGCGCAGCTTCGCTCCCTGCTCACGCATTTTGCATTCATTTTGAAACGTTGCGGTTTTGGGGGTGTGCATCCAATAACCGCACACAAGTGCCATGTCATTGCTGCAGGCAAGGGCGTTGGGAACCATCACGTGCAGCAAAACCAAAAACACGATGGTGTGGAAAGCTGTGGGCAGCTTGGCAATAGGAGTGCGGTTCACGGTCGTCCTCTGATGCGGGAAATCAAGCTTTGCATTAGTCATTTGCAAGCGCAGAACCAGAGACCGATGTATCTGCAATGACTTGCTGGAATTGAAAATACACCATTCTGAAAATCCAGGCGTAAACCCACAAACAAAAGAGATCCAAGAAGAACTGGGCCAGATCGTAAGCGGCGTTGCCAGAGAGCAAGCGCAATCGTCCAAGACACAGTCCTATGCCAAATCCGCCTGCCACAAAAATGGTTTGAATGCGTTGACTGACCAGAAATTCCGGCACGAGCACGAAGGCTTGCTTGCAGTTGGTGCAGTGGCGGTATTCATTGAATAAGCGGATGCGGTGGGCTTGATGGCACACGCAGCAGGTGTAACGAACGAAGCGCATAGAAATATGGATCCGCTTATTCGCTTACAACTCAATCTTGGTGCCGATTTCAATCAAGCGATTCGCGTCCACCTTGAAGAAGTCCGACGCGCGTGCGGCGTTTTGCATCATCCAGACGAAGATGGCCTCGCGCCACAGTGACATCTGTGGAACTTCTTTCATGATTAATGAGTCGCGCGCCATGAAAAAGGAAGTTTCCATGGGCGGGCAATCGATTCCAAAGTCTTTCTTGAGCGTTTCCATGACGACGCCGACATCCGGCGTTTCTTTGAAACCATAGACTGCACGCACCAAGTAAATTCCCTTGCTCATCTCTTTGACCGAAATGCGCCGATCGGAGTTCACATAAGGAATATCCCAGGTGCTCATTTTTAAAAATACCACTTGCTTGTGCAGTACCCGGTTGTGTTTGAGGTTGTGCAACAGTGCTGGCGGCACAAAATCAATGTGTGCGGTCAGAAAGACGGAGGTGCCCTCAATCCGGTAGGGCGGATGCGCCAGCAGCGAGGGAATGAAATCCTCCAGCCCAATGCCGTTATTGATCGCCTTGGAACGCAGCAACTGGCGCCCTTGGTACCAGGTCATCATGAGCAAGAACAATGCGCTCGCGATGACCAGCGGAAACCAGCCGCCCTCCAGAATTTTCGACAAGTTGGCAGCGAAAAATCCTGCGTCCACCAGAAGGAAGGAACCAACGATCAGGCTGGTCGTGCCGCGGCTCCAGTTCCAGCTTTTTTGCATCACCACGGCGCAGAGCATGGAGGTGATGAGCATGGTCGATGACACAGCGATGCCGTAGGCAGTGGCCAGGTTGTCGGACTTGCGAAATCCCAACACCACGACGACGACGACCACACACAACACCCAATTGATGAAGGGCACATAGATCTGCCCAATCTCACGCTCAGAGGTGTGCACCACCTTCATACGCGGCACGAAGCCCAACAAAATCGCTTCGCTGGTCATGGAATAAGCGCCCGAGATACAGGCCTGAGAGGCAATGACTGTGGCCAATGCAGAAAGTACCACCAAGGGCAAGGTCAGGTACTGCGGCACCATGAGAAAAAATGGATTGCTGACCGTCTGCGCATCGCGCAAAAGCATGGCCCCTTGGCCAAAATAGTTCAATAACAAGGCAGGCATGACCAGCAAAAACCAGGCGTAGCGGATTGGCCGAATACCAAAATGCCCCATGTCGGCATAGAGGGCCTCGGCTCCTGTCACGACCAAGAATACGGCACCGGTCACGGCGAACGCAATCGCCGAATTTTTGAGCATAAAGCTCAGGGCGTACCACGGTGAGAACGCCCAAAGGATCTCCGGACTCTGTGCGATCTGGTAAGCACCCATGGCACCGATGGTGATAAACCAAATCAACATGATCGGCCCGAACAAAATGCCGACGACTTCGGTCCCCTTCTTTTCGAACAAGAACAAGCCGACCAAAATCACCAGCGTCAGGGGTAAGACGATATGCCCGAAATCTTCGGACACCACTGTCAATCCCTCGATGGCGGAGAGCACCGAGATGGCGGGCGTGATGACCGCATCCCCATAAAACAAGCAGGCCCCCAGCACGCCCATCACCATAATGGTCATGGCCTGGATGCTGCCTTGCTTGGCGGTGCGCAAGGCCAATGCCATCAAGGCCAAAATTCCTCCTTCGCCGTGGTTGTTGGCACGCATCACAAAGGCCACATATTTCAGCGACACCACGATCACAAAAGTCCAAAAAATCATGGACAGCACACCGTAGACCGAGTCTTGGTTCAGTGGGATGCCGCTGACGGGGTCAAAACAGGATTTCAGCGCGTACAAAGGGCTGGTGCCGATATCGCCAAACACAATTCCTATCGCCAATAACGACAAGGCCAACAGGCTTCCTTTGACATGGTGGGTGCCTTGGTCAAATTCGATGGGGCGCAAAAATTTGGAATGTGAATATTCAGGATTGCTGATGGACATGGTGCAGGAGGTAGCGAAGGAAAGGTGGCGAACAGGGTGGGGGTCACTTCATAAAGCGATAACCCACCCCGGTTTCGGTAATGAAATGCCGAGGCTGGCTCGGGTCGTTTTCGAGTTTGCGACGCAGATGGCCGATATAGATGCGCAGGTAGTGGGTGCTGTCTTTGAATTGCGGCCCCCACACCTCTCGCATCAAGGCACTTTGGGTGAGCATTTTTCCTGGCGAGCGCGTGAGTGCCGTGAGCAGTCGGTATTCGGTGGGAGTGATATTCACGTTCGTGCCGGCTTTGGTAACACTGCGCTGCACATAGTCAATCACGACGTCACCAAATTCGAGGCTTGGATTGCTGCCGGTTTCGAGTTTGGAGCCCCTGCGCAATTGCACCCGCACCCGCGCCAGCAGTTCCCCCAGGCCAAAGGGTTTGGACAAATAGTCATCCGCGCCCCGGTCCAGGGCGTTGACTTTGTCGGTCTCGTTCATGCGCGCCGACAAGATCAAAATCGGCGCAGGCGACCAGGCCCGGAATTTGTCAATAAAGGCCAAGCCGTCGCCGTCGGGCAAACCCAGGTCGAGCACGATCAGGTCGGGGTGAAACGTCGCTGCCCGTGTCAATGCCTGCGCCAGGGTTCCGGCCTCTTGCACCTCGAACTCTGCGGACTCGAAGGCAGAACGCAGCAAGCGCTGGATATCCAGGGCGTCTTCCACCACCAAAATGCGAAATCGATGGGTGTTCATGACTCGTTTGGAACCTGGGGGGGCTCGCCCAGTTGGAGCACGATCTGCACGCAAGCGCCCCCCTGGGGCAGCTTGTGCAGCGATATTTCGCCACCATGCGCCTTGATGATCATTTGGCAGATCGACAAGCCCAAGCCCAGACCTTCTTGCACCTGGGCCAGTGCACCGCGGTTGTAGCGCTCAAACGCAGTCTCCAGATCTGCAGGCAAAAAGCCGGGCCCTTGGTCGCGCACGCTGATACGGGCGGCACCGTCTTCGATGTGGGCCTCCACGTGAATTTCCGATCCTGGGGGCGAGAATTTGGCGGCGTTTTCCAGCAGATTGGAAAACACCCGTTCCATCAAAATCGCGTCCATTTCCACCAGTGGAAAGTCAGGTGCGATGCGCACGCGAACGCTATGTCTAGCCAAGGACTGGCCCAGGTATTGGATGCCGGCACCCACCACTTCTTCGAGCGAATGCCATTCCAATCTGAGTTTCATCCGCCCTTGCTCCAGACGCACGATGTCCAACAGGTTATTGACCATGGTCTTCAATCGAACCGCGTTGGTGTAGATGTCACGTGCCACCGACAGGGCGGGATCTGAAAGCGCAGAATCCCCGCTGCTGAGTGACTCCGCTAGGCCCATGATGACGGTGAGCGGGGTTTTCAGGTCGTGCGACAACGCCGACAGGATGGTGGCACGCAGTCGCTCCGACACGCGGTCCAGGTCGGCCTGGTTGGCCACCTCCACATAGTGCAGACGCTCTATCGTGATCGCCAACACAGCGCCCAGCGCCTGCGCGAGGGAAAGCTCATCGGCACTGAGCGGGGCGCTGCGCCCGAACTGGGACAAAGTCAGCACGCCGCGAATGGCTGCCGACGCTTTGAGGGGCACATAAATAGAGGCATAGCGGGTGCTGGCCATGGCCTGGTTGTGCAGTGTCTTGCCGCTGCGGATGGCGTTGTGGGCCAAATGTCGCTCCAGGGGAAAGGAAGTCTGATTGCAGGGCGCCTCAAAGTTGATCTGCCCATCCTCGGCCGTCAGGATGGCGGCTGCTACATGGAGCTCATGTTCAAAGAAGGCTTGGCAAATCTCCCGGACCTGAATGATCGAAATCGCACCCGCCAAGGTGCGTGCAGTGTCATACAGTGCGCGGGTGCGAATTTCGCGTTGCAGAGCTTGACGCTCTTTATCCTTGAGCCCCACTGCCATTTGTCCGCTGATCAGGCCGGTGATCAGCATCACCGCAAAGGTGACCAGGTATTGGGCGTTCTCGACCGCCAGTGAAAAGCGCGGCGGCACAAAGAGCACGTCAAAAAACAAGACCGATACGACTGCGGCCACGACCGCGCTGACCCGCCCCAGCGTGACCGAGACAAAAAGCACCACCAACAAAAAGACCATCACGATGTTGGCCAAATCCAGGTGCCCGATCAAGGGGTCCATGAGCGCCGCGCTCAGGCTGCACGCCAGCACGGACAGCATGATTTTTTGCTGGGTGCTCAGCCTTTCGGCGCGGGCGGATATGTGGGTAAGAATGGTCAACATGCGATTTCCTGGCAGCCCATGCTAGCCCCCTGGTTGAAAAAAAGTTGTAAAAATCTCAGCCGCCGGTTCCCGAGGTGGGCTGGATTTGGCGCATAAAAAAAGGCCCCTACAGGGGCCTTTTTTGTGATCGAAGCGACGCTTTACAGCGGCACTTTCTTCAGCATTTCAATACCGACCTTGCCGGCGGCAATTTCGCGCAGCGCGGTAACGCCGGGCTTGTTTTTGCTCTCGATTTTGGGGGTGTGACCCTGGCTCAGCATGCGGGCGCGGTAGGTGGCAGCCAGGACCAGCTGAAAGCGGTTGGGGATCTGCTCGAGGCAGTCTTCGACGGTGATGCGGGCCATGGGATTCTCCGAAATTACAAGGGGATGTTGAGCGCTTGGAACGTTGCCGCTCTGGCGCGCGCCTGCGCCACAAACTTGAGCCGCTGGGAATGAACGATCGCTTTCAGGTCAAAAAGCGCGCGGTCAAACAACTCGTTAATTATAACGAAGTCGAATTTTTGCGCCTGTGCCACCTCGATGGCGGCGTTTTTCATGCGCAACTCAATCGTCTCGGGGGCATCCTCGCCCCGCCGCTCGAGGCGTGCGCGCAGCTCTTCCCAGCTCGGGGGCAGGATGAAAATACACACGGCGTTCGAGAACGTTTCTTTGATCTGAATTGCGCCCTGGAAGTCAATTTCCAGAATCACGTCGGCGCCCGTGGCCATGCGCTCCTCGATGGCTTTTTTGGAGGTGCCGTAGCGGTTGTTGTGGACATGGGCCCATTCCACAAAGCCCTTGGCCGCCACCATGGCGTCAAACTCCTGCTCCGAGGCGAAATAGTATTCCCGGCCATGCTTTTCTTGCCCGCGGGGCGCGCGCGTGGTGTGCGACACCGAGGGCTGTACATGGGAGTCGAGCTCGAGCAGGGCGTTGACCAGGCTGGACTTGCCTGCGCCACTGGGTGCAGCGACAACAAAAAGGTTTCCGGGGTAATCCATAGCGCAACAGGGCCAAAAATGCGGACTCTTATTCTATGTTCTGCACCTGCTCGCGCATTTGTTCAATCAAGACCTTCATGTCCACCGAAATGTGCGTCAGCGCCAAGGCGGCTGATTTGGAGCCCAACGTGTTGGCTTCCCGGTGCAGTTCCTGAATTAAAAAGTCCAGACGTTTGCCGATTTCGCCCCCTTTTTTGATCAAGCGCTCGAGTTCGTCCAGGTGGGAGTTCAAGCGGGTGATCTCTTCTGCCACGTCAATGCGAATGGCAAAGGCAGTGGCCTCGGTCAGCGCCCGGTCCTGGGCGCTATCGGGCAGGGTGCTGCCATCGGTCAGCGCCATGGCCTCGGCCCAGCGCTCCATAAAACGCTGGCGCTGTTGGGCCACCAGTTGGGGTACGAGCGGCCCTGCCTGTGCCGCGAGCGCGCGCAGCTGGCGGATGTGTTCGCGCAACATGGTCGCCAGGCGGGCGCCTTCACGCGATCGGGCGTCCAACAGGGCGTCCAGCGCTGTTTGCGCCAGGGGCAACAGTGCGTCGCTCCAGTCGGTGCTGCCCGACGGGTCCGAGGACGCCAGTCGCAGCACATCGCTCACCGACAGGCTGGCAGCCTGCGGCAGCCATACCTTGATATTGTCCTGAAGGCCGTTGAGTCGTTGCAGCAGTTTGGGCGAGGGGTCTTGCACGCCTGCACGTTGCTCCTCCAAGGAGACGCGCACTTCGACTTTGCCGCGCTTGAGGCGCGCCACGATCAGCTCGCGCAAGGTGGGTTCCCAATGGCGCAGATCCTCGGGAAGGCGAAAACTCACATCCAGAAACCGGCTGTTGACCGAACGGATTTCCAAGCCCAACTGGCCGGTCAAGGCCTTTGCGGACTCAGCGGTATTGGCAGTGGCGGGGGCTTGGTGTTGCGCAGTTGCGTAACCTGTCATACTGTAAACTGGCATAACACTTCTCTCTTTTATATTGATTGCATTCAGGGTGAGGTTAAGAATAACCCGCTCATTGGCGCGAGGGTGTGATCGTCGACTCCGGGAGCCGCGCAACGAGATCTCTATGGCATGACCCAGGCTGCACCCAAGTCAACCCCGGCGCCCCTTGCCCCTGGCACATGGGTAGGAGGGTACCGCATCGTTCAAAAAATCGGTGCGGGAGGCTTCGGAATTGTCTATCGTGCCGTCAGTCCTACGGGACAAGAAGTGGCCCTCAAAGAATACCTGCCCGCTGCCCTGGCCAGCAGAGCCAGTGGCGATGCGCCCGTCGTGGTCGCTCGGGACAAGCGCGCACTGTACCGCATAGGCTTTCGCAGTTTTTTGGAAGAGGGGCGTGCGCTGGCCCAAATCGTTCACCCCAACGTTGTCAGCGTTTTGAACTTTTTCCAGGAAAACGACACCGTTTACCTGGTCATGAACTATCTCGAGGGCGCCTCACTCCAGCAGTTCATTGTGACCTCGGCCTCACTGAATCATGCCAAGGTTTTGCGTGAAAGCACGATCCGGTCTCTGTTTGATGAGGTGCTTCGCGGGTTGCGGGTGGTGCACCAGCACAAGATGCTGCATTTGGACATCAAGCCCGGCAATATTCTCGTCACCGACGACGACCGTGCAGTGCTGATTGACTTTGGAGCGGCACGCGACGTGCTCAACCAGGACGGCAAGTTTTTGCAGCCTATGTTTACGCCTGGATTTTCGGCCCCCGAAATGTGCAAACGCGGCAAGCCGATTGGACCCTGGACGGATATTTACGCCATTGGAGCCTGCATGTTTTCTTGCATGAAGGGCTATCCGCCACCGGACGCAGCGAAGCCCGATTGCCGCTCCAAACTGGAAACTATGGTGCAAGATTTGCATGGCAAGTACTCGAACTATCTGATTGACCTTGTCTTGTCGTGCATGCAAACCGACCCGCAGGCCCGGCCGCACTCGGTCCATTCAGTGCAAAAAATACTCACAACGCCGCCCAAAACGGTATGGCGTACCACCGGCATCTACGAATACGAGGCCACCGAGTTGTCTTCGGATGCATTGCCGCCCACTGCCGCGCTGCGCCTTGGCCGTGCTCAGCAGCCATGATGTTTTCTGTCTTTCAAGTCAGCCACCAAGGCGGACGCAAGCGCAACGAAGACCGCATGGGCTATACCTACACCCAGTCGGCGGCCATTTTTCTGGTGGCGGATGGGTTGGGCGGACATCCGCACGGCGACATCGCATCGCAACTCTGTCTGCAAGTTGTGACGACCCTGTTTAACAAGCAGGCCAAACCGAAATTGGCCCATGTCCCCGAATTTCTTCAGGCGGCCATGCTTGCTGCCCATGAGCAGTTGCAGAGTTATGCGGCGACCCATGCACTGGACCAGACACCCAGCAGCACTCTGGTGATTTCGGTGCTGCAAGACAACCAGTGTTACACGGCGCATTGCGGTGATTCGCGCCGCTACTTGCTGCGCGCCGGTCAAATCGTCAGTCGTACGATTGACCACTCTGTGGCCGAATGGAAAGACAGCATGCTTCCTGCCAGTCGCTCGGCGCCAGGGACCAAGCACCTGCTCTACAGTTGTCTGGGTGCGTCCCGGCAGCCGGTGATTGAAATGTCGGCGCCTATCGCGCTCGAGTCGGGGGACCGCTTGATGTTGTGTTCTGACGGGCTGTGGGGCAATGTGGAGGAGGCTGACATCTGCCACGGCTTAACCGCCAACGCGGTGACCGAAGCGGCGCAGGAACTTGCCGATCTGGCCTTGCGCCAAGGTGGGCCCTATTGCGACAACGTCACCCTGATCGCGGTGGCCTGGGAGAAGGCTGATAATCAGCCGCTTGCCTGAGCGGCCCGCCCGAGAGGGTGGCTGCAAACGCTCACCTTGATTTCTTTCACCCGTCTTCGGGAATTCCATCATGACTTTGTATATCCGCAGCGGTGCACGTGCCGCAAATGCTTTGCGCCCGGTGCGCATCACCCGGGGCTACACCCGCCACGCCGAAGGATCGGTGCTGATTGAGTTTGGCGGCACCAAGGTGCTCTGCACCGCGTCGGTCGAGGAGCGCGTGCCACCGCACAAGCGCGGCAGCGGCGAGGGCTGGGTGACCGCCGAGTACGGCATGCTGCCCCGCGCCACCCACACCCGCAGCGACCGCGAGGCCGCCAAAGGCAAGCAAAGTGGCCGCACCCAGGAGATTCAGCGTCTGATCGGACGGTCCTTGCGCGCCGTGTTTGACCTCAAACGCCTGGGCGAGCGCACCATTTCCCTGGACTGCGACGTGATCCAAGCGGACGGTGGCACCCGCACCGCTGCCATCACAGGCGCCTTTGTGGCCGCGCAGGACGCGGTCAACTGGCTGCTGGCGCACGGCAAGATCGCCGAGTCGCCCATCACCGCCAGTGTGGCGGCGATTTCGGTGGGCATTGTCGAAGGCACACCTTTGCTGGACCTGGAATACACCGAAGACTCTGCCTGCGATACCGACATGAATGTCGTCATGACCGGTGCGGGAAACTTCGTCGAAGTGCAGGGCACGGCCGAGGGTGCGGCTTTTTCGCGCGCCGAGATGGACCAATTGCTCCACCTGGCCGAAAGCGGCATTGGCGATTTGATGCGCCTGCAGCAAGAGGCGCTGGCCCAGCCACTGGCTGGTCACTGAGCGGGGGAGAGCGGTCCATGCAGATTGTTTTGGCGTCCAACAACGCAGGCAAATTGGCGGAGCTGCAGGCCATGTTTGCGCCGCTGGGTTGCGCTTTGGTGCGCCAAAGTGACTTGGGCGTGCCCGAGTCGCCCGAGCCCTACCGCACCTTTGTCGAAAACGCCCTGGCCAAAGCACGCAATGCCGCGCTGCACACTGGCCTGCCCGCCATTGCCGACGACGCAGGCCTGTGTGTGGACGCCTTTGGCGGCCTGCCCGGCGTAGACACAGCCTACTACGCCACCCAGTTTGGCTATGCCAAGGGCGACGACAACAACGTGCGGGCCCTGCTTGAGCAAATGCAAGGCGTGACGAATCGCGGTGCCGCCTTGGTCAGCACGCTGGTGGCCGTGCGCTCGCCAGAGGACCCGGAGCCCTTGATTGCCGTGGGTCGCGTGGCGGGGCAAATTGCCCCTGCACCCGTGGGCAGCAATGGCTTTGGTTTTGACCCGATCATGTGGATTCCAGCGTTTGGCAAGACCTTTGCCGAGTTGCCGGTGGAAGTGAAAAACGCCCACAGCCACCGGGGCCGCGCCGCCCAGGCCATGGTGGCGCTGCTGCGCGAGCGCTGGCTGGCGCAATGATTCCTATCGCAAGCGGCAAGCCCGCGGCAGACGCGGTGGTGCAGCACGATATTGCGCATTACATGCGCCCCGGCACGCTGCAGTTGTCTGCCTTGCCGCTTCTGTCGCTGTATGTGCACCTGCCCTGGTGCCTCAAAAAGTGCCCCTACTGCGACTTCAATTCCCACGAGCAGCCCGCCGGGGCCTTGCCGGAGCAGCGCTACATCGACGCCGTGGTGGCCGATCTGGAAGCGGCTTTGCCTCTGATTTGGGGCCGTGGCATTCACAGTATTTTTATTGGCGGTGGCACGCCCAGCCTGTTTTCGCCAGAGGCCATAGACCGGCTCATCAGCGACATTCGGGCCCGCCTGCGGCTGGAGGCCAACTGCGAAATCACGCTGGAGGCCAACCCGGGTACGTTTGAGAAAGACCGTTTTGCCGCTTTTGCCCAAGCAGGCGTGACCCGGCTGTCGATCGGGGTGCAAAGCTTTAACGATGCGCACCTGCAAGCCTTGGGCCGGGTGCACGACCGCGCACAGGCGCTGGCGGCGGTGGAGGAGGCGGCGCGCGCCTTTTCCACCTTTAACCTGGACATCATGTATGCGCTGCCGGGGCAGACGCTGGAGCAGGTGGGGCAGGACACTCGCACCGCGCTGGGCTTTGCCCCGCCGCACATCTCGATTTACCACCTGACGATTGAGCCCAACACCTATTTCGCCAAGTTTCCGCCCACCGTTCCCGAGGACGACACGGCCTACGCCATGCTGGACCACATCACCGAGCTGACGGAAGCTGCTGGCCTGCAGCGCTATGAGGTCTCGGCCTATGCCAAAGACGGCCACCGCTGCGCGCACAACCTGAACTACTGGCAGTTCGGCGATTACCTGGGCATTGGCGCGGGTGCGCACAGCAAAATCAGCTTTGCGCACCGGGTGGTGCGCCAGGTGCGCTTGCGCGAGCCGCGCCTGTACCAGGAGCGCGCCCTGGCCGGCAACGCTTTGGCACAGAGCGAAGACGTGGCCCGCGCCGACCTGCCCTTTGAATACATGCTCAACGCCTTGCGCCTGCGCCATGGTTTTGGTTTGCGCGAGTTCACCGAGCGCACCGGCTTGCCCGTGACCGCGATTGCCGCGGCATTGGACACCGCCGAGCGCAAGGGTCTGATCGAACGCGACCTGCACCGTGTGCGACCCACGGTGAGGGGCTTTGACTTTTTGAGTGATTTGCAGGGGCTGTTTTTGGCAGACCGCTAGGCTTCGACGCCGAGGCGACCCGATCTAGGGGCTTACCCGATAGGGAATCCGGAGCGGCTCAGGCACTATCGCCCCTGTCAAAAACTTTGAATTTCACGCTATGAACCCGACACAAGTTCAAAATCTGCTGGTGCTTTGCCTTCTCTGCGGCTTTGGCCTGATGGAATTTGCCACCCGCCGCTACCAAAGCACGGTGCGCACCACCGCCACTTCGAATGACACCAAACTCGAGCTGATGATGTTTGTGAGCCTGCTGGCCATTACCCAGCCGCTGGCCATTCTGGGTGCCGGCAAACTCGGTGCCTGGCTCGCGCCTGACTTGAAAGGCGCCATGGCCGACTGGCCCTGGTGGGCGATGGTGGGTGTGCTGTTGGTGGCGGACGACATGACGCAGTACTGGTGGCACCGCGCCTCCCACTCGCCTTTGTTGTGGCCCTTGCACCGGGCGCACCACTCGGCGCAGTACATGAGCATTCGCGTCACATTTCGCAACAACTTCTTTTACTACCTCATGATGCCCGGCCTGTGGTTTGCCGGTGCGCTGCTGTACCTGGGCGTGGGGGGCTGGGTCTACGCGATTTACATCGTGGTCAAGCTGTTTGTGATTTTGGGTGCCCACTGCGCCTGGCGCTGGGACGAACCGCTGTACCGAATCCCTGCGCTGCGGCCTCTCATGTGGGTGCTGGAACGGACGATTTCGACCCCTGCCACCCACTGGGCGCACCACGCGATCACCAATGCCGACGGCGTGGGTCACTACAAAGGCAATTTCGGCAATCTGCTGTTTTTGTGGGACATTATTTTTGGCTCCGCCCACATCACCCGCCAGTACCCACCTGCCGTGGGTTTGCGTGACGATCAGTTGTTCGGCCAAGAACGCTGGTACCACCAGATGTTCTACCCCCTGTTCCAGTCCCAGCGGGAATACACGGCGCTGAAGCCGGGTGGCATGATTTACGACGAGTCCCAGGTATCCGCACCAAGGTCGCATTAAGCCACCTGGTAGTCACTGCGCCCGACCTGCGCCAGTTTGGGAAATGCTGAATCACAAGACGGATATACACACGCTGGCTAACAAACAGTCAATTCAGCGGCGATGGTGGAATAGTATTACCGCAGGTTGACGGCTGCTAGGGCAACGGACCGGTTTGCTTGACTATTGGGGAACCAAAAGAGGCGGTGTCAATTTCGTAAATTCCGTGTAAAGTTGTAATTCTTGCATTGTTGAATAAAAACGTTTATCGACAAGCATTCCACCAACTTTCCCTACACAGGACACGCCATGCGCACTTTGAACAACACGAAACTTTTCATTGCTGCGCTTGCCGCAGTGTTGCTAACGGCCTGCGGTGGTGGCGGGGGTGGTAGCTCCTCTGGCTCACTTCCCCCCCTATTGATTACCTCAAGCAACTACGTTGACGTTGCCGAAAATTCAGTCGCACGGGCGAATGGGGTGTCTGGCACCTCGTCACTGGGTACGAGTTTAGTAGGAGCGCAAATCTCGCAAGCCGAATCTATTGCGTTGAAAGATATTGCTTTATCCACAGCAGCGACTCTGCTCGATAACTGGGCAATGTTTGATAATCCAACTATTGTTGGAGCGGTCACATCAAATACGGTCAATTGCCCTGGCGGCGGGACCGTCAGCGGAGTCGTCAACGCCAGCAACAACCTCACCCCAAGCACTGGGGACACCGTCAGTGCGACATTCAACAACTGTAATTTGAACGGTGTGCTTGGAAACGGATCACTTTATATTGTTATCAATAGTTACAGTGGTAGTAATCTTTCCACCAACGGTTCAGCTTCCCTGACGATGGTATTCAGTAATTTCACGGCCGGTAGTGATGCCGTAGACGGAAGCATTACCATGGGCGTGACTGTTTCTAGTGCGACGGTTCGAACGGTGACACTGGCTATGCCGAATTTTCTTGTCACAGCCAATGGAGATTCTTTTTATTTTTCTGCATTTAGCATGACAGCTGCTCAAAGTGGTTCGTCTGCAAGTTTGAGCATGGCTGGATCCATTTCGTCTGCCAGGTACGGTGGTTCAGTGATTGTAAGTACTCCATCCGCATTTGCCATAAATTCTTCCCGAAGCGTCTCGGGACAAATTCTTATGACAGGCAAAAACGGAACAAAGGCAAGGGTCACCGGGCAGGGGACTACGATTCTTATCGAGGCAGATACTACCGGAAGCGGCACATATGACGTCCATACATCGGTGGCGGTGAACAGTTTGGTCTCTAATTGGTAAATATTGCTTACGTTTCGCAAGCGGCAATCGGGGTACTATTCACTGTTGCAAGCTCTGGCGCTGCTGCTCAGGAATTGGAGTTAGCAAGCACTAACGATGAAAAGGTGCGCTGGACTGTAGCCCTCACTGGTGGCGTTTGGGGTAGCCAATGGCAGGAGAATCTAATCGGCTCGGCCCGGCATGTTTATGAACGAGCCCATCTTCCCGTGGTGGCCCTGGAGCTAAACAGAGCTACCGCTAAGGAAAATATAAAGCTTCAGTTTATTTCAAGCGATGGAAAGAGCAGTTATGACGGTTGGACAAGCACTGGTCAAGCGATTATGTCGTCCAGCGATTTGGAATTGCGTGGTGCTCAGGTGGAGTACCAGTGGAAACTGTCTCCAGACTTTGGTTGGGGCTTTCGTGTTGAACAAGAATTATTCAACCGCCAAATCAATGGCGTAGCCGCAGTAAAGGGCTATCTTGAGGAATACAGTCGATTGTCATTGCTGGTGGGCGGCACAAAGTCAATTCAATTCTCTGGTGGCAATCGTGTCAATTTAGCGGCCTGGTATGGCGGCGGTGACGGGAACAAATTCAGGCTGACGCTAGATCCGTATGAACCGGTTACCGTAAAACTCGGCAGTACCAAAAAAATAGATGTTTCGGCAACGTGGCAGATACCGCTGGATCACGGCGAGCAGTCGAAATGGGACTTCATTGGGCAACTCGCATTCAAACGGTCTGAAACAGAGCAAAGCGAAGTTGGAGTCTTAAAAAATCAAGGTCGTTCTGTCGGAACATTTATCCAACCCAGTACCGAAAGTTCCGGCTGGCAGATAACGTTGGGTATAGCCCGTAGCTGGTGAATAGAATTTTTGAAATTCTCCAGCGCGAACACAGTGCCCTGAAGCCGGGTGGCACGAGTTACGACGCGTCCCAAATATCCGCTGGTGTGGAGCGTTAGCCCATTGGTTAGCGCGGAGGGCCCAGCCACCAAGGCCTTAAAACAAGCCCACCACCCTGCCTTGCGCATCGATGTCGATGTGCTCCGATGACGGCACTTTGGGCAGACCCGGCATGGTCATGATGTCGCCGCAGACCATCACCACAAACTCAGCACCTGCGGCCAAGCGCACCTCGCGCACATTGACCACGTGGCCGCTGGGCGCGCCGCGAAGGGACGGATCGGTAGAAAAAGAATATTGCGTCTTTGCCACGCAGACGGGGTAGTGGCCGTAGCCCGCGTCTTGCAGGCGCTGAATCTCGGCGCGCACCTTGGCGTCTGCCGTAATGTCACTGGCGCCATAAATTTTGGTTGCGACTGCCTTCATCTTTTCCCACAGGGGCAGGTCGTCTTCGTAAACAAAGCGGAAGCCCTCGTCCTTTTTGGCCGCCAATGCCACCACTGCATGCGCCACTTCTTCCGCGCCTGCGCCGCCCTTGGCCCAGTGGCGGGCGGAAAGCACGGGCACCTGCAAATGGGCCAGCTTGCTTTGCAGCAGATCCAACTCGGCGGCCGTGTCAAAGGTGAAGTGGTTCATCGACACCACACAGGGTAGGCCGTAGTGCTTGTGCACGTTGTTGACGTGGCGCTCCAGGTTCGCAATGCCTTGGGCCAAGGCCGGCAGGTTCTCCTGATTGAGATCTTTGAGGTCGCAGCCACCGTGGTATTTGAGAGCGCGAATCGTGCCAACCAGCACCACCGCCGAAGGCCGCAAGCCGGACTTGCGGCACTTGATATCGACAAACTTTTCCGCCCCCAGGTCAGCTCCGAAACCAGCTTCTGTGACCACGTAGTCGGCCAGCTTGAGCGCCATTTTGGTTGCGAGTACAGAGTTACAGCCATGGGCAATATTGGCAAACGGGCCGCCGTGGATGAAGGCGGGGTTGTTCTCCAGTGTTTGCACCAGGTTGGGCTTGAGCGCCTCGCGCAGCAGCACCGTCATGGCGCCGTGCGCGTTGAGGTCGCGTGCGCGCACCGGCGCCAAGGCTCTTGTGTAGCCGATCACGATATTGCCCAAGCGCTCTTTGAGGTCGGCCAGGCTGGTGGCAAGGCAAAAAATAGCCATCACTTCCGACGCCACCACAATGTCAAAACCATCCTGGCGGGGATAGCCGTTGCCCGGCCCGCCCAGTGAGGCGGTGATGTCTCGCAACGCCCGGTCGTTCATGTCCATCACCCGCTTCCAGGTGATGCGTCGCACATCAATCCCTAGCGCATTGCCATGGTGGATGTGGTTGTCAATGAGCGCGGCCAATAAATTGTTGGCCAAAGCGATCGCGTTGAAGTCACCGGTGAAATGCAGATTGATGTCTTCCATAGGCACCACCTGCGCGTGGCCGCCTCCGGCCGCGCCCCCCTTCATGCCAAAAACCGGCCCCAAACTGGGTTCGCGCAGGCAAATGATGGCTTTTTTGCCAATCCGGTTGAGCGCATCGCCCACGCCCACGGTGGTGGTGGTCTTTCCCTCACCAGCCGGCGTGGGGCTGATGGCGGAAACCAGGATCAACTTGCCATCGGGGCGGTCCGCCAGGCTGTGTGCATAGTCGAGTGAAATTTTGGCCTTGTAGCGCCCATACATGTCGACCGCGTCTTCAGGAATGCCCAGCCCCTGAGCAATTTGGCCAATGGGCAACATGTGCGCCGCCTGGGCAATCTCGATATCTGAAAGCACGTCGCGATCCAATCTAAGTAAAAAGTAACTTACAGAAAAGCCTACCCGCGCAGCGGAATTCAGGCTTGCCATGGGACGGGCCGAGTTTATGGCTGGCCAGGTTCCGGGGAAACGCTTGATTCACGCCAACAAATTCTGCAATATGGTGCAGGCAGACGCGGGTCGATTGTTAGCGGGTAAATACCGATGGGTCGGGTGCCGTCCTTGCCATGGGCGCAGGGGTTTCTGCTCGCCATGTTTCCGTCCCAAGTCGCGGTTCTTGAATTTGCTGAAAATTTAAGCAGTCTCTTGGGGCAATGGCGGTGCAAAGTACAATCAGTTCCTCGGGCCTATAGCTCAGTTGGTTAGAGCAGAGGACTCATATTTTTCAAATGTGCCTTGCGCGTGGAAACTGTGCAAGGGATGGTGTCAAAGTCGGCGAAAGCTAAGTGCAGCCATGCATACGCCAACGCCGAGCCAAGCTTGGGGAGAAATTTCCTTGAAGGTGTAGAGACTTGACGGCACCCACCTAAGGCGCAAGCTACGGTGAAGGCAAAGTCCAGGGAGCAGTGAAAGCTGCACAAACCGGAATCCTTTGGTCCCAGGTTCAAGTCCTGGTGGGCCCACCAAAAGTAAAAAGCCACTGATTGAGTTCAGTGGCTTTTTTTTGCCCTTTTCTTCCCTTTTTGTAGGTTTGTGTAGGCGTTTTAGGCCCTGTCTCAGTATGGTGTTGCGATCTATTTCTAGTGTTGTTAAGGATGGCTTATGTTTGATTCGGTGAGCGAAGTTGCGCAGTCGCGTGCGCGGACAGTGGGCGGACGTGTTTTTGCTTTGGTGGCAACGATGGCGCTGGGCATTGCGCCAGCGGTCGCCCAGGACCTCAAAGCAGTGATGACCGATGTGCTCAAAACCCATCCGCGCTTGGCGGCGGCACGCAATGACGTGGGATCCGCCGAAGCCAAAGTCAATGACACCTGGCGCCGCGCCTGGACGCCGAATTTTGACTTGAACGCCGAACGGGGCGTTCAGCGCTATGAGTCGCTTGCCAATGACAGCGCCTTGGATTACCAGCGCTACGGTATTCGCGCTACGCAGCAGTTGTATGACTTTGGCAAGACGGGTCACCAAGTGGCGGAAACGCAAGCGGTACTCAACCAAAGCAAGGCCTTGGCAAGTGGCGCCGAGTCTGGACTGTTGTTGGAGGCCCTGTCCGCGCACTGGAGCTACGTGCGGGCGGACAAGCTGCTGGGCATTGCGCGCCAGTCCGAGGAAAGCGTGCGTCGCCAGGCAAAGATCGAGTCGTCCATGGTGGAGTTGGGCAAGGGCTATGAGTCCAATGTGCTGCAAGCCAAGGTTCAGTTGACATCTGCAGAGTCCCGGACCTTGCGTGCCGAGGGTGCGCTCGATATCGCGCAGGCCCGCGTGAAAGCGGTATTTGCCGACGCCACGGGCAAGTTGGATTACAAGGTCTTGTCGGTGGCCAAAGCGGACATGCTTCCCAAGTCATTGGACGAAGCGATTGCCATCGCGTTGCAGAACAACCAGCAAATTCAGGTCGGTACCCACCGCTCACAGGCCATCCAAGAGCGCATCAGCTCGACCGACGCCAAGGAATTTTTGCCCCGCTTTAACCTGATTGCCGAGAAAAACGGCCGAAAAAACACCGACGGCATGTCCAACGAGCGCATGTTTGGTGACGACAAGGTGTATGTCCAATTTCTGTACAACTTCAACGCGGGTGGTGCAGGCCAGAGCGCGGTAGAGGCTGTGAAGCGCGACTTTGCGGCCAGTGTTTCGCGTGAAGTGGAAACCAAGCAGCTGGTGGAAGAGCAGGTCAGTATTGCCTGGCGCAATTACCAGGTTGCAGTTGATAACCGCAAGACGCTGGCGAACCTGGTGCGCATTGCGGCCAAGTTCTACGAGATGGCCGTCGCCGAGCGTCAAATGGGTCGCCGAAGCCTGCTCGAACTGCTCAGCGCAGAGCTGTCGCTCATCAGCGCACTGGGCGATCTGACATCCACCGAGGCCGATGCTGCTATTGCCTCTTTGACGCTGCTCCAGTCGGTAGGCCGTTTGGATTTGAACAGCTTTGAATTGAAGTCGGTAGATGCCGTGCTTCCCAAGCTCTAAAAAGCCAACACAGACAGCGCTAAGTACCCCCGTCGAGACGGGGTTTGAATGAAAAAAATTGAGTCCGGCGTCAAGCCCTGATCAGAGCAGTCACTATGAACAAGAAAACCAGCCCCAATTCCACAGAACGCTTCGTAGTGGAGGCGCAACCCGAGTCTGCCTTGGGAGTGGCAAGCAGTTCTGATCAGCTGCTGGAGCAATTGATTGCCTACCTGAGTGCCCGCGGCTCCGACCAGGACAACGACCTGGTCGTGATTTTGGAGGCGGCAGGTTGGGCGGGCTTGACCGCGGTGCAGATTCAGTATCTGTTGCAGCAATTCAAGGAGGCTGCAGAAGCGCCGCAAACGCAGTACGTTCAAGCTGCGGCTACCCCGCAAACGACCAGTGACGCAGCGCCTGCTGACAGCACCACGGCGCGCGCAGCAGGCGACGCTGCTGCAACGCCAGCGGCTGCCGAGCAAGCCGCGCGCACCCCTGCGCCCAGCACAGACGGCACTTTTGCGCAGCAAATCTTGGAGCAGCTGGGCCAGGGCGCCATTCCCCAGGTCACCAACCCGAGCACCACCGTCGGCAAAACCGCTGCTCCGGCCGGGTCTGCGGCTGACTTTTCGCCGATGGGCGATGCCGTGCTCAAAGCACTCAACAGCGGCGCCGTGCCCGTGGTTTCCGAGCGGACGGATACACAGTCCAATGCCGGTGCGCCCGCCGGTGTGTCTCAGCCGACCACGCCGCCGCTGCAGGTTCCAATCACCGCGCCCGCAGGCTCGCTGGCGCCCTCAGTTTCTCTGACAGGCAATGCCACGGGTCCGACGCAGGTGAGCAGCAACGGCACGAGCACGTCCGGAAACTCGGTCAGCCGCATGCCGGCAACGAGCGCTTTGGCGGGCGGGTCGGAGGCCACCAATGCATCTTTGCTGACTCCCTATGTGGAGCAAAAGGTCAGCACCACCGGCGCCTTGGTTTCGACGCCGGTCGTTCAGGGTTCCACCGAGTCGGGCAACACCCGAACCACAACGTCGTACGTGCAGCCCGCAGCCGCAGAAGTGCTCGGCGGAACCGTTACCATTACCCAGGCTGCCAAATCCGCAGCACCGGCGGCGCCCGCTGCCGTGGCGCCGCCCAATCCGTTTGGCAACGTCACCCTGAGTTTCGCGGGGACTGACGAGTCCGAGCCGCTCCAATCCGGCAGCACAGACCTGAATTTGCCACGCCAGATTCACGAAGGAACTTCGCCGTCTGGCGCGACCCCCGTCAATCTGCTGGTCGCCCGCATCAACCCCTTGATGCCCGACGACATTCCTTTTGTGATTAAAGGATTGAACGGCCTGGCCGACGTGATTGACGTGCGCGGCCCCGGTGTCATCAGCCTGACGGTGGACAGCGATGGAACCATTCACGGCAAGGTGCACCTTGACGGCGGGCAGTTTAGCCAGGTCTTGACCATCAATATTCGCCAGGACGCGACGGTTGAAACGCTGGAGACCATGAACGTATCCCTCCAGGAGGGTCTGTTTGGCAAGCTGCTGTCAGGCAACCACGCGCTGGACCTCAACGTCTTGAACGACGACTTGGCCACGGTCAGCGTGCATGCCAACGCATCACCCTATGACGGCCCCAACGCCAACGACACCCTGCCCCAAGTGGTGGAAGGCACGGGCGAGGGCGCCTACACCTTGGTCAGCTTCACGGTAACCCGCACCGTTCCGACTAACCACGGCCACGAGACCAGCGGCGGCGTGCCGCTCCTGGCCGATCGCATGGACTGGAACCTGCTGGTATCAGGTGCGGGCAACATCAGCGCCGCAGACGTTCATGCCGACGATTTGTCGGGCCATATTGATTTTGCAGAAGGCGAAATGAGCCGCGTGGTGACCATCCGCGTACTCCAAGACGCCTTGCGCGAAGACAGTGCTGAAAACCTCACGCTGCAGCTCAGCGCAGCACATTCAACGTACAGCCAGTTGGGCACCGATTCCGCAACCACGCGCATCGCCGACGACGATGGATTGGTGTCGATTGCACTAGCCACCGGCCAAGCCGCCAGTGAACGCGAGGGCTCTGACAATGGGCAAGCGGTCCACGCGCTGACATTCACGGTGACCCGTAGCAACAGCCTGATGGCAGACACGTTTGACTACGACATCACCGGCATCAACCAAGACGACCTTGCCAGCGGTTCGATCACGGGCAATTCGGTGAGTTTTGCCGCCGGTGAGACCAGCAAGAACGTGACGGTTCTTATTAACCAAGACTTCAATGTGGAGTCTGATGAGGCCGTTACGCTCACTTTGCACGACGGCAGCTATGCGCAGGCCGATTCGAGTGCGGACCAGGCCAGCGTGACCGTTCTCAACGATGACAAAGTCTTGGTAACGATCGCGCCAGACCTTGACCAGGTCGTCGAAGGTACGGAAGTTGACGGTTTTGTCAACGTCATATTCACGGTCAGCCGTGTCCGGCCGGATTTCCATGATCCACTGATTCCACTGCCGGCCGACCAGATCGGTTGGACGGTCGATCTCAGCGGTGATTTGTCATCGGCCGATATCGATTTGTCGAGTGGAACGGTTTCTTTTGCGGAGGGACAAACTGAGGCGACCATCACCATCCGTGTGCGCAAGGATTCGGTGCGCGAGGACCTCAATGAACATCTGACGGTGGCTCTGGATGTCTCCTCCAGCAGCATCGCCGTGCTGGGCGACGGCAGCCAGGCTACTACAGAGGTGATCGACGACGACGGCCTGTGGCGCGTGACCTTGGCGGATGGGCAGGACCCGTCCGTCGATGAGGGTACCGAAGTGGACCAGCAAAGCCTGACCCAGCTGCCCGTGACGGGCCAGAGCCAATCCTCGGTCAGCTTCCTGACCAATGCAGGCACGGTGGTAAGCACCGCACACCACCTGAGCGACTTTGACCCCTACCTGTCGCAGTTCAGCTTCGGCGGCGGCTATGTTTCCAATGACAACGCCCTTGCGTCTGTCCGTCAGGTCGTGCAAGTTAGCGCTACAAAAATGACGTTTTGGGCGGTGATTGAAGAGTCTCCTTACGCCAAAGCCATCAAAGTTCAGGTGCAAGAGGTCAATGGCGGGCTTGAGTTCAAACCGGTGGTGCAAAAATATTTCACGGCAGCCAACATTGGCGCCGTTGCCGATTTGGAAATTGGCGGCACCTCCCAGCCCCTTGCCACGTCGGTCGATGCCGCTGGGTATGGATTGCACGACATTGAGTTGGCCTTCCGTACGGCAGCGCCCTCCATGGACAGTTTCACGGTTGCCGATTCCAGCCACTACCTGCCAACGGGCTTAGGTAAGTTTTTGGCGACGTCTCACACCCTGGCCGAGTTTCAACCAGGCGCGTCCACCTTCAGCCTGGGTGGCACCTACATTCCCTACAACGCAGCCAACCCCACACCGACGGTTCGTGAAGTGGATTGGCTGAGTCCCACCTCCATGAATTTCTGGGTGGTGATGTCTGACCCCCAGTACACCAAGGCTGTCAAAGTTCACGCGGAGCAGGTCAGCGGCGGCATCCAATTCACCGCCCTATCGGCGCAGTACACCAACAATGCGGGTTCGCCTTATCAGACGCTGACGGACTTCGGCGTAGGCTTCAACAATATGGGCGTGTCCACAGCCTCCAACCTGGGGGGCTACGGCATCAGCAGCTTCACAGCGAAGTTTGCGCAAAGTTTGGATAGCATCCCCACAGAAAGCATTTGGCTCGGTGATGACAACAACTACCTGCCAAGCGCGGGCACGACCGTTAGCACCTCCTACACACTTGACGCATTCAATGCTGGTGCTTCGGCGCTGCAAATGGGTGGTGGTGATGTGGCAGACGACAATGCCACAGCGCGTATTACCGAGGTGGTGCGGGTCGACGCCGACCACCTGACCTTCTGGGCTGCCATTGAAGAAGACGGAGCGGTCAAGGCCGTCAAGGTCGAGGCCACCCAGCACAATGGAAGCATCGTGTTCAACACGGTGGAGGCCAAGAATTTTGCGCTGACAACCATTGACCAAATCAGCAGCTTTGAAGACGGCGGAACCACCGAAAGCATCGCAGCGCGCGATTCCGCCGCTGGTTATGGTCTGCACCATTTCGAAGCCGCTTTTGGCGAGTTGGCCTACGCCTCGCAGGCGGTGAACTTTCTGGTTACCCGCACCAATGGCACGCAAGCGGACACGGTGGCGTACACCATCAACGGCTTGCAAACCTCGGATCTCGCAGATCCAAATTCCGGAGAGCTCTCAGGGGTGCTTGAGTTTGCACCCGGTGAATTTGAGAAGACCGTCACCGTGATGGTTCGCAAGGACGCGACCATTGAACACGACGAGCCGGCCACCATCTCGCTCGACGACAGCGACAGCCTGTATTCGCACACCGATCCAGAAGCGGCCACCGCAACCGTCATTGTCCGCAACGACGACTTCTTGCAAACCGAGATAGCGGCAGACCAACCCACGGTGTGGGAAGGCAACCCCGATGGTCAGGATGGAAGCACCACGGTGACGTTCACCGTGACCCGGTCTTCTTCGAGCGGTAATCCTGCTGACCTGATTGCAGACGATGTGCCATGGGCAGTGGATACCACGGTGGACGGTGGCGTGAGTGCCAACGATATTGATCCTGCCTTTTTGCAAGGTCTGGTGCATTTCGATGCGGGTCAGACAACTGCAACCATCACCGTGCGCGTGGTGCGCGATACGCTGGTGGAGTCGGATGAGGTTTTGACCGTACGGCTGTCGGCGTCGGACACCAGCACGCCTTCGCCCGATGCCGACTCGGCGGGCACAGTGGTTCTGGACGACGATCCCACCATTTCCTTTGCCGCGCCACCGCAGACGGTTATTGAAGGCAACACGATGCACTTCACCGTGAGTCGCGTCTCTGGTTTCGGCACCTCTTTTGATGTGGGTTATCGCATCGTGCCGGTATCGGCGAATATGACTTCGGTGTCAGAAAGTGATCTGACGACGACGGGCACACTGCACTTTGGTGCCGATGACACGAGCGCAACCATTGACCTTTCCACGATCAATGACCAACTGGTCAACGGCGACCAAAAGTTCGTCGTGGTCTTGAACAACGATACCGCCGGTATCCACATCGACGGCGCCACGGCCGAAGGAACCATCCTGAGCGATGATTCCGAAGTTGGCATTGAGACTTTGGAAGTCCTCAGCGCCGTTCCTGGGCTGGTGACCTACCAGGTGGTTCTGTACCGCAGCGCCAATACCGCCGGTGAATTGACCGTGAACATCGGCCTGAACCCCGTGGGTGAGAACCCGGCCGATGTGGGCTTGTTCGAGTTTTCTAGCGGCTTGAGCAGCGCCCCCGGCGACCTGCCACAGGTCACTTTTGCCGACGGCGTTGATTCGGTGGTAGTCACGTTCACCGCACCGGCCGGCATGATCTCGCGTGGCGTCAATACCTTCGAGGTGCGCCTGACCGAAGTCGGCGACGCCGATACCAACAATTACATTCTCGGCGTCGACGCTGCGCGCGCCCAGATCCAGCCCGACGGCGTGGACATCAGCGTGGTGGCCGTGAATGCCAAGACCTTGGAGGGCACGAGCGCCTCCGTGGCACAAACCTTTGAAATCCGGCTGTCGCAGGCAGCGGCTGCCGACGTGGTGGTGCACTGGACTGCGGCAGCCTATGGCGACGTCAATACCGACCCCAGTTTGGTTGCCACGGCAAACGACTTTTTAGGCGGGGCATTGCCCCGCGGTGACGTGACATTTGCGCAGGGTGAAACGGTCAAGACCATCACACTGATGACATCGCCCGACAGCGTGGTCGAAAAGAGCGAGTTTTACACCGTTCAGCTCGTCTCCAACACAGGCCCCGCGGGCATCGCAGCTGGCCAGGCCTTTGGCCAGATCATGAACGACGATGCCACCCTCGGGTTTGACAACGTCCAATACACCTTTGACGAAGGCAGCACCACCGCGGGCGGCACCGTCATCGCCACCGTTTTGCGCGATGGATTTGCGCGCAGCAGCGTGAGCGCGTCGTGGAAAGTGGTGCTGCTTGACAGTGCCAACAACCATGCTGTCGCCGGCGATTTCGCCTCTGGCCAAGACGGTCTGGGCAACAACAACGGACTGCCCAGTGGACGTGTCGAAATGGTCGCTGGTGTGGCCAACTTGCCAGTGAGCATCCACCTGGTGGGCGACAACACGCTGGAGTTGGGCAAAGACTTCCAAATTGTCATGTTCGACGCGGGCCCAGGTACCGTGCTGGACAGCGCACGCACATCGGCCACGGTGACCGTGGCCAACGATGACATGGTCTTTAGCATTTCCAGTGTCACCGTGGCGGACGTCACCACGGCTGCAAGCACAGCGGTGTTGGACGCGCCAGTGGTCACCGAGGGCCAAGCTGCCAGTACTTCAAGCTTCCAGGTCACCGTCCACCGCGACGGCGACACCCGGCAAGCTGCCACTGTGTTGTGGAACGTGGCAGGCAGCGGGGATAGCCCTGCTACGGTGGGCACACTCAGCGCAGCCACCACCGACATCGTCAAACCCAGCAGTACCTTGCTGTACTTTGGCGCTGGCGTGTCGGACGCGACTTTCACCATCACCGTCAAAGGCGATGACGTGCTCGAAAGCGTCGAGCAACTCACTGCGTCTTTGGTTTCCGCGGGCAATGCCGCCACGGGCGTGATTGACACGGCGCACAACAGTGCCGTGGTGCGCGTTGGTAACGACGACAGTGTCATCAGCTTTGCTGCAGACAGTGTCAATACAAGCCAAGCCGCCACTGTGGCGGGCAAAGAGAACACCCCGGGCGCTTTCACCTATACCGTTACGCGCAGTGGAGACCTGAGCCGCGCCGATGTGGTTTACTGGGTGCTTGATTTCACCGGCAAAACCGCCAATGCGGATGACTTTGGCCCCGAAAATCTGAGTGGTACCGTGCAATTTGCACCAGGCAGTGCGACCGCGACCTTCACCGTGGTGCCAGCCAACGACAACATCCAGGAATCGGACGAAAGCTTTGGTATCAACCTGGTGGCGCCTGACAGTGGTTCCGGCATGAAGCTGGGCGCTTTGGTCAGCACCAGCGGCACACTGCTCAATGACGATGTCTCGGTGACCGTGAGCGCCACGACCGCGCCCGCCAGCGAGGGCGACAGTGGTACGGGTACTTACACCTTCACGCTGCACCGCACCGGCGATCTTTCCCAAGCCACCGTTGCAGACTGGTCGGTTGCAGGTGCAAGCCTGAAGGACGGCAATGGCGTGGTACGCGCCGCGGCACTGCCCAATGGCCAATTCTCAGGCAGCACCAGTGGCCAAGTGGTCTGGGCTGCGAACGAAGTGGACAAAACGATTACGGTGCAGGTCAGCGGTGACCAACGGGTGGAAGGCGACCAGGCCTTCAAACTCAACCTCACTGCCAACAGCGCAACCGCCGCACACAACGATGTGCAGGCCGATGGCTTCTATGGCGTGGTGCATGACGATGATGCGACCATCGCGATCACGGCGGGCACCGCCGCGGTCGTTGAAGGCAAAGCCGGCACTTCTCAGGCGCTCACCTTCACCATTACCCGCACTGGCGACATGTCCAGCCTGGTTGAGGCCGATGTGGTCCTCGCCAACAGCAACACAGCCAACCATGTGGTGGTGGGCAGCCAAAGCGTCCAGGCCGCGGGTGTGTCTTACACCACCGTTGCGGGCGCTTCCGCCGGTGCCGGCGACACGCCTCAGCATGGCGCGGTAATTGCGCACGTGGTGTTCAACCCCAATGGCAACACCATCACTATCACCAGCGCTGGCGGCCAAACACAAACGCTGCCCGTGTTTGCCAACGACCAGTCGGCAACCTTAAGCGTCACGCTCAATGGCGATGACGTCTTTGAAAGTGGCGAATCCTTGGTCTTGGGTCTGTCCAACGCAACCGCCGTTGCAAGCAACGTGGGTGCCTTGGCGCACGTTGTTGTGGACAGTGCAGCAGCCACCGCAAGCACCGCGATCACCAACGACGACGTGATTTACAACGTTACCGCATCACGTGCCAGCCTGTTTGAGGGCATGTACAGCAATGTGGTCGATCAAGCGGTGATTGCACAAGACACCGTTACCAATCCCACCTACAGCTTTACGGTCAGCCGTTCCGGCAGCACCACAGGGTCGACCACTGTGGACTGGCGCCTGGTGGGCAATGGCGAAGTCCAAGTCAATGCCGATGACTTCTTGTCGTCTGCCAGCAGCCAGTACAACCTCCAAGTCCCCAACGACGGCATGCCCTCGGGTAAGCTGACTTTTGCTCCGGGTGAAACCAGCAAAGTGGTGACCGTTCAGTTCAACTCGGACAGCGTGATCGAAGGCGATGAAGGCTTCCGCTTGGCGCTGACGTCCCCCCAAGGGAACGCCGAGGTGCATGACAGTGCTTCTGCAGTGCTGGTCAGCGATGACTACGGTGTCAACGTGCTGGCGCGCCAGACCACCGTGGTCGAAGGTGACCAAGGCGATGCGCAGCGCTTCCTGACCTATGACTTTGCTCGTGCAGGCAATACCGGCGCAGCGTACGACGTCTACTGGAAAATCGACCTCACGGCCAATGGCGGCATCACAGCGGCCGACCTGGATTTGGCCAATTTGCCCGCGGGTGCGAGCTACGACGCAGGTACCGGTTTGCTGACTGGCGTGATGCATTTCGATGCGGGCGTCACAGGCCGCGCCTTGAAGTTGCCCGTGGTCTCAGACTCCATCATGGAACTGGACACCAAGCAGGGATTGTTGTCGGTCTACAGCGACGCCGGTTTGAGCACCGCGATCCGCAATTCAGATAACACGAGTGATTTGAGCGCCAGCATCTCGCTGGCCGATGACGACTCGCTGGTGCAGGTCACCGCCGTCTCCGCCGTCAAGGCCGAGGGCAACACCGGCTTCATGGAATACACATTCTCCGTCAGCCGCACCACCTTGACCGGCAACGACGCACTCCAGCTGGGACAGACCAGCACCGTGCACTGGCATGTGGACGGCACGCAGGCGGGTATTACCGCCAGTGATTTTGTCTCGGGCCAAGACGCGCTGGAAACCAATGACGGTATTCCTTCCGGAACCGTCACCTTCGAGGCAGGAGACAATGTCTCCAAGACCATCACCATCCGTGTGGCAACCGACAGTCTCAAAGAGAACAACGAAGTGCTGCGCGTGGTGTTGAGCGACGCCAATAATGGCACCGACATCGTCTCGGGCAATAGCACGGCCGATGGCCAAATTACCAACGATGACGCGCTGGTGACTGTCACGGCCGGCCTCAATGACGGCACTGCCAAAGACTTGGACAAGCCCGAAGGCGATGCCGCGCTGCAAGGCGGCGTGCAGTACACGCCTTACACCTTCGTGCTGCACCGTACCGGCAACCTCAGCCAGGTCTCGCAAGTGGATTGGGCTGTGTCCGCAGAGAGCTCCGGGCTGAATGCTGCGGACTTTTATCAGCCGCTCAACACCTACACGATTACCGGTTCGAGCGTTGCCAGTCAGCTGCCTCGGGGCACTGCGACCTTTAACTCGGGTGTTGCAGATATTGAAGTCACCGTCTACGTGACCGCCGACTCCGGCGCCTACGGCTCGGGCCTGGTGCCTGGCAGCAACTGGCTGCATTACCTGCCCTATGGGAACAACCAGAACAACAGCCCGTCGTCGACCCTAGAAGTCGATGAGTCTTTCTCTATTTCCCTGGCGCCCCACACCGCGAACGCCGGTACACAAACGGACAGCACGCAAACCGCGGCCGTCATTCGCAACGACGACGTCAATATTCAGGTCACCGGCCTGGTGACCAACCGTGCGGAGGGCAACCAAGCGACCCAATACACCGAAGACGTGCTGCAAACTGTCACCCTGCAACGCCAGGGTGACCCGACCCAAGAAGTGGCCGTCCAGTGGTTTATGACCACTACGAAGGTGGGCGCTGGAGTGACGCCTGAAACCTCGGCCAACCAAATTGCCCAAATTTTGGTCAATCACCACACCATCGGCGCGGTGCAAACAACGGTTGGCAGCGCCAACACCCACGAAGTCCAGGTGTTCACGCCCACCCTGGTGGCGCATGACGTCAATACCCTCACCGTCGGTTCCGTGGTCCTGACCAGCACCGCGACGCTGGATGCATCGCCCACCATCGCAGAACTCATCAGCCACCTGACCACCGGTGCGAATGCGCCGATTTACGCCAATGCGGCGTTTACCCTGTCGGACGGCGGACAGGGGCAATTGGTCCTCACCTGGAAAAACACAGGTGCAGTGAGCGACGCTATCGGGCTCTCGGTGTCCGATTACGCCAGCGCCATGGACATGGCCAGCACGACACACGAGGGCACGGCCAATGTGCTCGATAACGCGGGCAACATCACCGCAGCCGGCGATGTCGAAGTGCAAACGCTCGCACCGAGCGAGGTGTTGGGCAGCAGCATGCACACGCTCAAAGCAGGTGCCACGGTGCTGACCACATCGGCTTATTTGGGCAACAGCACACCGCCTACCCTGGACCAGTTGGTCACGGCTTTCCAAGGGGCGGCTTCTTACGCAGGCGCTCCATTCACCATCAGTGCCAACTCAGCGCATGACGCCATTGTTATCACCTGGAAGGCATCCGGTGCGGTGACCGAACAGGCCATGCTCACCAGCCTGCCCATGAGTGGTGTGATGTCCTGGGCCGCAGGTAACAGCGACGCACTGAGCATTACCGTGCGACCTTTCAGTGACAACGTGGTCGAAGCCGACACCACGGTCCCGCTGTACATCAAACCGGTCGACGACGCTACAAGCCAGTACATCGACCAAATTGGTTTCAGTGCGACCAGCAACGCGGTCTACGCCGTGCCGTTCACGACTGCAGATTGGACGACAGAGATCGCCCAGCAACTGCCGGTGGCCAGTTTTGTCATCCGCCGTGACGAGTCAGCCATTTGGGTGTCCAACCAGTTGGTTGGTGCTTACAGCGAAACCAGCAGCCTGCCTGTGGGCGTCACATCCACCTACACCGGCGGTGATTACTGGTGGGGTGGCGTTTGGGATATCAGCTACAACGGACAACCCTCCAGTGCAGCGAGCAACGAGGGCTCGACGGGCACCGCCAACGCGGGCAGTGACTACACTGCTGCGTCTGCGGCGCTCACCTTCACTGACAGCACCCGGGTGCAAAACGTGACGGTGCAGATCACCAACGACAGCACGCACGAAAGCACCGAGTCCTTAAGCCTGTTCATGAACCAGGCCCACAATGCCAGCGTGGTGGTGGACCGTGGCGTGGTCACGATCAATGACGATGACAAGTTGCCAGGCGATCAGGTCTATGCCCTCAAGGTGCAGGGCAACACTGGCATCGAAGGCATAGATGCCAGTGGAAACGCATCGCCCAACGCTACCGTGGACTTCACCGTGGACTTTGGCAAGGCCCTGACGCAAGACACGCAGTTTGATATTGAGCTGCAGTCCGGTACGGCGCAGATGGCCAACAACACCAACTCTGGTGACTTCGGCCAGTACTTCAACTACTCTACCGATGGCGGCCAGACTTGGAAAACCAATGCACCGGTTTTCAACTTTACGTACACCTCGGCCAACTCCGTGCAAAGCGTGGACGACCAACTGGTCGCGAGCTACAACTTCAGCAACAGCTCGGGCAGCGGTTTCGACCAGTGGCTCGAATTCTCAGATCTGAAGGCCGGCAGTGGTGCCATGGTGGGCGGCAAAACCGTCGACTTGCCTTACGACTGGAACTATGTTCAAGACGGCAATGGGCGCACTACTTTCACTGTGTGGATTCCGGTACGGGTAGACGCCATCATCGACACCAACGCGTTGACGATGGGATTTGCCGGCATGACGGGCAGCATCAGCGGTCAGTTTATGGGCGTTGCGGACCTGGGTAGCAGCAGCCAAATCAACACGGACGCGCTTGCTTACCTGCAAAGCCATGGCGCAGGGTCTACGGCGCAAGAGGTGCAGTCGCACTTCCACAGTTTTGATCCGACCAACGGTGCCGCCGATGTCAAATTCCTGCAGTTTGATCTCTCCTACAACAGCAATACCGTACCCGATCTGACTTGGTACGTGAACGGCTTGGATCCGATCTATGTGGTGGCACCACAAAGCACCAGTACTACGGCAGACGTTGCCTGGTCGCACTTGCAAGTGGTGCAAGACATCACGGTTCACGCGGGTGACACCACCGGCGTGGCCGACGTCGCACTGGGGGCCCAGGCCCATTTCGATACGGCGTCCAGCAATGGCGTGACTGCAACGGCGGTTGCTGAAGACCGTTCGCTGGCCCCGACCTTCAGTGTTGCCGATGACACTGGTGTGGACCTCCAGACTGGCCTGCGCACCATCACGGTCACCGTGACGCGTGGCGATGGAGATCCCAGCCACGACAGCGCGCTGCCGCAGGACGTGGTGCACTATGACTTCAGCGTGCCGGGCCTCACCGCCGACAAGCTGACCTCTCTCTCAGCGGCGCTGCATGGCGGCGTGGCTTTTGATGCAGGCTCTAACACGACCACACTCACTTTTGAGTTCGCGGCCATGGAAGTGCCCCTGCCTTACTCCCCGCGACCGGCGGTGGTCAACCACGACCCCATCCACGTGGTGGTGGACGCGGCTGAGCCCTACAGTCACAACGGGGGCGGTTCTACGCCGCTGGCCTATGTCGACACCAACGGTGACGGCATCCGCCAGGCGTCTGAAAACACCGTGGCCTTTGACTATGTCGAAGGCGGCTACCCGGGTGGAGGCCTCAATCGTGATCTCGTCGATCTGGCACACAACCAGGTAATCATCCACTTCAACGGTGTGCCCGATATGCCGCTGAACCTGGAAGGCTTTGGCGCGGACGACAAGATTGAGATTGATCGTGGCGGTTTGATTGCCAGCGGCTGGAAGGGCGGTAACGTCAGGAACGGTGGCAAGGCCACCAATGACGATACCGTCAGCTCCCATTTGACCTCCGCCAGATCCACACTGTCTTTGAGCGGCCATACGGGCAACGGTCAAAGTTACAGTTTGAAGGTCAAGGGTGAGCGCACCCGGGATGTTTCTTCAGAAGGCGTTGACGAGAACAACCATCTCAAACTCTCAGGTCAGAAGTTCAACAGCTACGGACAAACAAGCGAAGGCAGCCGGTATGACAACTTCGCAAGCACCAGCAAGATGTTGGGAGACTTTGGCCACAACGGCATCGTTAACGCAAACCACTTCATGTCGAACCAGGTCAGCTTTGTGCCGGGCCATATTTCGGTCGTGGTTCAGGCCGATGGCGCATGGCTTGACACCAACAACGACGGTGAGCACCAGTCATGGGAAAACCAGTTGGCTTTCAGTGCGGATCAAGGCCACTACAGTTATAACAACGACCGTGTCGCTGTGGACAAGATCGACGTGCAGCACCATGCTGTCACCATTCATCTCAATGAAACCTTAGACCAGTACTACGGACACAACACCGTACTCGACCTGTCGGGCTTTGGCGCCGACGACAAGATTGAAATCAACATTCAAAGCCTGAGTGCGAATCAAGGCTGGGCTTTTGGCAGTGCCGGAGTCAGCCATGCGGCCGCTACTGGATACAGTGGTCACCAGTGGTCCACCAAAGAGATGGACCTGGTGGGATACCACAGTGGACATTATTCTGTTGAAGGCGTGCGCGCCAATATGAACGGCAGCGGCGCCTTTCAGAGCCACAATCTGGTCTTGCGAGCATATGGCTACACCCAGAGCTGGGGTGGCCCTGTTACGCATGACATCCGCTTCGCCACACTGGGCGAACTCACGCACGAGGGCAGCGCGCCTGACCGTCAGAGTCACCTCCTGGATGGCAAAGGGGGCTTGGCCAATCAAATTAGTTTTGTCACGCCGAACAACGCAGAGCACAACCCCAATGTGTATGTGGTAGTTGAACGCGATGGTGCCTGGATCGACAACAATGCCGACGGTATTCATCAGGCCTACGAGACCCAGCAAGCCTTTGACTTTACCCATCTCAATGACCGCGGCGCGGCGATGGGCTTGGTCAACGTTGGCAGCAACTCGGTCACGGTGCGCTTTAATGACATTCCCACGGTCGCACTTGACTTGTCCGGCTTTGACTGGAATGACCGCATTGAAATCAACAAGGGAAGTCTCATCCAAAACGGCTGGGTCTGGGGCGTACAGGATGACTCGTCGGTGGGCAAACACTATGAGTCGTCGAGCAGCGCGCACACGCAAGTTCACCACCATGGGCAGAACTGGTCTGCCAATATCAAAGGGACCAAGTCCAGCGAAGGTCGCAACTCTTTGGTTTTCAGCGGTCTGCACAAGTTGGCTGGCAGTGGAAGCGGGCATTTCACGGCGATAGTGCCCACAGGTGGCGTGCTGGCGGACTTCGGTTCAAGTCTGGAGTCGAGCCCCATCCAGGGTGATGGTGGCTTCATGAGCAAAGTGTCTCTGGTACAGGGCGCGGTGCACGTGGTGGTGGACCGCACGGGCGCTTGGATTGATACCAATGCCGACGGCGTGCACCAGACCACAGAAAATTTGTTGGCTTTTGACGCCGCCGAGGGCGTGGGCCATGACTCCACCATTGGCTATTACAACGGTCGGGTCGCTGCCGATCTGATTGATGTGGCGCACAACGCGGTGGTCATCCGCGTCAACGACATGCCGGTGGACGGCAACGGCAATGAATATGCACTGGACCTGTCTGGGTTTGGCGCGGACGACAAGATCGAGGTCGACGTGGGAGCGATGTTCGCCGGCGGTCATTGGTATGGTCAATCGTCGAAGTCCCTGGTGCGTACTGGCAGTGACAACGGCTCTCGCAACAACAACTCCACGTCGATCACATTGAATGGCTACGCCCAAAGCGATTCCCGATTCCGGTTTACCGGAACGCGCTCTGGCGGCCATTCCCACCAGCGTTGGGACACCAACCTGTTCCTCATCAAAACCTACACCAGCGACGGTGTCAATCGCCATTTCTTCGCGACATTGGGCCAAGCCACGTCTGAACAATCTAATCCGGCGCACCAAAGCTGGTTGATTGATGGCCGAGGCGGCATGAGTGACCGCATCAGCTTCATCAACACGGCGGTGCACGTGGGTGTCGACGCCAATGGTGCGTGGATTGACACCAACGCAGACGGACTGCGCACCATAGGCGAGGCCGACGCGGTTTTCGGCACCTTGAATGTGGATGGTGCGAATGTGGACCTGGCCCATCAAAGCGTGGTGATCCATTTCAACGATGTACCCGACTCGGCCATCGATATCAGCGGCTTTGACCGCAATGACCGTATTGAGATTGACCGTGCGTCCTTTGCCACCCACGGTTGGGGTGGCGCGCCGTCCGGCCCTCTGATGCAGCAGGGGCACGCTGCTAATTCGGACTACCAAAGCACCAAGGGCTTTTTCTACAGCTTCTTCCCTGCACCCAGCATGATGCTGGCCGCGCACCGCACCAGCGATGCGCGCAACGTCAATCAGCTCAGTATCTTCGGCGTTGGCAGCGCGGGCTCACACGGCGGGGTCTTGGCGACTTTCGGCTCCTATGGCAACGACACGTCCAACGACATGATCGACGGAGCGGGTGGCTTTTTGTCGAAGGTAGATTTCGTCAACAAACCCACCATTCACGTGGTGGTCGATTCCCAACACGCGTGGGTGGACAGCAACAACGACGGCGTCTACAACAACAACGAAATGCTGGCTTTTGACCCCGTTGAGGGTAATTACCCGGGCGACGGCGTTGCGACAGATTTGGTGGACCTGGCGCACCACAAAGTCGTGGTCACCTTCAAAGGTCTCCCGACCCAGACGCTGGACTTCAGCGGCTTTGGTCTGGACGACAAGATCGAGATCGACCGTGCAGCCATTGCACAAACACCGGGCTGGAGTGGAGCCAATTTCCATGCCACCTCTGCCAAAGACCATACGCGCTCCTCCGGGTATGGGGCTCACCGGGAGTTGAGGAATTCCAACTCAACGTTCTACATCTGGGTGCATCAGGAAAGCTCGCACTCCTACATGAACCTGTCGGTGTCTGCGTCGAGCAGTGAGACCTCGATGCGTGTGGCTGATTTCGGGACTGGACGCGTGAATTCCGTGATTGATATCCACGGCAAGTTGTTCAACAACATTACCTTTGTTGACGGTGCTGCAGCCGAAGGCGGAGTCCAGCCGATCAATGTGGTGGTCGACGCCAGCGGCGCCTGGCTGGATGCCAACAACGACGGCGTTCACCAGGAGTCAGAAACCACCACTGCGTTTGATATGGAGTATGGCGGCGTGGACCTGGTGGGTCTGAAAGACCACACTGTCACCATCCGCTTCAACGACGTGCCCACGACCGCGCTGGATCTGTCAGGTTTTGGCGCGGACGACCGCATTGAGATCAACCGTTTTGCATTGGTGCAGGCAGGCTGGGCGAACGGTTTGGTCGGTACCCAAGTCACGACGCCGCCCCCGATGATGGGCAGCCTGAAAGGCTTTGGCTCTGGTGCCTTCTTTGTTGCCGGCTACCCGGTGACCCACAGCGCCACCGTGACCAATATCAGGCTGGACTTGATGAGTGGAGTGGAAGGTCTAAGCCATCAGGCTGCGCTTGGCCAATTTGGTGCGAACAATGACCTGACGCACCAGATGGGCGGCTTGATCGGGCGCGTGAGCTTTGTCTCCCCGACCTTGGTCGCTGGCGACGTCAGCTTTGGCATGGACCAAAGCGGCAGCCTGAGCTCTGGCGGCCGTACCGACCCGGGCAACACCATTACGGCGGGCGCAGGGTCCACCGGTATCTTGGTGCAAACACCTATCACCAACGACAAGATTGACGAGACCACCGAGACCGTGGGCCTGACAGTGACGGCGCACGACGGCGACAGCTTCGTCATTCCCAACAACGCGGGCACCGCGTCGATTGTGGACAACGACAGCCCGGTGGTGACCGCTGCCTGGTCGACCGGCCACGACGTGCAAACAGGCCGCTATTACTTGTTCCAGGCACTGGACATCAACCAGCGCAATCAGGTGTGGGATTACATCGGCAACCGCTATATCGCGGCGCCTGCAACGCCTTTGGCTGTGAATGGCAATACCGATCCCTCAGACGGCTACCTGGACCAAGTCAAAGACAGCAACGGCAACTCGGTAACCACCCGTTCTGTCGCCACAGACGCTGGCGCCGGCCAGAGTTTTACGACCACCCTCACGTTCAAAGGAAGCTGGGAATTTGCCCTGGTGGACACCGTACTTGGCCAGCACCGGAGTGCGGCAGGTTATCGGCCCTTGACGGTGGACCATGTGGACAGTGATGGCTTTTCTGTGGCCTATGTCACCGTGCCTTTGGGCACCGAGCAAGTGCTGCTGCGCTCGGGTATCAGCGCAGACGATGCCACTGCCGGTGTTTCGAGCCTGACGGCCGATCGTTTGCCCATGTCGGTACAGATCACGCACGTGGATCCCGTGCTTGTGGTGCGCGATGTGGCAGTGAGCGAGTCTGACGGTACGGCGACCGCACAAGTGATTGCCGTAGGCGGTGACCTGGGCAACACCCCGGACAGCAGTGCCAGCGTGCATGTGGCCTCGGTGGATGGCACTTGGGTGGAGCGTACCTTCGTCTTTAGCCGTGAATTTGCCACGGCGGGCGTGCAAACGGCAAACTGGTCGGTGAGCGCCTTGTCGCACGCAGGCAGCGCAATTGCGGGCGAGCCTTACCGCGGTCAGTTTGTGGACCCCACCGGAAGCAACTATGTCTATGGCTACTTCAGCCACGAGACGACCACCACGGTGACCCCAGGCGATTTCGCGATTTTGGGCGACCAGTCCGCCAACGGCAGCGCCGATCCACTGTTTGCTGGTATGCCCAGCGGCACGGTCACCTTTGCCGATGGCCAAAAGGAAGTGGCCATTACGGTGCGGGTGCGCGCAGACAACGTCGGTGCGCCCATCAAAGACTTTGCAGTGGTGCTCACCGCTGCCAATGATGGCGCCCAGTTGTTGGCCAATCCAGAGGCACTGCTGACCTATGCGGCCTACGGCTACGCGGGTTACGCCAAGATCCAAAACGACGACCAGGTGTTCAAGCTCCTGGGTGAGGTGTACAACGAAGGCAGCGACAGCAGGGTGGATGGCGAAGGCGGACGTTCCGCAAGCGGCACGCCAACCGATGTGAATGGCAACGCACTCGTGGCGCCCGCGGGCACCACGCTGCATCAATTCACCATTCACCGCGATGGCGACTCCCGTGCGGCGGCCTCGGTGGATTGGGTGCTGCAAGTGCGCAGCACGGCCGACCTGGCGCACCAGGCCGAAACGGCGGACTTTGCCTCTTCAGGCACCAGCAGCACTTATGGCGTGAGCTGGCAAAACGGCACTGCGCTGGACTACACCGGCGCCAGTGTGTATTCCACAGTCGCAAAAACCGTGGTGTTTGCAGCGGGTCAAAGCGACGCTGTGGTCACTTTTGCCATCGCCAATGACACGGTGCCGGAAGACGCCGAGCAGTTCACGGTTCAGCTGGTCAATGCCCAGGCACTGCCGGGTAACGACGCCACCCCTGGTATCTCGGCCTTGGAAGGCCACGCACAGTTCCTGATCGGCGACAACGACGCCAACACGGTCAGCGTGCACATGAGCATGACGCAGTTCAACGGCGGTGCTCTGGTGACCAGTGCAGAAGAGGGTACCAACCTGGGCGCGACACCCCATCAGGTGGTGCTGACCTTCACCCGTGCGAACGGCGAAGGCTTGGGCGCTACGCAGGCAGCCTTCCAACTGCAGGCCGACCATGTGCTCAACAACCTGAGCAACTACCTGAGCCTGGCTGCAGATTCCACCGGCCATGCTGCGCTGGTGAATTCGGACCTGCGATACGACACCACCGACGCTTCGGTGTACTGGAACGGGGTCGTAGACTTCGCTGCCGGCTCCACCACCACTACGGTGAAGTTTGACGTCAACTCGGACAACCTGGTCGAGTACAACTTGCCTATTTCCGTGCGCTTGGTCGACGACGAGCACTTGCCGTTCACGGACGGATACAACCCGATTGCCTGGGGTTGGGGCGTGAGCGGCGGTGTGAGCCTGTTGGACCACGTGGGTATCGGCGACGCAACCCAACTGCCCAACTGGGGTACCACCCACGCGGACCCCTTGGCCTCGACCGATTCGCTCACCGTGCAAAACGACGATGTGCGCTTGTGGCTTGGCGGGTTTAGAGATACACGCGGCACGGGCCGAGGTTCAGAGAACTGGAAATCCAACTACCACTACCGTGACGTGCTGACCGTCAGCGGTCGGGAAGGCGACTCCGACTATGCAACCACGCCTTCGGGCGACAACCCCACCTACGCCGACGGCGGGAAGAACTTCGGTGGATTGCCTGCGTCCAACAACGGATACAACAACGGGGTGGTGCTGGACTTTGTCCGCGCCGGCTCCTTGGTGCACGACGTGACCCTGACTTGGGAAGTGGTGCTCAACGGCACCGCCAGCGAAGATGACTTCAATTCGGCGGTGTTCAACGGGGCAGCGCGCAGTGTGGACTCCGATGGTTTTGTCCATCTGGTGGGCTCGACGGCTATCACGCTTACGGGTGATCAAAGCACCACGTTCAGCGGCGCCACCCACTACTCCATCGGTTTGGACAATCTCTTTAGCCCCGACCGGACGATGGAGAACAACGAGACCTTTGCGCTCAATTTCACATCGTCGAACAACACCGTCAAGTTCACTTACGACTGGATCGGCGAGGCCGATGGCGGCCAAACTGACCGCAATGGCACCTCCAGCATGCAGGTGCATGGCCAGATCGTCAACGACGATGTGCAGTACACCATTGCAGCCGCGACTCCAGGTGTGGTATCGGGTACGGTCACGGACGGCGTCAAAGAGGCAGATGTTGGCTCAAGCAACTTCTTGACCTACAGCATTGCGGCCCAAGTGGACTTGCAAAACTTCGAGTTCAACCAAGCACCGTTTACGCTGTCGAGTACAACGGCCAACGGCAACGGCAGCAACCTTTTCATTAACTGGAAAGCGACCGGCGATATCAGCGACGCGGCCACGTTGACGCTCAATGGTGCCTCACCGCAGACCTGGACCTCGACGGTCAGTACGGTGAACAGCGTGTTGCAAAACGGCAGTGCGTCGGCCCACGAACAGCAGCAGTTCACTGGCGTGACGCTCACGCCGGGTGCCAGCTACACCTTGACCTACGGTGGCCATTCGTGGACCGCGCAGATTCCCCTGCTCAATGGGGGCTACGACTGGACGGGCTCGAATGCCATCAACGCAGGCTACTTGGCCAGCGCGTTTACCAGCAACCAGGGATTTGCTGCAGCCAGTGACGTGATGTGGCGCGTGGTGCCTGTGGGCGATGCCACTTACGCTACCTTGGCCAATGACTTTGCAAGCGGCCAAGATATCAACGGCGATAACAATGGTCTGCCCAGCGGCGTGGTGTCGTTTAGTGGCGGCAATGCCTTGCGCAACATTCAGGTGTACACCCAAGGCGATAACTCCGTAGAGCAGGGCAATCACTTCCGCGTGGAGCTTTACAGCGCAAGCACGGGCTATGTGGTGGATGGTGGCACGTCGGTCGCCAGTGGCACCTTCATCAACGATGACGTGGGTGTCAAAATCAGCGACGTTCAGGTGCGCGAAGGCGATACCGGCGACGTGACGGCGGTGACCTTCACCATCACCCGCTACGGTGATATCGCCCACGATGCCAGTGTGAACTGGGCCAAGTACAACGGTGCCTTGTCCAGTGCAGACTTCCTGGTTGACGCGGATCACCCCATCAGCGGCACGGTAAACTTTACCGCCGATACCGACCCTAGCCATATGGTGGACGGCTACGGGGAGCAAACCCAAACCGTCACGCTTTACGTGAAGGGCAATAACACGCCCGAGGCGGACCGTAACTTCACGGTGCGTTTGTCAGGCCTGGTGGGCGTGAACGACCTGACAGGCAGCGACTTGCTGGGCGTCGGCACCGTGAAAAATGACGACACGGTGTTCAGTGTGGTATCCACCGCAGCCAATGCCTACGCCGAGGACATTGGCCACACCTTCTCTTACCGTATTACCCGCAGCAACTCCACCGTTCAAGACCAAACAGTGCACTGGTCTCTGGTGGGTGCGGGTGGACGCAGTGTGGTGGATGCGACCGACTTCGGCGGCGCTTTGCCCTCAGGCTCGGTGGTGTTCCAAGAAGGTGAGATGTACAAAGACATCACCGTGGATGCCAGCAACTTTGATGCGACGGCCGAAGCCGACGAACGCTTCGCAATTCGGGTGGATACGTCCGAATTCAGCTCCGCCAACGGTACGGCCAGTGCCACCTGGGACAACGTCGATGCGTTAGGAACGGTGGTGAATGACGACGCCGCTATCTTTATCAGCGACAGCCAGCCCATCGTGCAGGCCGAAGGCACGGGCGCCGACACCTTCTACCGCTTCGAAATTGTGCGTTCGGGTGGCGTGAGCGGCAGCAAGACGGTGCATTGGAGCATCGTCAGCGACCTGGGAGACAACGTCGATTTGGCTTCTGGTGGTGACTTTGCAGTCGGCCAGGCACTGTCGGGTGATTGGACTTCAAGTGCCGATGGCTCGCAGCTGATTGCGCTCAAGCTCAACTCCAACACCACGGCCCAAGCGGATCGCAATTTCCATATCGAGATCACGGGCAGCAACAACATCGTTGCGGGTGCCGATCACGTGCTGGGCACGATTGCCGACGACGACTTCGAGCTGCGTTTCAACAGTGCGACGACGTCCACGCCTGAGGGCGATGGCGTGAAGACCGTCAGCCTGGCGATGACCGCCTATGGCCTCAATGGGGTGAAGACACTGGCCATCGGTACACCGGTGAGCTGGCAGTTGTTGGACATGGACGGACATGCCCTGGTGTCTGAGCACCTGCCCGTGACCTCGGGCGTTTTCCAAATTCCTGCGGGCACCAGCAGCTACAACTTGCCGATCACCATCATGGGAGATCAGACGGTTCAGGCAGACGAGTCATTCCAGGTGCGTTTGACCTACAACGGCAGCGCAGTGGCTACTTCTACCGTCACGCTGACCAACGACGACGAAGTGTTTGCCGTGACCCCCACGGGTTCGGCGACTAATTTGGATGTTGTCGAGGGCACCGACACCAACGGCGTACTGCATTTCACCGTAACCCGCACAGGCAATTTGTCGGGCACCAGCAGCGTGGACTGGGCCTTGCAGGCTCCCTCGGCAAGCGCCCATGCAGTGAATGCCGCAGACTTGGTTGGCAATGCGCTGCCCAGCGGTTCGCTGGTGTTCGCAGACGGCCAGGACCATATCGACGTGACGGTGGACGTTCAGGCCGACGGCAATTGGGAAAACGACGAAGCCTTTGAAATCAGGTTGTCCAACAATGGCGACGGAAGTTCTATTTCATCGACGCTGGGTACCGTGGCTGGTTTGATCCTGAACGATGACCAGGGCTTTATTGTGTCGGCCGATGCGGCGACCGCGCTGGAGGGTGACAGTGGCACGACCTTGGTCACCTTTACCGTGACACGCTCAGGCGGCACGGCCGCAAGTACTGTCGATTGGTCCGTGAGCGATCTGCACGGCCAGTTGGACTTCAGCTCAGAAACTGGCAGCACGCTGTTTTTTGATCAAGGTGTGATGACCCAAACCATCACGCTGCGGGTGCAAGGCGATGTGACTTCAGAAGCACTCAGCTCCGAACTCACGGTCACACTGTCGAATCCGTCTTCTGGATCCGTGGTGGTGGACACCGCTACGACCACCGTGCAGGATGATGACAGCGTATTGACCCTGGTGGCGATGGATCCTGAATCCACCACGGAAGGCACGACCACGTCGGTGGTGGACACAGCGGGTTACCGCGAGGTGACGTTTGAGGTTCTGCGCACAGGTTCATTGCTGCGCGCTAGCACCGTGGACTGGTCCCTGTCCGGCAGTGGCAATCACCCTGCGAATGTCGACGCCAACACAGCGCATCCAGATATCTTGTCGCCCATGACCGGACAGGTCACATTTGCGGCGGGCGATGACACGCCACAGTTCATTCGGGTGCTGGTGGCGGCTGACGCCATCGGTGAATACGACACGGGCTTTACCCTGACCCTGAACAATGCGACCACCGGAACCACACTGGCTTCGCAAGCCTACCAGGCGAACGCTGGCGCTGCATCGGACACGGCCAGCTTGGCCCACACGATTCAAAATGATGACCCAGCATTGTTTGTGAGCACGGCTGCCACCGTGGTCGAGGGCAACGACCTCGCGGACACAGCCTTCACGTTTACCGTCGTGCGCTCGGGCAATACCACCGGCGAAAGCCGAGTGAACTGGGCGATCGAGTCGACCTCCGACAGCGCGACGGTGGACGCGCTGGACTTCGGCGGCTTCTTCCCCAGCGGCATGGTGATCTTCGCTGACGGTGAGTCCAGCAAGACCATTACCGTGTTGACGGGTGGCGACAATGTCTTTGAGAGCGATGAAAGCTTCCAGGTGGTGTTGTCGAGCCCCGTGAACGCTACGGTGGTGGAAGGGACTGCGACTTCTACGCTGGTGAACGACGATGTGGGCGTGAGCATTGCCGCACGCAGCAGCGACGCGTTGGAAGGAAATCTGGGTAGCCTGCCTACTTGGGTTGGTTTCGACTTGAACGCCCATGGTTCTGTATCTGCCAAAACGGCGACGGTGTACTGGCACGTGGAGGGCTCGGGCAGCAACCCCTTGCAGGTTTCCGACTTTGTGTCGGGCTATGACAAGCTGGGTGTTTTCGGCGGGTATCCGTCGGGTTCTGCGGTGATCAACATCAGCAACGGCGAAGGCACCAAGACCATCTTTGTGCCGGTGGCAGGGGACAACAACTTTGGACCCGACGAAGCCTTCAAGGTGGTGATCGACAAGATCGTGGCAGCCGACAGCAGCCACCACGAACTCGGTGCGAGTGTGGATGGACCCGATGCCGCGGTGGTGACCGTCATCAACGATGACACGCTGATCGGCTTGCGTGCAGAAGCACACCAGTTGGTGGAAGGCGATAGCGGCACGACGGAGATGCGTTTCTACATCGACGATTTGGGGCACTCAGACACCAGCCCTGCGATGACGGACATCACGGTGAACTACGAAATCACTGGCAGCACCGACCAAAACGACTTTGCTTCGCCCACAACGGCAAGCGGTGTTCACCTTCAGTACGACGCCGACCATGGCTACTATGTGGCTTTGCAGGTCAATGGCGATACCGACATCGAAAGCGACGAGGTCTTCAACTTCCGACTGACCGGTGCCAACGGACTGACCAGTGGTGGCGTAGAGATCAGCAGCGGCCGGGACAAGGCCGCTGCGGCTATCGTGGCTGACGACACAGGCTTGCAGGTCATCAGCACCACGACCGAGCAGTTGGAAGACAGGGCCCGGTTCAGCTTTGATGTGTTGCGCGGCGGTGCGATCAGCGAGGCCATGGACGTAACCTGGAGAATCGGCAATATCGACGTCAATGGCGACGCCTTGGCAGGTGTCAGTGCCAATGACTTCATCGATCCCGCCACCGGCCAACCGGCCACCGCAGGCTTGACCGGAACGGTGCACTTCGATGCCGGCCAAACCAGTGGGCGCTTTGTGGTGGAAACCACCCATGATTTCACCCCGGAGTTGGACGAGCACTTCAGCGTGGGGGTTGCCTCCGATGCGCCAAGCTACCACGGTGGCGAGACCTATGTGGATTGCGTGATCCTGAACGACGACACCCCAGCCGTCGTGGATCCATCGCATTACGTGAATCCAGACCCTGTGCTTGATGTGATTCACCACGCATAACCTCAAGGGAGATAGACTGCGTCCCTCCTGGAATCTCCAGGGGGGACGTTGCGTTTCTGAGGCAAGACCGTTAAAGGGAAAACATGATTCGTCAGCTGATCAGCGATTTGCTAGGTGGCCGCCGTGGGGCCGAATTGATCGGGGCGACCGTCACCATCAATGTGCTGGCCCTCGGGTCTTCGATGTACAGCATCCAGCTACTCAACCGCTATGTGACGGTGGGCTTGGCGCCTACGCTGGTGACCCTGACGCTGGGAGTGCTGTTTGCCATTGTGCTTGAGGTGTCCTTGCGCAAGGAGCGGCAAAAAGTCTTGTCGGATTTGAACCGCGAAAATGATGCGCAGGTGAGCTCGCGTCTGTTTACCGCATTTGCCACCTCGCGCTACGAGGCGATGTCTGCGCTTCCTTTGTCGCAGCGGCGTGAGGCCTTGGGCGCGCCATCCACCTTGCAGCAGCTCGCCAGTACCAGCAACCTAGGCTCTTTGTTGGATTTGCCGTTTGCCTTGTTTTTCTTGTTTTGTGGCACCTTGTTGTATTGGCCCATGGGCATTATCGGTGTCACAGTCTGTGCTCTGACCCTTTGGATGGGCGTGCGTGGCGAGCGCGTTCAGCGCGCAGCGGCAGAAGAGCATGCCAAAGCCAACTCCCGCGCGACGCAATTGGGTCAGTTTTTGCTGACCGCGGGCGAGACCGTTCGCGGCCTGCCCATGATGGGGCCGCTGCGCCGTCGCTGGACTGCGATCCAAAGCGAGAGCTTAGGAAGCCGCAGGGAAGGCATGTTGCTGCAGGCCAATTTGCAGCAGTCGATTGCAACGGTCGGTCAGGTATTGACGGTGATGATCTACTGCGTAGGGGCCATTGCTGCAGTCAAAGGTGATTTGACGACCGGCTCCCTGATCGGTGCCAACATTCTTTTCAGCCGCGCGTTTGCGGTATGCAGCCGTGCCGCCTATTTGGCGGACCCGATTTTGCGTGCCACTCGCGCCAACGAAGCGCTCAAAGCCGTTGAAGTGAGTGAGCTTGAGCCTCTGAGCGGCGCCAGTCCGTCCGAAATGGCGGGCCACCTTGAACTGTTTGACGTGGCTTTTTCGTACCCGAAGCAGCCGGTGCCCATTTTCGAAAGCCTGAATTTAAAACTCGAACCGGGCAAGGTGATGGTCATCACCGGTCCCAATGGAGCGGGCAAATCCACGCTGGTCAAACTCATGATGGGTTTGTTAACACCCATTCGCGGCATGGTGCGCAGCGACCGCATAGAACTGCGTCAGCTGTCGTCGGAGTGGTGGAGAAACCACGTGGGGTACGCCCCCCAGGAGCCGGTGTTCTTTGATGGCAGTTTGCGTGAAAACCTGTTGCTGGACCGAGCGGTCGACGACAGCACCATCATCGAATGGGTTCGCGACCTCGGCTTGGACCATTTTTTAGCCGCAGACCCGGCGGGTTTGGACAAGCAGATCAGCAGCCACGAGACCGGAATGGCGGTGGGCTTGCGCCGCCGCTTTGTGCTCATTCGTGCGGTGATCGGCGATGCGAAGGTGGTTTTTCTTGACGATCCAACGGAGGGGCTGGACCAGGCCGGGCAGATGGCAGTCGCCAAGCTGTTGAACCGAATGCTCAAAGAGGGACGCACTCTGGTAGTCGCCAGCAACGAGCCCTTTATCTTGCGGGCGGCGGATCTGGTCGTCGACATGGGCAAAAAGCCCACCCCGGAGGTGAAAGTCGCGCAGCGGGCACCCGCACCGGAGACGGCCCCCATGGCTGGCACGGGTCTGGCAACGCCCAGCCAGAACGAGGAGCGTTCCGCATGACCGCCGATGTGACAGATATCCACGAAAAGCCAGGCCGTTTCGCGCGCTGGAAGGAGCAACTGCCGGTGCCTTGGCGGCGCAACCCCTTGCTTTGGACGCAGGTCCTCACCGTCGCTGTGTTTGTGCTCTGGATCAGCTGGTTTCCTTTGGATGTAGCAAGTTACGCGCAAGGGCAAGTGATCCCTGCCGGCCAACTCAAGAAGATTCAGCATTTGGAAGGGGGCATCATTCGTGAGATTCATGTGACTGAAGGCCAGCAAGTGGCCCAAGGTACCGTGATCGCCGACCTCGAGGACGTGGCGTCCAATTCGGATGTTGGTGAACTCACCTCACGCGCGGCGTCCTTGCAAATCAAGGTACTGCGCTTGACCGCCAGTTTGACAGGGCAAGACCGTATGCAGATACCGCCAGAACTGGAGAAGGCGGTTCCCGACGTGGTACGTGATGCCCGTTCTGCATTGAGTTCCTACCGCGACCGGTTTGTGGCGATGGTGCAAACCCGTGAGGCACGTATTGCCCAGCGCAAGGCGGAAATTCAGGAATCCAAAGAGCGCTTATTAGGCTTGCAGTCGCGCAGCAAGATCATCGCCGACCAGGTTCGTATCAGCGAGCAGATGCTCAAGCAAAAGCTCAATAGCGAGTACGAGCATTTGCAATTGCTCAAGGAGCAGTCACAAATTGACTCTGATCGCAACACCACGGTAGCGACTCAACAGCGTTCAGCCACCGCGTTGCAAGAAGAGATTGCATCCTTGGCGTCTTTCCGCAAAGAAGAAGAAGTTGGCTTGCGCAAGGAGTTGTTGGACGCAAATACCGAATGGAACTCTCTAAAAGAGCGTTTGCGCAAGCCGTCCGACTCCTTTGATCGAACCCAGGTGCGAGCGCCCGTGGCAGGCAGCGTGATGACGCTCTATTTCAAAAACCGGGGCGCTGTAGTCCCCCCAGGCGGAACGATTGCGACCCTGGTTCCCGAAGGTGAGGCCTTGTTGGTGGAGGCCAAATTGCCGATCGGCGATGTGGGCTTTGTGCGACCGGGCGCCCCGGCGCGACTGTCATTGCCGACGGGGGCGAGTGGTTTTTCGACCATTGACGCCGAGGTGGTTCACATCAGCCCGGACTCGACCGTGGATGAGAAAAACGGGTCTTCTTACTTTATCGTGCGGCTGAAGCCCAAGCTGTTCGTATTCAAACGCGGTGCAGAGTCGTATCCATTGCGGCCCGGAGTGCAAGTGACGTCGGCCATTATTACGGGCCAGCGCTCGGTGTTGTCCTTGTTAATGGAACCCTTCCTTGGGAATGGCATCCGACCGCTCACTGAACGTTGAGGTGTTATGACAAAGCGGATCGCAGTGCATGTTCAAAAGCAGCGTTCCTGAGTTGTGCTGGCCTGCGGTGATCGACCCGCAAGCAGCGACCGTCTTTCACTTCCTTCATTTTTTGCGGCGTACACAGTGGCTCAAGCCCACTGTGCTCCAAAAAGCGCAGTCCATTCAATTGGCTGCGCGCTTGGAGCATGCGCGCCAACACAGCGCGGTCTATAGCGGGTTGTTAGGCGGCAGTCCTATCGCACCCCAGCGGGCTTTTTCCGTGCTTGCCACGCTCCCCATTTTGAGGCGATCCGACTTGCAGTCGGGCGGGACGCGGTATTTTGAAAACGTTCCGCCAGAGCATGGCAAGGTGTCTGCAAACAGTACCTCTGGTTCGACCGGCGAGCCCGTGACCGTGCGGTGTTCCGGGATTTCTTACGCATTGCGTGCTGCCCATACCATGCGTGGACACGCCTGGCATGGCGTGTCATTTCTAAGTTCTTTGGGTGCTATCCGAGGCGGCGTAGCGGAGCACGGCCAGGGTCAATCCATGGCCTTGCCCCACTGGGGCGGCTATACCGCCAAGCTGTTCGAGACCGGCCCGAGTGCCGCCTTGGACATCACAACGCCCTTGGATGAACAAGCGCTTTGGCTCAAGCAAGTTCAACCTGCGGTTTTCATGACACTGCCATCCAACCTGGATGCATTGCTGGACCTCATGCCTGCACCTTGGCCGGGTTTGGCGACCGTGCTGACCTTGAGTGAGGCGCTGCACCCGGATATTCGGGCCCGGGTGAAGCAGCAGTGGGGTGCACGGGTGTTTGACAAATACAGCTCTGAAGAACTGGGGCCTATCGCGTTCGAATGCGCGCATGGGCAATACCACGTGGTGGAAAACTTGGTCACCGAAGTGCTCAACGACAACGATGAGCCCTGCAAGGTGGGTGAGATTGGGCGCGTGGTGGTGACCGATACGTATAACTTCGCCACCGGGCTGTTCAGGTATGAAATTCGCGACCATGCCATGGTCGGGGAGGCCTGCGCCTGTGGACGCGGCCTGATGCCTCTGCGGCGCATCATGGGACGTGTGCGCAACATCATGACGCTGCCCGACGGAAGGCGTTTTTGGCCTTTGTTTGGCATGCGGACGTATGGCGAGTTGGCCCCCATTCGGCAATTGCAGGTGGTGCAGACGGCGCTCGATAGCCTGACCCTGCGCATGGTGGTGCACCACGCATTGACGCCCGAAGAGGAGTCTGCCGTGGCCGACCGCGTCCGTGCTTCGGTGGGCTGGCCCATGCGCATCAGCTTCGAAACGGTCGAGGGTTCCCTGATCACGGGAAACAACCGTAAATTCGAGGAATTCAAGTCATTGATCGTGCCCCCTGAGGTTGCCGTGTGAGAGTGCGTTCGGCGTCCTCGACCTTGCGCTGGCCCGCTTTGGTGCCGCCCAAAGCGCACAAAGTTCACGCCCTGTGGGTGCAGCTCATACAGGGGCAGGGGCTCACGGCGACTGCGCTGCAAGCGCTGCAAGATAAGCAGCTTGCGGCCCGTCTGGTGCATGCAGCGCAGCACAGCACGCACTTTGCGCCACAGCTAAAAGGCGTGCAAATCGTTCCCGAAAATGCCCGTGAGGTGCTGGCGCGACTGCCCTTGCTTGGCCGCGCTGACCTGCAGACACAAGCAGAAAGCATTTATTGCGCGACAGGCCCATGGCATGGCGCGGTACAAGAAAAAAGAACCACGGGCTCTACCGGCCAGCCCGTGGTGGTAAGGTGCACGGACGCTGCATTTGACTTGCGGGAGGCCATCACGCTGCGCAACTTCGCAGGCTTTGGCATGGATGTGCGCCAATCGTTTGCTGCGATTCGCAGCGGTGTGGCCAAGGGGCACCCCGAGGGCATCAGCCGGCCCGGTTGGGGCGGCGTAATAGGCCAACTTTTTGTCACCGGACCCAGCCATGCGCTCGACCTTGCGACCCCCGTGGAGCAGCAAATAGCGTGGTTGGAAAAACACAGACCCACCTATTTGTTGACCTATCCCTCGAATCTGCAGCTATTGATGTCGATGGGTCTCAGGGCATGGAGCGGCTTGCAAGGCATTCTGACGGTTGGCGAAAACGTCAGCGACGAACTGCGCCAAAACGTGCATACCTGCTTGAAGGCGGCCGTCTGGGACCAGTACAGCTGCGAAGAAGCGGGCCACCTTGCTGCGCAGTGTTCCGCGGGTCAATACCATGTGCCCAGCGAAAATGTGCTGCTGGAAGTGTTGCGAGAGGATGGCTCTGCGTGCCTGCCAGGCGAAACAGGCCGCGTAGTTGTCACCGATTTGCGCAACTTTGCAAGCGCATTGCTACGCTACGAGTTGCGTGACTACGCCGAGCTGGGTTCAACATGCAGCTGTGGCCGGCATTCGCCAGTGTTGCGACGGATGTTAGGGCGTACCCGTCAGCAAATCCATTTGCCCGATGGCCGCAAGGTGTGGCCAAGTACGGGTCTGCGAAATTTTGTCGACGTGCCTTTGCGGCAGTTCCAGTTGGTCCAGCTTTCACTGCATCGTTTGGAGTTGCGCGTGCACACCGACCGTGAATTGACACCGCAGGAAAAAATCCGCATTGTTGAAACCGTTCAAACGGCCTTGGGCCATCCTTTTGACATCGAGGTTGTGAATTCTTTACAAGCTTTGCCTTTGGGGCCGGGAGGCAAGTTCGAGCAATTCGTGTCTCTGGTGTGAAATACGCGTTTCAGGGCTTCGAGTGCGTGGCAGGTTTGGCGTGAATCACGATGCTTTGCAGGCTGGTTCTTGCATGGGCGCCGGGAAATCCATGGCCCAATCCCGCTAAGCGCGTTTCAAGCACTTGCAAACCTGCTGTCAGGCACTCGCCAACCACGTCGTCCACATGCCGGTAGGGTATCGGGTTTTGCGCCATATACCTGTAAAACCCTTCCACAGATTGGTTCAGGTTGTGGCGCTCTTTCGGGGTGATTGCTGTGAGAGCGTCCAGTGCTTCTGAGGCCATGGCCGCCTTGCCGCGGACCCAGTGCGCGGAGTCGATGGCGGTTTGCTGGCCAGCCTGATCGGGGTCCAGTTTGACGGCCAGTACCAAACTGCCGAACGGCGTCAGCCAATGGGTCAATTGACCCAGCAATTTCTTGCGGTCTTCAGCCTTGAGAAAGGGCAACAAAGAGTGACACAGAATCACATCAAACTTGTTTTCTGGGGCAAAGCTGAGTAAGTCCATGGTCTCGGTCGTTAACCCATAGCGCGAGCTTGCCCTGTGGCTTTCGCAGGCCGCCAGTGGCGTGGCGCATCGGTCCACCACCGTGATGTTGCATGGGACGTCTCCAGCGAGCTCTTGGACAAGCTGGAGTTGCGCGTCGTCGGCAGAGCCGGCAATAAGAATGTGGCCGCCTTGCTTGCTGAGCAGGGGGCTGAGTACAGCGCTCAGCGCCAGTTTGTCGGCGTCGATGCCACCGACGAGACCCGCTGCGCGCAAAAACGGCCAGGCGGTGTGGTAATCACGGCAATCCACTGTGCACAAGGTACGCGCTCTCTGCCATTGCGCATGGGCTGCGGACAACAAGGTAGCCTGATCACGGCTCATGTACCGCGACGAACAAAACGCAAGCTGGGGCAACACGCAGCGAACTCGTAATCGCCTGTGCGTGTTTCTTGCAGTTCAAACCATGGCGACAAGGTGTCTGCGATTTCATCCGGACTGGGAAAAAAATACTGCGCGGGGTTCGCTTTGTAGGCTGCCAATGTTGACAAAGAAGCCGGTGGCCAGCCTGTCATTCGGAAGAATGCGCTGGCATCTGGAAATTCGCGGTCAAAAACATCGCATGCCTCACTGGTGCGCACGCCAATCTGCGGTGTATCGCCGTGCAAGGCCATGAGCAGCCTGAACCTGAATATATTGAAATTGCCGATCCGGCCATTTCGCACGGCGTCCATCACCTGTTCAACCGACTCTGCTTGCGCAGGGCGAGCAAAGCAGCGCAGCATCAACAAGCCCTCTGGCAACAGGCAGGAATGCACTTGCTGCCCCAAGCGTTCAAGACCCGATGGATATGCCACCAGTGTGCTGACGCCGTCACCCAGTACCAGACCCACGCTTTGCGCCGCCAGGGGCAAATCCAGCCAGTCGCCCACAATGACCCGCCGCATTGGAGTGTCGCCCAGCCAAGCTTCGTCGATCATTGCTTGCGACAAGTCGACGGCAGTGAGCGGCAGTTGGTGGTACTCACACAGAGCCGTGAGTTCGGCGGTGACACCCAACAGCAGGGCCTTGCGTGCGCTTGGTGTTGCTGCGCCCTGGCGCTGGAGCCACATGCTTACCCAGTCTTCAACAATCCCTATGTCCTGTGGTCCGGGTCGCAGCGGAGCCGATTGCCACGCCCAGGCTCGCCGGTGTGCGGACTCAAAAGGCTGGGGCTTGGTGCTCATGCGGCCTGGGCGGGACGGTCTTCGGTTTTATTACCAGCTTTGGCACGCAGCTTGGCCGCTTCGTCTGTATTTCCCAGAGCAGTTTCGACATTGGCCAGGTTTTGAAGCCACTGGGGCTGAGGGCCCATCAGCTCAATGGAGCGGCGCATCGCGGTTCGGGCTTCAGCGAGTTTGCCCTGGCTGTAGAGCGCAGCGCCCAGAAAGTGGTGGCTTGCTGCATGTGCGGGCCGCGCTTGCAAAATTTTGCGGAATGTTTGCTCGGCAGCGGGCGCTTGCTGGCCTTTGAGTTGGTCCATGCCGCTCAGGAACAAGCCGGGTTCGAGTTTGGGCAAGGGCAAGGCCACAGGCGCAGGGGGGATTTCCGCCAGGGCCGCTTCCAGCGGTTCCAAGTGGCTGGCATACGCCTTCCACTTGGCTTTGGATGTTTTGTAAACGGGTTGCCGTACCTGCCAGACACTGGCGGTTTTGACGGCGCGGTCGAGCTCTTGGAATGCCAATACGCCGTCTTCCCAGGCCAGTCCGAGGTGCGAAATAATTTTTTTCGCCCACCCTTCCACGTCTTCAACGAGGCTGTCGTAATCGACTTCAAGAATCTGGCCCGGGAACACCCGGTGCCAGTGGTCCATCATTCGCTGGTGGTCTACCAACTGCTCGCCAATGGCGCTGAGGTCGTAGGCAAAGCCCATGCCGCCAAACTTGGCCGAGTAATCGGTGAAGAAATTGGAAATGGCAACGTCACGCGGCTCGCGCTTGAGATGCAAAATTTTGGCATTGGGAAACAGCAGCTTGATCAGGCCGATGTTTTCAAAGTTATGCGGCAGCTTGTCCACGATGCGCTGGGCCTCTGGCGCATAGGCCTGTAACTCTGCCAAATGCTTTTCAGCGAACCGCCGCAATTCTGTCGATGTGAGGTCATCGACGCACTCTGGGTATTCCCGCTTGGACCCCAGACGCATCTCCCAGGCGTCCAATTTTTGCGTGAGTTCGCCCACCAGGGACAGTTCACCCGCGCCAAACACCTGGCTGTGGCTTCCCAAAATTTGCTCTACCAATGTGGTGCCGGACCGGGGCATACCCAGAACGAAGGTGGGCACCGTACTTTCGTGGCCCCACGCATTGCGCGATTCAAGGAAGGCCTTGGAAAATCGGGCCACGATGCGGTCGACTTTTTGCCGGTGTACTTCAGGGCGGTATGGAATTTTTTTCTGGGTTGCCTCATTGGCCTCTACGGCGAATTGCCAGGCTTTCTCGTAGTCCTTTTTCTTCTCCCAGGCTGCTGCGAGCGTGAAAAGCATATGGGTCTGCACCGGACCGTCCAGGCTGGGTCGGTGTGCGGCCACTGCCATTTTCTCCAATACCGCGGGATCGTCAGGCACCTCGCGGGCGTGGATCAATTGGCTCCAACCTTGGAGCGGGGCAATTTTTTTGACTTCTTCGTAGCAGGCCATTGCATCGTCGACGCGGCCCATTTGCATCAGCAAGCGCCCCAGTCCGGTCAGCAGCGGAACGCAGTTTGCTTGAATGGCCAAGCCTTCGCGATAGGCGGCTTCGGCTTCTGCGTGTTTTCCCTCTTCAAGCAGCACGTGTGCATGGGCATTGAGCGCCAACGCGTGGGGCAAGCCGCCTTTGTCGCGCGTCAGCTCCAGTGCCTTGTCGGCTGCGAGCCGACCCTGCTCTGCGCCCAATCGATGACCAGCAAGCATGGCGCGCTGACGCCACAGCGCCGCGTTCTCGGGTTTGACTTGGAGCGCCTTGTCCAGGTAGCGATCCGCCTCGCCAAAGCGGCCGCGCACTTGTGCGATTTCGGCGGCAAGCTCGAGAAGGTCCACGTCGTCCGGCGAGGTGTCCAGAGCTTCTCGCAAGACATGCCAGGCCTCATCGTGTTCACCTTGCGAAGCCAACAAATTGACCAGCACCTTGACCGCATTGGCTTGTCCCTGTGCCACTGCCTCTCGCAATGCACCGATAGCTTCGGCTTTGCGACCTAGGCGGGTTAATGCTTCGGCCTGCGCCAGGCTGAACAGGTCGGGCTCTTTGTCTGGCAGCGGGGCCGCTTTTTCCAGAGAGTTCAGGGCATCTTGGTTTGCTCCTGCGGCCAGTTGCGCGCGGGCGAGATTGAGCCAGGAGCCCCCCGATTGGGGCATTAAACGCACCGCCTCTTTCAGGTGGGGCAAGGCCTCGTCCAGCTTGCCCACGGCAAGCAGGCACGCGCCAAGGCGGGCATTCACCAGCGGGTGCTGTGCTTGTAGGCCGTGCGCAGCGCTAAGGTACTCAATCGCCGGCGTCAGGTCGCCAAGCTTGAACCAGGCGCTGCCAATGGTCAGAAGGACCTCGGTATGTTTCTCGGCGGTGGACGCAGGAACTTCTTTCAGGGCCTGTCGCGCCGTATCTTCATCCCCGTGCATGGCCGCCGCCAGCGCCAACAGGGCGTGCGCTGGCCCTGACGCAACTTTCTCATTCGCCAAAGCCCTGGCCTGATCCATGGCGGCCAGGTAGTGCCCCTCGGCGATTTGCCGATTCGTTTGGGACAAGCGAGCATCCAGGGAACTAGGTGCGGTGGGAGCCATTGTGGGAGCCTTCAAAATAACCAAAAACGATACCAAATTTATGCAAATTTGACTTTTGATTGTACCTACCCAAAAACGTCAATTCCCTCTATTTTGAGGGGGCCGACAAGAGCCAAAAGGGCGGCCCGCCATGCCGCACTGATGGGCTAAAATCCGAGGGCAGACCAAGAGATCTGTCAGCCTGCATTGGGACCTGTCAAGCGATATGACGGGTTGAAAAAATACTTTGCAATGTTTTTGTGCGCGACGCCAAAGTATTCATGAATTGATTGTTTCCGGATTGCAAATGTGTAAATCAATGCAGAAATTGTTCCTTCTGGTTTTCCTGCTGATTCCAGTCTTCAGCCAGGCACAGTTGCGAACCGAGGACGCGTTAACGCAAGCATTGGCCTCGCACCCCACCATTCAGTCAAAGCAGAACGACTTGAAGGCCGCCATGGAGCGCCTGGGCGTCTCCAGCTGGGGCTACTGGCCTTCCGTGTCTTTGCAATCGACGGCGATGCAGGATTCGGCCACCCTGCCCGTGACCGTGCGGCTGGAGCAGCCCCTGTGGGCGGGCGGTCGACTCGACGCCGATTTCAAATTGTCGGAGGCCAAGGTGCGCATCGCCAAAGCCCTTTTGGTAGAGGCAGAGCAGTCGCTGATGGTCAAAGTTGCGTCTGCGTTCGCGGAAATCCTGCGCTTGCAACTCCGGATTGAAGCGGTGGATGAAAATGTGGCGGAGCATGAGCGCCTGCTGGCGTTGATTCGCCGACGCGCCGAGGCCGAAATCTCGCCCGAAGGGGACGTGGTGGTGGCCAAGGCACGACTGCAGCAGGCTTTGTCGGATCGGATTCAGCTGCGCAATACATTGGCCAATGCACGCGGTGACCTTGATCAGCTGATCTCGCAGCGCTCCGGCCCGCTCCAAGCGCCCGTGCGCGTCCGGATCGATTCAAAGACCTTGGAAGAACTGCTGAAGCAGGCCGAGGCGAACGCGCCCATGCTGGAGCGCATGGCGGCGGAAATGGTGTCGGCAGAAGCCGACATCGATACCGCCAAGGCGAGTTATTACCCGCAACTCAGTGCCCGCTTTGACCGAACTTTCGGCAACACCAACCAAAACAACGAGCAGACCTACCTCGCGCTCACTTTTCAGCCGGGTCCGGGCCTTGCCGTCGCGTCCTCCGTCCGCGCAGCCACTGCGCGCAAAGAGTCGGCGGCCGATGCCATTGAAATTGCGCGAAAAGAACTGTTGGACAAAGTTCGGACGGACTGGAACCAACATCAATCCGCTGCGGCTGACAGCGAAGTGCTGGCGGAGTTGGTCACCGCCACGCGCGCCAGCTACGAATCCGCGATTCGCCAGTATCCGATCGGCCGAAAGAGCTGGTTGGAGGTTCTTAATTCGCAGCGAGAAGCCACACAGGCGCGCAATTCTTTGGCCGATGCCATGTGGTCCGGCTACCTTGCGGGCGTGCGCGTGTCGATCGCCACAGGCGATCTCTCCAGGCAAACACTTACCCAGCCCAGTCAGGTGAACAAGCAATGATCCATCAGTCAATCCCGCAAGCGCTGGTCGAAGCGCAGCCACAGACCCCACCGGCTGTGGACACCGACTTGGCGGTCTTGCTGTCCCGCTTGGCAGCCTTGCAAGGGGTCGCACTGCCGGTCCATCGCTTTGAGATGATGTCGACCTCCGAGATGGGGAGCACGGTCGATCAGCTGAGCCGGCCGCAGCGTGCCATCGAATGGTGGCTGTCGGCCTTGCCCAACGGCGTGGCCCAACAGATGGAGGGTTTGCCTGACCGTTCGGATATTCCTTTGCTCTGGATTTCAGCGGAAGATGGCCAGGTTGGGCTGCTCACCAGCGTCTTGGTGGGCGGTGGCTGCGGTGTGGAGTGGAGCGACGGGCAGACGGGTGAGTTGTCTGTAGCGCAACTGCAAGACGGCAAACTGCTGGCCATGCGCACCACGGTGGAGGCCGATGCCGCCGACCACGAAAAGCCGAAAACCGCAAGCAATTGGTTTTTCTATGCGATTCGCAAGCGGTATCGCGTCTTCGTTGAATCTGTGATTGCTACGGCGCTTGCCAGCCTTTTGACCCTGGCCATTTCGTTTTACACCATGCAGGTGTATGACCGCGTCGTGCCGAACCAGGGCTACTCCACCCTGGCGGTGTTGACCGTGGGAGTGGTGCTGGCGCTGATGTTTGAGCTGCTGATGAAGCAGTTGCGCGCGCGCATGATGGACCGGGTTTGCAAAGAAATTGACGAAGAGCTCTCGGGCGTATTTTTTAGCCGCGTGCTGTCGATTCGTATGGATGCACGCCCCCGTTCTATTGGAACCTTTGCGTCCCAGGTCAAACAGTTCGAGACGGTGCGCCAGTTCATGACCTCGTCCACCTTGTTCTTGATCGCCGATTTGCCCTTCGTGATTTTTTTCCTGGCGGTGATGTTCAGTATTGGTGGCATGGTGGTGCTCGTGCCCCTCGCGCTGTTGCCACTTTCGATCGGCGTGGGCCTGTACGCACGTTGGCATTTGATGCGTGCCACCGAAGAGCAGGCGAAATCAGCCAACCGAAAAAATGGCGTCCTGATTGAGGCGATCGACGGGATCGAGGCCATCAAGGCCGTCGGCGGCGAATGGAAGTTGCAGCATCAATGGCAGCGCCTAACCCGCGACATGGCGATTCACGAAATGGACATTCGCAACACCTCGACCATGAGCGCGAACATGACGCAGACCATTCAGCAACTGAGTTACATCCTCATGATTGCGTTTGGTGCCTACCTCATCACGGTGGGGCAGATCACGCAGGGCGCGCTCATGGCCTGTTCGATCATCAGCAACCGCGCACTGGGGCCCATCTCTCAAATCTCTGGAATGATCGTGCAATGGCAGCAGTCGCGCATTGCATTGGCAGGGCTGGACGACATGATGAAGCTGCCCTCCGACCATGGCGAAGGCGAGCGGCACATCATTCCCGGCAAATGCCGTGGCGAGCTCAGCCTGGAAGCGGCCAGCCTGAGCTACCACACCGCGATTCCTGCGCTGCTGGCGTCGACGCTCATGATCAAGCCGGGCGAGCGGATTGCCCTGCTGGGGGCGGTCGGTTCCGGCAAATCTTCCTTGATCAAACTGCTGTCGGGTTTGTACAAACCGACGGAAGGGCGGGCATTTTTGGACGGTGTGGACATGATGCACCTGGCGCCGGAGTACGTGCGCGAACACATCGGCTACCTCACGCAGGACGTGCGCCTTTTCAGCGGAAGTCTGCGCGACAACCTGGTCCTGGGCTTGCCCTCGCCGACAGACGCCCAGGTCTTGCAGGCCGCCGCGCAGACCGGGCTGGATCAATTGGTCAAATCCCACCCCGCAGGCATGGGCTTGCCCATTTTTGAGGGGGGGCGGGGTCTGTCGGGCGGTCAGCGCCAGTTGGTGGGCCTGACCCGCATGTTGATTGCGCGCCCCTCAATATTGCTGTTGGATGAGCCCACGGCTTCGCTGGATGGTGACCTCGAAGTCAAGGTCATGCGGACCTTGTTCCACAACATGGCCGCCGACGCTGTGATCGTCCTGGCAACCCACAAGCGCAGCCTCTTGGGCCTTGTCGATCGCATTATTGTGATGGACAAAGGCCGCATCGTCATCGACGGGCCACGCGACGAAGTCATGGCCAAATTGGGCCGTCCAGCACCCGCATCGGCCCGTCCCACTCTACCCACGGAAGCTTGACTGACCATGATGCAATCCCCCAAAGATCGGTTCGGCAGTAAAAAGCGCCACTCCACTCTGCAGGCCATCCCCACCACGTTGTGGGTCACCTCCGCTTTATTGATCGTCGGATTTGTCTGGGCGTCCCAGTCTGAAATCGAGCAGGTCACCCGTGCCACGGGGCAGGTGGTCGCCAGTTCGCGCACGCAAGTGATCCAGTCCCAGGATGGCGGCGTTCTGGAAACCTTGTTCGTCAAAGAAGGCGACGAAGTGACCAAAGGAGAGGTGCTGGCAAAACTCGACACCACCAAGCTGGTGGCATTTTTTCGGGATTCGGAATCGAAGGTGGCGGCACTCAAAGCAGCCAGTGCCCGCCTCACTGCCGAAATTGAAGGTACGGAAATCAAGTTCGGCCCCGAAGTCAATGACTACCCCCAGTTCCGCGCCAGCCAGTCCCTCTTGCTTGCGAAGCGCCGTGCGGCCATCGAAGATGACATTGCCTCGCTGACCGCCATGAAAGCCTTGGCCATCAAAGAACTGCAGATGACGGAACCGCTCTTGAAAACCGGTGACGTCAGTCGGGTGGACGTGCTGAAGCTGGAGCGAACAGTGGCTGACTTGCAGGCGCAGATCACCAACAAGCGAAACAAATACCTTCAAGACACCCAGGCCGAGTTCAGCAAGGTCAGTGAAGACCTGGCCAGCGCCGAGCAAACCTTGCTGCAGCGCAAGGACCAACTGGTGCATGCCGAGATACGGTCACCGTCCAACGGCGTCGTTAAAAACGTACGCATCACCACGCTGGGGGGAGTGCTCAAACCCAGCGAAGAATTGATGCAAATTGTGCCTGTCGAGGATGCGCTGCTGATCGAGGTGAAGGCCAAGCCGACCGACATTGCATTTATCAAACCAGGCCTGCCTGCCAACGTCAAAATTGACGCCTATGACTACTCGATTTACGGCACGCTCAGTGGCCATGTGACCTACATCAGTGCCGACACCCTGAGCGAAGACCTGCGCCAAGGGGAACAGCCCTACTACCGTGTGCAAATCAAGACAGATGGCAAACGCTTCAAAGGCCGGCCCGACGAAAAACTCGAGATTCAGCCTGGTATGACAGCCGTTGGCGAGGTCATCACAGGACGCAGCACCGTGCTGCGCTACCTGGTGAAGCCGCTGGTGAAAACCTTGAACGAATCGATGGTCGAGCGTTAAGCGCGGGTTGCGATGTCACACATCTCCGAGTCCACCCTCTTTGAGCTGCTCTTGCCCATCGCCCGACGCGCGGGCGCCGCGATCATGGAAATTTATGGCAGTGAGCAATTTGCCATCAACCAGAAAGCGGACCAGAGTCCGGTGACCGCTGCAGATCTTGCAGCGCACCATGTTCTCGTTGACGCACTGGCCCCGCTTTTGCCGCAATGCCCCATCGTCTCGGAAGAGGATGACGCCTCTCAGGCGCACCGCCACAGCGAGGGCCGGTTCTGGCTGCTGGACCCGCTGGACGGCACCAAGGAGTTCATTGCCCGCAATGGTGAATTCACCGTCAATATTGCGCTGATCGCGCAAGGCAAGACGGTGCTGGGCGTCGTCTATGCGCCAGCCATTGATTGCATGTATTGGGGCGGAGCGGGCCTGGGCGCCTACCGCATGCAAGGCGGGGACAAAGAAGCAATTGCAGTCGGCGGGGGCGATGCCCATGGCGTCTGCCGGGTGGTCGCCAGCAAGAGCCATTTGAACGCGGAGACCCAGGCCTTTATCGACCAGCTCAATCCAGTGCAACTGGTGCAAGCCGGAAGCTCCTTGAAGTTTTGCCGTGTCGCAGAAGGCGCCGCCGACATCTATCCCCGTCTAGCGCCCACCTGTGAGTGGGACACCGCCGCGGCACAAGCCGTACTCGAGGGCGCAGGCGGTGCGGTGCTCGACCTGCATGGAAGCCCGCTTCGCTATGGAAAAGAGCAGGTGTTGAACCCCTCGTTCATCGCCACCCGGGACGTCGCTCTGATTCCAGCAGCACCCCGATAAGCTGCGGGCTGGCAGCATCAGCCGCCCAGCCGGTGCTCAGCTTTGAAACGGTATTCCCAGCACCTTCGCCACCTGTCGGGCCAGTTCTCCGCGCCGGACCTTGCCCATCTCGTTGCGCGGAATTTCACTCAGAATAATGACGCGGCTAGGGCTGTGCGAACCGAGGTTTACCGCCGCGAAGTCCGACAGCTCCTCTTGCGATGCGGTGGCGCCCTCGTGAAGTTCAACCGCGCAAACCGGGATGTGTTGGTGCACGGGATGGTGCAGCGGAAATGCACTCGCATCGGCCACCGCCGGGTGGGCGCACAGGCAATTCTCAATCTCCGCCGGTGCGATGTTGACGCCGTTCATCACCATCATCTGGTCAGAGCGTCCGTAGTGAATCAGCTGACCTGATGGGCTAAGCGCCCCGAGATCACCGGGCTTGAACCATCCCTCGTTGAAATCGCGCGCCGTTGCCTCAGGGTCGTTGTGGTATGCGGTGATCATGGCCTTGCTGCGCAGCCAGATTTCCCCCGTTGTTCCAGCGGGCAGAACTTGATTCTGCCGATCGCGAATCTCGATCTCGACAAATTTCACCGCGGGTCCGACGGTGCCGGGGACGGCCCGGATATCGTCGGGCTTCGCCATGGTGATCAAGCCAAAATCATTGGTGCCATAAGGAATGTGGAGGCAGGACGCAAGGTGCTTGAGGGTGCGCCGGCGCAAGGACTCGGTCACCATCGCGCCGCCCGCACTCACGACGCGCAAGAAATCGAGCGGCCGCTCATGTTTGCGGGTTAGCTGCTTGAGCATTTGCTCAAGATGAATCGCCGACAGAAACAGGATGGTGACCCCCAAACGTCGGCATTGTTCAATAAAGTCTGCTTGCCGGTTTGCCAACACAATTGGTACCCCGTGCGACAGCGCTGTCAAGCAGCCTAACTTGCTCACCCAAAAGTCAATGCGTGACACCGTGGCAAGGCGATCCGCCGCTGTCATTGCCAAGGTCTCGAACAAGACCTCAGCGCGCAGTCGGAAAATTTCGTGGCTGATGGGAATCAGTTTGGGGGTACCTGTTGTGCCTGAGCCCACGACCAGGAAGCAGGGCGCTTGCGGATCCATGTCGCACGGACTGCTTGCTGGTGCAGCGCTTGATGCGGCATAGAGCGCGTCGGTGGACAACACCAACTCCGATGCAAACAGGCCGCTGACACCTTCGACTTCTCCGTCCCGCAGCAAGACCGTGGCTTGGGTGCGTGCCACGATTTGAGACTTCACGGGCGCGACCTCGGTCACTGGCAGTGACACCGACGTTGCGCCCAGCCGCGCCACTGCCAGCATGGCCGCTACCGCCAGGCGTTCGTCGCGCAGGGAGAGGGCCACCACCGTGCCCGATCCGATACCCGCACTGAACAATTGGTTCGTGATGGAATGAACCGCCCGGTCCAAGCCCGCCCACGTGACGGAGTCCGAACTCGTATAGATGGCTACGGCTTCGGCTTGCTGTGCCGCTTGCAAGGCGATGGCGTGGGCAATATTCATGGGCGAGTCTTCACTTCGATTTGGGGCTGGTCGGGGCAGGGCGTTGCAAACGACCCCAGTGTTCCATCTCTGCCCGCACAAATTTGTTGGTGTTGTGGGGTTCCACGGGCGACACCTGCAAGGACGCCACGGCCAGTGCCTCGATAAATTCAGGGTCCTTTTTGATGGCCGCCAGATCTCGGCGCAAATCGTTCAGCAAAGCGGCAGGCGTGTTCTTGGGTGCCAGCAGGGCAAACCAGGTGAGAAAGGTGAGGTCGCCGTAGCCCAGCTCTGTAAAGGTCGGCGTGGTGGGCACTTGGGCGCTGCGAGACGGACTGCTGATGGCCAGCGCCCGAATCTGGCCCGACTGCAGCAGGGGCAGGGCGCCACTCAGGGTCACGACTGCGAACTGCACGCTGCCGCCCGCGACGTCGAGCAAAGCTTGCGGGCCACTTTTATAGGGCACGTGGATGGTTTCACCAGCACCCGCGCGGTTCAAAACAGACTGGCCCAAAAAGTAGCCGAAGGTGGACACGCCAGGCGATCCCCAGCTCAAGGGCTTGCGGTTGCGCACGCTGTCTTCCACCAAGCGCTCCAGCGTCGTCGCACCTTGGCGCGCGTCGGTGACGATCAAGGTGGGTGCGCCCGCAATGATCCCGATCGGAGCCAGGTCCGTCATCAAATCGATTTTGGGGCTGTCGGGCTCGCGGGCGAGCAAGAAAGAACCCGCCCCGGCAATCAGCAGCGTCGCGCCGTCAGGTTCCGCCTGCGACACATACGTTGCGCCAATCAGCCCCGACGCACCTGCACGGTTTTCCACCACGTATTTGCGGCCATTGGCGCGCGACAGAAAAATCCCGGTGGTGCGGGCAACAATGTCGGTGGGGCCTCCGGGCGCAGCAGGCACCACCAAGCGCACCGGCTTGGTGTCGGGCGCATCGGCGGCCTGCGCGGGGCAGATCAGCAACAGGGCGGCGGCGACCGCGCACAAGAGGAGTGGTGAAGCAAGGACGGCGCGCAAAGTACGTGTCATGGCGTGCAAAAAAGGCGTGAGGTTCGTGAGAAGAGGCCCGATGAATGAGGGCTCCGGGCAGGGATTTTAGGAGGGGCGGGTGTCTGGCTCTGCGGGTGGCGCCAGACGCTCCGTCAACACCGCAAGCACACGGTCCACGCGCTTGGGTGGGAGCACTTCGGGTGCCTCTTGCGCAGCTTGGCCTGGCGCGAGGTGCTGGTACCTGACCAGTTGCCGGTCCACCACCTGCACCGTGTCAATGAACTCCAGCGGCGCCCCTTTGACCGCAAACTCATCCGAGTCGGTCCAGACCACCAGCGCTTGCACTTTGGGTGAAAGCAGCAGCGCGCGGGTTCGCTCAAACGCACCCTGCAGCGGCAGGTAGTGCGCAAGACCTTGCGCGTTCAGCGTCTCGCTGCCCGACGAAAAATAGCAGGCCAAGCCCGCGGCCACGCAAGCCCGCTGCTGCTCCAATGCGGCGGTGCGGGCCGTGGGCCCGCCGACGACAACATGCACAGGAACTCGGCCGTCGCCCTGCATCAATTCCCGCAAGAAACCCGGAATCTCGCGCAGGGACGCAGGGCCCCCGCCCATCAGGGGCGCAAAGTTGACTTCGTTGACGATGGCGCCATTGGTCCACCAAGGCTGGCGGATATCGGGCGTGATCAGGTCAACGCCTGCCACATGCAGTCCGAACAGCTCGGCACAGCGCAGCGCCAATTCCCTATTCGCGGGGTGCACCACCGCGGTCAGCTCGTCATCAATACCGCCCCAGGCCGTGGTTTCAATGCGCCGCAGCGCCACCCAGTGGCCTGCCGTCGGCACGCTGTCTGCGCTCAAGCCATTGCGGGCCAGCTCGGCCAGCGCCAGGGCGTCCAGGGCTTGAATCGCCGAGCGCAGCCAGGGCGGACGCATTTGCTGGCGGGCGAATTCGCCTGCCACCAGCTGCGCCACCGTCTGGCGCCCGTCGCCTTGAACGGCCATCGGGCCACGGCGCACGGCATACAGCAAACGCCCGTGCGCCACAAACAGGCGGTGGCAGCTGCCTTGGACTTGCTTTTCCACCAGCACTTGCCGGCTCGGTGAGCAGTCGCGCGCCGCCCTGAATGCGGCACGAACGCTGTTTTCGTCCACCAAATCCACGCTGACGCCTTCGCCACGCTCCAGGTCCACGGGCTTGACGACCACCGGCAGCCCGATCTCTTTGGCGGCTGCCCAAGCCGCCTTGCCTTGCCGCACGAGGTGGTGGCGGGGTGCGGGCAATCCGGCGGCCAGCAGCAAATTGGCGCAAACAGCCTTGTTGTGGCTCAGTCGGTTGCCCATGGCCGAGTCCAGCTCGGTGGTGCTGCGGTCCATTCGGCGGGCCTTGCTGCCCCAGCCCAGCTGGAAGACGCCCGCCCCCAAATGCACAAACGGGATGCCCAAGGTGTGGGCAAAACGCAACACTGGCACGGTGGACTTGCCCGTCGGCACCTTGGAATTCAAGGCGGCCAGAAACTTCGTGGCGATTTCCGCGTACAGCGTTTCAAGCGCGGGCGGCTCGTTGGCGGGGGTCGACAGAAAGGCCAGGGCATCCAGCGCTGTTGTCAGCGCGAGTTGGTAAATAGAGGCAGAGCTGCCTTCGACCCGGGCAACCTCGACCCAGGCCTGCCAACCCTGCTGGCCCTCCAGCGGCGCCAATGTGACGACACGCAGGGGGTCGAAAATTGGCAGGCGCGCCGTTTGCAAGAGATTTTTGGCGAGCTCGCAGCCCCAAACCAGCCATCGGAGCGCATTGTGTTGACTGGGCTGCTTGGGGCGCTGCCCGTCGGCCGGCTGCGGCAAGTCGCTCGCTGGGATTTCCAGCAAGCGGCCCAGCCTTTGGGCCAGCGGGCCCCAGTACATCGCCCTGGGCAGCGCGAATTGGACTGGAACGCGGACCACCAATTGCCGGGGTGCACGCCCTGGGGGGGTGTTGTTCGCCAGAGTCATCTCGGAACCTGGGGCTGCCACCCAAAGAAGCATGAATTTTGCAAAATAATTAAAAATTTAAATAAGTTTTCGAATTTAGCGGTATTTTACACACATTGGCAAGCGATTTTGTCAAAAAAAGCCATTTTTTGGGTGCATTTGTGATACGATGTTCGGAAATGCGAATTCTGTGTTTACCACCGTTTGAGACCCGGTGAGGCACCAATTTTTGGTTAAGAAATTCTTGGAGTTGAGAATGGCGTCGAAAAAAATCATCAAAAAAATCAGCAAAAACACCCACAACGAAGCTGCTGTTTTGACCCATTTGCCCGCAGAGCTTGCGGACGCGGCCCCAGAGGCGCATCACCAGGCTGCCAAGGCCGAGCAGCCTGCCGCCGCGCAGGATGCGGTGGTGGCGGGTATCTCCAATGAATCCGTGAATGAGGTCTCAGACCAGGTCGCTGCGGCGGACACCTCGGTGGCGCTGGCCGATGTGCTGGGTTCTGACCATGGTGGTCAGTCGCTCCTGGTGGCGGCCGCGGCTGAAGGCGAAGCGCCCAAGGCCGAAGAAGATGACGATCGCAAGGGCGTCCTGTGGGCCGCCAGTGCGTCCGACGGTTCGATCTTCGCGGCCATCGCGTCGGTGGCTGTTTTGGGTCTCGCTGCGGGCGGTGGTTCCGGCAGTGGGCCGTCGAAGTCCGTGATTAAAGACGGCTTCGCGCTGGACGGTGCGGTCGAAGGTGCGGTCGTGTTCCGTGACAGCGACGGCGACGGCAAATGGCTGGACGTGAACGGCGACGGTATTTGGCAGTCGGGTGATGAATACGTCACCACGACCGATAGCGATGGTTACTTCAGTGGTCTGGGCGGCGAGGGCGAGATCGTGACCCGTTCGCTGGAAGGCTTGGTTTCCAAGGCGGCTGGCTCCGATATTGTTTACTCTCTTTCGGACATCCATCACCATCAAATCACGGATTCGAAGGGTGTGGTGATTGACCACGCTGCCAATGACTCCGGCGCAGCCTTTACCGGTGTTTTCGTGTCCCCTGGCGTGGCGTTGGCCACTGTCACCACGGGCAATACGGAAAAGCAGACGGTGTACATCACGGGCGTCAGTACCTTGGTGTCGCTGGTGTTGACCGAGCGTGGCTTTGAGAAGCCGACCGAGGCGCAAGTGATTCAGGCTGCCAACGATGTGGCCAGCATTCTTCAGTCCAACTACGGTGGAACCGTGGGTTCCAAGGCGGACGCGATCGATTTCTTCCAAAGTGACCTGAACCAGACGATTTCTGCCTTCATGGCGGTGGTGGCTGGCAAGGCGGAGTCGGAAGGTCTGACGGGTGTTGATCTTCAGGCGGCGATCGTCCAAGGTATGACCACCTTGGCTCAGGTGGTTGATTTGTCTGGCGGCAACCAAGATGGTGCCCATGATGCGGATAACACCTACAGCCCGACCTTGAAATTGGATCTGACGGACCACACGCACCTGTATGACGTGTTCCCCGACTTGAACCCCTACGTGGCCCAGGCCATGGCCTCCATGATTGCGGCCGCCGCAGCGCTCAACCAGGGCGATGGTCATGGCGGCTCGGCGCGCCCTGTGATTTTCCAAGCATCTACTGGCTCGGGCGATGTGCTGGATCGTACGGTTACTAACAATGGCCCCTTGGGCGATATCGCGGTGCTCGCGGTGGGTGGTGGATCGACGTCGTCCTTGGATGTGACGGCTGCTACCGATCCGTCGGTGATGTTGGCCAATTCCAACATCATGGTGAATGCCATTGGAAACAGCTCTGATGCCAGCTTGAATTTGCCCAATGCGGCGGGTTCTTTGGGGGGTATCACCGTACAGACGACTGGCAACCACACTCTCGGCACTGCGACGATTAACTTCTCGGGTGACGTCAATGGTGACATCAGCGTTTTGGCTGGTGGCAATTCGTCCGCCGCCACTTTGGGCCTCAGTTCAGACGTTGGTGCAGTGAATCTGGTGAACAGCAATATTCTGGTCCAAGCCAGCGGTTTGTCTGCCGAGGCAACTTTGAACTTGGCGAATGCAACTGGCGCGATCGGTTCAATCATCGTGCAGTCCCAGACCAGTGGCGACAATGCGCACGCTACGATTTCGTTCAGTGGCGACGTCAATGGTGACATCAATGTCCTGGCGCAAGGCGATAGCTCAAATGCGGGCTTGGCCCTGGGCTCGGACGGCGGTGCAGTGAATCTGGTGAACAGCAATATCTTGGTGCAAGCCAGTGGTTTGGGTGCATATGCTGGCTTGGGCTTGACGAATGCGACTGGCGCGGTCGGTGGCATCACCGTACAGACCCAGAGTGCCGACACCAACGCGAATGCTACTATTTCGTTCAGCGGTGATGTCAATGGCGACATTAATGTCTTGGCGGATGGTGACTATTCCATGGCTAACTTGTCGCTGTATGATGCCGGGGCTTCGACCCACTTGGTCGATAGCAACATCCTGGTGGAAACCAGCGGTCGGTCGGCTGATGCCGGTCTTTCTTTGGCGGCCACCGGTTCGGTTGGCAATGTCACGGTGCAGACCCTCGGCTCTGGCGACCTCAGCCTAGCTTACGTATTGCTCAATGGAGACGTCACCGGTGACGTCAATGTCCTGGCCGACGGCGATGCGTCTACGGCAGGTCTGCTGTTGGGAGAGGACGGCGGCGCGCTCCATCTGACGGACAGCAACATCTTGGTGCGAGCGAGCGGTTCGTCTGCCGATGCCATTTTGGTTTTGCATTCAGGCACTGGCGCTGCAGGTGATATCACCGTCGAAACCGTCGGTTCTGCCGAAAAAGCCCACGCCGAAATCATGTTCAATGGTGATGTCAATGGCGATATCACTGTTTCGGCACAAAGCAATTACTCGAGCGCTGATTTGCAACTCGGCTCTGACGGCGGCGCCGTCAACCTGGTGGACAGCAACATCCTGGTGCAAGCCAGCGGTCTGGGTGCCATTGCCTCCTTGGATTTGACGTCGGCCACGGGTGCCGCCGGTGACATCACCGTGCAGACCCTGAGCTCCGGTGACACCGCCCGAGCCAACATCCTGTTGAACGGCGACGTCAACGGCAACATCAATGTGCTGGCGCAAGGCTACAACTCCAGTGCGGACCTGACCCTCAGCTCAGGTGTCAGCGCTGACGCAGGTGCCGTCAATTTGATGGGCAGCAACATCACTGTCAACGCCAGTGGTCAGTGGGCCAGTGCTTCCTTGGATCTAACCCATGCCACGGGCACAGTGGGTGACATCACCGTGAAAACCACGGTCGTCTCCAACGACTCGGGCTACGGCTCCTACGCCTACGCCAACATCGACCTGGCGGGCACGGTGGACGGCAACATCCACGTTTTCTCGCAGGCTGACAACTCCTATGCTGACGCAGAGATCCGCATCGAGGCCCCCGGCACACTGAATGGCAACATTCTGGTGCACTCGTACTCTGCAGATTCGACTGCGAAAGCAGACATTCAAATCACCGGCGAGTACAACGGCGAGTACGTCGTTTTGGCCGATGTCAACTCCACGGCCATGCTGACGCTGCGCGGCTCCACCGACGCGACGCTGGACTTGGGTAACCGCAATCTGGACCTCGAGGCTGTGAACAACAGCTCTGACATTCGTTTGGCCTTGGTCAATACCACCGTAACAGCTGATGGCAACGTGGTTGCCGGCACCCAAGCGGTTGGCGCCTCATCCACCGTGACTCTGCAAAACAGCAACGTCACCCTCACCAGCGGCGACGTGAACGCACTCGCACGTGCTAACAGCAGCGATGCCACCGTCAATTTGGATCACACCCAGTTGAATGGTTTGAACACGGTCAATGTTGAAGCGTCGGGCTACGACAGCGCCGCTTACGTCAATATCAGCGGCAGCATCGATGTGGGTCAGGGTATCCGCATCGTTGCGTCGGGCGACAACAGCTACGGCGAAATCAGTGCCTACGGCGTGTCTGGCAACCTCGGCGATGGTTTGGCCAGAGCGTCGGGTTCCTGTTCCGATGCCCGTTTGTATGTGAGCGGCGATGCCGACTTGGGTGCCCTGACGGTGGAAGCCGTCGGCTACAACTCGTACGCCTATGCGGATATCAACACGGCGGGTTCGGTGCAAAGTGTCTCGGCCGAAGCTGCGGGTACCAACTCCTACGCACGGGCTTCTATCTCGGCGGGTGAGGTGGGCGACATCACGCTAGAGGCCAGCGGTCTGTCTGCCGACGCCTATGTGGATGTCTCGACCTCCATGCTCCATGACAGCAATATCACGGTGACCACGTCCTCCTCTGACACCAGCGCCTCTGTCGGCGTGATAGCTGGCGGCTCGGTGGGCCACGCGGTGGAGTCAGGCTATTACTTCCAAAGCCAGGCCGGTGGCATCACCGTGCAGACTTTGGGCAGTGCAGACCACTCATACGCCCACGCCAGTGTGGACCTCAATGGCACCATAGCGGGTGACGTGGTAGTGCGTGCGAATGGCAATTCGTCTGACGCCCAAATGGGTCTCAATGCTTATTACAGCACCGACGCGGTTGTGACCTTTGACGGCAGCCAAATCGAGGTGGAGGCTTCCGGCTATTCCGCGAGTGCTTACGCCAATATTGGCAACGCTGCCGGCACCTTGCACAACTTGCATGTAGTGGCTTCGGGCAGCAGTAGCGATGCGCGTGCCACCATCAGCGGCAGTATCGATGTGACAGAAGGCATCCAGGTCGTGGCCGCAGGCGATGGCAGCTACGGCGAGATCAACGCCTATGTGTCCGGCAGCTTGGGTGAAGCCCTGTCCAATGCGACGGGTGAGTACGCCACGTCCCGCTTGTACGTCAACGGCTCCGTCGACTTGACTGGCTTGACCGTAACGTCATCTTCTTACGACGCACATGCCGAGGCTCATGTGCAAACCGATGGCTCGGTGGGCCATGTGTTTGTTGATGCCTACAACGAGTCTGCTTACGCCAGCGCCGACGTGATGGCGGGCGAAGTGGGTGACATCACAGTGCAATCCGGCGGATTGGGTTCCCATGCCGCTGCCAGTGTGTTGGCCATGTCGCTGAACGATAGCAACATAACGGTCACCACTTACGGTGCGGGCAGCCAAGCGTCCGCAGAGGTCTGGGCCGGTGGCACCGTGGGCCATGCGGTCCAGCTCGCAGACGTAGACCACCACCAGAGCCTGTCCGGTGGTGTCACCGTGCAGACTTTGGGTGGCGCAGACCATTCCAGCGCCTTGGCGCGACTTGAATTGGATGGCACCATCAACGGTGACATCGTCGTCCGTGCAGACGCCGCTTTCTCGTCGGCTGAAGCGCAGATCAACACCTATTACGGCGAAAACACGCTGGTGAACTTTGATGGCTCGTCCATCGAAGTTACTGCTTTGGGCGAAAACAGCTGGGCCAATGCCCACATCCAACACGCAACGGGCACGATCGATTCCATCGCAGTGGTTGGAGCAAGCGGATCTGCCGACGCGCGAATTAGCTTTTCAGGCAGCGCAGACATTGGCAGCGTGTTAGTGCGATCCTTGGGCTTTAGCAGCGATGCGATTGCGGGCATCGAGACCTCGGGCCAGGTGGGTGATATCAAAGTGGACGCCTACGGTTGGACCAATGGCTACTACGGTCTGGTGAATGCCAGCGCCAGCGTCACGGCCGGCCAGTTGACCGACAGCAACATCACCGTTACGGCGGGCGGCATGGGTGTGCGCGCCTCGGCGGACGTGACGGGCTACACCGGCACCATCGGTCACACGGTCTCTAGCGCTGACCACTACCAGTCCTTGGCCGGTGGTATCACCGTGCAGACTTTGAACGGTGCTGATTACGGCAGTGCGCGTGCGAGCGTGGACATTAATGGCACCATCCACGGTGACATCGTGGTTCGCGCGGATGGCGCAGGTTCTCGCGCCCAACTGGGTGTGAATGCCTACTACATGTCAAGCGCGGACGCCACATTTGCAGGCAGCGATGTGAACGTTGTCGCCGCTGGAGCGGACTCATGGGTCGAAGCCAACATTCAAAACGCAGGCGGCTCGTTTGACCACCTGTCTTCCACGGCATCCGGATACGGCTCCAGTGCGCGTCTGTCCGTGCACGGCAATGGTGATCTCACGGTTTCGGGCTTGCAAGTAACAGCCAGCAACACCTACAACTGCGCAGATTTGAATCTGTCGATCAGCGGCGACCTGACCCTGGACAATGCCGACATCACGCTGGCTGCCACTGGCGACAATTCGCGGGTGTCTATGTCTTTGGATGCGAGCAGCATCCATGGCTCGCTTCATGACGTGACCATCCGCGCAGACGGCGAGAGCACCCGTGCGAGTTGGTTCACTTCCTTGCCATCGTTGGACGTGACAGGCGACATCGTTGTCAGCGCAGCAGGCAACGATGCCAGGGCCAGCCTGGACCTCAACCGCTGGGACGATCTGACGCTGGGCTCACCCGAGCACGCCACCAACGTGGCCGTGGAAGCTGCCGGTGGTTCTTCGTATGCCCACGCACAGTTGCACAACGCCAGCGGAGTGGCGGATCACCTGTCGGTCACAGCTTCCGGTTCCTGGTCATACGCTGCTTTGGAAGTTGACGCCAGCAACGATTTGACGGTCTCGGGTCTGCAAGTCACGGCCAGCGGCTATCAGAGCTACGCCTCCCTCGACGTGTATGCCAACCATTTGATCTTGGACAATGCCGACATCACGGTGGCTGCGACCGCCCTTGCTGCCGCTGCGGACCTGAATCTCTATGCCAACAACATCGATGGCTCGGTGCACGACCTGACCATTCGTGCAGACGGCGCCTACACCAACGCCTCATGGGGTCAAAGCATCTATGAACTGGGCGTGAACGGCGATATTTTGGTCACCGCAGGTGCAGGTTCCGCTGACGCAGGTCTGAGGCTGGACTCCGCTTCGTTGGACCTGGGCGTCGGCGCCCACGATACCAACATCACGGTGGAGGCCAATGCCATCCGCGCCCAAGCCAGTGCCGATTTGACGGGTGCACGCGGCACCGCAGGCCACGTGCTGGTCACTTCTTCTGGTTACTGCAGTGACGCAGAGCTTCGCGTTTATGCCGGCGATCACCTGACGGTAACTGGTGGTCTGGAACTTGTCGCCGCTGGCGATCACAGCTACGCCTCGATGCAGGTCATGAGCTCTGGCACCGTCACACTCGAGTGTGCGGACATCACCTTGGCCGCCATCGGCAACGTTTCCAGTACCAATCTGGACCTCTGGGTGAACAACCTCGAAGGCTCTGCCCACAATGTCAGCATCCGTGCAGAGGGCAGCTATACCCACGCTTCGCTGGACTTCACTTTAGACCGCATCACCGGCAACGTGCTGATCAGTGCTGGCAGCTACGATGCCAACGCTTGGTTGCAGACCCATCAGCCTGTGGAGTTGGGAACTGCCCAACACGCCACCGATTTGACGGTGAACGCCTATGGTGGCGCTTACGCCCGAGCTAACTTGTCAATTGATTCTGCGTATGGCAGCGTCGGAAGTATTGATGTCCACGCGTATGGATCCAGGACCTCGGCAGACCTGCTTCTCAGTGTGAGCTGGGGCGATTCGCTGACTGTTCAGGGCGTCAAAGTTGCAGCTGGCAGCTACGATTCCCACGCCCAGGCACGCGTGTTCAACGTCAATTTGGACCACGCGGATATCAATGTCACGGCCGAGGGAGACTATTCGAGCGCTTCCCTGACGGCGGACATCAGTACCGGTACTGCCAGCGGCATTACCGTGACAGCTTCCGGCACGTGTTCCGATGCCTACCTCAGCGCTTACGGTTTTAGCGTCACGATGGAAGGAAGCGATGGCATCACCGTGTTGGCCAGCGGAGACAGAGCTAACGCGCAGCTCCAGTTCACGAACTTGAACACCACCAACCAAGACATCCGAGTCGACGCCAATGGCGAAGACTCCCGTGCAAGCCTGGACATTAACTTTATCCAAGGCAATGTGCACACCGTGCATGTGCAGGCTAACGCCAGTTCCGATGCCCATGCAATCCTTGGTATTTCCGGTGACATCACGGGCGGTATTGAGGTGCTGGCGACCCACAAGAGCGCCGACGCGTCTGCGCGTATTTGGCTGGACGGCACCGTTACGGGCAACATTGAGGTGTACGCCTCCACGTCGACCAACTCGTGGTGGAAATTCCGTGAAGTGGCCGATCTGCACTTGTCGGGCGACGTGCATCTGAGTGGCACCGATATCCTGGTGCACGCCACGGGTGACAATGCTTATGCCCATGCAAGCCTTGATTTGCTCAGCAGCACCGTGCACAGCATCAATGTCAACACGGGCCCCGTGGGTAACTACCGCGGCGCTTCGTATGACAGCGAGTACAGCCGTGCGTCCTTGGACATCAATACGTTCTTCATGAGCACGTTGACCGTCCAGCAAGACATCACGGTCAATGCCTCGAGCTGGTGCAGCGATGCCAGCTTCAGTGCCAACAATGTGGTAATGCAAGCGGGCAACCTCGACTTCCATGCTGACGGAATTTACGGTGAAGACCGTTCCTACATCGACGGCTTGGCGGGCCAAGTGGGCCAAATCCACGTGAGTGCAGCGGGCGCGTCGTCCGACACCATCGTTCGGTTGGATCAGGTGTCTGCACAGGTGCACGATATCTTGGTGGAAGCCTCGGGCTACGAATCGCGGGCCTCTTTGGATATCTACGCAGATGGCGGCATCTTGTCAGTCACAGGCGATGTCACGGTCAACGCATCGCATTGGTACGCTTCTGCCGACTTGCATATCTCTGGTTTGGACATGGCGGGTGGTGACATCAGCGTGTTGGCCAACGGCAACAATGGCGAAGACCATGTGCGTATCGACGTGCTCTCTGGCGATGTCGGAACGCTGAGCGTTCGCGCCAGTGGTGATGCAAGTTACGCCATCGCCCGCCTTGACCAAGTGACCGCCAATATCGGCGCGATCGAAGTTCTGGCACAGGGTTACAACTCAAACGCATCCTTGGACATGGTCTTTGACGGCACTTATGCCGGTGACCTGACGGTGACAGCGGTATCCAGTGACTCCTGGGCCAACCTCGATATGCGTGTGGCGGTGAATCCGGAACGCGAATGGCAGTACTACAACATGCCTTCGTTCACGGTAGGCCAAGTGGTTGAGTTCCACATTGGTGCCACCACCTTGAGCTACGTGGTGCAGGCCGGTGACTGGTACTGGGACGTCATCGACGGCCTGCAAAATGACCCTGACTATGCAAGCAGCGGGGTGTCGTTTGGAGCCTTTAACAACAACCAGATCTATGTGTCTTGGAACGAACCGGGCAATCAGGCTACCAGCTCGCTGACCGTTGATGGAACAGCGCAGACTCCGTTCACGGAATCTGACGGCTCTCTCGGCTCTGGTGGTATCACTCTGGACGGTACCCATGTCAATGTCACGGCCCAAGGGGACGGGTCGGATGCCCGCTTGAATATCAGCAACGTGCACGGTTCTGTCTCTGGCATTCACCTGAATGCCCAAGGCCAAAACGCCGATGCCCGCTTGTCTATGGACACCCACGGCACATTGACGGTTGCCGGTGACATGGTTGCAGAAGCTGCTCGCGGCTATAGCTCTGTTTACTTGTCGATGGATGCGGACATCACCCTCCAGGGCGACCTGACGGCCACGGCCACAGACCAAAACGGCCAAGGCTATGTCCACATTGGTGCCATCGGTACCTCGTCGGCCAGCTTGGTGTTTGATGCCGAAGGTGGCAGTGCGATTCTGTCCAACGCCAGCGGTGCTTACGCTTGGTCCAGTGTCGACGTTCACAACGTGGAAGGTTTGGTCACCACCGTCACGGCCACGGCCAGCGGCGAAGGTGCGACTGCCAACGCGCGGATTTTTGCCCACAACGATGCGTTGACCATCAGCGATGCCATTACGGCGACTGCCTCTGGTCGCAACGCATCGGTCAATGTGAGCATGGACACACAGCGGGCCCAGAACGAATCGCAGACCTTCAACCTCCGCCCTCTGGTGGACAGTTACGTTGCCGTACTGGCAGCCGCGTTGGATCCGACAAGCAACACTTACTGGGACAACCTCGATTCAGCAGCGGGCGCACAATACCGCCCCACCCTGACCTTGACGGTGGGTGGTCATGTGCTGTCGTACACGTTTGACGCAGAGCAGATGCTGACGATGCGCAGCGATACCTATCTCCCCTACAGCCACTTCGGCAACTTGATGCGCGGTTTGGACTCAGCCTTCGACAGTTTCGGCAAGCAACTCGAGGCGCTTCATGAGCAAGACCCCACGGTGCCTTTGTTGGGCGACTTCTATCACAGCACCCCGCACGACGCAAGTTATGTGCAGGCATCCGCGACTTACTGGATGCCGACCACCGTTGAATTCTTCTGGCCGGCGGCTTTGGGTGCGCAACCCGATGTTGCGGTCAGCTACAACACGGGCGCGGGCGACACCGCCTTGGACCTGATCCCCACATCTAGTCTGGCAGGCGTGTCTCCCTACGGTATCTTGCTGGACGGCGTCGATCTGACTGCGACCGCCTCGGGTGACTATGCCGACGCGCACATGGCGCTGAATGGCACGCATGGCACGATTGGCAACATTGCCGCAACGGCTTCGGGTTACAACAGCACTGCCTCGGTCGATTTGACAGGCTGGAGTGACTACGTCAACCACGCAGGTTTCTTTGGAACGGTGACTGGCGACATCTCGGCTACCGCCACCTCCAACGGTGCAGTGGCTGACGTGCGCATTGGATACATCTCTAGCGATGTAATCGGCGGCTTGGAACCCATCTCTCTGGACGGCGTCAACTTGGCAGCCTCAGCCAACGACAGCAATTCTCGCGCTTCGATGGACATCGGCGACTCCATCGGTTCGGTGACTGGTATCCAGGTGTCGTCTGTAGGGGATGGCGCTGGCGCTGGCGTGAGTTTGCGTTTCAACGGCGAGTTGCAGGGCAATATCAACGTCCTTGCAGCGGGCAATAGCTCCGACGCTATGGCTCGCATCCACGCACGGGGTGCGTCTGCCGACACCAGCGATGGTGTGCCTGTCGACGGTATCCATGTCACTGGCGCCGATATCACGGTGCAGGCCGATGGATGGTATTCACAGTCCTATTTCGACGCCCGTGACCTGTACGGCTCCTTGGGTGCCATCACCGTCAATGCGTCTGGAACGTCGGCCGACGCCATGGCCAATATGTCCTTCTCGGGCAGTCTGACCCAGGACATCCATGTTTTGGCTGGCGGTATGGAGCGCTCTTATGGCGACGTCAGCGACTGGCAATACAACGGCAGCTCTGCGGACCTGACCTTGTCTGCGGGCTACCGCAGGGTTGAAGCCTTTGCCGCCTCGGATCTATACAGCCGTTCCACCCTGGTCCTAGATACCGATGGTATTCGTGGCACCTCAGACACTGCGGAAGGTGAAGTCATCACTTTGCATGTGGGCGGTTTGGATTTGTCCGTCACGATGGCCAGCATGAATTCGGGAACCGATGCCTATGCAGAAGCGCTGTTCAATGCCTTGAACGACCAGTTGGCTCTGGTGCCGAACCCAGGCTTCCATTTGTCTCTCGAATATCGGCCTTTCAGTAGCAGCGATCCGGAATCAGTCCTGTACGTGGTGTACGACGACCAGGGCCACCCTGCGCCATCCAGCATCACTTCGAGCTTTTGGGCTGACGGAATCGACCCCACCCGAACATGGGAAGCACGCGAGGGCTCGACCCTGGCGGTTGATGGCATCAATGTGGACGTGGTGGCGACCGGTGCGGGTTCTGAAGCCCACACCAACCTCGACTACCTCGATGGCACCATCGACACGCTGACGGTGAGCGCTACTGCGGTTCAGAGCGATGCGAATGCTGAACTCCGCTTTGAATCGGGGCGTGCAGACCATCTGCTGCTCAATGCCACGCAGCAGTCGGGCTATGCCCATGCGGCTGTGGAACAAACCGTCCAGGGTGGTGATGTGTTCGTGACCGGTGACGGCCATGTGGAACTGACCTATACCCAGAAGACCGCGTCCACCATTGACTTGTCAGGTCTGCACACCGGCAATGATCCGTGGGGCGTGTTCGACCTGAACCTCAGCATGGCCGACGCCGATCTCACTGACGCCGACGCCAGCACCTTGATCGCCAATATGGTGACCATCGACGGCTTCGATGTGAGCCGTGACTCGATCAACCTCGACCCCTTGACCACCTCCTACCGTGTCCAGACACAGAACGGCTGGCACACCGAGGGCGCTGACCAATACAGCTACACGTATTCCCAGGCAGGGGTGGACTACGCCACTGTCGAGGACTACATTGCGGCTGCGAAAGCTGCTCTGGAATTCAACGGCGGTGTTACCGATGTCAATTACTTCTTCGGTACCGTGGCGGGCGAAGACGGCTACCTGGCCTACGACGCTGACGGCTCTGGTATCACTGGCGTGGTCAAGCTCGCGGGTGTGACCAGCTTCAACGAATTGGCCGTGGCTGACCGTTACAGCACCTCTTACATTTACAGCGGAGGCAGCGACTACGACACTTCGACACCCGTTGCGTTCACTGATACCTTTGCGGGTACGCAAGCCATTGACCAGTTGTCCATGTCCACGTACACGCACTCCTACAATTTGAGCGGCCTGCAGGTGGCTGAAACCGACGTCGATGCAACGCTGATTTTCGAGCATGCGCGTGTGCAAGACATTTATCTGGCCACCACCAACGCAGCCGAATGGGACGTGTACCACCAAGGAACCGATAGCCGTGCCAGGTACCACCTGACCATGATCGGTTCTGCCGACATCTATGGCAACAATTCCGGCTTGCAGGGTGATACGTTGTTCATGCGCCAGAGCGACATCCAAATCGAAGGCTTTGGCTACACCGATGTGCGCTTCGATCTCTCCGGCGCCAGCGGCGACATCAGCTCGCTGCGGGTCACCGCTCAGTCGGGTGACGTCGGTAATAAGAATTGGCCCTGGGCCTATAACGGATCGATGGATGTGCATGTGTCCCATTCGACACTCACGATCAACGATATTGCTCTGCGGTCTAACCAAGAGCACTCCCGCATCGAGGCTCACTTCTGGAGCAATGACCTGACGCTGAACGATAGCAACATTGTGTTGGCTTCGGGCCGCAACGAGCATGGCAACAGCACGGTGAACAGCAACGACTGGAGCAATTCGCACGTGACACTGACCATCGGTGCGGCGGTAGGAACCATCGACTCGATCCGCGTGGGTGCGTACGACCGTGGCTCGTGGGTGAGTGCAGACATCGCCAACTTTGATGGCACGATCTCTGGGCAAATTGTGGTGGAGGCACTCTGGAACAACCACGCCTCGCTCGACATCCACAGCGACATACCAGGAACCACCTACCTGGACTACAGCAGCGTTTACGTGAATGCCGAAAGTGGAGGTTGCAGTGACTTGAATATTGAGAGTGCGACAGGCCAAATTGGTAGTTTGGACATTAACGCGTGGGACTACGGACACGCCCAGGCCATCGTCACGCTCGACGGTTCTGTGGAAGGTTTGGATGTCACTGCCCATTGGGGCTCACACGCGGAGGCCAATGTGACGCTCTCGGGGTCGGTGGCTCACATGAATATCCGTTCCTGGGACGGAAGTTCCTCAGACGCCCATGTCATGCTGAACGGTTCCGTGAACTGGATGAACGTTTTTGCAGGCGACGGCTCACAAACCCGCGCGAATGTCAACGTCGGCACTTTTGTGAACGACATGCACATCGGTGCTTGGGGTAGCGGGAACGCAGACGCAACGATCACGACCCACGGTACCGTGGACCGCATGAGTATCGATGCAAGCAATGGCGGGTACACCCATGCGGGCATCATTATTCTGGGCGGCTCAGTGAATGACTTGCACGTCAGCGCGTGGGACGGATCTAATGTGGACGCCAGCCTGAACATGGGTGGTGGAACCATGGGTACGACGTACATCCATATGGGTGACAGCGCCAATGTGGCGCTTGAGATCAACCAAGGCAACGACATCCATGTCGGTGATGTGTATGTGTCTGGCAGTTCCTGGGACTCCATGAACCAGTACTACCGGGACGGTGATCTTGAACTGATCTACCTGAACGGTGGATCGGCTGCCAATGTCTACCTGGGCTATGCGAATGCGTGGGAGTACAGCCACCGCGCAGACGACGGTCAGCACGACAGCCATAGCTTCCAATCCGTGAATATCGAGTTGGACTTCTATGACCTGAACTTGGACAGCGTTTCCGACAGCGCAACCTTGCTCAGCAACATGATGAAGGTCTATGGCTTTGATGGTGCGCATGGTGACAGCATCAGCTTCGGTGGCGTCGCGACCGACAATTTGGATGTCATCTCGGGTGCCTCTGCCAACTTCCAGGCGTTCCTGGCGACAGCGGATGGCCTGTTGGACAGCGATACCAGCTATGTCTTCGGCACAGTGGGTGGCAACGGCTACCTGGCCTACGACGGTGACGGTACGGGCATCACGGGTGTGGTCGAACTGGTAGGTATGACCAACATCACCAACCTGAACGACTACATCAAGGCTGTGGGCATCTAAGCGGCTCGGTGAACCAACTCCGTGCTAACCATGCACAGGGTTGGTTTGTGTCACCGGTCCGGCGCAAGCCGGGTTCGATCACGATGAACCTGCCCTGTTTACAGGGCAGGTTCTTTAACTTTATAGTGCCCAGACAATGACAGCAACGCATCCCCGTGGAGCTCAGGCGAAGGCGGGTGGCCCGTCCGAAACACCGCGTTCTTTGCAGCACCCTTTGCTGACCGAGGCCCGCAAGCTCTCGGCCGCGGGCGACCCGAAGGGCGCCGCCGATCGGCTGGAAACCTTGGCGGGTTTGCTCAAGCCGCCCAGCGAAAAAGCGCAGGTCTACGCATTGGCCTCGCAGTTTGTGCGCATCCAGGACCGCAAACGCTCCAGAAATCTGGCCCAACAGGCCACCGACGCGCAGCCCAAACTGGCGGCAGCCTGGATGGCCTTGTCGGCCGTGTGCGACGAGTTGCAGGACCGACCTGCCGCCCTGTCGGCGGCCTTGCGCGCCGTCGACTGCGCGGCCACACCGCGTGAGTTGGTGGACATTGGGCGCCAGCTTTCCCGCTTGGGTGCCGAGGCCGAAGCCCTCGAGGCCGTGCGCCGCGGCTGGGAAGACTCCAAGCACGCCCCCGAAGTAGGCACTTACACTTTGCGCGTGGCACTGCAGTCGGCCGATTGGGCCTTGGCCAATTCGGTGATCGAAGTTTTTACCAAAGCGCATGCGGCAGGCCAAACGGCGCTGGTGGGCGAGACACCGCGCACGCACTTGCTGTGGTGCGGTGACGAGGCCACCAATATCCGCGTGATCAGCAATTTTGCGGCGTCGAATTTCAAACCGTTTGCACCCATGGTGACGCAGCCCTGGCCCGATGGAGAGCGCAGGCGCTTGCGCATCGGATACATGTCCAGCGACTACCGCGACCACGCCACGTCGCTGCTGGCCATGGGCATGATGCGCCACCACGACCGTGACCGTTTTGAGCTCTTTGCCTATTGCACCAGTTACGACGATGGTTCGGCCTTGCGGCGCGACATATTGTCGCGCTTTGACCATGCGCGCACCTTCAGCAAGATCAGCGACCGCGCGGCGGCCGAGCAGATTGTCAAAGACCGCATTGATGTGCTGGTGGACCTCAACGGTCTGACCGAAGGCACGCGCCACGGCGTTCTGGCCTGGCGGCCCGCACCCGTGCAAATTTCTTATCTGGGTTTCCCTGGCACCGTGGGCGGGCGCTTTGTCGACTACATCATTGGCGACACGCACACCATCCCCGAAGGCGTGGAGGCGCTGTACCCCGAAAAAGTCATCCGCATTCCGCCCACCTACCAGATCAACGATTACCGCGCGCGCTACCTCGCGCCCCCGCCATCGTTACGCAAGGCGGGTCTGCCCGCGGGTGTGCCCGTGATTGGCATGTTCAACAACGTGAACAAAGTCGGCAGCGAGGTCTGGGCGACCTGGATGAAGATTTTGGCGGCCGTACCGACCGCGGTGTTGTGGATGCTGGACCCTGGCAAGTTTGCGCGGGAGAACCTGCAGCGCGAAATGAAAGCCGCGGGTGTGGCGCCTGCGCGGGTGATTTTTGCCCCCAAAGTGGCTCAAGAGGCCCATCTGGCCCGCCTGCAACTGTGCGACATCGTGCTGGACCCCTGGCCCTATGGCGGGCACACCACGACGGGCGACGCGCTGTTTGCCAGTATTCCTGTCGTGGCGCTTGAGGGCACCAACTTTGCCTCGCGCGTGAGCGGTGGGCTGCTGCGGGCCGCGGGCCTGGGCCTGCTCGTCAAGCCCGATATTCCTTCCTACATTGCATTGGCCGTTTCTTTGCTGAACCAGCCCGAAGAAGTGGCCAAGATGAAGCTGTTTGTGCGCGAACGCAAGCTTCGGCTGGGTCTGTTTGACTCACCCACGCGCACGCGGCAACTCGAAGCTGCCTATCTGCAGGCCTACCGGCGCAGCGTCGCCGGGCAGCCGCCTGAACATTTCAAAGTCCGTGTGAAGCCTCCCGCTCCCACGGTCACGCCGCGCCGGCCGGCCACAGCCCCGGTAACCCCAGAGAAAGAGAACGTCAAATGACTGAAGCCCAAGAAACCAATCCCATCGCCAGCGCAGGCACTCCCGACACAGCGCCCGCACGCCCGCGCAAGCCGCGTTTGCTGCTGGTCACCGGACCATGGAGCAGTGGCACATCGGCCGTAGCCGGCATGTTGGATGCCTTGGGTGTCAACGGCCTGGGTCCCTACTTCAATACCAACGATGTGCGCACACCAGTGAGCTTCGAATCGATCGCGTTTCGCAACACGGTTTTGGCATTGGCGTCAGAAAATGACTTGCAAATTACCGCCAGCCGCGACCAGGCTTTGGCGGCATTGCGTGCCTTGCGCCAGCGGGTCATCGACGGCGAGTTCGGCCCTTATGATGCAAAAAACCCTGCGCCTATTTTCTTGAAGCTGCCCTTGTCGGCACTGCTGCTGTCGATGATTTGCCAAGTGTTTGACGCGCAGTTGTTGTATGTCTTGCGTCCCATGAAAGACATCGAAGCGACCCGTGTGCGCCGCAATTGGCCAGAGCACTTTGGTGCCAAGGGTGCGCAGATCATTTACGCCCAAATGTTCAAGACCCTGGTCAACCGGCGCTACCCCACCCAGCTTTTGCGTTACCCTGAACTGGTCTCTCGTCCCCGCCAACATGCACGCTTGCTGGCGCGCATTGCGGGTATCGAGGCCACGCCAGAGCAATTGGAAAAAGCCGCGTCTTTTGTGCGCCGCGCACGTCCTGCTGCAGCGCCTGGCGCTGCAGCGGCACCCGCAGCAGGCAATGCAGGTGGCAAGGGCGCTGGTGGAAAGTCTGACAACAAGGCGCAAGGTTCATCGGCCAAGCCTGGCAAGAAGTCCTGATCGGGTCGCCTTCAATATTCTGAGGATTTCTGATGGCTGATCTTGCGCCACCCCCCGCCGCTGTCGCAGCTAAAAAGCCGTTGACACCCGAGCAGTTGTTGAACGACCCGAAATACGATTTGCATCCTTTCAAGGAGCCGACAAAACGGTATGTGGTCTTCTCGTCGCAGCGCACGGGCAGTACCTACCTGTGCCGTCGCCTGTGCAACGTCAAGGGGCAGTTCGGTGTTCCAAGCGAGTACCTCAATCCGGTCAACGTGAACTTGCTGGTGCCGCGTCTTTTGCCAGGCGCAGGGCAGGACGGTAAAACGGTGGGGGCAGGGCGCTACCTGAAGATGCTGCAGCGCGCGCGCACCACCGATGACGGTTATTTCGGCATCAAGGTCCAGCCGCAGCAGCTGCTGGGTTTGACGAATCGCAAGAAAAACGGTGCGCTGGAGTTTCTGTCAAGTTTCGATCGCGTGGTGTTGCTGACCCGACGCGACAAGCTCGGTCAAGCCATCTCTGGTGCGGTGGCTGCAACCACTGGCAAATGGTTCAACGACCAGAAAGAGGCCGAACTCACGGATGCGCAGATCGACACCCTGTTTCCGCTGATCGCGCGCAACCTGAGTCGCTATTTCGAAGAAGAGCAGTTGATTTTGTCGCTTGCCAAGACGATCCAAAAACCGGTGTTCTCGTTGCAGTATGAAGACATCGCGGCTGACGGTGAAAAGTCGTTCAGAGCCTTGGTGAACTTCCTCTCCGATGGAGAAGACGTTGCGATCGAGGAGGATGATAGTTTTGCTGCGGTTCCTGAAAAGCCGGAAGGCCTGCTCAAGAAACGCATCCGTGAGCGCTTTATTCAATTTCTGAAAAACGAGTAATGCACACCTTGTTTGCACGCACCTTGCTGGCCCTGTGGCTGTGGGTGCTGTGCACAGTCAGCGGGGCCCAGCCTGCGCCACCTTTGGGCGAGTCGGCACGCAATGCGGTGGGCACTGGCTTTTTTGTTTCGCAAGAGGGCCATCTGGTCACCGCCAACCATGTGCTCAAAGGGCGCAATTTCGTTTTTGTGCGGCTGCAAACCGGAGGGCGCTGGCGATTGGCCCAAGTGATTCGGGCCAGCGCCGATGATGACCTGGCCTTGCTGAAAATCAACACCAGCAGCACGCCCTTGCCGCTTGCCCGTTGGCGTGGCGTGCCCATCGGTTTGGAGGTGTACGTGCTGGGCTTTCCGCAGCCTTCTATGCAGGGCAACGGCCTCAAAATCACGGCGGGCATCGTCAACGGTGAATTCACCGAAGGTCGGCGCAACCGGCTCTTTCAGCTGAGTGCTGAGATTCAGAAGGGAAATTCCGGCGGTCCGGTGCTGTCGCCCGACGGCTTGGTGGTTGGCGTGGTGCAAAGCAAGCTCGACGCGATGTCGATTGCCAACAAGACCAATGACCTGCCACAGAACGTGAACTTTGCCGCCAAGTCTGAAGTACTGGAGCGGTTTTTGCTGGATGCGGGACTGCAGCCCGAGGTGCGTTTGATCGATCTCAATGTGATGCGAAGGCCCTACCAGTTGCTTCGTGATAACTTGGGCGGTATGGCGATGGTGCTTTCCACCGATGACATGCTTCCCGCCAAAGCGATGGAAACTGCGGATCGCTGACTCTATTCTTCGAACGGGCACTCTTGTATGACGATCAAGCAATTCAATGGGCGCTACCTGCCACAACCCGATCGTGTTTTGGTGAAGGCGAACACCCATTCGGACGAGGAGATCTCTCTCTTCATGACGCGGCGCGTGGTGCGTCAAATTTTGGCGGGGGGCGAGCAAAAATCCGTGGAGTTGGAGGCCGCCCAGCGTCCCGGCCCTGCCAGTGCCGAAGTGGTGCGTTTCCAGCGTGAGGCCCTTTTACAAACGACCGATTTCAAGCAACCTTACCAAGGCGCAACCCGCCAGGCGCTCGGTGACAAGCCCGAACTGGTGCTGGACGCGGCCTATGGCGCAGGTCATGGCCAAGGCAAGCCTGCGTCCGAACTGGTCTTGAGCCTTCGCAGCGGCCGCAAACTGACCCTGCAACTGGCGCAGCCCACCTTGCAGGCCCTGTGCCTGCTGCTGGAGCAACTGCAGGGTCAGGCGCAATGGGACTTGGTGCCGTTGCGCACGCCAGCGTCTGCGGGCGGTCCGTCCAATGCGCCGTCTGAGAGCAGTGGTCGAACGGTGCACTAGCGGCTGGCGAGCTGTTAGCGGGCCTCGCGCGGGGCTTGCAGCAGCCCGTGCGTCAGGCACATCTGCGCCAGTTGCCGGGTGAGTTTGCCCATGCCAGGCTGGGGGTTGACGTGGTTGATATTCAAGAAGTCAGCCTCGTTCAACTGAAAGTCCTGCCAGGCAAGAACGGGCAGCCCCGAACGCTTCGAAATCCAGTCCAGCACTTTGTCAAAGTTTGTGCTGTCGGGACGGGGTCGCTGGTCTGCGCGCGGTGCATTGGCAAGCGCCCTGTGTTGGGTCGGCTCTAAAGGGTGAACAAAAACGGCCACGGGCACGTTCAATGTTTTCAACATCTGTGCACCCGCCAGCCAGTGGTGGATCGCGGTGGTATGGAAGGGCACATCGCCCAAATAGGTGCTGCCCACCACCCGTTCGCGCTGCTGCTCCCACAGGGGTCGCGCAGGCGGATGCAGCGGCAAGGGGCGGAATTGCCCTGTGCCCTGGGCGGCAATATTCCAGGTGAACTCGGGGTCGATCTGCACGTCGTGGCCCACGCGGATCTGTCCGCTCAGGTGGCGCTCGTCGAGCAACATGTCACCTTGGGGCGGCGACACACTGATGTGCATGGGGTCGAGCTCGTAAATCACCAGCGCGGGTTGGCGGTGCGCCTGCTGGCACTGGTTCACGATGAACTGACACAGGCGCGCAATGCCTTCGCAGCTGATGGCAGGCAGTCCAATGTTGAGTGCGCGCACCTGAATGCCATGGTCCCGCAACGCGGTGTCAAACACCGCGGCGTCAAAGCCCCGAAACAGGCCAGAGGAGCCAATCGCCAGCACGGGCGGGGCGTCTAGCGTTTCAAGCGCTTTGGGGAACCGTGCGATGAACTGCAGCGCACGGGTGACCCGCTTGTTGGGTGGGGCGCTTGGAGACGTGCTGTCCGCTGGAGCGGGCGTGGCGGGTGTGCCTTGACCCATGCCCTGGTGTTGGTGAATGAACTGCACCATGCCTTTGAAGGGCAGATTCGACAAATGCACCACGCTGTCCTGGTCGAGCGACAGGTGAAACAGAGTTTCCATGTGCGCGGTCAATTGCACAAATCCCAGCGAGTCCATGCCGATGGCGAGCAGGTTGTCGGCTTGCAAAATATCGGGGACGCGCAAGGCGGGCGCGGCCTCCAGAACGGCCCGCATCAGCGCTTGTTCGGTCGGCGAAAAACCGTCCAAGCGGGTGAGGGTGCGCTCCTGATCGAGTGCGCGGGCCACTTCCATCGCAATGGCTTTGCGGTCGGCTTTGCCACTGGCATTTTTAGGAAAGGTCGGCAGGCACATGGTGCGCACCGGAACCATGTAGTCCGGCAAGGTCTCGCGGGCTTGTGCCACGATGCGGCCATGGTCGGCTGCGCTGGCTTCCACGGCAAGCACCACGTGCGACCCCGAAGGGGCGCCAGGCGGCCAGGACAGTGCGACGGTATTGGCACCGTCCACGGCGTCCCGCACAGCGGCTTCAATAGCACCCAGTTCCACCCGAAAGCCGCGGATTTTGACCTGGTTGTCGATGCGCCCCAGGAAGTGCACTTGCCGATCAGGCGTGCGCAAAACGAGGTCCCCCGTGCGGTAAAAAACGGTGTCTCCGTGCCCCGCGCGGGTGATGAAGCTGCTCGCAGTTTTGTCGGGCGCACGCAAATAACCCGCAGCGACTTGGCGGCCAGAGAGCAGCAACTCACCGGCCACGCCATCGCTGACCTCTTTCATGTGCGGGTCGCAAACGCTCAGGGCCATGCCCTCGAAGGCTTCGCCAATCGGAACCAGATCGGCGGGGCCAGACCATTGGCCGGAAGGCGGCAAGACAAAGCGTGCGCAGGCGATGGTGGCCTCGGTGGGGCCGTACCAGTTTTCAACCGGGCTGTTCGGTGCGGCCAAGGCCCATTCGCGTGCCAGTTGGGCGGGCAGGGCCTCGCCACAAAACAGGGACGAGCGCAGACTGGGAAAGGCCTTGGGCTGCAGATGGCCTTGCTGGCGAATCTGGAAAGCCAGCGAGGGCACCGAGAACCAGTGCGTGATGCCATAGGTCTGAATGTAGGCCGCGGGTGAAGCCATGTCGCAGGCCTGGGGCACGATCAAATGGGCGCCATGGGTCCAACACAGCCACAGATCGTGCATGGACAAGTCAAACGTCAACTCGAAGGTTTGTGAAAACCGACTGTTGGCTTGTAGGTTCAGCAGCGCGCCCGTGGCTTGCAGGTAGCCCGTCAAATTGCCATGGTGGATCGCAACGCCTTTGGGCTCCCCAGTGCTGCCCGAAGTAAACAGGATGTAGGCATTGCGGTGGGCTGCGATGTGCTCCGGCACTTCATTCAGAAGCGTGGACAGCGCAGCGTGCGCTGAAGTGGCCTGGCTTTTTTGATCGGGTGCGCGCAGCTGCGTGAGTGAGCGCGCCAACTCCGGGGCGCTGGACAGCATGCTGCTGAGGTAGGGCTCCGACACGGCGCTGCACACCAGGAAGCTGGGGCGGCTGCGTTGCAAGGCGAGCAGGTTGCGCTTGGCAGGGTGGTTGACATTCAAGGGCAGATAAGCGTGCCCTGCCAGCAGCGCCGCCAAAATACCGATATACGACGCACTGTTGCGTTGGGCCATGACGGCCACGGTGATCTCATCGGACCCTGCATCGTGTGCGTGCCCTGCAGCGCGCATCTGTTGGCTGAGCGACCAGGCTGCACTCAGCAGCTCCTGGTAGGTCCATGTCACACCGTCAACCGTCAGGGCGGGCCGGTCGGGTGCCTGTTGCGCAACCCGGACGACGGCTTGTGCAATGCTCCAGGCAGACTCAGCTTGCGGCCTGTTCATCGGCAGGAGCGTTCAGGCTGTAGGGCAGGGGCAAGTGCCCGAGGGGTGCCGAGACTTCGTACCCCGTGGGGTAGAAGGGCGTACGGTCCTTGTTCATATAGCGCTCAATCGGTTCGGTCAGTTGCGGCCCGAACACCCTGGCCAGAGACGGGGTGTTGTGCTCGGGAAAGTCGAGTGTGTAGGCAAAGCGTTTCATGAGGTCGCCCACATAGGTTTCGACCATCATGATTTGCCGCTTGGACAGCGACTTGCGGTACTTGTTGAAGTTGTCGCTGATGAGGGGCTTATTGAGGTTCTCGCGCGGGCCGCCCGGCTTGGCCAGTTTGTTGGCTTCTTCGGAGAGGTGGAAGTCGAGCATCTTGGCTTCGAACTGCACACCGAGAAAACGGCACAAGGCAGTCAGCACCTGCTCCGGGTGGCTGACCAGGTCTTCATAGCGTTGCAGGAAAACCCGCTGCGGCCCGAGGTGGGCCAGCGCTTGCAAACCGCCGAGTTGGTCTGCGCGCCAAATCTCCAGCGCGTGCCGGTCGGAGCCGAATTTGTTGCCGAACCAGCCGCTTTTGCGGCCGTGTGCGGAGACCAGAAAGTCGCGGGGGTCGCGCACCTGAAACACAAACTTCGCATCTGGATAGGCCTGCAGGATGAAGAACATCATGCGGTGGATTTCGTTCTCTTTGACAAACACCAGATGCTGGTCACTGGCCCGCTCTAGCGTGCAGAAAACAAAATCGGCCAGAGCCTTGAAGTCGGGTTGCTTGCGCTGCGATAGCCACTGGGCCAGCTCTTGTGCGGCTTGGGGCGACTTGAGTTGATGCACCCGCGTCAGCAGCAGGTCTTTGAGTTGCTTCCAGGCGGGTGCCGCAGTGTCATGTCCCAAGGTGGCGTGCAAATTCGCCCCCACGTCCCGGCACAAATGGTAGGGCGGCGGTGCCGAAATCAAAGAGTGGCAGCGCAGCATCGCGCTGATCAGGTTAGAGCCCGAGCGCTCCGAGCACACCAGAAACACCATTTGCCTTTGGGGGGTGGGCGCACCTCTGGCCGCCTGGGGTGTGCCCGTTTGGGGTGCACGGGGTGCCAGAAACTCAGGCGCATAACCGAAGCGCTCCATCAACGGCGCCATGGCACGTTCGACTTGTTCATGCAAGGGCCGGTTGGCCGCGTTGCGCCATTCATTGGGTGCCGCGATGTCTACCAGCGTGCGCCGCTCCTGCAACACCGTTTCGTTGCTGGGCGGGAACAGATGCTGGCGGTCCCAGGACAGCTGCGCGGTGGTCGGCCCTGAAAACAAGGCGGGGGTGGGCGCAATGCCAGCCCACGCAGTGACCTGGCTGACGATTTTTTGCGGCTCCTTGGCAAAGTCTTCGTAACGCACCACGCAAAAACGCTTTTGCAGGTTTTGCGACCAGCGCATCAGCCGCTGCTGGCGATGGGCCCATGCGGTGGCACCCTGCATGCCACCTTCGCCGCCCAGTTTTTTCTGCCAGCTGGCGCTGACCGCGCGCGGGTCGCGCACCAGGTTGATCACCCGCAGGGTAGGGCCTTGCAAAAGGCTGAACGCCAAAGCGATTTCAGGCGATTTAGAAGAATCGACGAGCACCTGCGACTGGCTGGTCTGCTGCACCACCTTGAGGAAATGGTTCAGCTTGGTGAGGAAGTGAACATGCGTGCTTGCCAGCGCAGCCAGCGCGGTGGCGTCGGTCCAGTCTTGCAGGGCATTGGCGTCCTTGCGAAAGGCCGACATTTGCTGGTGCATTTGGCCCAGGGCGGGCGCCCAGACGCTGCCAAAGGCGGCCTGAACCACGGACGACCACACACTGCATTGCTGCAAGGGCTGCATGCAGGTGCATTGGTGGTTTTGCGCATAAGCGCCCCAAAAGTCGCGCAGCTGACCCAGGTTGAAGGTGTTTTTGTCTTGCGCCAGCAGCAAGGAAAAGAGAGTGCTTCCAGAACGGCCTGAGCCAGCGATGGAGACCAGTGTCATTTTGGACATGGGGTGTGTCGTGTGTTGTGTTGCGCAGAACCACTACCGTGGCACTTCCTCGAGACGACCATGGTGGAGCCGCAGCGTCCGGTCTACACGCCATACAACAGGGTGGCGATGGGTGATCAAAATTATAGTCTTGTGGGCCAGCGCCTCACCCAGCGTTTCCAGGATCATCTGCTCGGTTAAGGCGTCGAGACTGGAGGTCGCTTCGTCAAGAATCAGGATGGGCGCATCTTTGAGCAGCAAGCGTGCGAGGACCACGCGTTGGCGCTGTCCACCCGACAGTTTGACGCCCCGTTCACCGACCACGGTGTCGTAGCGGGACGGCAATGATTGAATGAATTCGTGGGCTCCCGCCAAGCGGGCGGCATGCTGCACTTGTTCGTCGGTGGCGTCCGGGCGGCCATAGCGGATGTTTTCCATCAGCGTGCGGTGAAACAGGCTGGGGTCTTGCGGGATGTAGCCGATGGTGTCGCGCAGGCTGGCCTGCGTCATGTCGCGGAGATCGACGCCGTCAATCAAGATTCGTCCCGATTGCACCTCGTACTGGCGCAGCATCAAATTCAGCAGCGTGGACTTGCCCGCGCCGGATTGGCCCGTCAAGGCGATTTTTTCGCCTGGTTCAATCGTGAGGTTGATGTCATGCAGCGTGGCTTGGCCCTTCGAGTAGCTGAAGCTGACATGCTCGAGTTGCATCTTGCCGACCGAGGCCTGGAATGCAATGGCGTTTTCGGCGTTGGGGATTTCGTGGGGCTGCGCAATGACCTTCAAGCCGTTGGCGACGTCGGCAGCGGCATCAAACAAATCAAAAAAGCGGCGCGTCAAAGATTGCACCTCATTGATGATGAGAAAGGAAAAGGTCACGGCCAGCAGCATTTGCGGCACGTCAATCGCTTGGTGTTGGAGCAGCCAAATGGTCAGTGCCAGAGTGCCCGCTTTGAGCATGACCGAGAAAATATTTTGAATCCAGCGCACGTATTCCGTTTGCTGGTTCGCTTCCAGAATATGGCCCAGCTCGTGGGCCTGACTTTTCTTGAGCAGATCGGTTTCATAGGCTTCCCGCGCAAACAAGCGAACGCTTTGCTGGTTGCTCAAAGTGTCAATGATCAGCCCGGTGGATTGGCTGCGGGCCGCGGCAGCAGCGCGGTTGGCAGGCTCCGCCCGCGAGGCCAACCACAAGGACGTGCCGGCAAAGAGCACCGACCAGACCAGGTAAAAAAGCCCGAGCGCGGCCTGCGTGTGCATGAGCACCACAATCGCAATCAACAGGAGCAGCAGTGCATGCCAGACCTCGGACATCAGCGTCCAAATGATTTGGGCCGAGCCTTGTGCGACTTCGCTGACGCGGTGCGCGAGAGAGCCCGCATAAGTATCGGAGAAGAAGCGGTGGGAGTGATGTTGCACATGGCTGTACAGCATCGCGACGATGCGCAATCGCATGCGCGGGCGGGTGCGCATCTGCACGGCATCGCGCATGCGGCCCAGCACGGTTTCGGACAGGATCAGCAGCAAAAAAAGGCCCGCCGCAGGGGCGGTTTTTTCCAAGAGATTGGCAGCACCGGCGTTTTGCATCGCCCCGCGTATAACGCTGGACAAGGCCCAGGGGACAAAGGCCGTGCAGCAGGTTGCCAGCGCTTGCAGCAACACCGATGCGGTGCAGGCAACGCGGAAAGACCGCGTTGCAAACCACAAAAATGGCGCTGTTTGGCTGGGTAGGGCGGCCTGCGGTGCGGGGGCTTGATCTCGTAGGCGCGTATCGGAAGACATAAGTGGCGAGGGTGTTTTTCTCAAATGATACTGACCCATCGGTCTGCAATTTGTGTATGCCGTCCCAGAGGGCTCGTCTCAAACGCTCAGCCTTGCCTGCAAAGGGGGTACCCAAAGCGGCAGTTACGATAGCGCGTGTTCACCTTCCACCCCCAGCGCCTATGAACCACCACCCCGCCCGCGGCATCTTTTACTTGTGCATGGGCGTCTTGGTGTTTTCTTTGCAAGACGCCATCGTCAAACAGGTCAGCGGCGCTTATCCCTTGACGCAGGTGGTCTTCATCCGCTCCTGCGTGTCGCTGCCTCTTTTGTTGTGGCTGGTGCACCGCGAGGAGGGGTGGCGGGCAATTGTTGCTTCGCCCTTGGCGTCCTTGGCGGTGCGCGCACTCATCATGCTCGGGGCCTATACCGCTTATTACATGGCGTTTCCTGCGCTGCCGCTGGCCGACGCCGTGGCGCTGTATTTCACGGTGCCGCTGTTTGTCACTGCGCTGGCCGGGCCCTTTTTAGGCGAGCGCTCGGGCTGGCCGGTCTGGGCAGCCGTACTGCTGGGTTTTGCAGGGGTGATGGTGATGCTGCAACCCGGCAGTGGCTTGTTTGAGCCTGCCGCGCTGCTGTCGCTCTTATCCGCTGCGCTCTATGGATCCGCCATGCTGATGGCCCGCAAATGGGGTGGCAGTGTTTCTGGGGCGGTGATTGCGTTTTTTCAGCACGCGGTTTTTTTGCTGGGCGCCGGTGCTGCCGCCTTGGTGTTCCAAGCGTTGGACTTTGCACAGACCACGCATCCGAGCCTGGTGTTTCTGGTGCGGCCCTGGGTCGCACTGGTGCCGTGGGATGCAGGGCTGATGGCGGTCTGCGGTGTGGTGTCTGCAGTGGGCACGGTGCTGCTGACCAATGCCTACCGGGTGGCGCGCGCGGCCACAGTGACGCCGTTTGAATACACCGGCATGCTGTGGGCGCCGCTGTGGGGCTTTTTGTTTTTTAGCGAGGTACCACGCGCCACCACCATCGCCGGGGCAGCGGTCATTGTGGTGGCGGGGCTGCTGGCGCTGCGCGCGGGGCGAACGGCCGTTTAAACCACGCTTTGCAGTTTCATGGCGACGCTCATGTCGCCTGCGACCTTGAGCTTGCCGCTCATGAAGCCGCTCACCGCATTGAGCTCGCCGTTCATCATTGCTTGCAGGTTCTCAAGGCTGATGGTGACGGTGCAGTCGGTTTCCACATCGGTGTTGGACACGGTGTTGGGGGTGGAGGCGCCGTCGAGCACGATCACGCCGTCGCTGCCGCAATCAAATTTCAAGGTGGCGCCCAAGCCGCTGTCGTCGCCCATTTTGGCGCGGATGGATTGGGTGATGGATTCGAGGCTCATAGGGGTTTCCTTGGGTTGACCGGTATTGGCAGAATCATTGTAATGAGGGCCACGCTGCTGCCTGCAGCAAGGATTCGTGTTCATGCCCTCAGCTTCCCGTCCCACCACCCTGCGCTCCCAAGTCAATCCCCGGTCCCCCGCCTTTGCCGCCAACACCGAGCGCATGACAGCGCTGCTCGACGAGGTCAACCGCCTGCAGGCGCAGGTGATTGCCGAGTCCGAGTCCAAGCGCGCCAAATTCGCCCAGCGCAATCAGCTGCTCCCGCGCGAGCGACTGGCCCGCCTGCTGGACCGGGGCACGCCCTTTTTGGAACTCAGCCGCCTGGCCGGCCTGAAGATGCACGACGACGATGGCAAAAAGTCGGTGCTCGGTGGCGGCTCGATCGTGGGCATCGGCGTGGTGGCGGGCAAGCGCTGTCTGGTGTCGGTGAACGACAGCGCCGTCAAAGGCGGCACCGTAGCGCCCATGGGTTTGCGCAAGGCGCTGCGGGCGCAGCAAATTGCCCTCGAGAACAAACTGCCCATGGTCAATCTGGTGGAAAGTGGTGGCGCCAATTTGCTCTACCAGGCCGAAATTTTTGTCGAGGGCGGACGCAGCTTCGCCAACCAGGCGCGTATGTCGGCCGCCGGTTTGCCGCAAATCTCGGTGGTGCATGGATCGTCCACTGCGGGTGGCGCGTATTTGCCAGGCCTGTCGGACTATGTGATTTTGGTGCGCGGGCGCTCCAACATCTTTTTGGCAGGCCCGCCGCTGGTCAAGGCCGCTGTGGGCGAGGACTGCACCGAGGACGAACTGGGCGGCGCCGAGACCCATGCCCAAGTCACCGGCTTGGGCGAGTACCTGTGCGAGGACGATGCCCATGCCATCGCCATGGCGCGCGAAGTGATGGACAAGCTGCGCTGGGACACGGTGGCCAGCGTCGCCGACTGGCAGGAGCCCCTGTACGACGAGCAAGAGCTGATGGGCATCGTGCCCGCCGATGAGCGTGAACCCTACGACGTGCGCGAGGTGATCGCTCGCTTGGTCGATGGCTCGGACTTCCTGGAGTTCAAAGCCAGCTACGCGCCCGAGATGATGTGTGGCCACGCCCGCGTGCACGGCCAATTGGTCGGCATTTTGGGCAACAACGGCCCGATCCAGCCGGCGGGCTCGACCAAGGCGGCGCAGTTCATCCAGCTGTGCGACCAAAGCGGAACCCCCTTGGTTTTTTTGCAAAACACCACGGGCTACATGGTGGGCTCGGTGGCCGAGCGTGCGGGCGCCATCAAGCACGGCTCCAAAATGATCCAGGCGGTGGCCAATGCGCGGGTGGCCAAGTTCACCTTTGTGCTGGGTGGCTCGTTTGGCGCAGGCAACTACGGCATGTGCGGGCGGGGGTTTGACCCCCGTTTCATTTTTGCCTGGCCCACGGCGCGCACTGCGGTGATGGGGGGGGCGCAAGCGGCCAAGGTGATGGACATCGTGAACCGCAGCAAGCTCGAGCGCAGCGGCGAGACGCCCAACGAAGAGGCGCTGCAAGCCATGTCCGATGGCCTGCGCCAGCGCTTGGACAAAGAATCGACTGCGCTGTTTGGCACCGCCCGTTTGTGGGACGACGGCATCATCGACCCGCGTGACACCCGCCGCGTGCTGGGCCTGTGCCTGGCCTTGGCGCAGGAGGCCGATCAACGCACCTTGCGACCCAACACCTTTGGTGTGGCACGCATGTAGGCCACGGAAAAAACGCACCATGAGCTTCAGCAAAATTTTGATTGCCAACCGGGGCGAAATTGCCTGCCGCGTGATCCGTACGGCCCGCAACCTGGGCTACGCCACGGTGGCTGTGTTCAGTGACGCCGACCGCAATGCGCTGCATGTGCGCGAGGCTGACAGCGCCGTGCATATCGGCGGCTCGGCGGCAGCAGACTCGTATTTGCGCACCGAGGCCATTCTGGACGCGGCACGCCGCAGTGGTGCGGATGCGGTGCACCCCGGCTACGGCTTTTTGAGCGAAAACCCCGACTTTGCCCAAGCCTGTTTGGACGCAGGACTGGTGTTCATCGGCCCGCCGCCCCAGGCCATGCGCGCCATGGGCGACAAGGCCCTGGCCAAGCGCCGCATGCAAGATGCCGGTGTGCCATGCGCCCCGGGCTATTTGGGCGCACCGCAGGATGATGACGCGCATTTAGTGGCCCAGGGCGTGGCGCTGGGCTTTCCGCTGCTGGTCAAAGCCACGGCGGGCGGCGGTGGGCGCGGCATGCGCCGGGCCGAGTCGGCCGATGCGCTGCCTGCAGCCATCGAAGGCGCACGGCGCGAGGCCCTGAGCGCCTTTGGCAACGGCAGCCTGATGCTGGAGCGGCTCATCGACCACGGTCGGCATATTGAAATCCAGGTGTTTGCCGACCAGCATGGCCATGCGGTGCATGTGGGCGAGCGCGATTGCACCGCCCAGCGCCGTCGCCAAAAGGTGCTGGAAGAAGCGCCGTCGCCCATCGTCAGCCCCGCCCTGCGCGAGGCCATGGGGGCAGACGCCGTGGCCGCTGCACTGGCCGTGGGCTACCAGGGTGCGGGCACGGTGGAGTTCATGGTGGACGCAAAGGGCAAGCACTACTTTCTAGAAATGAACACTCGCCTGCAGGTCGAGCACCCGGTCACTGAAATGGTCACAGGGCTGGACTTGGTGGAGTGGCAACTGCGGGTGGCCGCCGGTGAGCCCTTGCCCAGAACACAGGCAGAGATTGCGTTTTGCGGTCACGCCATCGAGGCACGCTTGTATGTCGAAGACCCATACGCGAACTTTGCCCCTCAGACGGGCCAGGTGCTGTGGTGGAAGCCCCAGGCCGCTTTGCATGCGGGTGTGCGCATTGACCATGGACTGCAAGAAGGTGACACGGTGTCGCCGTATTACGACCCCATGGTGGCCAAAGTGATTGCCCATGGCCGTGACCGCAGCGATGCCATCCGCCGCTTGCGCGCGGCACTCCACAACGCACCTTTGCTGGGCTTGCGCCACAACGGCCGGTTCTTAAACGCGCTGCTGGCCCACCCCGACTTTGTCAACGCGCAGATGACCACCACCCGCATCGACGAGTGGGCGGAGCAGGGGGCTGCCATTCTGCAAGCGCCTGCGCCGGACGACAAAGCTTGGCAGGTCGCGGCGCTGGCGCTGGTCGCACAGCATGGCGCAAGCTGGCGCAGCGACAGTGTGGCCGCTTTTGACATGGGCTTGCAGTGGGGTGAACAAACACGCCAGCTGCGCTTGCACCCCGACCGCCACGGTGGTGTGGCCATTGCATTGCAGGCAGTAGGCGACCCAGGGGCGCCTGACCCTCGCCCGGTGCAAGCCAGCGTGCTGCGGTTGGAGGACGGGCAATTGCGCTTTGCATTGGACGGCGTGGAGCAAAGCGCCGTGGTGCTGGTGCAGGGCGCGGCGGTGCACCTGGCCTTGGAGGGTGAGAGCTGGGTGATACACGAGGTCTCGGCGTTTCCGGATACGCAATCTGCGCAGGACCCGGGCAAGGCGCGTGCGCCGGTGGCCGGCAAAGTCAGCCGGGTGCTGGTGGCTGCGGGCGATGCGGTGGTGCCGGGTCAGCAGCTGCTGTGCGTCGAGGCCATGAAGATGGAGATGTGGCTCTGCGCGCGGGCACCAGGGACCGTGAGCGCCGTGCATGTGCAGGCGGGCGAGCAAGTGGAGTCGGGCGCCGTGCTGGCAGAAATTGCCGTGACCGCCCCAGCCGAATGAACCAGCAACCATTTTTAAGAAAGTACACGCCATGGACAAAGCCATACTGACCTGCGCCCTGACCGGCGTTTTGACCGACCCGGTACAGCACCCCGTGCCCGTGACGCCTGCGCAAATGGCGGCTGAAGCGCGCGATGCCTTCAACGCCGGTGCCAGCGTCATGCATGTGCATGTGCGCCAGCAGGGTGCGGGCATGGGCCATTTGCCGTCCTGGGACCCGGATGTGATGGAGGAGGTGGTGGGCGCCATTCGGCAGGCCTGTCCGGGCGTCATCATCAACCTCACCACCGGCGTGGTGGGCAAAGACATCAGCGGCCCGCTGGACTGCATCCGCCGCATCAAGCCTGAAATTGCCGCCTGCAACGCGGGCAGCTTGAATTACCTCAAGATCAAAGACAACGGCCAGTGGGCCTGGCCGCCCATGGTCTTTGACAACCCTGTCTCCAAAGTCCAGCAGTTCCTGGACGTGATGGGCGAATGCGGCACACACCCCGAATTTGAATGTTTTGATGTGGGCATCGTCCGCTCCGTCACCATGTACCTCAAAGCGGGCATGCTCAAACCTGGGATGGGCCGCGCTGAATACAACCTGGTGATGGGCGTGGCCTCGGGCATGCCTTGCGACGCCGAGCTGCTGGCGCTGCTGCCGCGCTACATGGCACCGGACAGCATGTGGCAAAGCACCCTGATTGGCCGTGCCGAGATTTGGCCGGTGCATCAAAAAACGGCGGACTTGGGCGGCATGCTGCGCACCGGCCTGGAAGACACCTTTTACCTGCCCAGTGGCGAGCGCGCCAGCGGCAACGGTGCCTTGATCACCGAATTGGCGCAATGCGCCCGTCGGGCAGGGCGCGCCATCGCGAATCCAGAAGAAGCCAGAACGCTGCTAAACCTGTGATAGACTACCAGCTTCGCGGCTGTAGCTCAGTTGGATAGAGTACTTGGCTACGAACCAAGGGGTCGTGGGTTCAATTCCTGCCAGCCGCACCAAAACGACAAGCCCTAGAACAGCAATGTTCTAGGGCTTTTTCGTTGGTGAATGGCAACGCGCATCAGCGGCGGTAGGTGGGTGCATCTAAGGGTAATTTCAGGTGGCTGAGAAGCGCGCAAGTGGTACGCTCCAGCCCTGTCGAAACACCCGACTTCTACGCTTGCATCGAGACGCTCCCGTGCCAGAAAAAATCGTCGTTAATCACCTCTACAAAGTGTTTGGTTCCCAGCCTGAGCGGGCGATGGAGATGCTGCGCGCAGGCCAGACCAAAGACCAGATATTGGCCCAGACCGGCATGGTCGTGGGCGTGCGGGACGCCAACTTCACCGTCAACGAAGGTGAGATTTTTGTGCTCATGGGCCTGTCGGGGTCTGGCAAGTCCACCCTGATCCGCTTGCTCAACCGGCTGGTGGAGCCTACCCACGGACAGGTTCTGCTGGGCGGCCAGGACGTCGCGGCCATGAGCAAAAAAGCCCTGATCGCGTTGCGTCGCAAAGACCTGGCGATGGTGTTCCAGTCTTTTGCCTTGCTGCCGCACCTCTCCGTGCTCCAAAACACCGCCTTTGGGCTGGAAGTTGCAGGGGTGGATCGCAAAGCCCGCGAACGCCGCGCCATGGAAGTGCTCGACCAGGTCGGGCTGCGCGCTTTTGCCCAGCAAATGCCAGCAGCCCTCTCGGGTGGCATGCAGCAGCGCGTGGGCCTGGCCCGCGCTTTGGCAGTGGACCCCTCGCTGATGCTGATGGACGAAGCCTTTTCGGCGCTGGACCCGCTCAAGCGCACCGAGATGCAGGAGCTCTTGTTGCAACTGCAAAAAGAGCAACAGCGCACGATTGTGTTTGTCTCGCACGACCTCGATGAGGCCTTTCACATTGGCAACCGCATTGCCATCATGGAGGGCGGGCGCATTGTGCAAATCGGCACACCGGCTGAAATTTTGCGCAATCCCAGCGACGCCTATGTGCGCGCCTTTTTCAAAGGCGTGGACGTTAAAAAATACCTGCTCGCCCAGGATGTGGCACGCAGCGACGAAACGCTTTTGATCCACGCCACAGCGGATGCCCGTGCGGACATGGCGCAGGCTGTGGCGCAGCTGCGCGAGCGGGGGCAAAACCATGCTTTTGTCATGGGCGAGCATGGGCGCTGGCAGGGCGCAGTGTCACTGGACGGGCTGCTGCGCGGTTTGGAAAGTGGCAGCACCAGCTTGCAGAACTGGTACCTCGAAGGGGTCGCCCCCGTTAGCGCGTCTCTGAGCCTCAATGCGCTGATGGGGCGCATCGTGCAACAGCCCGTGCCATTGCCGGTGTTGGATGCGCAACAGCGCTACCTGGGGGCCGTGACCCAAACCGTGCTGTTGCAAAAAATGGTGGATATGGACCAGCAGGAGAGCCGCAATGAGTGAGTTTCTGCCCTTGGGCGACTGGGTGAACGAGGGCGTCAAATTCGTCATTGACAACGATGGCGGCACGCTGGAGCGCCTGGGCTCGGGAATCGGTAGCTTTACCGAAAGCATAGAACTGGGCTTGCAGGCGCTGCCGGTGAGTGTGGTGGCTGGCGTGCTTGTCGCCACGGCGTGGTGGCGTGTGGGCTGGCGCTTTGCCTTGTTTTGTCTGGCCTGCTGCTTTGTGATTGAGGACACTGGCTTCTGGCCGCAAACCATGGTGACGCTGGCCCTGGTGTTTGCCTCCACCTTTATCAGTCTGGTTGTGGGTTTGCCCTTGGGCATTGGAGTGGCTGCAAGCCGCCGCTTGGCCGCTGTGGTGCGCCCAACGCTGGATTTCATGCAAACCATGCCAGCTTTTGTCTACCTGATCCCTGCGGCCATGCTGTTCGGCTTGGGCCGCGTGCCCGGCGTGCTTGCCACTGTGATTTTTGCCATGCCGCCCGTCGTGCGTCTCACCAGCTTGGGGATTCGACAGGTCAACAAGGAGCAGGTCGAGGCCGGCATTACTTTTGGTTGCACTCCCTTGCAGGTGCTGCTCAAGGTGCAGATTCCCGGCGCGCTACCGTCCATCATGGCGGGGATCAACCAGACCATCATGATGGCGTTGTCCATGGTCATCATCGCGTCCATGGTGGGCGCGGGTGGCTTGGGCAACGATGTGCTGGCCAGTATTCAACGCTTGGACATTGGCCTGGGCTTTGAGTCGGGCTTGGCGGTGGTGCTGCTGGCTATCATGCTGGACCGCATTACCGAAACCTTTGGTGCAGCCACCCCCAAGCGCAGCTGGCGCGCCAAGCTGGGTTTGGGCGAGCGCCCCGGTGGAGTCGATCCCCAGTGACCCGAAACAACAGTTCCCCTGCGGTGGTCACGCCCACTTACCGCTTCCTGTTCCTGACCTTGCCGCAGTACTCCATGATCGCGCTCTCCAGCGCGGTGGAAGCCCTGCGCATGGCCAATCGGGTGGCGAAAAAAGAGGTCTACCAGTGGGCGATTGCGAGCATGGACGGCCGGCCCGTGGCCGCCAGCAATGGCTTGACCCTGGCGCCCACGGTGGCCTTGGCCGACGCGGGGCAGGCGCAGATCGTGTTTGTCTGTGGCGGCTTGGAGATCGAAGCGGCGTGCACTCCAGAGGTGCTGGCCGCATTGCGGCGACTGGGGCAGCGCCAGACGGCACTGGGCGCGCTATGCACCGGCGGTTATGCACTGGCCAAAGCAGGCTTGCTGGACAAGTACAAGGCCGTGGTGCACTGGGAAAACATGACCGCGCTGGAGGAACAATTCCCCAAGGTCATCTTCTCGCGCCAACTGTTTGCCATCGACCGCGACCGCTACACCTGCTCGGGTGGCGTGGCGCCGCTGGATTTGATGCTCAACATCATTCAAAGTCATTTGGGGCCCCATGTGGCGCCTATGATTTCAGAGCAATTCATCCTGGACCGTATCCGCAACGACCAGGACCGCCAGCATGTGCCCCTGATGGCGCGCGTAGGTCTGTTCCATGAGAACCTGATTGAAGCCGCTGCGCTGATGGAGGCTAACCTGGAAGAGCCCCTGTCGCTCGATGAGATTGCCTCGCTGGTGGGGGTCTCGCGTCGCCAGATCGAGCGCTTGTTCAAACGCTATGTGGGCGAGGTGCCGACCAAGTACTACCTTGACATGCGCTTGCGCCGAGCCCGCAGCCTGCTGTTGCAGACTGCGATGTCGGTGATGGAAATTGCCGTGGCCTGTGGCTTTCAGTCGCCGCCGCACTTTTCTAAGTGCTACCGCGATTTGTTTGGCCACACGCCCAGTGCGGAGCGGCGCAACAGCCGCATGGCCCTGCTGTCGCCAGGCGCGGCCGCTGTCAGCGATTAGCGGAAAACCACGGTGCGGCTGCCGTTCAGGAACACACGTCGCTCAATGTGAAAGCGCACGGCGGTGGCCAGCGCACGGCACTCGGAGTCGCGTCCGGCAGCGGCCAATTTTTCTGGCGTGTAGGTGTGGTCGACCCGCTCCACAAACTGCTCAATGATGGGGCCTTCGTCCAAGTCGGCCGTGACGTAGTGCGCCGTGGCACCCGTGAGTTTCACGCCACGGGTGTGGGCTTGGTGGTAGGGCTTGGCACCCTTGAATCCGGGCAGGAAGGAGTGGTGGATGTTCATCGCCCGGCCGCGTAGGCGGCGGCACAGATCGTCCGACAAGACTTGCATATAGCGGGCCAGGATCACCAACTCGCTGTTCGTCTCGGCCACGATCTCCAGCAGACGCGCTTCTTGCGCCGCCTTGGTCTCCGGGGTCACGGGCAGGTGCACGTAAGGAATGCCGTGCGACTCCACCAGCGCTTTGAGGTCGGGGTGGTTGGACACCACGCTGGTGATGTCCATGTTGAGCTCGCCGGTGCGTTGACGGTACAGCAAGTCCACCAGGCAGTGGTCAAACTTGGACACCATGATGAGTACACGCGGTTTTTTGGCGCCGTCGTAAATGGACCAGTCCATTGCTTCTTTGGTGGCCACTTCCGCAAATTGGCTGCGCAGTTCGTCCAGCGACGGGGTGTGGTCCGGGTCGCCATAAAACGTGACCCGCACAAAAAATCGCTCGCTCAAGATGTCGTCAAACTGCTGCATGTCGGTGATGTAGCAGCGCCGCGAGGCCAGGAATCCGGACACCGCAGCGACGGTGCCCAAGCGGCTGGCGCAGCTGGCGTTCAAGATGTAATGCGGTTTGCCTTCAAGCGCGACGGACATGGCGGGTTTCTCCTGTTGTTTTCATGAAAGGGGACTTGGTCAACCCGGCCCCGATAGTTGGCTGCAGTCTATGGATTTCAAGTGCAGGATGTTATCTGCCCGCGACGGTGAATTCCCCTTCAGCGACGCAAAGCGCAGCGATGACGGCAATTGTTTGCATTGCATTCACGGGCAATGCGCCTGTCGTATGGTGATAATCCCAAGTCGCTAAACTGTCAGTGTGTCAGCCGACTGACCCGTACATTGCATTCACATTTCTCGACCCTCTTGAGGGCGCCTGAAACCAACACTTAGGAGTTAGCCGTGGCAGATGATTTTGATGACTTGGACCTGAATACCCTCAATGACGAGGAGTTGACAGAGCAGGTGCACGACGATTTGTACAACGGCTTGCGCGACGAGGTCATCGAAGCCACCAACATCCTGCTGCAGCGCGGTTGGTCGGCCAGCCGGGTGCTGGACGACGCACTGGTTGAAGGCATGCGCATCGTGGGCGTTGATTTCCGCGACGGCATTTTGTTTGTGCCGGAAGTGCTGCTGGCCGCCAACGCAATGAAGGGCGGCATGGAAATTTTGCGCCCCCTGCTGGCCGAAACCGGCGTGGAGCCCATCGGCAAGATGGTGATCGGCACGGTCAAGGGCGACATCCATGACATCGGTAAAAACCTGGTGGGCATGATGATGGAGGGCGCAGGCTTTGAAGTGATCGACCTGGGTATCAACAACCCGGTGGAAAAATACCTTGCTGCACTCGAAGAGCACAAGCCCGACATTCTGGGCTTGTCGGCTCTGCTGACCACCACCATGCCTTACATGAAGGTGGTGATCGACACGCTCAAAGAAAAAGGCCTGCGCGATGACTTTATCGTACTGGTCGGCGGTGCGCCTCTGAACGAAGAATTCGGCAAAGCCGTGGGTGCAGACGCTTACTGCCGCGACGCGGGCATCGCCGTGGAAACCGCCAAAACCTTGATCGCTGCCCGCCGCGCGGCTGCGGCTTAAAGCGACTCATTTCCAAGCCATGAGCGCAGCGGCAAACACTTTGGTGATTGCCTGTGGCGCCTTGGCCAAGGAAATCGTGGCCTTGCGCCAGGCCAATGGCTGGTCGCACATGGACGTGAGCTGCCTGCCCGCCGAGTTGCACAACCGGCCCGAAAAAATTCCGGCGGCCGTACGCGAAAAAATCCAACGCTTTCGCAGCCGTTACACGCATTTGTTTGTGGCCTACGCCGATTGCGGCACGGGCGGAATGTTGGATGTGGTGCTGCAAGAGGAAGGCGTGGAGCGCATCGCGGGTGCGCACTGCTACGAGTTTTACGCCGGGGCCCCTGTGTTTGAGGCTTTGGCTGAGCAGGAAATCGGCACCTTTTATTTGACCGACTTTTTGCTGCGGCACTTTGAGCGCCTGGTGATCCATGGCCTGGGCATCGACAAACATCCTGCCTTGCTGCCGGTGTATTTTGGGAATTACAAAAAACTGGTGTATCTGGCGCAGGTAGAAAGTGACGAAGGTCGTGCCCTGGGTCAGCGTGCGGCGGACCGCCTGGGTTTGGCATTTGAGTACCGTGCCACCGGGTATGGCGAATTGCAGACGCATCTGCGGCAAGTGAACGAGAAAGTGATCCAATGGCAAAACTGATTGTGATTTCATGGCGCGATATTCCCGCCCAGGTGGTGGTCAAACGCGGGCGCGAATCGGGCAAAGTGCAGCTTTCGCACCGCTTTCAAGACGCGGTGGACCGCGCCGCCATGCGTGCGGGCAAAGCCAGCGCAGGCGACTACCTGGCCGACTGGAAGCGCAGCGACCCGATTGAATGCGGTGACGATATCCAGGCCGAAGCCAATGCCTGTGCGGCGCGCCTGGAGGCCCAGTATTCGGATGACGACTTGCAACGCATCATCCGTGCCCACGGTGTCGATGCCACCTTGCCCACACCCACCGTGCTCTCACCCGATGAAGTGAGCGTGCCTGATGCCGAAGGGGGCGCCTGATGTACGCCGTTCGTCGTTGGTCGGTGCGCCATGCGCGCGGCCTGGAGTTGTTTTACAAGGGGTTTGAACGTGTTTTTGTGGCCCTGCATCCGCTGTGGAAAGCCATTGGCTATGAGCGCATGGAGAAGCCTGTTGCGGTGGTTGAAGAAGGCGTCAAGGGCTTTTTGTTTGACTGCCAGATGTGCGGTCAGTGCGCCCTGAGCTCTACCGGCATGTCGTGCTCCATGAATTGCCCCAAGACCTTGCGCAACGGCCCCTGCGGCGGCGTGCGGGCCAACGGGCACTGCGAAGTCAAACCCGAGATGCGCTGCGTGTGGGTCGAAGCCTATGACGGCAGCCAGCGCATGGTGGCCGGCAAAGAAGCCATCAAAGTGGTGCAGTTTGCTGTGGACGGACGGCTCAAGGGCAAATCGTCCTGGCTGAAAGTGGCGCGGGAGAAAAACGCATGAAATTCGACGACGAACCGGTCCCGGGCTATCCGCTGCCCATCCTGCCCGGCCACACCTCGCCGGGCCGCTTGGAGCGTGTGCTGCGCAGTGGCGCGTTTGCCATTACCGCCGAGCTCGAGCCACCAGACTCGGCCAATCCCGAAGACGTCTACCGCCGAGCGCGGGTGTTTGACGGCTATGTAGACGCCATCAATGCCACCGACGGCAGCGGCGCGAATTGCCATATGTCCAGCCTGGCCGTGTGCGCCTTGCTGACGCGTGTCGGCTATGCGCCAGTGATGCAAATCTCTTGCCGCGACAAAAACCGCATTGCGATTCAGGGCGATATTTTGGGCGGTGCGGCCATGGGCGTGTGCAACATGCTGTGCCTGAGCGGCGACGGTGTGCAAACCGGTGACCACCCGCAGGCCAAGCCGGTGTTTGATCTGGACTGCATGTCGCTGCTGGAAATTGGCCGTGGCATGCGCGACGAACACCGCTTCCAAAGTGGCCGCAAAGTCACTTTTGCGCCGCGCGTCTTTTTGGGCGCGGCCGCCAACCCCTTTGTGCAGCCCTTTGACTGGCGTGCTGAGCGTCTGGCCAAAAAAGTGGCCGCTGGCGCCCAGTTCATTCAAACCCAGTACTGCTACGACATTCCCCGCTTGCGCAGCTACATGCAACAGGTGGAAGACCTGGGTCTGCTGGACAAGGTCTTTATCTTGGTCGGCGTCGGCCCCATGCGCTCGGCCAAGGTGGCAGAGTGGATGCGCAGCAATGTGCCCGGCGTACACATTCCGGACAGCATCATCAAGCGCATGGCGGGGGCTGAAAAGCCGGCGGCCGAGGGTCGCAAAATCTGCACCGAAATCATGCAAGAGGTCAAAGAGATCAAGGGCGTGGCGGGCGTGCACATCATGGCTTATCGCCAGGAGGATGCGGTGCCCGAAATGGTGCAAAATTCTGGCGTTCTTCAAGGCCGCGTGCCCTGGTACCCGGGGCGCGACGGCGCTGACGCCGAAATCCACTACACGCCCCCACCCGTCGAAGTTCCCGCGTCTGCCTGAGCGGCAGCCGCATTCAACAAGTTTCCCTCTTTTCATCACAAGGATTCAGCGTGACCGATACCATCATCAGCTCTGCGACCAAAGAAGTCATCATCGGTTTTGACCGTCCCTTCGTCATCATTGGCGAGCGCATCAACCCCACAGGTCGCAAGATCATGGCCGCCGAAATGATGGCAGGCGACTACAGCCGCGTGATCGCCGACGCACTGGCGCAAGTGGAAGCCGGTGCCCACATGCTGGACGTCAATGCGGGCATTCCGCTGGCCGACGAACCCGGCATGTTGGCCAAAGCCATTCAGCTGGTGCAGGGCGTGACCGATGTGCCCTTGAGCATCGATTCCTCTATCGTTGCTGCCCTCGAAGCCGGTCTGGCGGTGTACAAAGGCAAGGCCTTGGTGAACAGCGTGACCGGCGAAGAAGACCGCTTAGAAACCGTGCTGCCTTTGGTTAAAAAATATGGCGCTGCCGTTGTGGCCATTTCCAATGACGAGACCGGCATTTCGCAAGACCCGGATGTGCGCTTTGCCGTGGCGAAAAAGATTGTGGAGCGCGCTGCCGACTATGGCATCCCCGCCTGCGATATCGTGGTCGACCCCCTGGTCATGCCCATTGGCGCCATCAACCAGGCCGGTGTGCAAGTGATGCAACTGGTGCACCGCCTGCGCACCGAGCTCAAGGTCAACACCACCTGCGGTGCGTCCAACGTGAGCTTTGGTTTACCCGAGCGCAACGGCGTGAACTCCGCCTTCCTGACCATGGCGATTGCGGCCGGTATGACCTCGGCCATCACCAACCCGCTGCACGCCGAGGTGGTCAAGGCCATCATGGGCGCGGATGTGATGATGGGCCACGACCCCGATTGCATGCGCTGGATCCGCAAATTCCGCGAAGCGCCCACGGTGGGTGCGGACGGCGAAATGGGCCGCGGACGCCGCGAAGGTGGCAGCCGCCGCCGCGCAAGCTAAATTTTTTTGTTGATCCTTCATTTTTGAGAGTCTGTTTTGAGTGCACCTGATGCTTTGGTAGTTTTCACTCCCTCAGGACGGCGCGGCCGTTTTCCTGTGGGCTCGTCTTTGTTGCAGGCTGCGCGTTCGCTTGGTGTGGACATTGACTCGGTGTGTGGCGGACGCGGTATTTGCGGTCGGTGCCAGGTGCTGGTGGCCGAGGGCGAGTTTTCCAAACATGGCGTGACGTCGAGCGTGGACAACCTGTCGCCGGTCTCGGCGGTGGAGCAGGAGTACTGCGCGAGCCAAGCCATGGAGCCAGGGCGGCGCTTGTCCTGCTCGGCCCAGGTGCTGGGCGACTTGGTGATTGATGTGCCGTCCTCCAGCCAGGTGCACAAGCAAGTGGTGCGCAAGGCCGCCGAGGCTTTGGACATTGAGCTCGACCCGCTGGTGCGTCTGCACTATGTGGAAGTGCAGGAGCCTGATATGCACGACCCCAGCGGTGATTTGCGCCGCTTGGAGGACGCGCTGGACTTTGAGTGGCAGCTCAGCAACTTGTCGTGCGATGTGTTGGTCTTGCAGCAGCTGCAAGTTGCCCTGCGCACCGGGCACTGGAAAGTGACCGTGGCGGTGCATGCCGGCAGCCAAATCATTGCGGTGTGGCCGGGCTTCAAGGAGCATGTGTACGGCCTGGCGGTGGACGTGGGATCGACCACCATTGCGGCCCATTTGTGCAACCTGGCCTCGGGCGAGGTGGTGGCGTCTGCGGGCGTCATGAACCCGCAAATCCGCTTTGGCGAAGACCTGATGAGTCGCGTGTCCTACGTGATGATGAACCCGGGTGGCGAGGTGGAAATGACGGCCGCGGTGCGCGCCGCGCTCAACGAACTTGCGGTTGATGTCGCTGCGCAAGCCAATATCTCGCCGCAGGATATTTTGGAAGCCACCTTTGTGGGCAATCCCATCATGCACCACCTGCTGCTGGGCATCAACCCGGTGGAGCTCGGTGGCGCGCCCTTTGCCCTGGCCACCGACCGTGCGATTACTTTGTGGGCGGTGGAGATTGACTTTGCCATCCACCGCAATGCGCGCATTTATGTGCTGCCCTGCATCGCGGGCCATGTGGGTGCCGACACGGCGGGCGTGATTCTGGCCGAGCGTCCGGACCTGAGCGACAAGATCACCCTCCTGGTGGACGTGGGCACCAATGCCGAGATCGTGCTGGGCAACAACCAGCGCTTGCTGGCCTGCTCCAGCCCCACCGGCCCCGCCTTTGAAGGCGCGCAAATCAGCTGCGGCCAGCGCGCTGCACCGGGTGCCATCGAGCGGGTGCGCATTGACCCGGTCACCTTGGAGCCGCGCTTCAAAGTGATTGGCTCGGACCTCTGGTCCGATGACCCTGGCTTTGATGCCTCGGTCGCGAACACAGGTGTAACGGGTGTGTGCGGCTCGGGCATTATTGAAGCGCTGGCGGAGATGTACCTGGCCGGCATCATTCGCCACGACGGCGTGATTGACGGCGACCTGGCCCAGCGCAACCCGCGCATTCAGCCCGACGGCCGCACTTTCTCGTATGAGTTGTACCGCGCTACCGCCGATGCGCCGCCGCTCAAAGTCATGCAAAACGATGTGCGCGCCATTCAGCTGGGAAAAGCCGCTTTATATGCCGGTGTGCGCCTGCTGATGGAGCGCATGGGCGTGCAGACGGTGGACCGCATTCGCCTGGCGGGCGCATTTGGCAGCCATATCGACGTGAAATACGCCATGGTGCTGGGCATGATTCCCGACTGTGTGCTCAGTGAAGTGAGCTCCGCAGGCAACGCGGCAGGCACGGGCGCACGCATCGCACTGCTGGACCAGCGCGCACGCGGCGACATTGAAGCCCTGGTGCGGCGGGTGGAAAAGATCGAAACGGCGGTGGAACCCCGCTTCCAGGAGTTTTTTGTCGAAGCCATGGCCTTGCCGCATTTGACCGACCCGTTTGTTGAGTTGCGCAAGGTAGTGACGCTGCCTGAGCGTGTGGCGGTGAACAACGAACAAAGTGCCCGCAGTCGGCGCGGAGCGCGCGGTCGCGCCTGAGTTGGACCCAATGCAGTGCTTCTTGAAAAAATTTCGGAGGAGGTGCCTATTGGCACAAAAGCGCTCGTCAAACCTTGTATAAAGGCAAAGTCCGAAAGGGCGGTCACTTTGTGTGACGGTATCAATCTAACAACAGGAGATCGTATGAAATTGATGAAGAAGATGGTGGCGGTTGCCGCTGTGTTGGCCCTGGGTTCGCAATGGGCTGTGGCCGAAGACGCCAGCTGCAAAACTGTCCGTTTTGCCGACGTGGGCTGGACCGACATTGCTGCCACCACCGGCTTGGCTTCTGTGGTGCTCGAGGGTCTGGGCTACAAGCCGACCGTCACCATGGCATCCATTGAAATCGCCTTTGCGGGCATGAAGAAAAAGCAGATTGACGTGTTTCTGGGCTACTGGAACCCGTCCATGACGCCTCAGATTGAGCCCTTTGTGAAGGCGGGCGATATCAAGGTCCTGGCCACGCCCAACCTGGTTGGCGCCAAGTACACATTGGCGGTGCCCACCTATTTGTACGACAAGGGTTTGAAGACCTTTGCCGACATTGCCAAGTTTGAAAAAGACCTGGGTGGCAAGATTTACGGCATTGAGCCTGGCAACGACGGCAATGCGCTGATCGCCGGCATGATCAAAGAAAACAAGTTTGGCCTGAAGAGCTTCAAGATGGTGGAGTCGAGCGAGGCGGGCATGCTGGTGGAAGCCCAGCGCGCGATCAAGAACCAAAAGGCCATCGTGTTCCTGGGCTGGGAACCCCACCCCATGAACGTGCAAATGAAGATGAGCTACCTGGCCGGTGGTGACGATGTGTTTGGCCCCAACCTCGGCGAAGCCAAGGTCTACACGGCCGTGCCATCCTCTTATGAGGCGCGTTGCCCCAATGTGGGCGCCTTGCTGAAGAACCTGCAGTTCTCCACCGACATCGAAAACCAGGTGATGGTGCCGATCTTGAAAAAGGTCAAGCCCAACAAGGCGGCGGCCGACTTCCTGAAGGCCAACCCTGCGGTGCTGGACAAGTGGCTCACCGGCGTGAAAACGTTTGACGGCAAAGACGGCTTGCCCGCAGTGAAGGCGGCTTTGAAGATTTAAGCCCCCGCGATTGGTGCCATCCGTGGTGATGGCACCCAAGGCAACTCCGATTCAGCGTGTTGTGGGTCGGGGTTGTTTTTTTTGTGCAACAGACATTGAAATGGCAGAGCGCTATGAATGAAGCAAGCATCCACAGCTGGGTTGACGGCAAACCCTTGCGCGGCAAGGGCAAGGCGTTTGTATCGCTCAACCCCGCCACCGGGCAGGTGCTGGCCCATGTGAATGACGCGGATGCCGACGACGTGAATCTCGCCGTGGCGTCGGCCCAGCGCGGTTTTGAAGTGTGGTCTGCCATGAGCGGCACAGAACGCGGACGCATTTTGCGCAAGGCCGCGGACTTGCTGCGCAGCCGCAATGAAGAACTCGCCGCGCTCGAAGTGCAGGACTGCGGCAAGCCCATTCAAGAAGCCTTGGTCGTGGACGTCATGAGCGGCGCAGACTGCATTGAATATTTTGCCGGAGCGGCGGCCACGCTGACCGGCCAGCAATACCCTCTGAAAAACGCATTCGCCTACACCCGCAAAGAGCCTTTGGGCGTGTGCGTGGGCATTGGCGCCTGGAACTACCCCTTGCAGATTGCGTGCTGGAAATCGGCCCCCGCGCTTGCAGCGGGCAACGCCATGATTTTCAAACCCTCGGAATTGACGCCAGCCACCGCCGTCCAATTGGCCGAAATTTACCTCGAGGCCGGTGTGCCCCCTGGCGTGTTCAATGTGTTGCAGGGCCGGGGCGAGACCGGTGCTTTGTTGGCGGCCCACCCCGGCGTGGCCAAGGTCTCGGTTACGGGCTCGGTGCCCACTGGCAAAAAGGTGATGGAAACCGCCGCAGGCACCTTGAAGCGCGTGACCATGGAGCTGGGTGGCAAGTCGCCGCTGCTGATTTTTGACGATGCCGACCTCGAGCAGGCTGTCGCCGCCGCCATGATGGGCAATTTCTACACCCAGGGCGAGGTTTGCACCAACTGCACGCGCGTGTTTGTGCAGCGTGGCATCGCCGATCGCTTTTTGGCGCGTCTCAAAGAGCGTACCTTGATGCTGCGTGTGGGCGATCCGATGGACCCCGCCACCGAAGTGGGTGCCTTGATTTCCGAGGCCCACACCGCCAAGGTGATGGACTACATCGCCAGCGGCGTGGCCGAGGGCGCGACGCTCGTGTGCGGCGGCAAACAGGTGTCCGTGCCGGGGCAGGGCAGCAACTTTGTGGCGCCCACCATCTTTGCCGATTGCCGGGACGACATGCGCATCGTGCGCGAAGAGATTTTCGGCCCGGTGCTGTCCATGCTCACCTTTGACACGGAAGAAGAGGCAGTCGCCCGCGCCAATAATTCCCGCTTCGGATTGGCCGCCGGTGTGTTTACCTCACATCTGCAAAAAGGCCACCGCGTGGCAGCGAAGCTCAAGGCAGGCATTTGCTGGATCAACAACTACAACATCACGCCCATTGAAATGCCTTTTGGCGGCGTGGGCGAGTCCGGCATCGGCAGCGAAAACAGCATGACTGCACTGGACCACTACACCCAACTCAAGACCGTGTACGTCGAGATGGGTGAAGTCTGGACCGGCTACCGTTAGAGTACAAAACCATGACACCAGAATTCGACTACATCATCGTGGGCGCTGGCTCGGCCGGGTGCGTGCTGGCCAACCGCCTGAGCGAAGACGCCGACGTGCAAGTGCTGTTGATCGAGGCAGGCGGCAATGACCACAGCCTCTTTATCCACATGCCGTCGGCCCTGTCCTACCCCATGGCCAACGCCAAGTACACCTGGATGTACGAGTCCGAGCCCGAGCCCTTCATGAACAACCGGCGCATCCACTGCCCGCGCGGCAAGGTGATTGGCGGCTCCTCTTCCATCAACGGCATGGTCTACATCCGCGGCCATGCGATGGACTACGAGGGCTGGGCGCTGCAAAACGGCATGCAAGACTGGTCCTATGCCCATTGCCTGCCTTACTTCAAGAAATCCGAGACGCGTGCCAAGGGGGGTGATGCCTACCGGGGCGACAGCGGCCCCTTGAATGTGAGCACCGGCGCCTGCCGCAACCCCTTGTACGACGCCTTTATTGATGCGGGCAAGCAAGCGGGCTATCCCGTCACCCAGGACATGAACGGCTACCAGCAAGAAGGCCTGGGGCCCATGGACATGACCACGCACAAGGGGCGTCGCTGGAGCACCGCCATGGCCTACTTGCGCCCGGCGCTCAAACGCAAGAATCTGACGCTGCAAAAAAACAGCGTTGTCACGCGCGTGCTGACCGAAGGCCCTGCGGGCGACCCGCGCGCCGTCGGGGTGGAGCTGCTGCAGGGCGGCCAGGTGCAAGAGATCAAGGCGCGGCGTGAAGTGATTTTGTCGGGCGGTGCCATCAATTCGCCTCAGCTCTTGCAGCTCTCGGGCATTGGCAATCCGGCGGAACTGCAGGCGCTGGGGCTGGACGTGGTCTCGCCCTTGCGGGGCGTGGGTGAGAACTTGCAGGACCACCTCGAGACCTATGTGCAGTACACCTGCAAGCAGCCCATCACGCTGTATTCGGCCATGAATCCCTTGGCCAAACTCAAGATCGGTTTGGAGTGGATGCTGTTTGGCACTGGTCTGGGCGCGACCAACCACTTTGAGTCGGGTGGTTTTATCCGCAGCGAAGCAGGCGTCAAACACCCCGACTTGCAGTACCACTTTTTGCCCATGGCGGTGCGCTATGACGGCAACTCACCAGCCTCGTGCCATGGTTTCCAGGCCCATGTGGGCCCGATGCGACCGACCAGCCGGGGCTTCGTCAAGATTCAAAGCGCCGACCCGCTGCAGGCGCCGCGCATTTTGTTCAATTACATGGGCACCGAGCAAGATCGCCGCGAAATGCGCGCTGGCGTGCGTTTGACCCGCGAAATCTTTGCCCAGCACGCGTTCGACGAGTTCCGGGGCGAGGAGATGTCGCCGGGCCCGCAGGTGCAAACCGACGCCGAGATCGACGAGCACATCCGCAACAGTGCCGAGACCGCCTACCACCCCAGCGGCAGCTGCCGCATGGGCACCGACGCCATGGCCGTGACCGATCCGCACGGCCGTGTGCACGGCGTGCGCGGCCTGCGCGTGGTGGATGCGTCCATCATGCCCCTGGTCGTCAGCGGCAACCTCAATGTGCCCACCATCATGATGGCGGAAAAGCTGGCCGACCACATCCGTGGCCGTACCCCGTTGCCGCCATCGGACGCACCCTACTTCGTCCACCCCAATTGGGAAACGCAGCAGCGCTAGGCGAAGAATCTACGCCTCAGGCGGCCTTGCGTTAAAATCAAGGTCTCCCGAGGAGCGTTGCAGTTCATGCGTATGAACGAGGCTTGGGGCGGCAGGCGCACCGTCTGCCGGATGTAACGGCGCTCACCCACGCAAGCGGTGCGGTGAAAGTCCACTTTTCCAATCGCCGCGCGCGTGGTCACTTTCTTTTGATGAGTGCACCATGACCGATGTAACGATTTCCGCCCCGCAAAACGCTGCCTGCAACCGCTTCACCGAGCTGCTGGCCACCCGAGACTGGCTCTTGGCCGATGGCGCCACCGGCAGCAACCTGTTTGACGTCGGCCTGATGTCGGGCGACGCACCCGAGCTGTGGAACACCGAGCACCCCGAGCGCATCAGCAAACTGCACCAGGATTTTGTGGATGCAGGGGCTGACATTATTTTGACCAACAGTTTTGGCGGTACGGTGTACCGGCTCAAACTTCACAACGCGCAGGGCCGCATGGCCGAGCTCAACACGCGGGCGGCCCAAATCGCCCGCAAGGTGGCCGACGGCAGTGGTCGCAGTGTGGCTGTGGCCGGCAGCATGGGGCCGACCGGCGAAATCATGGAGCCCATTGGCCCCTTGACCTTCGACCAGGCCAAAGCGGCCTTTGCCGAGCAAGCGCTGGCGCTGGCGGCAGGCGGCGCGGATGTGCTGTGGATTGAGACCATGTCCTCGCGCGAAGAGGTCGAAGCCGCTGTGGCGGGCGCGGCTGTGGCGGGCTTGCCCATTGTCTGCACCCTGAGTTTTGACACCAATGGCCGCACCATGATGGGTATTTCGCCCAGCGATTTTTCGGGCATCGAAAAGTCGCTCTCGCCGCGCCTGGCTGCCTGCGGCACCAACTGCGGTGTGGGTGCCTCTGAAGTGGTGGCCTGCATCCACAATTTGGCCGAGGCCATGGGCCCCGAGGTGGTGCTGGTGGCCAAGGGTAACTGCGGCATTCCGCAGTACGTGGACGGTGCCATTTGCTACAACGGCACGCCCGAGATCATGGCCAATTACGCCCGTATGGCCCTGGACGCGGGCGCGCGCATCATTGGCGGCTGCTGCGGCACCTCGCCCAAGCACCTGCGCGCCATGCGCGATGCGCTCGACGCGCACACCAAGCAAGCCAGCCCCAGTCTGGAAGCCATCATCAGCACCCTGGGCGAGGTGTCCACCGGCGCGCGTGCGCAGTGGGGTGGTGAGCAAAGCCGCCTGGGCGGTGCAGCTCCCGGCGCCAATCTGGCGCGGGGACGCGGTGGCCGCACCCGCCGCAGTGGCGGTGAGCAGGGCACCGAAGCTGCGTAAAAGGCAGGGGTGGCCGGTGGAGCCCGCTCTGGTATAGAATGGCGGGCTTGCCGGAAAACCGGCGTAGCGCACGTTTGCAGCAGTTCCAGCCGCAATCGCAAGTCTTAAGTTATTTCAAGGAAATTAAAAATGATCGCATCCAGCATCAAAGCTGCAGTTGTCAAAGACAACGCCCGCCAAGCCGGTGATACCGGTAGCCCCGAAGTGCAAGTCGCACTGTTGACGGCCCGTATCAACGAACTCACCCCCCACTTCAAGACCCACGCCAAAGACCACCACGGTCGCCGTGGCCTGTTGCGCATGGTGAGCCGTCGCCGTAAGCTGCTGGATTACCTCAAGGGCAAAGACGCGGACCGTTACACCGCACTGATTAGCAAATTGGGCCTGCGCAAATAAGCTGCCGGCATAGGACAAACGCCTGAGTTAGGTCACTAGCTCAGGCGTTTTTTACTTCGGAGACGGCTTAAACAGAACGAAGCTGTGTCATTCCAGAGCAATTTATGCCCAAGGGGCTCTGGAATGGCATCGTGGACTGTGAAGTTGAATCCGGGCTTGGGTGAGGTGGCCTGCACCTCCCGTTGACTCCCGATGGGCCCATGTGGGCCTGCATTACGACTGAGACACACCATGACAATGTTCAAAAAAGTTAGCAAAACCTTCCAATGGGGCCAGCACACGGTCACCATGGAAACCGGCGAAATCGCTCGCCAATCCACCGGCGCTGTGCTGTTGGACATGGACGGCACCGTCGTTTTGGCCACTGTGGTTGCCAAGACCGAAGGCAAAGCCGGCCAGGATTTCTTCCCCTTGACCGTGGACTACCTTGAGAAAAGCTATGCCGCAGGCAAGATTCCTGGCAGCTTCTTCAAGCGCGAAGGCCGCCCCAGCGAATTCGAGACGCTCACCAGCCGCCTGATCGACCGCCCGATCCGCCCTCTGTTCCCCGAAGGCTTCTTCAACGAAGTGCACGTTGTGGTGCACACCGTGTCGCTCAACCCCGAAGTCGATGCCGACATCGCCGCCCTGATTGCTGTGAGCGCTGCCCTGTCGATCAGCGGCGTGCCTTTCAATGGCCCCATTGGCGCAGCCCGCGTGGGCTACGTGAACGGCCAGTACGTCTTGAACCCCGGCCAAACCCAGCGCAAAGATTCCATCCTGGACCTGGTGGTGGCCGGTACCGAAGCGGCTGTGTTGATGGTCGAGTCCGAAGCCATGCAGTTGTCCGAAGAGATCATGCTGGGCGCCGTGGTGTTCGGCCATGAGCAAGGCAACATCGCCGTCAGCGCCATCCACGACCTGGTGCGTGAAGCCGGCAAACCGTTGTGGGACTGGAAAGCCCCCGCCAAGGACGAGGCCCTGATCGCCAAGATCGACGCCCTGGCCAAAGACAAGCTGGTGGCTGCCTACCAAATCCGCAACAAGCAAGCCCGCACCCAAGCCTGCCGCAGCGCCTACGCGGACGTGATGGCCGCCCTCAAAGCCGAAGGCGCTGCATTTGACAGCGTGGCGGTTGAAGGCCTGTTGTTTGAAATCGAAGCCAAGATCGTTCGCAGCCAAATTTTGGCAGGCGAGCCCCGTATTGACGGCCGCGACACCCGCACCGTGCGCGCCATTGAAATCCGCAACAGCGTGCTGCCCCGCACCCACGGTTCGGCCTTGTTTACCCGGGGTGAAACCCAGGCCCTGGTCGTAACCACCTTGGGCACCGAGCGCGATGCCCAGCGTATTGACGCCCTGAGCGGCGACTACGAAGACCGCTTCATGCTGCACTACAACATGCCTCCCTTCGCCAC